>NZ_JBFBBI010000006.1:0-927881 GCF_040682535.1 Kribbella sp. NPDC051137
AGACCCATATTGCAAAGCGAAGGCCCGGACCTGATGGTCCGGGCCTTCTTCCGTAGCGGGGGCAGGATTTGAACCTGCGACCTCTGGGTTATGAGCCCAGCGAGCTACCGAGCTGCTCCACCCCGCGTCGTTGTGTCTTTAGTTTAGAGGATCCGGGCCGAGCAACCAAATCGGTTACCGGAGCGGCGAAAACTCGTTCCGCCGGCGCTGCGCCGGGCGTACCGTCCGAGTATGTCCCGACCAGTCCTCCGCCCGTTCGAGGAGGCGGATCTGCCGGCTGCGGCCGGCCTGCTCGCCCAGCGGCATCAGGTGCATCGCAAGCGTCACCCGCTGCTTCCTGCCGACTACGAGGACGAGCGGCTCGCGCTCGTCGAGGTCACGGCGGTCTGGGAGTCCGAGGGCGCGTCCGGTGCGGTCCTGGCCGAGGAAGGCGAGCTCACCGGTTACTTGCTGGCGGCACCGAAGCCCGCGCCGATGTGGGGTCCGAACGTCTGGGTCGAGGCGGCGGGTCACGCCGTACGTGAGCCGGAACACATCCGCGACCTGTACGGCGCCGTGGCTGCGCAATGGGTCGATGCCGGGCGTACGGCGCATTACGTGCTGGTGCCGGACGATGCCGAACTGGTGGACGCGTGGTTCCGGTTGGGGTTCGGTTCGCAGCACGCGCATGCGATCCGCCCGGTTCCGTCGGGGGTCGTGGCGCCGCCGCGTGATCTCGTCGTACGTCGGGCGGCGCGCGCGGACATTCCGTTACTCGCGGAGCTCGACCTGGTGCTTCCCCGGCATCAGGGCAGATCGCCGGTGTTCTCGGCCGGCGAACCGGGGACGTACGAGGAGGCCGTCGCGGACTGGGAGGAGTCGATCGACGATCCGGGCTACGCGACGTTCGTTGCCGTGCACAACGGTGAGGTCATCGGCTCGTCGGTCGGATGCTCACTGGACCGGTCGAGTGCGCACAGCGGGCTCGCGAAGCCGGACAATGCCGGGTTTCTCGGGTTCGCCGCCGTACTGCCGGCTGCACGTGGGCTCGGTGCGGGTCGGGCGTTGGGCGAGGCTGTGCTGCAGTGGTCGACGGAGACCGGGTACACGTCGGTGGTGACGGACTGGCGGGTGACGAACCTGTTGTCGTCGCGGGCGTGGCCGCGGCTCGGATTCCGGCAGACATTCCATCGGCTGCATCGGTTGATCGGCTACTGAGGCCGGTTGTCCACAGGTTCGGATTCGCCGGTGCTGAGGCGTGGCGATCGCGGCACCTTCTTGGTCACGAAGGGCGTCTCGCAGCGGGCGGGACGCCGTCCTTCCCCAGGAGGCAGTCATGTCGCGTTCATCTTTCGGTTCCCGAGTCATGCCGTCCGCTCGTCGTATCGTGGCCGGGACCGCGGTCGTCCTGGCCACGATGGGGCTGTCCACGACGACCGGCTCAGCAGCACCGGCGTATGCCTCCGTAGCACCATCCACCGAGCAGAAGGCTGGCACCTTGGACGGCTTCGTGATCGAGAACCTTCCCGACGGCATCGGTACGCCGAGCGACTTCACCTACGAGTGGGAGGACGTGTCCTTCCACAGCCGGGTGTGGGAGACCGGTCCGGATTCCGAGGGCGCGTTCAAGGTCGACCTGACTGTGAAGACGATCCGAGGCGACAAGCTCACCAACCTCGAGATCCTGAAGGACTTCCTCGTCGAGTACGAGGAGAAGGACCCGGGCTGGCAGCTCACCCCGGTCAAGGTCGGCGGGTACGACGGCCTGTTCGCCGGTGACGAGGTGTTCTACTTCATCGAGCCGGGCCTCGCGGCGGAGGTGACCATCGACCACGAGCGCTTCACCGACGAGGACGTGCTGGACACCGCGGCCGGTTTCCGCCCCGGGCAGTCCTGATGCCGTAGGCACCCGGACAGACGTACGGGGCGGCGACGCCGACGTGTGGTCGGTGTCGCCGCCCCGGGGAGCAGCCCAGCGGTCAGCCGGTCGGAGAGCTCGGCGGACTCGACGGTGTCGTCGAGTCCGAGGGGCTTCCGGACGGCGTCGGTGACGGTGTCGACGTCGGAGTCGGCGTCGGTGTCGCCGACGCGCCGGCGGAGGCGCGGTCGAGCGCGGCCTTCATCTGGTTCACGTTCGACTGGTAACCGGCGAGGTCACCCTTCATGAGGGCGGCCTGTGCCCGCTTGTACGCGGCCTCGGCATCGGCGAGGGCCTGCTTGACCGTCTGGTTCGTCTGTGCCGGTGGCGTCTTGGTTCCCGGCGGGTTCTCGCCCGTGTCGACGTTGGTGTTGAACACCTTGCCGAGAGCTTCCTGCAACGTCGCCCCGTAGGCGACATTGTCCCCGAAGGACACCAGGACGTACCGCAGGACGGGATAGTTGCCCGGCCCGCTGGTCCGCGACGAGTACACCGGCTGGACGTAGAGCAGACCACCGCCGAGCGGCAACGTCAGCAGGTTCCCGAACTGGGCTCTGGCGCCGCTGTTCGGCTGGTTGATCGGCAGCAACGCCTGTCTGATGCCCTCGTCGGTCTGGAACTTGTTGTACACCTGCCCCGGACCGGGGATCTGCAGGTTCCCCGGCAATCGCAGCACCCGGAACTTGCCGTAGTCCGGCGACGTGGCCTCGGAATCGACCGCCATGAACGCCGTCAGGTTCTCCCGTTCACCGTTCGGCACGTACACCGAGGTCAGTGAGAACTTCGGATCGGTCTGATCCGGCATCCGCAACGAGAGATAGAACGGAGGCTGACTGACTTGCGTCGACGAATCGCCGCTGGCCGACACCGCCGTCGGGTCGGCGGGCACCCGCCACAGGTCACTGTTCTGGTACCAGGTCCCGGCGTCGGTGACGTGGTACTTCGCGAGCAGATCGCGCTGCACCTTGAACATGTCCTCGGGGTAGCGCAGGTGCGACATCAACGCGGGCGAGATGTCCGCACGTGGCTTGACCGTGCCGGGGAAGGCCTTCATCCAGGTCTTCAGCACGGGGTCGCTCTCGTCCCACGCGTAGAGGTCGACCGAGCCGTCGTACGCGTTCACGACCGCCTTGACCGAGTTCCGGATGTAGTTGATCTTCTCGCTCGGCTGCTGCGCGATCGTGCCGCGGCCGGTGGTGGTGTCCCGGGTGCTGTCGTCCAGCGCCACCTTCTCGGAGTACGGATAGTTGTCCGAGGTGGTGTAGCAGTCGACGATCCAGACCACCTGGCCGTCCACGATCGCCGGGTACGGGTCGCCGTCCGGCGTCAGCCAGGGCGCCGCCTTCTCGACCCGGTCGCGCGGGCTGCGGTCGTAGAGGATCTTGGAGTCCGAGTTCACCCGGCTGGACAGCAGAATGTTCGCGTCCCGGAACTTGGTTGCGTAGAGCAACCGGTTGAAGAAGGACCCGATCTTGACGCCGCCCTTGCCCTCATAGGTGTTCAGGGTCGGGTCGCCGCCGTTCGTGCCCTCCGGGGTGTCCAGCTCGACCGGCGAGGACCCCTTCGGGGCGCCGACGATCGAGTAGTCCGGCGACTGCTCCCCGAAGTAGATCCGCGGCTCGTAGTCGCCGAGATCGCCCTTCGGCGGCAGGTCCTTCTCGGTCCAGACCGGCGTACCGTCGGAGGCCCGCTGGTTGCCGTTCGCCGCGACGACGCCGTAGCCGTGGGTGTAGACGGTGTGGTCGTTGTTCCAGTTCCGCTGGCCGGCGGGCAGCTTGTCGATCTGGACCTCGCGGGCAGCGATGACGGTGTCGCTGCTCTTGTCCTTGATCTTGTACCGGTCCACGTCCAGATCAGTCGGGAACGAGTAGAACCCCCGGACCTGCTGGAGCTGCTCGAACGTCGGCCCGATCACGGTCGGGTCGATCAGCCGGATACCGGGCAGTACCTCGGCGTCGGCGGTGAGCTCGCTCGGCTTGGCCGTGGTCTGCGCCTCGTACTCGGTGACCTGCGTGTTCTCGAGCCCGTAGGCCTGCCGCGTGGCCTCGATGTTCTTGGTGATGTACGGCGCTTCCTTCACCGGCTCGCTCGGGCGCACCCGCAACTGCTGAAGGGCGGCCGGCCAGAGCGCGCCGAGCAGGATCGCCGACAGAATCAGTACGACCGTGCCGACGCCGGGCAGCAGCCACGTCCGCCGGACCACGTTCGCGAAGAACAGTCCGGCGCAGAGCACCGCGATGACCGCGAGGATCTCCTTGCTCGGCAGGATCGCGTTGTCACCGGTATAGGAGATACCGGTGAAGAGTCTCCCGTCGGACGTTGTCTGGCCGTAGCGGTCCAGCCAGTAGCTGAACGCCTTGAGCAGCACGAGCAGCCCGAGCAGCACCGAGAACTGCACCTGCGCCGCACCGGAGGCCTTCTGACCCTTGGCGGACGGGCGGAAGCCGCCGTAGAGGTAGTGCGTGATGATCGCGGCGACCAGCGACAGCAGCACGATCGAGTACCCGAAGCCGAGCAGCACACGCAGCCACGGGTAGTCGAAGACGAAGAACGAGATGTCCTTGTTGAAGTGCTTGTCGGTGACACCGAAGGGCGTCCGGTTCTTCCAGGCCAGGAAGACCTTCCACTCTCCCGACGCGGCCGAGCCGCCGAAGATCAGCATCAGCGTGGCGACCACGCCGACCGCGACCTTCGCGTGCTGCTGCAGCAGATCGCCGTACCGCTCGAATCCCGGGGTGGGCGACGGGGCGAGCGCGACCCGCGGACGGGTGCGGAACGCAACGACGATGTTCGCGACGACAGCCGCGGCCATCAGCAGGCCTACCACCACGAAGAGCAGCACCCGGGTGCCGAGCACCGTGCTGAACACCGTGCCGAAGTCGATCGATCGGTACCAGAGCCGCTGGGTCCAGACGTCGGTGAAGACACTGAACAGGATCAGCAGGACGATCAGCGTGGCGATCGTCGGCAGCAGGGCACGAGGGCGACCGCCCGGTCGTCCTCTCCTCCGGGCAGGCGGCTCGTCCGGCATGTCGTAGACGCCGTCGCTCATGGTCGCTTCTCCTCGTCGTCGCCATCGACCCCGGAACCCGCAGCCGACCGGCTGCCGACCGAAGGTTCGAATGTCAAAGACAGTACTTCGCACAGCGTGGGGACCAAGTCGACGCCGGTGAGCACCGCGCTGTCCTCGTCGTGCGCGCGCAGCCGGACGGCGCCGAACCGGTCGCCCTCGCGGAGCACCGCGGCGACCATCCGGACCTCGTGCCGACGCGGGTCGCTGCCCGCCAGCCGGGCCAGCTCCGCGTCCGACTCGGCGCTGGACAGCCCGGACTCGGCGGAGGCCGGGAGTACGATCCGCTCGATCGCCAGCGCACAGCCGGCGACCCCGTCCGGCCACTCGATCCGGCCGAGGGTGTCGGCCAGGTTGGCGTCGTCGACACCGCCCGGAAGCTCGCCCTGGGCGACCGGGGTCAGCGGCTGGGACGCGTCCTCGGCGCCGAGTTCGGCGGCCAGTTGCGGTTCGGCACGGAGCAGTTCCGCGGTCGGGACCAGCGCGAACAACTGCGCGGGCTGGTCCCAGCCCGCGCTGCTCACGTGTTTCTCGATCTCGACGACCGCGCTGCTGAGCGCGTCGGGAGGCAGCGTTCCTACGGATTCCATGCCGGCTGATCTTCCCTTCGGCTGGCCTGTTCGTTCAGGTCGTTCAGGTGGCTCGTCAGCTGCACGACGGGACGTCTCCCTGACCGCTGGCGACTGCCTTCAGCGCGCTGATCGCGCCGCTCAGCGTGCTGATCTTCACCAGCTGGATGCCGTCGACGTCCGCGTGCAGCGCGGCCGCGCAGTTCGGCGCCGGGACCAAGAACACCGTGGCGCCGTCGTTCCTCGCACCGGCGATCTTCTGCTGGATGCCGCCGATAGCACCGACCTGGCCGAGCGCGTCGATCGTCCCGGTGCCGGCGACGTGCTTCCCGTTCAGCAGCGCACCCGGTGTGAGCTTGTCATAGATGGCCAGCGCGAAGGCGGTGCCCGCACTCGGGCCGCCGATGTCCTGGCCGAGGTTGACCGTCACCTTCACCGGCGAGTCGACACCGATCGTGATTCCGACCATCGGCCGGGTCGGTTCGCCGGGCGTCGCGGCGGTCTTCAGCTCGATCGTCTGCTCGGCCGTGCCGCGGCGGATCAGGAAAACCACGCTCTGGCCGACCTTGTGCTTGCGGACCAGGTCTCCCACCTGCGGGATCTGCGTCACCGCGTGACCGTCGACGGCCAGCACCAGGTCGCCGGGCTTCAGCTTGCCCTGGGCCGGCGACTTGTCGGCGACCGTCGACACCTTGGTGTGGAACGGGACGTTCGCCGCCTGCAACGCGGCAGCGACCGCGCTGTCCTGGGATCCGGTCATCTCCGCGGTGTTCTGCTGCTCCACCTCGTCGGCGCTCTGGCTCGGCGGATAGATGATGTCGCGCGGGAACAGGTCGTGGTGCGGGTCCAGCCAGTTCCGCATCGCCTGCGGAAGCGTCAACTGCCGGTCCGGCGAGGTGACCGACACGGTGGTCAGGTCCAGCTGCCCGGACGTCGGGAACGTCTCGTGGCCGGTGATCTCGATGACCGGCTTGTTCTTGGCCGACCCGAGGGTGTCCTTGACCGGTCCCGGGCTGAACGAGACGAACGGCACCGGGAAGGCGGTCACCAGTCCCAGCGAGACGACGAGTACGACGATCGAGGTGACCAATGTGGCGGTACGACGTGTCACGAACCCTGCCCTGCGATCTTGGTGGAGCCGGAGCCACGGTCCTCGGAGACCGGCTGATGGTTACGACGACCCAGACCCCGGCGACGTTCCGGAGTGGCCCGCGGACCGGGAGCCGCCAGCGCGGCGTTGAAGCGGCGGAACTCGTCCACCGAGGCGAACGGCCCCCCGGACCGGCGTGGCTCGCGGCTTCGCCACCCGCGCCAGCCTGCCCAGCACATCGCGAGCAGCGTGGCGACCAGCGGGAACACCAGCCACGCCAAAACCTTCATCCGGCCACCTTCATGCGCCCAGAGTACGTGTCAGTGCGCTCCTACCCACTCGCTGCCACCGTCGGTGAAGTGCTGGTGTTTCCAAATCGGGACCTCGGCCTTGAGGTCGTCGATCAGCTGCCGGCACGCGGCGAACGCGACGTCGCGGTGCGATGCGGCCACCGCGACGATCACCGCGGCGTCGCCGATCACCAGATCCCCGGTCCGGTGCACGGCCGCCAGCGCGGTCACCGCGGGGTCGTCGCAGACGCGCTGCGCGACCTTCCGCAGGTGCTCGAGCGCGTCCGGATGCGCCTCGTAGCTCAGCCTGTCGACCGGCTGGTCCTGGTCGTGGTTGCGCACAGTGCCGATGAAAAGCGCAGTTCCGCCCGCCGACGGATCGGCGACGGCGGCCAGCACCTCGTCACTGGACAACGCGCCGTCGCGAATGTCCAGCAGCCTGATCGCGTCGCTCATCCGTTCCTCATTCCCGCCGGGTCACCGACCTGCACACCCCACCATTCCATCCCCCGCCACGCAATTCTCCCTCCGGGCCCGCAGTTCCCCGACATCCGCTCCCCCTCCGGCGTCCCCGGGCGCTCCGGTGCGTGGTCCGGCGTACACCCGGAGGAGCTGTTGCCCTGCTCACCTAGTTGCCGGCCCGTCTCCCGGCTCTGCCTGCGGCGAACACCAGAAGTACTGCGTTCACCCGGGGCGGAACTGGTGGAGCGAACCAGTACGTTTGGAGTAGTACGCCCCACCCGCACAGGAAGGCCCATCGATGAGCGACGAACCGGACAACCCGGACAACCCGTTCAAGGGAACGCCGTTCGAGGCCATGTTCTCGCAGTTCTCCGGTGCGGCCGGCGCGGGCGGCGCCCCGGACCTGAACGCGATCTTCGCCCAGGTCCAGCAGCTGCTGAGCGGGTCGACCGACGGCAAGCCGGTGAACTGGGACCTGGCCAAGGACATTGCCCGCAAGACCGTCTCCGCCGCCGGGGACCGGTCGATGACGGCAACCGACAGCGACCGGGTCGCCGATGCGGTCCGTCTCGCCGAGCACTGGTTGGACGACGCGACCACGCTCCCCGAGGTCTCCGCGACGTCGCAGGCGTGGAGCCGCGCCGAGTGGGTCGAGAACACGCTCCCGGTCTGGCAGACGATCGTCGACCCGGTGGCCGAGCACGTCGCCGGCGCGATGGGCAACGCCCTGCCCGCCGAGGCGCAGCAGTTCGCGGGGCCGATGGCGGGGATGCTGCGGCAGCTGGGCGGATCTGTGTTCGGCGCGCAGGTCGGCCAGGGTCTCGGCGAGCTCGCCGGCGAGGTCGTCAGCTCGTCCGACATCGGCCTGCCGCTCGGCCCGACCGGCCAGGCGATCCTGCTGCCGGACAACGTGGCCAAGTTCGCCGAAGGGCTCGGGCTGACCGACGAGGACGTCCGGCTGTACCTGGCGCTGCGCGAGGTCGCGCACCAGCGGCTGTACGCCGGTGTCCCGTGGCTGCGGCAGCACCTGCTCGCCGCGGTCGCCGACTACGCGGCCGGGATCGAGGTCGACACCGGCAAGATCGAGCGCGCGATGGCCGACATCGACCCGCAGAACCCGGAGGCCATGCAGGAAGCGCTGGCCGGCGGACTGTTCGAGCCCGAGGACTCGGAGCAGCAGAAGGCCGCCCTGGTCCGGCTCGAGACCACCCTCGCGCTGGTCGAAGGCTGGGTCGACGACGTCGTCCGCGAAGCCACCAAGGACCGGATGCCGGCCGCGATCCAGCTCGCCGAGACCGTACGCCGCCGCCGCGCGGCCGGCGGCCCCGCCGAGCAGACGTTCGCCACCCTCGTCGGCCTCCAACTCCGCCCCCGCCGCCTCCGGGACGCCGCCAACCTCTGGGCTGCGGTCCGCGACGCCCGCGGCACCGAAGGCCGCGACAACCTCTGGTCCCACCCCGACCTGATGCCCAGCACCAGCGACCTCGACGACCCCATCGGCTTCGCCCAGCATGCCGGCGAGCTCTCCAACATCGACATCACCGACTTCCTCGACAACCCCACCGACCCCAAGGACGACCCCAAGGACGACACCGGCGACACCGGCGATAGCCCGAAGTAGCCCAACGCTCCCCACCGCCCCGGGGGCTGGGAGACTGGGCGCATGCTTCATGGGGATGCGGTCGCAGTGCTGGCGGGGTGGAGTGCGCCGGACTCCGAGCAGGAGGAGTTGCAACGCCACTATATGCGGCATCTGCGCGAACATGCGGACGGTATGTGGAGGACGTGCCGTCCGGAGCATGTGACTGCGAGCGCGCTGGTGGTTGATGCCACCGGCGAGAAGACTCTGCTCACGCTGCACAAGACGGTTGGCCGATGGCTGCAACTGGGTGGCCATTGCGAGCCCGGCGACACGACGCTGGCCGGCGCCGCTCTGCGCGAGGCAACCGAGGAATCCGGGCTGACCGGGCTGACAGTCAGCCCGCAACCACTACAGCTCTCGCGTCATCTGCTCGAAGCGGGCGGCTGCGCCGGTGCGTATCACCTGGACGTCCAGTTCCTGGTGACAGCGACGACGAACACGCAGTACGTCGTGAGCGACGAGTCGGACGATCTCGCGTGGTACCCGCTCGACGCTCTTCCACCGGATACCGACGCCAGCGTTCAGGCCCTCGCGGCGCGCGCACTTCAGCACACACCTCAGGCCTGATACGGGCAAAAGCCTGTGGGCCGGCTCGAGTCAGCCGGCCCACCTCCCATGCAGAGCACCCCAGCTCTGCTTCCCCATGCATCCCTACAACGGGATCCCCACACCACAGGCGTCCCAGCGCACCCCACGCCGATCCCTGCACCCCGTCGTACCGACGCCCCCGTGTTCCCCCCTTGGTACCGCTCCCCGTTGATGGGCCCTCCAACGTGTGTACAGCGTCCCCGTGCCCCTCGGCCTGGTCACCTGACCGTGCCGTCCTGCTGCCCCGTGCGTCCGGTTGATGTGGCGTTTCAGGGTGAGCGCGGTCCCCCGGCCGCGCGATGTGCCGCATCTGTACTGATCCCCGCCGCATCCCCCCGATGCGGTTGGGTTCGTCGGGTACCGCCCCTGAACGGCATCGGCGAAGAGCGCTGGGCTTCCCCCGAAGTCCCTGCTGCATGGTGAACGAGCGGTCGGGAAGAAGGTGACGGCTCAGGAGTGACGAAGTATGGATCGGGTTGCGTCCCAGCCTTCCAGGCCTGGATCCAGTCGCGCTAAGTCAACGTTCGATCGCAATCGGTGCCATCCGGGCCCGACCGCGACGGCGTGGCGTCGAGGTTTGCGGGCCTCGAGGTCGGTGAGCGCGGTGTCGAAGGTCGGCGCAAGTTCGTTGACCCAGTCCGCGGTCGGGACGTTGACCCCGATCGCCGCCAGGGTGCCGTCCTCAGCCGGGGTTACGGCGACATCAGCATGGGCCAGCGCGCGGAACAGTTTGCCGATCAACAGCCCTGGCAGGTCGGGTACGTCGTGGGACACGGCCACGACTGCCGCGGCCGGCCCGGCGAGTTCCACCGCGTGCAGGACGGGTCGCGCGGGATCGACGGCGTACGTCGGCGTCCCCGGCCACGTCAATGCGCCGACAGACGCCACAGCGCCCTCATCGCCGGCAACGGCCATCGCGACGTCGACGCGGTCCAGCGCGGCGAGGACCTCGTACGTGTCCTCGGCCAACGCCAACCGCCACGCCTCAGGGTCTCGACCGGGTGGGGCCCACGTGCCGGTGCCGGGTACGACGACAACGACCACGCGGCGATCGGACGCGGTCATGCGGAAGCGCTCACGTGGTCGTAGTCGCTCCGCGCGGCGTTGACCTCGGGCATGTGGCATTCGGCCCAGGACTTGATGGAGGCGATCAGCGGCATCAGCGTGCGCCCCAGCGGCGTCAGGTCGTAGTCGACGCGGACAGGCACGGAAGGTGTGACGGACCGGGTCAGGAGCCCGTCGCGTTCCAGCGAGCGGAGGGTTTGCGTGAGCATCTTCTGGCTGACGCCGGCGATCCGCCGGGACAGGTCGGAGTACCGCTGCGGGCCGTCGGCGAGGGCCGTGAGGATCAGCGTCACCCACTTGTCGCTGATCCGGTCGAGGAGCTGCCGCGCCGGGCAGGTCGCCAGGAACGCGTCGTACTCCCGGGCGGCCTCTTCACGACGCTGGGCTGCGGTGCGGGTCGGCATGACTCTCCTCGTCGTTCGCTAGGCACTCCGAAGTGCGTACTTCCCAGCAGAGAGTAGCTCTCCGACAGTGGTGTTCAAACCCACGCATCAAGGAGAGAGACGATATGCGCGCACTGGTGGCCCGGCGGCTCGAAGGGCCGGAGGCGATCGAGTTGGTCGAGACCGACGTACCCGAGCCGGCCGCGGGTCAAGTACGGATCAAGGTGGCAGCGGCCGCGGTCAACCCGGTCGATCTGGCGGTCGCGAGCGGGGCGCCGGCCGAGTTCGGCCTGACCGCTCCGCGGGAGCAGTTCGGCCTCGGTTGGGACGTGGCCGGGCACGTGGACGCAGTTGGGTCGGGCGTCGAACTGCAGGTAGGTACGCCGGTCGTCGGCGTGGCTGACCTGCTGGCACAGACCCTCAAAACACACGCGGAGTACGTCGTACTGGACGAAGACACAGTCACCCGAGCCCCTGACGGCGTGGAGCTCGTAAGAGCAGCGACGTACGGGCTCAACGGACTCACCGCGCTTCAGGCACTCAAGGCAGTCCAAGGCGAGTCAGTGCTGGTGACAGGTGCCGCAGGCGGCGTCGGCGGATACGCGGTACAGCTGGCCAAGCACCTAGGTAAAACGGTCATCGCCAGCGCAGCAGCAAGCGATGAGGAGCTGGTACGTCGCCTGGGCGCCGACCACTTCGTAGAGCGGACCGCAGACCTGGCGGCGGCCGTACGACGAATCGCACCGGCCGGCGTCGACGGCGCAGTGGATGCGGCCGTCGCCGGAATCGGTGCGCAGGAAGCCGTGCGCAACGCCGGACGCCACGTCCACCTGCAGGGCGGTCCCCGACCGCCCCACCTGCGGGGCATCACCGTGGAGCAACTGTTCGTCCACGTGAACCGCGACGACCTGGCAGAGCTCGCACGCCTGGTAGAAACCAAGGTGATCTCCACGCGAGTGGCTGACACCTACGAGCTCAGCAACGCGCAGCAGGCATACAAACGGCTCGCGGAGGGTGGGGTACGCGGGCGGCTCGTACTGGTGCCCTAGACGTCAGGCGATGGCCGGCAGCTCGGTGGTGATGAGCCCCAGACGTAGTGCGGTCATGATCGCGTTCGCCCGGTTCGTAGCGCCGAGCTTCTCGTACAGGCGGGCAACGTAGGTCTTCGCGGTCGACACGCTCACGTACATCTCGCCGGCGATCGACGGCACCGACCGACCGCGGGCGAGCAACGCCAGCACCTCGCGTTCCCGGGGGCTCAGCGTGAGCGCCTTGCCGCCGGTACGTCCTCGCCGGGCCAGGGCCTGTGCGAGACCGGTTGCGGTGAACGAGGACGCGGCCACGGCCGCGTGGCGGATCGCTCCGAGCAGTTCGGCGTTCGGAGCGGTCTTCGCCACGAACGCGGACGCACCGCTCTCCAGCGCCCGAAACAGTACGTCGTCCTGGTTGTCGGCCGTCAGTACGACGATGCCGAGCGCCGGATAGCGGTCACGCAGTTCCCGGGCGAGCTGAAGACCGTCGATGTCCGGTAGCAGCACGTCGAGGACCACTACGTCGGGGTGAGCCGTCGCGATCTGGGCCGGCGCCTCGGCGCCGTGGCCGCACTCTCCGACGACGGTGATCTCCGCGTCGGCACTGACCAGTCCGACCAGCCCATATCTGGTCAAGGTGTGGCCGTCTACGACAACGACGGTGATCGGTCCGCTCATGATTGCCCCCGTGGAAGCCCCAGCGCAGCGTGACGACTATCACGTGCTGTAACTATGATCGGGCGCCCGCAACAGGTTGTTACGCCCCTCGCGATGGGTGCTTTTAATCTAAACGACCTAAACACCCGGTAACCAAGTTGCGGCGTGGCAACGCTGCTCTCAACACTCATATGTTCCTCCCCGTGGCGCCGTTACCCTAGGTAACGCGAGCGGCGGGAGGGCAGGGTCTTTGGTCCCTTCTTATCGGGACCTCGACGAGTCTGCGAGCTGTCAGCTCAGCAGGGCGACATACCAGCCGGCGATGGGCGCCGCGGCGAAGACAGCGACGAGCACGCCGGCGACCATGAACGGCCCGAACGGCAACGCGGTCTTCCGGCCACCGCGGTGTCCAGCCAACGCACCGAGACCGATCAACGCGCCCAGTACGAAGGCCGTCATCGCCCCGACCACCAGCGCAGTCCACGAGAGGTACGCCAGCACGCCCCCGACAAGGCCTGCAAGCTTCACGTCGCCCCATCCCATCCCGGGCGGGTACACCAGCACGAGCGCCAAATAGAACAGGAACAACGCCGTCGCACCGATGGCGGCCCGGGCAAGGGCCCACCAGTCGTGCTGCCACGCAGCAGCACCGGTCAGCAGGACCGCCAGCACGGGATACGACGGCAGCACAATCGCGTTCGGCAGCCGCCGTACGTCGAGATCGATCAACGCGAGCGCCACACCGGCCCCCGTGAACCACAGGTACGCCGGAAGCGCCGCCGTGCCACCGATCCGCCACGCGACTGCGGCGAACAGCAGACCGGTCGCCAACTCCACCAGCGGGTACCGAATGCTGATCGGCAACCGGCAGTCGGCACACCGCCCACGGAGCATCAGCCAGCCCATCACCGGGACGTTGTGTCGCCCGCGAACCGGCCGCAGGCACCGCGGACAGTGCGACGGCGGCCGGACCACGGACTCTCCGCGTGGCACGCGGTAAACGACCACGTTCAGGAACGAACCGACGGCCAGTCCGAGGAGGGCGATCAGGGCTGTCACGGTCTCGACCAGCCCAGGACCGAGACCTGCCGTTGGCCGGCAACCGGAGCGGCCGGATCGCTGTCGGCGAACGCGACCCGCGCTCGGAGGACCGGACTTCCGCTGGTATCGCAGGTGTCCGCCGCCGGACAGATGTACGTCGTGAAGTAGACGCTGAACACAGATCCAGGTGTGTCGTCCGGGACCTCGATCACGGGACCGTCGAACGAGAAGCTGCCGGTGAGCTTGATCCACGCCGATCGCGCGATCACCCCGAAGCGGAAGACCTGCTCGACGGCGTTGTTGAGGGTGATGTCGACGACGCCCGTCGGGACATACGTAGTTCCTTGGACGTAGAAGAGGTTGCCCGACGTGTTGATCGTGCTCACGACCGCGCACCCGGTACTGCCGCCGCGCGTGTACGGACCCGCCGTCACGCAGCCGCCGGCGGCGCGGAACGCCGGTGGGGTGTACTTGAGCTCGAGCTGGATCGCATCAATGTCCTCGGTGTCCGATTGCGCCGACAGGTTCGCGGTGACCGCGATGGTGGCTCCTGTGAAGTTGCCTGCGTGGATTGCCTTCGCGAGCGCACCGGTGCGAGTTGTGTCGACCTGAATCGAGTCGGTCACGAACGCACCCGCCGGGGTCACACCGGCGTGTCCGGTGACGGAACCGACGAGGTTCGGGCCGGCCCCCGTCGCCAGTGACACGCTCAGATCGTCGGTCGATCCAGGATTGGTGTGCCGATGCGTGACCTTGACGAAGGCAGACTGCAGAACGGATCCCGCCGGGATGGGCGACGACGGCGCGAACCCGCTGGAGGTGATCACTCCGCTTGTGTTCGGCGCAGCACTCGTCCACGTCGTGAACGACCCGTCGACTGCGGCCAGCTTGGCTGCCGACGCGTCGCTGAAACTGGTGGACGGGTTGACACCGGTCGGCTTCAACGCGTTCGTCCCGGTCAGCGCAGTCGTCGTTTCCGCTCCGGACTTCAAGCCATAGATGGCTACAGGCGGTTTGTCCCCGCTGTAGGTACCACATACCTCCGCCTCGGCTGCCTTGACGACCAGCTGACTGTCACCGCCGAAGATGAACTGCACGCCTGGCAGCGCGGAGTTCTGGTCGGTCGGATCTATCGGGTTGTGGCAGGCACCGGGGATCGTCGGCGCAACGGGAGGAGCTGCCAGTTGGGTACCGGACGAGTCGATCGGTGTGCCGGCAACGAGGTACCCGTCGTTGACGGTCCAGATGTTCCCTCCGTTGGAGTTGAGCAGGGGATTCGCGTTGTTGCCGGTGTTGTGGAAGTCGAAGTAGTACGGACCCGGCGTGAACCACCACGTGCTGTGCTTGCAGGAGCTGTTTCCCGCCATCATGTCCGACAGCCCTTTGGCGTCGTCGTAGTAGCCCGGCAGGAAGGTCACGACCGAGTTCGGGGTCCTGCACGTCGGCAGCGTGCGGTACGGGATGTCCGCGATATCGGCTGCGGGTTGGTAGTTCGGGTCCGGGCCGTCCGGGTTGGAGCCCGTGTAGTTGCAGGCGGCGGGAGGTGGAGTGCTCTGAATCGTCCCGCGGCAGCTTCCCCGCGCGTACACCTGGGTGTTGGTGCTCAGCACACCACTGGTGACGTTGATGGTCGAGTTGGAGAAGATCCGCCCGTGGACCCGGAACACCGAGCCGCTGTTCGGCTGGTCGATATGGAGGCCGTCCTCACCGGACACACTTCCCAGCGTCAGGATCGCATTGCTGGGCCGATTGCAGACCGGCAGCGAGATGCAGTGGATCGGAACCCTCGCCGGGTCGGGTGAGCACTTCACCGCCGCGGAGTCGGCGCCGTAGAAGTGGTCGAGGTGAAGAGTGTCAGCGGAGCCGAAGCAGTGCGTGCCGGCCGAGCCGTCGAACGTACTGTTGCGAACGGCGTTGACGGCCGCCTGAGTCGCACCGTCGCCGTCGTACGTCGCTGCCACTTGGCTGCGCAGGCCCACCGTCGTCCGGATGCTGGTGTCCGAGAGCGTGAGCAGAGCGGCCAGGCCGAGTGCGAGCACGGTGACGATGACCATGGCCAGGATCAGGGCAGCGCCGCTCTCATCTCTGCGGATGCCGCGTAGGCGACGAATCATGACTGCCTCCGTTGGCCGACGAGTGTGACCGGATAGGCGGCCACCGTTCCCTTCACAGATGTGAACGACAAGGTGATCTGCTGCGGCGGCGTCGTGGCCCCGCAGGTGCTCGAGCACGTCACCGCGACACTCGCCGGATCGACGTAGTGGGCGACGACCAGATCGACCGGTGGCGACGAGCCGACGCACTTGATCCGGTGCAGTTCCCGAACTGTTCCGGTCGTCGTCAGGTAGTAGCCGACGACGGACACCCGGGCGGCCGGCGGACTCGCCGAGGTGTCGTAGTCGTCGGACAACAGCCGGACAGCCGCAACGGGCGTCGTCGGCGTACCGCAGACCTGACCGCCGGCGTCGAAGGCCGCGTTCAGCTGGACTGATGGCAGATAAGGGACGGGCGCACCTGGCGTCGGCGGAAGTGAGTAGTCACGGACTCCCGTTGCGGCCGCGTCGGCACCGAAGTAGGCCGCGCTGATCTGGGCGTCGTGCGACAGCGCGAGCCGGTCAGCGGTGTCGCCGGTGTTGCGCAGCATGCCGATCACAACGTTGGCGAGCGGCACGGTGATCACGCCAAGGATCGCAACCGCCACCAGAAGCTCCACCAGCGTGAACCCGGCATCGCCGCGCCTTCTCAGCCGCATAGTGAGTCCTCCATCCGGCAGGGCTTACGGAGTACGACGACGATCCGCTCGCTGGCCCGGCCGTCGCTGCTCGCCACCTGGACGGTGACCTGTTGCACGCCCGTGTCGGTGCCACAGGTCGACTGCCAGCTGGTGCCGTTCCAGTACTTCGACGACCCGGCGACTACGCTCCGGCTGTAGCCGGTCGGGACGCTGAAGCCGGCAGGGTTCTCGTACCACGACCCGGCCGAGCAGGCCTTGTAACATCCGGCCGCGGGCGTGGAACTGGTGCAGGTGCTGGACGTCAGCGCGGACTCGATCGCCTCCGCATAGTCGCGGACGTACTCACCGGTGGTCGCCTGCTTGCGGTGGATGTCCGACATCATGATCGACGTGGTGAGGCCGGCCATGAGGGCAACAACGGCGATTCCCATGATGGCAACGGCGATCAGTACCTCCAGCAGCGATTCGCCGCGTTCGTCCGCGGTCATGTTTGGACCTGGCGGAAGATGCCGTACATGGCGGAGACCAGGGCTACCGCGACGAAGCCGACGATGACGCCCATGACGACGATGACGAGGGGTTCGAAGAGGCCGATCAGCTTCTTGAGTTTGTAGTCGAGTTCGCCCTCGTAGTAGACGGCGGTGACTTCGAGTTGGGTGTCCAGCGTTCCGGTGTCCTCGCCGACGCGCATCATCTGCGCTGCCGTTTTGGGGAAGAGCTTGGTCGCGGCGAGTGGACGTGCCAGGCCCTCCCCCTCCAGCAAAGCCTCGCCTGCCACGCCGAGGGAGCGCCTGAACACCAGGTTCGGCAGTGAACCGGTGGCGACGCGGAGGGCCTCCGGGAGTTGCACACCGGCGCCGACCATCGACGACAGGATGCGGCAGAAGCGTTCGACCAGTGCGAACTGGATGGTGTTGCCGAGCACCGGTAGCGCGAGGAACAGCTTGTCCCGCAGGTAGCGGCCGCCGTGCGTCTGTACGACGCCGAACATCAGCAGACCGAGTGCGACCGCGACGCCGCCCAGCGCCCACCACCAGGCGGTGAAGAAGTCCGTGACCGCCAGCAGCATCCGGGTCGGCAACGGCAAGGTGGCGTGCAGGCTGGCGAAGAAGTCCTTGAAGCGCGGCAGCACGAACGCCGACAGGACGACCACCGTGACCAGCGACATGATCGCCACGATCGACGGGTAGATCATGGCTTGCTTGACCTTGCGGCGCGCCTCGAGGTCGCGCTCCAGGTACTTCGCCAACTGGCCGAGCACCGTGTCCAACTGCCCGCTCAACTCCGCCGAGCGGAGGATGCCGCGGTAGAACTCGGGAAAGATCTTCGGGTGCCGGTCGAAGCAGTCCGAGAGCTTCTCACCACCCCGCAGACCGTGCTCGACCTCCGCCATCATCCGTCGTACCGAGGCGTTGTCCGCTTCCTCGCCGAGGGAGTGTACGGCGTCGATCAGCGGCAGGCCGGCCTTGATGAAAGCGCCCAGCTGGCGCGACAGGTGCATGACCTCCTCGCGCTTCACCTTGCGCGGCGTGATCTCGAGCTGCAGGACGCTGCGCTTCTCGGTGACGCGGATGTCCCGCAGCTCGCGTTCGTAGAGCGCGAGCTCGGCCTCTTCACGGTTCTCCGCCTTGGTGGTTCCCTTCGCGACCTGGCCGTCCGGTGCGATCGCGACGTACGCGTATCTGGTCATCGGTCAGCTCCCGACCATGTAGATGGATCGCATGACCTCACCGATGGTGGTGACGCCCTGTTCGACCAGGCGGACGCCCTCCTCGGTCAGCGTGCGCATGCCCTCGTACCGTGCGACCTTGCGGATCTCGTCGTGTGACGCGCGGTCCACGACCAGCTCGCGGATGGCGTCGGACACCGGCATCAGCTCGTACACACCGGTCCGTTCCAGGAAGCCGGTGTGCGCGCAGAAGTTGCAGCCGGCACCACGGACGAAGCCGTCGGCCGGGGTGCCTCCACCCGCGCTGGCGAGGAACGCGAGCTCCTCGGCCTTCGGTTCGTAGTACTCGCGGCAGTTCGTGCAGACCCGCCGTACCAGGCGCTGGGAGACCACGGCGGTCACCGAGGACGCGATCAGGAAGGTCTCGATCCCCATGTCCAGAAGGCGATGCAGCGCGGTCGCGGCATCGGTCGCGTGCAGTGACGAGAGTACGAAGTGCCCGGTCAGCGCGGACTGTACGGCGATCCGCGCGGTCTCGACGTCGCGCACCTCGCCGACCAGGATCACGTCCGGGTCCTGCCGCAGGATCGACCGCAGTCCGCCGGCGAACGTGATGCCGGCCGCCTCGTTGATCTGGATCTGGTTGATCGAGTCGAAGGTGTACTCCACCGGGTCCTCGATCGTCATGATGTTGCGTTCGGGACTGTTGATCTCACCGAGCGATCCGTACAGCGTCGTGGTCTTGCCGCTGCCGGTGGGTCCGGCGCAGATGACCATGCCGTACGGTGCCCTCAGCAGGCTCGAGTACGTCGCTGCCATCTGGTTCGGCATCCCGAGTTGCTCGAGCCGGTACAGCGGCCGGCTCTTGTCCAGCAACCGGAGCACCACTTTCTCGCCGCCGACGACGGACGTCGTGGAGACCCGGATGTCGACCGGCCGCCCCTCGACGTCCATGCTGATCTGACCGTCCTGCGGCCGGCGGCGCTCGACGATGTTGAGGTCGGAGAGGATCTTGATCCTGCTGACGACGGCAGGCCCGATCGAGCCGGGCAGTTCGAGGACGTCGTGCAGCGCGCCGTCGATGCGGTACCGGACCCGGACGCGGTCGCCGTGCGGTTCGATGTGCACGTCCGACGCGCGGTCGCGCAGCGCCTGGGTGATCACCAGTTGCACGACCTGGACCACGGGCGCGTCGTCACTGGCGCCCGGTGCGTCGTCGCGGATGTCCTTACGGACCGCGTCACGAGCCTCGAAGACCTTGACCCGGTCGTCGATTCCGGTCAGCGCGCGGTACGCCGTACCGATCGCGTGCAGGATGTCCGTCGGGGCCGCCAGCCTGAGGATCACCCGCCGGCCGAGCGCGAATCGCAGATCGTCGACAATCGACGGGTCGGCAACGGCGACGGTGACGACGTCGTCCTGAAGAGCGAGCGGTACGGCGACGAGGGCACGCGCGGTCTGCTCGTCGATCAGTGCGGCCGCGGCCGGATCCGGGCTGACGGTACGCAGGTCGGCCAGATCGAGTTGGTACTGCTCGGCCAGATGACGTGCTCTGGTCCGCTCGATGTGTAGATCCTGTTCGGTGGCGGCCGGAAGCACCTCGGGCCTCGCGTTGGGTGCGGCGTGCCGCGGCTCGGGTTGCGCCTTGCGGAGCTTCATGCCGGCACCCCCGCCCGCAGCCGCGGCCGCGCCTCGACGTCTTTCGGGTAGAGGCTGCGTGCGACCGCGTCGTCGTACGTGACGACGCCGTTCTGCACCAGCGTGGACAGCGACTGCTCCAAGGTGACCATGCCGTCGCGCTGGCCGGTGACGACCGAGTTCCGCAGTTGGTGGGTCTTGCCTTCCTTGATCAGGTTGCGAATGGCTGCGTCGGCAACCATCACTTCGTACGCCGCGATCAGGCCGCCGCCGATCCGCGGGATCAGTCGTTGGTAGACCACACCCGTGAGGGCCGCCGCGAGCTGGACGCGGACCTGGGCCTGCTGTTCGCCTGGGAAGACGTCGACGATGCGGGCCAGGGACTGCGCGGTGTCATTGGTGTGCAGTGTCGCGAACACCAGGTGGCCGGTCTCGGCGATGGTGAGGGCGAAGCGGATGGACTCAAGGTCGCGCATCTCACCGACGAGCAGTACGTCGGGGTCCTCGCGGAGAGCGGAGCGCAGTGCGTCCGGGAAGCTCGCGGTGTCGCTGCCGACCTCGCGCTGGTTCACTGCGGACAGCTTGTGGTCGTGGACGTACTCGATCGGGTCCTCGATCGTGATGATGTGGCAGGCGCGCTCGGCGTTGATCTTGCCGATCATCGCGGCGAGCGTGGTCGACTTGCCGGAGCCGGTCGGCCCGGTGACGAGGACGAGGCCCTGGTGCTTGCGGGCGAAGTCGTACAGGACGGGCGGCAGGCCGAGCTCTTCCATCGTCGGGATCTGGCGCGGGATCATCCGGAGCGCGACAGCAGTGTCACCGCGCTGCGTGAACGCGTTGCCGCGGATCCGGGCCTCGTCGCGCCAGGAGAACGAGAAATCGTGTTCGTGCTTGGTGTTCCAGTCGGCGGCCTGCTCTGCGGTCAGTACTTCGTTCAGCAGGCTGTCGGTGTCGTCGCGAGTCAGGGCGTCCAGACCGTGTACGGCGTACAGGCTGCCGTGGACGCGGATCTGCGGTGGCATGCCCGCGGTCAGCAGCAAGTCCGTGCCGCCCGCTTTCCAAAGCTCTTCGAGCAGCAGGTCAACCCGGCCGCCACGAGCAAGACTGATCATGGTGCTCTCCAGGAGTCGGAAGATGGAAACCGGTGGGGAGAGGGCGCTTGGGGCCGTCCCTCCCCACCGGAGCTCAGGTCGGCGTCAGAGGGTGTCGCAGGCTGGGGCGACCGTCACCGCGCCACCGCTGCCGAGCGTGACCGCGTACTTAGTGCTGGTCGGCCAGCTGCGCAGGAACTGGCTGGTGCCTCCCGTGAGATCGGCCTGCGCCGGCCAGGTCCCGTTCTTGGCGTAGTACGCCTCGACGGCCACCTCGACGCTCTTCACATCCGACTTGCAGGCGGCTGCATAGCCGCGGTCCTGGATGCCCTGAACTGCGAAGACGACGATGCCGGAGAGGACGCCGAGGATGACGATGACGATCAGGAGTTCGATCAGGGTGAAGCCGGCCTGGTTGCGCCGGGCTTCGCGGATTCGGTTGAGCATGATGGGTTTCTCTTTCTGTACAAAGGGTTTGATGAGTTGCGAGGTGGTGCTACGCGGAGGGCGGGTCGCGGCTGCACCTCCCGTCGTTGGCGGCCAGGGCGTCGGCCAGGTGGTGGATGGCGACGCTGACGGGGTGGTCGGGGTAGCCGACCGCGATGGGTTCACCGCGGTTGATCGAGGCGGGTACATCGGTCCAGTTGGGGAGTTGCGCCGTGATCGGGCTCCGGAGCAACTGGTCCACGTCGGCGGCAGTGAGGCCGGTGCGGTTGTCGCAGCGGTTGATGACGACCGACCGTGCGCTGGCGTCGTACAGCAGGTCGAGGATGTCGAGTGTGAGCCGCAGGTTCTTCAGCGACGGTCGCTCCGGAGTTGCCACCAGCACCTGATGGTCTGCGGCGTCCAGCGCGACAAGCACCGAAGCGTTGAACTGCGAGGGGGTGTCGATGACCACGTAGTGGTACATGTCGCGCACGATGTACAGCAGGTCCTCGATCAGCTCCGGCGAGATCTGCGCCGCGGCCCCCGGACCGCTTGGCGCCAGCAGGCAGTCCAGCCCGGGCCGGAACGTGGTCATGACGGCGGCGACGTCCTCGGCCGTCAGCGCGTCGTCCCGCTGCAAGGCATCACACAGACTCCGCTCCGCGCGCAGGCCGAGTGTGCAGGCGACGTCGCCGAACTGCAGGTCCAGGTCGATCAAGCAGACGCGTCGGGTGCCGCGGGCGCACAGCGTGACAGCCAGATTCGTAGCGACGGTCGTCTTACCGCAGCCACCCTTGGCCGCGAACACCGTGATGATGCGTCCACCTGACATTTCAGCACCCCCCGGCGCCACGCTGTGTCACCGCGAACGCGCTGACCTGGCCTAAAGAGTGCTGTCTCGGGGAGATTCGTCACAGCGGGTGAACGGATGACAAGTCCGCACCTTTGGATGACGCGCTGTCGTCCGAACGGCTGACAGCGCTCAGCCGAGGGCGGAGCGGAGGCGGAGAGCTACCTGCACGTCGAGGGCGCGGTCCGGTGACTGCCAGCCGTCGCCGAGGAGTGCGGTGATGCGGTCCAGCCGTTGCTGGACGGTGTTTGGGTGGATGTGCAACGACGTTGCCGCCCGGGTTGGGCTTTGGCCGGCGGCGAAGTACGCCTGCATCGTGCCGATGAGGTCGGTGCCGCGGTCTGCGTCGTAGTCGAGGACCTGGCCGAGTATGTGCTGCACGTGGGCGTGTACGTCGACCTCGGATGCTCCCACGAGTCCTGCGACTCCGAGGTCGTCCGGAGTTGCAGACTCACCGGTACGCCCCAGCCGGACCATCGTGGTGACAAGACGGACTGCCTGCCGGTGCGCCTCCACCAATGGGTCTCCCCACGCTGCAGGTCCTGTCACGGCAACGGTCACGCCACTACGCTTCGCCAAGTCAGACAGGTCCCGTGCCGCGGACACAGCCTTCGTACGAGTGAACAGCAGGACCAGGTCGCCGCCGTACGGACCAGATAGGACCAGGCGGTCCTCCAGTGGTGCAGACAGTCGAGCCAGTACGCCGGAGTGGTCGCCGCGGCACACGGCGACGACCAGGCGGTCGTTTCTGTGGTTAGGCGCGAGCAGTCGGAGCCGATCTGTCAGGGTGCGCGGGTCGGCGCTTCCACTGAGTACATCGGCCAGGAGATCCGCCTGTGCACGTTGAGATTGCTCGGCCGCCTGCCGGCGGAACAGGAGGACCAGTGCGGTGACAACGGCTGCCCGCTCCACGATGCGTTGGTCAGCACCAGACAGGTCGTCAGCGCCGCCGATGACCAGCGCGCCGAGCCGTTCACCCTTGGCCGTCGCTGCCACGACCCAGCAGTCACCGCTGCGCGTCAAACGACCAGAGGACGACTCCTGCCACGGAACCGGCGTACCAGGGACCTGACCGGCGTTGGCCAGCTCGTTGCCGCTGGCATCAACCAGTACGACCCACACGCCCAGCAGCTCGGCCAACGCGGCAGCTATGGCGTCCACGTCCCCGCCGGACAACACGATGTCGGCAAAGCGGTCATGTGCTGCGGCTGCATGCTCCACGCCGGCGTGTGCGGCGGACAGTTGGTCTAAGGCCGCAGCGGTCTCAGCCGCGGCCCGTACCTGTACCAGCGTCACCGCGGCCAGTGTTGCGAGTGAACCGAGCAGGGACACCTCATCACGGCTGAACGGCCGCCGCGTCCGATTGGACGCGAACAGCACGCCTACGAAGGCCCCGTCCACGACAAGCGGCGTACCGCAGATGGCTACGAGGCCCTCCTCGCCGACAGCGTCGTCGATCGGCAGAGTGTGCCGGAAACGCCTGTCCGAGGGGTAGTCCGCGGTCCAGTACGGCTTGTACGTTTCTGCGACCAGCCCGCCCAGCCCCGCGCCCAGAGGTAGTCGCAGCTGTTGGAAAGCCGCAGACACCGAGCCGTCGGTGGCCCGCATGTACGTGTCACCGCGTGTCTCGTCGTACAGAGTCAGGTATGCGACGTCCGTACCGACAAGGGTGCGGGCGCGGTGGACGATGGTGTGCAGTACGCCGCCAGGGTCCCGGGCTGACGCCAACTCACGCGCTACGTCGACCAGGGCGGACAGCTCGGCCTCACGCTTCTTGCTGGCGTCCATACCGGCCCGGATGCGCAAGGCGAGCTCCCGTGCCACCGCGTCCTCGCCCGCCGCCCGGGCCAGCTCGCTCCCGGGCGCGTCTTCGGCCAGTAGGCGCAGCAGCTCCTCCATGGTCCTACAGCGTAGTGAGGTCCCGGCGGTGCGTTTCGGAGTACGACGTCACCGCCACGATCGAGATGACGGCGCAGACCGCGATGTAGACCGCGATCGCGTAGCCCGAGTCGTACGTCTTGAGCAGGGCCACCGCGATGAACGGCGCCAGGCCGCCCGCGATGATCGACGCGAGCTGATAGCCGACCGAGACACCGGAGTACCGCACCCTTGTCCCGAAGAGCTCGGTGAAGAACGACGCCTGCGGACCGTACATCGCTCCGTGCAACACCAGGCCGACCGTGACGGCAAGCGCGGCCAAGGCGAAGTTCTTGGTATCCACCAGCGTGATGAAGAGGAAGCCCCAGACCCCAACGCCGACCGCACCGATCAGATACACGGGTCGCCGGCCGATGCGGTCCGACAGCGCGCCCCAGAGCGGGATCGCGAAGAAGTGCACGGCCGCGCCGATCAGTACGGCGTTCAGCGCGAACGACTTGCTCATCCCGAGGTGTTCCTTCGCGTACGTCGCGATAACGATCGTGAAGATGTAGTAGCTGACGTTCTCCGCCATCCGCGCGCCCATCGCCGTCAGCACCTCGCGCGGGTACTGCGTGAGCACCTCGAGCAGCGGGAGCTTGTCCGCCGGCTCCTGCTTCGCCCGCGCCTGCTGGAACACCGGCGACTCCTCGATTCGCAGCCGCACCCAGAGCCCCACCAGTACCAGTACTGCCGACAGCAGGAACGGAATGCGCCAACCCCACCGGTTGAAGTCAGCGTCCGACTGGAACGCGGCCAGCCCGGCCAGCACTCCGTTGGCGATCAGCTGACCCGCAGGAGCACCCGCTTGCGGCCAGGACGCCCAGAAACCACGCCGTGCCGGATCACCATGCTCCGACACGATAAGGACTGCCCCACCCCACTCCCCGCCGAGTGCGAACCCCTGGATGAGCCGCAGTACCGTCAGCAGGATCGGAGCGAGCGCACCGACCTGCGCGTACGTAGGCAGCAGTCCTATGGCGAACGTAGCGAGGCCCATCATCAGCAGCGACAGCACCAGCAGCTGTTTGCGGCCCAGGCGGTCACCGAAGTGCCCGAACACCACACCGCCGATAGGACGTGCAAAGAAGCCCACCGCGAACGTAGCGAAGCTCAGCAGCGTCCCCGTGAGCTGCTCCCCCTTCGGGAAGAACAGGTCGCCGAACACCACCGATGCGGCGACCCCGTACAGGAAGAAGTCGTACCACTCGACCGTCGTACCGACGAGGCTCGCGCCGACCACCCGGACGATCGACGCACGTGTCTGGACTGGCTGTGTTGCTGTCATTTGGGCGGACTCCTCAGTTAGTGGGCGGTCCAGCCGCCGTCGAGTACGAACGAGCTCCCCGTGATGGAGGCGGAGGCGGGGCCGCACAGTACGGCGACCAGCTCCGCCACTTCGGCCGGTTCGATCAGCCGCTTCACCGCGACCGGTTCGAGCAGGACCTTGTCCAGCACTTCTGACTCGGACAGACCGTGGGTGGCGGCCTGGTCCGCCAGCTGCGCGGTGACGAGCGGCGTACGGACGTACGCCGGGTTCACGCAGTTGCTGGTCACCCCGTGCGCGGCGCCTTCCAGGGCGACCACCTTGCTGAGTCCTTCGAGCCCGTGCTTCGCAGCGACGTACGCCGCCTTGAAAGGACTGGCCCGTAGTCCGTGGACCGAGCTGACGTTGACCACGCGACCCCAGCCGGCGCCGTACATGTGCGGCAGCGTCTGACGGATCAGCCGGAACGGTGCCTCCAGCATGAGCCGGATCAGGTAGCTGAACCGCTCCGGCGGGAACTGCTCGACCGGTGCGACCTGCTGGACCCCTGCGTTGTTCACCAGGATGTCCACGTCAACCGGGAGCTCCTGGAGCCGTTCCAGATCCGACAGGTCGGCTACGACCGTCTCGACGCCCTCCAGTGCGTCCAGACCGGCCCGGTCCAGGTCGACGGCCACCACGTGGACACCGTCCGCTGCCAGGCGCTGAGCGCAAGCAGCGCCGATACCGGACGCTGCCCCGGTGACGAGGGCTCGACGGGTCTCCATGGCGGACGACTGTAGGAATCCGCGGCCGTGACGACTATGGGATCGGGCCACATATCCCGAGCAGCGACTGTGGCGGCGTGCACCACTTATCCACAAGTGTGCCTATCAAAGCAGCACACCACGATAGGCAGGCCTATTGTTGAAACATGGTCGACATCGAACAGCCGAAGCAGAAGGCCGCCGGCGTGCCCGCCGTGCTGTCGTCGTTCAAGTTCGGTCTCCGCGAGATGGGAGCGGTTCGCAGCGGCCGGGCCTTCCTGAAGATGAATCAGGACCGCGGATTCGACTGCCCGTCCTGCGCGTGGCCGGATCCCGAGCACAAGCACACGGCAGAGTTCTGTGAGAACGGCGCCAAGGCCGTGGCCTGGGAGGCAACGCGCAAGCGGGTGCCGCGCGAGTTCTTCGCACAGCACTCGGTGGCCGAGATGGACCGGATCTCCGAGCTCGACCTCGGCAAGCTCGGCCGGATCACCGAGCCGATGCTGCTCCGGGCCGGCGCCACGCACTACGAGCCGGTCGGCTGGGAGGAGGCGTTCCAGGTCGTCGCGCGGCACCTCAGGGCGCTCGTCGACCCCGACGACGCCGTCTTCTACACGTCCGGCCGGACCAGCAACGAGGCCGCGTTCCTGTACCAGCTGTTCGTCCGCGCGTACGGGACCAACAACCTCCCCGACTGCTCGAACATGTGCCACGAGTCCTCCGGTACGGCGCTGTCCCGGGTGATCGGCAGCGGCAAGGGCGCGGTCACGCTGAAGATGCTCGAGGAGTCCGAGCTGATCGTGATCGTCGGGCAGAACCCGGGCACCAACGCGCCGCGGATGCTCACCCACCTCGAGGTCGCCAAGCGCAACGGCGCCTCGATCGTCTCGGTGAACCCGCTGCCCGAGACCGGCCTGATGCGGTTCATGAATCCGCAGAAGCCGCGCGGTCTGGTCGGTAAAGGCACGCAACTGGCGGACCAGCACCTGGCGATCCGGCTCGGCGGCGACCAGGCGCTGTTCCTGGCGCTCGGCCATCTGCTGCTCGAGGCCGAGGCCGCGAGTCCGGGGACCGTGCTGGACAAGTCGTTCATCGACTCGCACACCAGCGGTTTCGAGCTGTACGCGAAGCACAACGCCGAGCTGGACTGGCCGGCCGTCGAGCAGGCCACCGGGCTGCGGCGCGCAGAGATCGAGGAGCTCGCGCAACGGTTCATCAAGTCGAAGGCGACGGTGGTCTGCTGGGCGATGGGGCTGACCCAGCACCGGGAGGCGGTCGCGACGATCAGCGAGATCGTCAACGTGCTGCTGCTGCAGGGCAACATCGGCAAACCCGGCGCCGGGCCGTGCCCGGTGCGCGGGCACTCCAACGTGCAGGGCGACCGCAGCATGGGGATCTGGGAGAAGATGCCCGACGCGTTCCTGGACAAGCTCGACCGCGAGTTCTCGTTCACGTCACCGCGGGAGCACGGCGTCGACGCGGCCGCCACCGTGAAGCGGCTGCGGGACGGCGCCGTCCGGGTGTTCTTCGCGATGGGCGGCAACTTCGCGTCCGCGACGCCCGACACCGAGGTGGTGCACCGCGGGCTGCGCGAGTGCGACCTCACCGTGCACGTGTCGACGAAACTGAACCGGTCGCACACCGTCACCGGCCGCGAGGCGCTCATCCTGCCGACGCTCGGCCGGACGGACCACGACCACACCGCGGCGGGCCCGCAGTCCGTGTCGGTCGAGGACTCGCAGGGCGCCGTACACCTGTCGAAGGGGAACCTGATCCCGCCGGCGCCGGAGCTGAAGTCCGAGATCGGGATCGTGTGCGGGCTGGCGCAGGCCGTCGTACCGGACGTCGGGCAGATTCCGTGGGCGGACTTCGCCGACGACTACAGCCTGATCCGGCAGCGGATCGGACGGGTCGCGGACGGGTACGAGAACTACGAGGACCGGCTGCGGGACGGGGACGGCGAGTTCCTGCTGGCACATGCGGCGCGGGACAAGCGCGAGTTCAAGACGTCCGACGCGCGGGCCCAGTTCACGGCGAACGATCTGACCTGGCTGCCGACGGAGCCTGGCCGGCTGTTGCTGCAGACGTTGCGGAGTCACGACCAGTTCAACACGACGATCTACAGCCTCGAGGACCGGTACCGCGGGGTTCACGGGACGCGCGAGGTGGTGTTCGTGCATCCGGACGACCTGGCGGACCTCGGTCTGCGGGACGGTCAGTACGTCGACATCGTGAGCGAGTTCCAGGGTGTCGAGCGGCGGGCCTCGCACTTCCGGATCGTCGCGTACCCCACGGCTCGTGGATGTGTCGCGGCGTACTACCCGGAGACCAACGTGCTGATGTCGGCCGATGACCTCGCGAAGGGCAGCAACACGCCGGTGGCGAAGGGCCTCACCGTGCGGCTAGTCGCTTCCTGAACCAGGGCTGCAGTACTGCGAGTACGGCGGCCACTGCGGCGCTGGTGAGCCAGAGTCCCGTGGGGCCGGACTTCTCGAGCAGTTGGGTGACCGTGAGCGGGGCGATCGTGGTCGCGATGCCCCAGCTCAGGCCGAAGATCGCGAGGTACCGGCCGCGCGCCTCGTCGGGGGCGAGGCCGGACGCCTGCGTGAGGTAGCGGGTCAGGAGGAACAGGTCGCCGAGACTCCAGAGGACGGCGGCGAGTACGAAGACCAGCAACGTGTGGGCGAACGCGCTGGCCAGCAGGCCGGTGGCCAGCAGCACGTAACCGATCGCGATCGACCGGAAGTCGTCGAGGTTCTGCAGCCGGAGCAGGCGTTGCGCCGCGATCAGTGTGACTGCGGAGACGGCGAGGATGATGCCCGCACCGGATTTCGGCAGCCCTTGCTCGAGGAGCGTCAACGGCAGGCCGATCACCAACTGCATGTAGATGGTCGCGAAGACGGTGCCGCTTGCCAGCAACAGCAGCAGCCGTCGGTCCCGCCACGGCGACACAGCGCTCCGCTCCACCAGGTCCACCTCGGCCGGCGCGTCCCGCCGTACGTCGGCTGGTAACGCCAGCGCGACGAGAGTGGCGCAGAGCAGACAGGTGATCGCGTCGGCGACGAAGAGCCAGCGGAGGTCCCAGTGGCTGATGGCGGCCGCCAGCAGCCCGGCGAGGACGCCGGCCGCGGCGAGGGCCGCGCTGTAGAGGCCGTACGCGGCGGGGCGATCCTCCGGCTCGGTCACGTCCGCGATCATCGCCTGGCTCGGCGGTTCGTAGATCTCGAACGCGAGCCCGAGGAGGACCGTCGCCAGTACCGCGGACCACAGCGTGTGACTCAAGGCGATCCACAACTGCGAGACCGCGCAGCCGACCAGCCCGAGTACGATCGTCCGCCGCCGGCCGAACCGGTCCGCCAGCTGCCCGCCCAGCAACCGCGACGGAATCGTCGCCGCACCGAAGACCGCGAGGACCACCCCCGTCTGGGTCAGCGAGGCCTTGAACTCGACCGCCAGCACGACCCCCAGGAACGGCAGTGTGAACGCCCCGATCTTGTTGACCGCCCGCGCGACGATCAGGATCCAGACGGCTCGCGAGAGTCCTCTGGTCGCGGCGACGACGCTCATACCGAACCCCCATGACTGTCTAAGTGGCTATGATCGGTCACGCAAGCTCGAGACTACGGAGGTTATGCGTGACTGGTCAAGTCTCTTTTGATAGTCATGCTCGCAGCGTGCTGGCCGCGTCGGTCGAGTACGTGAACCGGCTGACACCCGGATACTCCGGCGGTACGGCGTACTCCGCGCCGGCCGACGACCCGGAATCGGTCACGTCCGCGGTGGCCGACGCCCTCACCGCGATCGGGTACCCGCCGAGTTCCCGGCCGCCGGTCGACGACTCGCGCCGGCTGATCCGCCTCGCCCAGCGCATGCGCGTCGTCTTCGAGTCCGCCAACGCCGGCGACCTCGACGCCGCCGCCGCCGAGATCAACGCGCTGCTCCGAGACACCAACGCCCGCCCGCAACTGGACCGCGGCCGCGACCGCCCGTGGAGCCTCCACTTCCACGGCCCCGACGAACAACTCGCCAACGGCTGGGCAGCCGGCTGCGCCGCAGGCCTCGCCCTCGCAGTAGGCAGCGACCTGGCCGGCCGCCTAGGCGTCTGCGCGGCCCCCCACTGCGACCGAGTCTTCGTTGACACCTCCAAGAACGGCCAACGCCGCTTCCACTCCCCCCAATGCCAAAGCCGAGTAAAAGCCGCCGCCCACCGAGCCCGCCAGTCCACCAACTGACCTGACCGATGTTCGAGCAGTTGCGGCGCTGACGTACGTCTACGAATCCGTCAGTCGGCGACTGAGGACTGGTGCGGCCGGATCCTCGTTGCTCACCAGCAGTTGCGCGCGGTCGGCCGGCCGGATCTGGTCGACGTACAACTGCTCGCCTGGGACGTAGCGGGTGCGGTAGCGGTGGGCGGCGGCCTCCGGGGAGTCCATCCAAGCGGCGTCTCGTTCGGTGCCGCGGTGGAGGACTGTTTCGAAGGAGACATGGACGTAGAGGCGGAGGTCCCAGCACTCGTCCAGTTCGGGTCGTTGCAGGAAGCAACCATCGGCGATCAGGATCGCTTGTGGTGAGGCGGTGCGGACGGGCGCGTCCACCACGGTGACCGCGTTGGACTCCCGGAGCGCCGTCGTGTAGCGGCGGTCGCCGCCCGGGCCGAGGGGTTCGAGCAGGCGCGCGCGGATCGCCTCGTTGTCGTACACCTCGTAGTAGTAGCTCTCCGGCGACTCGATCGGGTACGTCGTCCGCAGCTCCGGCGCCCGCTTGAAGTAGTCGAGCCCGGCGCGGATCACCTCCCGCTCGGTCCGCCCCCGCACTACGTCGGCCAACTCGTCCGCCAACGTGGTCTTCCCAGCCGCCGAAGGCCCATCAACCGCCACCCGCACCGGATGCCCCCGCTCCACCGCGAGCACAGTCTCAGCCACCTGCCCCAGCACCCGAGCGCGGATCGCGCCCGACTCCGGAACAATTTCGTCACCTACCGCCGAAAACTTTCCGGAAAGCCCACCAGCCAACCCATCAGTCCATTCACCCATGCCAAACATCCTCCAGCCACACAACCCCCATGTCCGAACGGTTTTCGGGACGCTCAATCGCCGAGGAAGCGCAGCTCCCCCTCGCTGCCGCCTTGCGTGCACAGCTCCGCCAGCTTCAACAGGAGAGGCCGAACGCGGTCCGGAGCGCGAGGCACGAACCGCCGAGCCTCGGCCGCCAACACCTCCAGTTCGTCCCGCGCGAACACCACATCGCCGTACGCGTCGACACGACCAAGCATCGGGAAATCTTCATCGACCGGCAGCGCGGCCGCCAAGTCGTCCCACCACTGCTCAACCCCGTCGATCAGTCGGCCGTCGACCCACAGTTCGATCCTGATAGCCACGACGGTCACCCGTCGGAGTCGTCGTCAGGAGGAAGCAATCGGGCTGACGGGGCGCACCAGCCGACCAGGAGGTCCATGACGTCGAGGATCTTGTCCTCCACGTCCTGCGAGACCAAGCCCCGGATCCCGCTCAGGTCGTCCAGGAGAGTTTCGGTCGGGATGCGGTCGGCCAGCATGCGTTCAACCAGACTTCGAAGGCGCTCGCGGCCCTCGGGAAGCTCGACGGCGGCGAGCATCTGGTTGCGGCGCTCGACGCTCGGAGGAGGGGCGGGGCGGTCGGTGCTCACAGGCGGACAGTAGACCCGCGGCCCACCCGGTTCAGGTTCTGGGTGGGCCGCGTGCGGGCGCCGACCGTTGTCAGGCGACGGGGGTCAGTTCGCGTTGTTCTTCTGTGGTTGAGCTTGCGGAGTGTTTGGCGGGCTTCGGGCGGAGCCAGTTGGGGGCCCACCAGTTGGCTTCGCCGAGGAGAGTCATGATGCTGGGGAGGACGACCGCGCGGATGATGGTTGCGTCGATCAGGATGGCTACTGCCAGGCCTACACCCAACTGCTTCATGTCGAGGGTGCTCAGGGTGGCGAAGACGGCGAAGACGCCGATCATGACCGCGGCCGCGCTGGTTACCACGCCGGCTGAGCCGGTGATGCCCTCGGCGACGGCCTGTTTCGTTGGTACGCCGCGGAGTACGGCCTCGCGGATCCGGCTGACGACGAAGACGTGGTAGTCCATCGAGAGGCCGAAGAGGACCACGAAGAGGAAGAGCGGGAGCCAGCTGACCACCGAGCCGTTGGAGCGGAAGTGGAGCAATCCCTCGGCCCAGGTGTTCTGGAAGACCGCGGTGACGACGCCGTACGCCGCCCCCGCGCTCAGCAGGTTGAGGACGATCGCGGTGACCGCGACGACCACCGAGCGGAACGTTGCCATCATCACGATCATCGTCAGCAGCAGGACGAAGCCGATCACCAGCGGGAGCTTGGAGCGGGTGTGGGCGGCGTAGTCCACGTCAGCCGCCACGAAGCCACCGACCGCGTACTCGACGCCGGGCACCTTCCCGACGGTCTCCGGCATCAGGTCCTTACGGAGCTTCGCGAGTGAATCCCGGGCCTGCTGGCTTCCGCCCTCGTACGGCGTGGCCACCTCGAGCGTGGCGACCGTGCCGTCCTTCGAGAACCGCGGCTTCTCCAGACCGTCTGACGCGAACAGCGGATCGCCCTTGGTCTTCGCCTGAAGCTCCGCCAGCGCGGCCTTCACCGCGGACTGCTGGTTCGCAGGCGCCCGTACGGCGACCTCGTGGCTCGTGCCCGTGCTCGGGAACGCGGCCGTCAACCGGTCATACGCCTTCATCACCGACGTCGTCCGCGGCAGGTCCTCGGTGCCCGGGAACTTCAGCGTCATACCCAACGCCGGCGACGCGACCGCGAGCAGCGCGGTGACGGCGACGAGCAGCGTGGCGATCGGGTGCTTGAGAGCCGGCTTCAGCACGGTCGGCCAGAACCGCGGCCGGCCCTTCGAAGCGGTCAGCCGCCACACGAGCGGGATCCGCGGGCGGTCCACCCAGCGGCCGAGCTTCGCCAGTACGGCGGGGAGCACGGTCAGCGAGCCGACGACGGCGACCGCGACGACCAGGATCGAGCCGACCGCGAACGAGGAGAAGACCGCGTCCCGGGCCAGGAACAGGCCGGCCATCGAGATGATCACCGCCGTACCGGAGACCACGACGGCGTGGCCGGAGGTCGCCGCGGCGATCTCGACCGCGTCGACATGGCCACGGCCCTTGGCGCGCTCCTCGCGTTCACGGCGGAGGTAGAAGAGTGAATAGTCGACGCCGACCGCCATCCCGATCAGCAGGATCACGCTGTTCACCGCGTCGACCGCGGGCACCAGTTGCGAGGCCGCGGCCGAGAGGCCGATCGCGGCGGCGACCGCGGACAGCGCCAGGAGTACCGGCACCGAGGCGGCGATCAGGGCACCGAACGCGAGCAACAGGATCGCCAGCGTCACCGGCAGGCTGAACATCTCCGCCCGCTTGAAGTCCTTGCCCAGCGTCTCGTTGAGCGCCTTGCCGATCGAGAGTCCACCGACCTCTTCGATCCGGAGGTCCGGGTACTGCTCCTGGACCTGCGCGGTGGTGTCGAGCAATGGCTGGACCCGGTTGTCCCCGTCGCCGTCCTTCAGCGTCACGCGGACGATCACCGCGTCGCCCTTCGGCGACGGCATCGGCTGAGCGACCTCCGCGACCCCACCGAGGGCGCGCATCTGCTGGATTACCGTGCCGGCGGCCTTCCGGGCTGCCGCCTGGTCGAGCTGCCCGGACGGCGCCGTGATCAGCACGCTCTCCACGTCCGGGTCGTCGAAGTTGCCGGACTTGACGATGTTGTCCGCCCGGGTGACCTCGCCGATGTTCCCCTCGTCGGTCGACTTCTTGGTCCCGGTCACGGAGCCGAGCGCGAAACAGGCGGCCACGACCACTAGCCACATCGCGATCGCCCGCCACGGATGGGTGGCGCTCCAGCGCGCCGCCCGGACCGTGATCTGTCCCCTGGCCATACGTTCCCGCCCCTCTGCGCCCCTCCGGAGCGCCCCACCCAGCGCACCTGGCGCGGCGCTGGCTACGGGACAACAGCCTCGCCGCGAGGGTCCGCCCCGGGCCATGCAGGAAGCCCCCGAGTCACCCCTGGGGGAAACCCCACCCCACCCTTTCCCGTACGCCCTACGCACCCCGGCCATGACGTGGCCCGCGGGGCGGTGCGGCTGGGGCCTGGCGTGCGGTGGAGCGGGTCAGAAGTCGTCGAGGGTCAGGGACGCGGCGGCGGAGACGCCTTCGAGGTAGCCCTCGGCGCGCTCGGCTTTCGGGTAGCGGTGGACCAGGTCCCAGAAGTTCGCGTTGTGCGTCGGCTCGATCAGATGGGCCAGCTCGTGGACCAGGACGTAGTCCACGACCCAGGCGGGCATCGACTGCAGCCGGGTGCTCAACCGGATCGAACGGTCCGCCGGCGTGCACGAACCCCACCGTCTGTTTTGGTTCGAAACCCACCTCACAGACGCAGGTTCGGGCACTTCGGGGAGGTGGCGACACGCGAGTTCGTGTGCTCTGGCCAACAATTTTTCGTCCGACACGCGCGATCGGCTGCGCTGTTTCTCCAGCCGCGCCAGCATGGTTTCGACCCAGCGCGCCTCCTCGGCGGCGGACAGCCGGTCGGGCATCAGCACGACCACCCGCTCGCCGTCCCGGTAGGCGCTGACCGTGCGCTTGCGGCGCTTGCTGCGACGGATGTCCACGTACGGCGGGATCGGGCGCGGTGGAGAGTCGGCCATGGCTCAGAAATGTACCCCCCGAATCCGACAACTTTCTTCGGTGCACACCCTGTGGATTCGCGTTTCCGCAGGTCAGACGCCTGATCTTGATCCCGCCGATCCCCGTTGTTCACACCGTGTTCCCCCACCCGTCCACAGCTTCCGACGGCGCGTCCCACAAGTTGCGCACAGAGTTATCCACAGGCGTGGACAACCTGGGCTTGCCTCTGCGGCCGGGTCCTCCTAGCGTCGTCTGCAACAGGCTCCCGGACCGCTTCCGGGACTGCTCGGAGGGGAAGCCGAGTCGTTCCGGAGGCGGACCACCGGGAGCCTGTTCCGCGTCGCCGAAAGTTTCGGTAAGGGCTTTCCTCGGGGGATTCCGGCGGCGCGCGGGCCACCGGGTGCGCTTGAGCCTGAGCCAGGAGGCCGTAGGGTGAATCCCGACTGGGCCGAACGGCCTACGGCAGGACGGTCTGCCGTTAGCATCCAACGACTGCCCGGGGCGAGGCCCCGGGCTGGAATTCAGAGCAAGGAGAGGGCCCTCATGGCAGAGACCTGGAGCGGCGAGTTCTACTGCGTCAAGTGCAAGGCCAAGCGCACCGCCGACGGCGAGGTCAAGGTCAACGACAAGGGCACGCGCATGGCGAAGGCCAAGTGCCCCGAGTGCGGTACGAACCTGAACCGGATCCTCGGCAAGGCCTGACGCACCAAGTCGTAGGGGCGGTGCCGGACCTGCAACACGGGTCCGGTGCCGCCCCTCCGTCGTGGCGGCTTGGGTGACCGGACAGAATGGAGGGGTGTCGGACCTTCCTCGCAAGGCGCTGAGCCGGACCGCGAAACTCGCCAGCCTGCCGCTCGGCGCCGCCGGGCGGGCGACGGTGGGCCTGGGCAAGCGCATCGGCGGTGCTCCCGCCGAAGCCGTGCTGGCCGAGTTCCAGCGCCGCACCGCGGACCAGTTGTTCGCCGTCCTGGGTGAGCTCAAGGGCGGCGCGATGAAGGTCGGGCAGATGCTGAGCCTGATGGAGTCGGCGATGCCGGAGGAGTTCGCGGCGCCGTACCGGGCGACCCTGACCAAGCTGCAGGACTCCGCTCCGCCGATGCCGATGTCGACCGTGGACTCGATCCTGTCCCGCGAGCTCGGCAAGCGCTGGCGGGACCGTTTCGACGAGTTCAACGAGGTACCGGCGGCGGCCGCGTCGATCGGCCAGGTGCACCGCGGCCGGCTGAAGGACGGCCGCGAGGTCGCGATCAAGCTGCAGTACCCGGGTGCCGCCGAGGCGCTCCGCGCGGATCTGCGCCAGCTCGGCCGGTTCGGCCGTACGATCGGCTCACTGATCCCCGGCCTGGACGTGAAGCCGCTGGTCGCGGAGCTCCAGGAGCGGATCGGCGAGGAGCTCGACTACGACCGCGAGGCGCAGGCCCAGCAGCAGTACGCCGACGCGTTCAAGAACCACCCGGAGTTCGTCGTCCCGCGGGTCGTCAAGCACTCCCCCACGGTGATCGTGTCCGAGTGGATCGAGGGCCGCCCGTTGTCGTCGTACATCAATGACGGCACCAAGGAGGAACGCGACGCGATCGGGCTGAAGTACGTCCGGTTCATGTTCAGCGGGCCGAAGTACGCCGGTCTGCTGCACTCGGACCCGCATCCGGGGAACTTCCGGGTGCTGGCGGACGGGCGGCTCGGCGTGGTCGACTTCGGCCTCTGCGCGCGGCTCCCGGACGGGCTGCCGCCCGCGATCGGGAGGCTGCTGCGGATCTCGCTGAACGGCGACGGTGTCGCGGTCCGGGACGGCCTGAAGGCCGAGGGCTTCATCAAGCCGCGGATGGAGATCGACCCGGACCAGCTGATGGACTACCTGGCGCCGTTCGCGGAGCCGGCCCGGGAGGAGACGTTCCAGTTCAGCCGGGCCTGGATGCGCGCGCAGGCGAACCGCACCAGTGACCTACGGTCGCCGAACGCCTCGCTCGCCCTGCGGCTGAACATGCCGCCGTCGTACCTGCTGATCCACCGGGTGTGGATCGGCGGCATGGCCGTGCTCTCCCAGCTCGAGGCCGAGGCCCCGTTCCGCTCGGTCCTGGAGGAGCTGCTGCCGGGCTTCACCGACGACTGAGGGCCGGCACCGCCCGCAGCGTCACAGCGAGCAGGACCGCCATCCCGGCCAGGGCGAGCGCCGTGATGCCGGCGGCGAGGTGCAGGCCGGCCGTGAACGCCTCACGAGCCTGCGTCAGTACGTCGCCCGTGGCGCCCTGGGCGATCGTCTCGCCGAGCGAGTTGCCGCCGGTCCGGCCGCGGTACACGGCGGTCACCACGCTGCCGAGGACGGCGATCCCGAGCGAGTAGCCGAACTCGTTGCCGGTCTGCGTCAGTGCTCCTGCCGAACCTGCCTTCTCCGGCGGGACCGAGCCGATGACGAGGTTCGTCCCCAGGATGACCAGCGCGCCCGGCCCGAAGGCCTCCACTGCGAAGGCGATCACCAGCACGGTCGTCGACGTCGTCAGCGCCACCACGATCATCCCGGCCACGGTGAAGGCGACGCCCGCGGGGATCAGGATGCCCGGACGGATCCGGTGCGCCAACCGCGGGGCGAGCTGGAAGCCGATGGTCGAGGTGATCATCCCCGGCACCAGCGCGAGTCCTGCCTGCAGCGGGGTCATCCCCTTGACGAGCTGGAAGTACTGCGCCACGAACACCATCACGCCGCCGGACAGCATCGAGTACGCCGTCATGCTGCCGAGCGTCACGCTGAACGTCCGCCGCGTGAACAGCCGTACGTCGACCAGCGGGTCGTCCAGGCGCAGCTGTCGCCGTACGAAAGTCCAGCCGAACGCCGCACCGACCACCAGGGCGCCGACGGCCTGCAGGTCGGCACCGTGCGCCGCCAGGTGCTTCAGACCGTGGATGGCCGGCAGGATCGCCAGCAGCGACAGGAGCACGCTCGGTACGTCGATCCGCCCGGCCTGCCCGTTGCGGTACTCCGGCAGCAGCAGCGGACCGACCGCCAGCAGCACGACCATCGCGGGTACGCCGATCAGGAACGCCGAGCCCCACCAGAAGTGGTTCAGCAGGACGCCGCCGACGATCGGGCCGACGATCGCTCCGACGGTGAAGCAGCCGCCCCAGACACCGAGCGCCGTCGCCCGCCGGCGCTCGTCCGGGAACAGGGTGGAGATCAGCGACAGCGTGCACGGCGCGATCGCGGCACCGGCGATCCCGAGCACCGCGCGGGCGCCGATCAGCATGCCGGGGTTCACGGAGTACGCCGCGACGATCGAGGCGATCCCGAAGACGGCCGCGGCGATCAGCAGCAGCCGGCGCCGCCCGAGCCGGTCGCCGAGGCTGCCCATCGTGATCATCAGGCCGGCCACCATGAACCCGTACACGTCCAGGATCCACAGCTGCTGGGTGCCGGTCGCACCGAGCGCCTCGGTGACCGCGGGGATCGCCAGCAGCATCACGAACAGATCGAGCGAGACGAGCAGGGTGGCGAGACACAGCACGCCGAGCGCAACCCACTGCCGCCTGCCGGTCACCACGGTGTCCGTTTCCAGCCTCAGGGTCATGATCCGGGTCCTTTCGAGAAGTTCCTTCACTGACCGCGTCGATCGGGACGATCCGGCATCGACATACCTTCGAGAGGAACTTCTTCCAGAAATGGAGACCGTGATGACGACGTTCGGAAACCTCCCTGAGGTCGTGTCACCCGACGAGTGGCTGGCCGCCCGCCGGGAGCTGCTGCGGCTGGAGAAGGAACTGACCCGCGCCCGCGACCGGCTGAACGCCGAGCGGCGGCGGTTGCCGATGGTGCGGATCACGAAGCCCTACACGTTCGAGGGTCCGGACGGGCCGGTCGGGCTGCTGGACCTGTTCGAGGGGCGGGACCAGCTGGTGATCCATCACTTCATGTTCGCGCCGGAGTGGGACGAGGCGTGTTCGAGCTGCTCGTCGGCGGCCGACGAGATCGGCAACCTGCGGCAGCTGCACGTCCGGAACACCTCGCTGGTGGCGGTGTCGCGGGCGCCGTACCCGAAGCTGGCGGCGTTCCGGGAGCGGATGGGCTGGTCGTTCCCGTGGTACTCGTCGTACCCGGGCGACTTCAACTACGACTTCCACGCCACGCTCGACGACCGGGTCGCGCCGGTGCTGCTGCACTTCCGGACGCAGGAGGAGTTGGCGAGCGAGAAGGGTACGCCGTGGACGGACGGGCCGTGGACCGGCGACATGAACGGTGAGGAGATGCCGGGGATCAGCACCTTCTTGCGGGTCGGCGAGGACGTGTTCCACACGTACTCGACGTTCGGCCGCGGGATCGAGGACTTCCACAACGGCTACCGGTACCTCGACCTCACCGTGCTCGGGCGCCAGGAGGCGTGGGAGGAGCCGGCCGGACGGGCGCAGCCGCTCGGACTACAGGTCGGCGGACCCGGGATGCGGGTGCCTGACCAGTACTGATCACCAGTAGACGGTGTCGAGCTTTCCCTCGATGTTGCGGACGTTCTCGCGGGCGCAGCGGTCGCAGTACAGCAGCTTGCGTCCGTCCTCGAACGAGGTCACCCAGGTCAGCGGAGCCTCCTCGGACTCCGCCTGGACACCACACAACGCACACGTAGCACTTGCCATACGTCTAGTCTGCACCGTGTGCGATGGACGGTTCACGGTGAGGGTGAGGTCTGGGGGAACCAATGGCTGAGCGTCCGGCGGTTGGACGTCGAACAGCCTGACGGGGAGCGGTTCGACTACCACGCGGTGCGGCTGAAGGACATCGCCGCCGCGGTCGTCACCCGGGACGAGCACGTGCTGCTGATGTGGCGGCACCGGTTCCTGACCGACACCTGGGCGTGGGAGATCCCGATGGGGATCATCGAGGCCGGGGAGGACCCGGAGACGGCGGCCCGGCGGGAGCTGCTGGAGGAGACCGGCTGGCGGGCGGACGGGCTGACCGAGCTGATCCGGTCGGAGCCGGCCGCCGGGATCATGGACTCGCGGCACTTCGTGTTCCGGGCGACGAGTGCGACGTACGCCGGTGAGCCGACCGAGCGGAACGAGTCCGACCGGATCGAGTGGATCCCGATCGCGGACCTTGCCGGGATGATCTCCCGGCACGAGATCGTCAGCGGGATCACGCTGATCGGCCTGCTCCAGCTGCAGCTGCACAGCTGAGGGGCGGCACCCCCTTGTGGGTGCCGCCCCTCAGTGCTGGTCAGGCGATGTTTCGGGTGGATCAGACGAGGCGGGCAAGCGCGAGGCGCGCACGTGCGCTGGCCCTCTCCGCTCGCCGGCCGGCCCGCTCGGCCTGCTTCTGCGCCCGCTCGATCTTCTGAGCGAGGCGGAAGCGCCGGTTCTGCTCTGCGTCCTTCAGTGAAGTACGACAATGAGCACGGGCGAGATCTTCATGAAGTAAATGCATTTCGGTGCTCCTGGTGAAAGTCTGAGTAGTCATCGTTCGGACTCGTTTTCGTAGGGGTTGTCGTCGTCAGGCAGCGGTTACGGTGTCGCTCTTGCGGGGACGCCCACGGGGCCGCTTGCGCGGAACCACCACACCCTGGACGAACAGCTCGCCACCCCACACTCCCCACGGCTCGGAACGCTCGAGCGCTCCGGCCAGGCACTCGGCCTTCAGCGGGCAGGTCGTGCAGAGCGACTTCGCGTACTCGACGTCCGCCGGCGATTCGGCGAAGAAGAGTTCTGGCGCGTAGGACCGACAGGGCAGGTCCTGCGACGTTGCCACCTCGGTGAAGACATCGAGGAAGCTCACGCTCATTCCGGTCACCTCCCAGTGACTGTTTGATGCTGATCTCTTGTCGTCCTCGACGACTACCGGTTGGTAATCGCCAAATCTGTGCTGACAAACAAAAGGGCCGCGGGACCCTTTGGTGGGTTCCGCGGCCTGGAGGTGCCGGCTCTGACGCTTGTCAGACCGGTGGACTCCATGCTCGAGAACCCGAACCGCCGTACTTCACATCGCCGACAGCTCCGCCCTTGAACTGGGCAGCGCCGGAAGCCATGAGCACAACGGTCGCGACGTGCAGGCGCGGCGAGGCACCCGGGATCTGGGCGCACGGCAGCGCGGCAGCGTCGCTGAACGGCTTCTTGACCGTGTTGGTAATCATTTCCAGGGCACCTCCTCTCGTTGTGGCGAAGCGGGCGGTTGGCTCGATCGCTATGGTGGTTTGAAGTTTTCGGCCAGGCTTCGACCGCAGAAAGAACAGTACGCCGTCCGCGCCGAAGCCCGCAAACTATTTATTGCCAGTTCGCGAAGTTGGCCGGAAGTTGCCGCTCCGACGACCGGATCTGACCGTCGGCACAGCTTTCCAGCACGCTCCGGGACGCCGTCCGCACGCTGCGGGATCGTTGCCTCTGTCACCTAACTGCCACGTCTGCCAGCAGCAGAACACGGCCTGTCGTCCAGGATGCGCCGTGCTTCGCGTGCCTGGCAACAGAATTGACAGAATTGTCAGCGGGTGCAGAGGTTGACGATCTGCTCGCCGTACTTCGCGATCTTGGTGTGGCCGATCCCCGGGATCTGCCGGAGCGCCTGGGCGTCGGCCGGCCGGGTCTCGGCGATCGCGGTGAGCGTGGCGTCGGTGAGGATCACGAACGCCGGCATCTTCTCGGACTCCGCCTGCTCGGTGCGCCACTCGAGCAGCGCGTCGTACAGCTTCTGATCCATGGTCGACGGGCAGTCCTCACAGCGGCCGAGCTTGCGGGCACCGGGGTCGAGCAGGCCCTTGCCGCACACCCGGCACTTCGGGATCGGCCGGTCGGACCGCTGCGACCGCGCGGGACGTTCCCAGCCGGCCGACGTGGGCGGGGTCCACTCCGTGCGCGCCGTACGGACGCCGATCGGGTCCAGGAACCGCGTCGGCCCGCGGGTCCCGCGGCCGCCGGGCGAGCGGGAGGTCGACCAACTGACGAACAACTGCTGCTTCGCCCGCGTCACGCCGACGTAGAAGAGCCGCCGCTCTTCCTCCACCTGGGACGGAGTCTGCGCGTACGCGATCGGCAGCGTCCCCTCGTGGGCCCCGACGATGAAGACGCACTCCCACTCGAGGCCCTTCGCCGCGTGCAGCGTGGCCAGTGTGACGCCCTCCGCGAGCGGCGCGTGCTGGATCGTCGCCCTCCGGTCGAGCTCGGCCATCAGCTCGGGCAACCGCGCCTCGGGGTGCTGCGCGGCGAAGTCGGCCGTCATCGTGACCAGCGCGCTCAGCGACTCCCAGCGGTCCCGCACCGCGCCGGTCCCGGTCGGCGGCTCAGCTGTCCAGCCGGCTCCCGCGAGCACGCCGGTGACCGTCGTCAGCAGGTCGTCCCCGACCCCGCCGGCCTTCACCTGCCCCCGCAGCAGTACGGCGGCCTGCCGGATCTCGGCCCGCTCGAAGAACCGCTCCGCACCCTTCAGCACGGTCGGGATCTTCCGCTCGGCCAGCGCCTGCTCGAAGTTCTCCGACTGCGCGTTGGTCCGGAACAGTACGGCGATGTCGCGCAGCGCGACGCCCTCGTCCCGCAGCCGGACCACGGCGCGCGCGACCGCGTCCGCCTCCGCGACCTCGTCGGAGTACTCCCGGTAGACCGGCACCGGGCCGGCCTCCTTCTGCGAGCGCAGCGTGACCCGGCCCGGCAGCCCGGTCGGTCCGGCCGCGTCGAGGATCTTGTTCGCGACGTCGACGATCTGCGGGGTCGACCGGTAGTCGCGGACCAGCTTGATCAGCGTCGCCGACGGGTGCCGGGACGCGAAACGGACCAGGTTCTCCGGCTCGGCGCCGGCCCACGAGTAGATGGTCTGCGCCGGGTCGCCGACCACGCAGACGTCCTCGCGGCCGCCCAGCCAGAGGTCGAGCAGCGACTGCTGCAGCGGCGAGACGTCCTGGTACTCGTCCACGACGAACGTCCGGTACTGCCGCCGGATCTCCGCCGCCACCCGCTCGTCCTCCGCGAGCAGCGCGACCGCGCAGAGCAGCACGTCCTCCAGGTCGATCCGCCCGCGCTCCATCTTGACGTCCTCGTACGCCGCGAACACCCGGGCGATCGTGGCGGGGTCGAAGGCCGCGAGCGTCCGCCCCGACTTCGGCGCGACCTTCGCGTAGTCGTCCGGGCGGACGTTGCTCACCTTGGCCCACTCGACCTCACCGGCGAGGTCGCGCAGCGCCGGGGTGTCGACGCGGATCCGGCAGCGCGACGCCGCCTCGGTCAGCAGCGGGAACTTCCGGTCCGCGATCGGCGGCAGCTCCCCGCCGTACACCTTCGGCCAGAAGAACCGGGCCTGCCGGAGCGCCGCCGAGTGGAACGTGCGGGCCTGCACGCCCTGGACGCCGAGCTGGGCGAGCCGCCCGCGCATCTCCCCGGCCGCCCGCTGGGTGAATGTCACCGCGAGCACCCGGACCGGGTCGAACGTCCCGGTCCGGACGCCGTACGCGATCCGGTGGGTGATCGCCCGGGTCTTCCCGGTGCCCGCGCCCGCCATCACCACGACCGGCCCGTGCAGGGCGGTCGCGACCGCCCGCTGCTCCGGGTCGAGCGCCTCCAGGAGCTCGTCGGCGGAGGCCGGTCGTGTGAAGTCGCTCACGGACTGAGACATGCGGGAACAGCACCACCTGGACCATGGTTCGAATACGTCGAAGGCCACCCTAGACGGGACGCCCGACAAAAACCCCCTCCAGCCCAAGGAGTCAGCCCGATGGCTGCTTTCACGATGTACTCGACCCCGTGGTGCGGCTACTGCCACCGCCTCAAGGGCCAGCTGAAGCGTGCCGGTATCGAGTTCACCGAGGTAGACATCGAGCAGGTCCCGGAGGCCGCGGAGATCGTCGAGAAGATCAACAACGGCAACCAGACGGTGCCGACGGTGGTCTTCGCTGACGGCACCGCGATGACCAACCCGTCGCTCGCCCAGGTCGCGGAGAAGCTGGCGGCGTAATTACGGCCTCAGGCCATAATGTGCGAGTTATGGACTTTACGGCCATGACCGTTATACCTTGCGATGAACCACGTCGCAGGGAGTCCGCCCATGTTCTCGCGCCGTCAATTCCGCCATGCCCTGATCACGTTCGCCGTCGCGCTCGGCCTGCTCGCCCTGAGCGGGCTGCGCGCCACGGCGGCCCCGCCGGGTGACGTACCGCACCCGTTCCCCTCGGAGAACTGGCCGCTCGGCCCGGCGACCAAACCGTTCGCGCCGTCCACCGAGGTCATCAAGGACCTCGGCTCTCCCGTCAGCTCGCTGACGATCATGGAGGGCGCCGTCGGCCACACGCCGGACGGCCGCGACGTCGTGTACGCCGTACCTGCCGGTGAGAACGCCCGGCTGAACGTCGTCGACCTGCATTCGCGCCAACTGCTGCGCACTGTCCCGCTGCCGGGAGCAGCCGGCGGCTGGGCCATCGTTGTGGTGCCCAACGGCGACGTGTACCTCGGTACGTACGCCAACGCGCACCTGTACCGCTACAGCCCGGTCACCGGCGAGGTGACCGACCTGGGGCAGCCCATCCCGGGCCAGTCCCAGATCTACGGGCTCACGGCCGACCCTGAAGGCAACGTGTACGCCGGGACTTACCCCAACGCCCACGCGTTCAAGTACGACCCGACGACCGGAGAGGTCACCGACTACGGCTCGCTGGACCCGGTGCAGCAGTACGCGCGGTCCACCGTCTACGACCCCGACCACAACAAGCTGTTCGTCGGAGTCTCCACTCCTAACGCCCGGCTGCTCCGCATCGACGTCGCCACCAAGGCCGTCGAGGACATCACTCCCCCGGGTACGACAGCCAAGGACTTCATCGACCTGGACTACGCGGGCGGGAAGGTGTTCGCCAACGCCAGCAGCCGCCTGGTCGTGGTGGACGCGGTAACCGGCGAGCAGGTCAAGTACACCGACGCGACCACGGGCCAGCAGGTGATGGACTACCCCATCGCCGCCCGCGGTGTATCAGCAGCCGGCCCGGGTGGCGTCTACTTCACCGACAACAAGCTGGCCCTCACGCACTACGACCTGGACACCAACACGGTCGGCCCGGTGACGCCGGCCCGCACCCTGACCCGTGGAGCATCCATCGGGTACGGCTGGGTCACAGAGAACGGCGTTCCCGTCCTGTACGGCCTGGCGGGGAACTACTCGGGTGGGACGTTCCGCTACAACCCCGCGGACGGGACACTCGCGCAGTGGAGCTCCCCGTTCCAGTACGTGCCCTCGCCGCTCATGCACGAACTGGCCGACCCCAGCACGGGCAAGGTCTTCGTCAACGTCTATCTGAACGGCTCTACCGCCGTCTACGACCCGGCCACGGGTAAGTCCACCGTGACCACCCGCCAAGGCCAGGTAGAGGGCTGGGCGTGGGACGGCCACGGGAAGATGTACGTCGGCATCTATCCGTACGGAAGGCTCTCGCTCTGGGACCCGACGCAACCCGACAGCCCCACCAACCCGAAGGAGCTGTTCAGCCTCGTCGACAGCGACCACCAGAACCGGCCGGTCGCCGTAGTACCCGACGGCGACCACGTGTACGTCGGTACCACCCCGGCGTACGGCGAATACGGCGGCGCGCTGACCGTGTACGACGTACCGACCGGAAGCCACACCGTCTACCGGAACCTGGTGACCGACCAGACGATCGCGTCGATCGTGCCGGACGGGAACGACGTCTGGCTCGGCTCCAGCATCGAGGGCGGCCAGGGCACCGACCCGAAGGCCACCGAGGCGCATCTGGTCAAGGTGGATCCGGCTACGGGGCAGGTGCTGACTGACGTCGTGCCGGTGCCAGGTGCGGCCAGCATCAACGAGCTGATCGACGGGCCGGACGGCAACGTATGGGGTCTGGCTGACGGCATCGTGTTCGCCGTTGACCCGGCCACGGGTGCGGTGCAGCGGCTGCTGCCTGTGTTCAGCGGAGCGACCGGTTCACAGGACGGCGCACTCTCTTGGCGCGACGGGTACCTGTACGGCGTGACAGGTGGACGGCTGTTCGTTCTGGACATCCTGAGCGGCCAGGCGACGATCCTGCGGGACCGCGGCCTCAACCGGCTCACCCAGACGCCGGACGGCACCTATTACACGCTGCTGCGTCCGGACGGGTACATCAACCCGACCAACCTGGCGTCGTACACCCCACCTGTCGATCCGTGTCCGCAGTCCGACGTGCGGCCTACGGTGTGGACCGGCAACATCGACAGCCACGTGCAGAACCGCTTCCTGACGTACGGCTGCACGCTGACCGACGTGCTACCGAGTGCCAAGGCCAGTTGGCCCAGCCACAGCGCGTACGTCGCCGCCGTCGCCGTCAAGGTCCGTCAGCTCGAACAGGACGGTTCTATCCAGCGCTGGGAGGGCACGCTGATTCTGGTCGCCGCTGCCCAATCCGACGTGGGGAAGTAGTCAGCCGAGGCTCTCGCCGTACCAGCCCTCGATGAGGCGGCGGGAGATCGAAATGGCGCCCGGGAGGCGCATCGTGCCGGCTTCGATCAGTGCACGAAGGTCCTCCCGGGTGAACCATCGCGCGTCGGAGATCTCGTCGCCGTCCACCTCGATGTCGAAGCCCGTCGCCTTCGCGTAGAACCCGAGCATCAGGCTGGCGGGCAGCGGCCACGGCTGGCTGCCGGCGTACAGCACCTCCGGCCCGACGATCACACCGCTCTCCTCGAGCACCTCACGGCGTACGGCACCCTCGAGCGACTCGCCGGGCTCCACGAAGCCGGCCAGCGTGGAGTACTGCCCCTCCGGCCAGGCCTGGTTGCGGCCGAGCAGGGCACGGTCCTGGTCGTCGGTGACCAGCACGATGATCGCGGGGTCGGTGCGCGGGAAGTGCGACGCGCCGCAGTTCGGGCAGTGCCGGACGTGGCCCTCTTCCACCACCTCGGTGTGCTCGCCGCAATTGGCGCAGTGCGTGTGCACGGCGTGCCAGTTGGCCAGCCCGATCACATGGACCGCGGCCCCGGCCTCCCGGTCGTCCAGTACGCCCCCGATCTCTCGCAGGCCGGCGTACGACTCGTCTGCCTCGCCATCGACCAGTACGGCGAACACGGCGCGGCCGTCTGCCGTCATACCGGCACCGGACACGCGGTCGATGCCCAGGAAGACGCGCAGGCCGTCAGGCGCCTCGGACGGAGGTACGAAGCGCAGGGCACTCCGGTCGTCGGTCACCTGGATCCTGTCGCCGGCAACCGCGACCACCTGGGTGTCAGTCGACCCCCAGGCCTTCTCCAGCCAGTCGTTGTCACGCCTGCGGTCGGCCGCACGGTCCAGGACCGAGCGAGACAGTGTCAAGGAGCCAGGAGCAATGGAATAGGCCACGTGACTCAACCTACCCCGCGACCGTGAGAGCATCCCCGCATGAGTATTCACATCGCCGCCGAGAAGGGGCAGATCGCACCGCGGGTGTTGTTCCCGGGGGACCCGCTGCGGGCCAAGTGGATCGCGGAGACCTACCTGTCGGACGTGATCTGCTACACCGAGATCCGCAACATGTTCGGGTTCACCGGCACATACAAGGGTGAGCGCATCTCCGTGCAAGGCTCCGGTATGGGCCAGCCGTCCGCGTCGATCTACGCGAACGAGCTGTTCGAGGAGTACGACGTCCAGACGCTGATCCGGGTGGGTACCTGCGGCGCGCTGACCGAGGCGGTCCGGGTCCGGGACGTGATCGTGGCGATGTCCGCGAGCACCGACTCGCAGATGAACCGGCTGCGCTTCCACGGCATCGACTACGCGCCGACCGCCGACTACAAGCTGCTCCGCGCGGCCGTCGACGCGGCCGAGGCAGCCGGGCTGAACGTGCACGTCGGCCAGGTGTTCTCCGGCGACCTGTTCTACAACGACCGTCCCGACCTGGTCTCGCGGACCGCGGAGTACGGCGTGCTCGGCATCGAGATGGAGGCCGCCGCGCTGTACACGCTGGCCGCGAAGTTCGGCCGCCGCGCGCTCGGCATCATGACGGTGTCGGACCACCTGATCACGCACGAGGTGACGTCCGCGGAGGAGCGCCAGACGACGTTCTCCGAGATGATCACGATCGCGCTCGACGCGGCGATCGAGGTGCCGGTCTGAACCGCCGGCTCGTCGCAGCACTCGCCTGCGCGCTGCTCGCCGGCACGGCCGCTTGCTCCGGAAGCAAGCCCGAATCGGCGAGCAGCCCGAGCACCTCCAGCACACCGTCAGTTCAAGCAAGTAGCGGCAGCACGCCCTCCGGACCGGAGGAGAAGCTGCCGGACCTGACACCCGCACAGGTCGTGGCTGCCTTTTCGAGCCACAGCTACCAGTGCAGCACCGACGAGGCGTACCAGACCTGCAGCAAGGGCACTACCTCCGCACAGGTACTGATCGGCACCCAGCCGCGCCCGGCCGTGCTGTCCTTGCAGGCAACCGGCGTCGCAGCAGAGGCAGCTGCCGCGCTGACCGAGTTCGCGCCACAGGCGTTGGAACTGGCGCACGTGAACCCACGCGGTCAGATCGTCGACTGGCTCAAGCAGCAGTCCGGCAAGGCAGCCGGCAAGACCACCGCCGGCACCTGGACCGTCGAGTACTCCACCGAGTCCGACAGCGACCAGCCGGGCGCCATCCTCACCCTCACCGACACCCTCTGCAAGGTCGACTGCGGCGCTGAGTGAGGACTACGCCGTGACGAGCTTGGGCAGGACCTGCATGAGCCGGTCGGTCAGCAGGGCCGGGGTCTTGTCCGGGTTCGCCGCGTAGCCGACGACGGCCTGCTCGAACAGGCCGTCGACCAGGGCGTACGCCGTCGGTGCGTCGACGGACGGCGTTGTCCCGGTGAGGTCGGCGTACCGGGAGAGGATCCGCCAGATCATCGCCTCGAGGAGCTTGTCGATCTCCTCGACGTCCGGGCGGAGCTGCTCCTCGAACATGCTCTGCGCGCGCAGGTCGTACCAGAGCTTGTGCATCGGGGTCTCCTCGACCAGCGTCTGGGTCATCTTGCCCAGGAAGCCGGTCGCGAGCTCTGCCGCGGACGTCGCGGTCTCGACGACCTCGTCGTACCGCCGGGCGCACTTGGTCTTGTAGTAGCGCACGCAGTAGCTGATCAGGTCGATCTTGTCGCGGAAGTAGTAGTGCACGACGCCGTGGGTGAACTCGGAGTTGTTCGCGATCTCGCGCAGGCTGGTGCGCGCGTACCCGAGCTCGCCGAGCGTTTTCAGGGCCGACTCCGCGAGCGCGACGCGGCGGCGCTCGATCTTGTCGATCCCGGAGACGCGGGCGGGCCGCTCCTCGGCCGTGGACGCCATCGCAATCACCTCACTCTCGGGTCGTTGCGTCAGGGTACCCCGGCGCTGGACCGGGCGCGTCCCCTCGGGCGAATTTTCTTGACAACTGTCAAACAAAGTCTTGACGAGTGTCAAAAGGCTGAGCACAGTGTGAACAACCCGTGCGAGCAAAGGAGCTTCAGATGGGCGCACTCGATCTCACCGGCCGCAAGGCCCTGGTCACCGGCGGCGCGCAGGGCCTCGGCGAGGGCATGGCGCGCGCCCTCGCGGCGGCCGGCGCCAAGGTCGTGATCAGCGATATCCAGAAGGACGCCGGCGAAGCGGTCGCCGACGCGCTCGACCAGGAGTACGGCGGCGGCAACGGCTTCGTCGCCCATGACATCACCGACGACGGCGACTGGGAGAACGCGGTGGTCGCCGCCAACGACGTCCTCGGCGGCCTGGACATCCTGGTGAACAACGCGGGGGTGGAGATCACCAGCCTGCTCACCGAGGTCACCGCCGACCAGATCCGCAAGATGCTCGAGGTGAACGTGCTCGGCACCACGCTCGGTATCAAGTGGGGCCTGCGCACGATGCGGCCCGAGGGCCTCGCCGGTCAGGGCGGAGCGATCATCAACGTCGCGTCGGTCGCGGCCACGATCGCGTTTCCGGGCATCGCGGTGTACTCCGCGACCAAGTCCGCCGTCGACCGGCTCACCCGGGTCGCGGCGATGGAGTCCGGCAAGCTCGGGTACGGCGTCCGCGTCAACTGCATCTACCCCGGCCTGGTCCCGACCGCGATGGGCGCCGGCCTGGCGAACGACGTCGCCCAACTCGGGCTGTTCGAGTCGCCGGACGCCGCCGTCGCCGCGGTCGTCGGGCTGACCCCGGCGGGCCGGCTCGGCGAGGTCTCGGACATGGCCGACGCGGTCGTCTTCCTGGCATCGAACGAGGCCCGGTTCATCACCGGCATCGGCCTGCCGGTCGACGGCGGAATGGGGATGTGATGGCCACCAAACCTGTCGTTGTCTACGGCGCCTCCGGCTACACCGGGCGGCTGGTGTGTGAGTACCTCAGGCACTATCACGTGCCGTTCGTCGCCGCCGGGCGCAGTGAAGACAAACTGAAGGCGTCGATGGAATCCAGCGTCCCGGGCATCGAGACGGCGGACTACGAGATCGCTGCTGTCGACCATGACGTCGCATCGCTGACAGAACTGTTCAACGGCGCCTCCGTGGTGCTCAACACCGTCGGCCCGTTCAGTGAGCTCGGCCCTGCCGCTGTAGAGGCAGCCCTTGCGGCAGGTGCGCACTACACGGACACGACCGGCGAGCAGGACTGGCTGATGACGTGCGACGAGAAGTACGGCGCACAGTTCGCAGAGGCCGGACTCCTCCTGGCGCCTGGTATTGCACAGATGTACACGACCGGTGAGATCGCGGCCCAGCTGTGCCTGGAGGAGCCAGGACTGGACACGCTCGACATCGCGGTGTTCTGGGGAGGCAGTCCGACGATCGCCTCGACCCGCACGATCCTGGTGAACGCTGCGACGTCCAAGGCGCACTTCCTGGAGCAGAACGCGTACGTCGAATTCCCCGAGCAGGGGCTGGTGCCATTGGTGGTTCCAGGGCAGCACGAGCTGGCGTTGTCACTGCCTTGGGGAGGTACTTCGCATCCCGTCTGGTTCAAACGGGATCCACGGGTTGCCAACTGCAAGGCACAGGGTGGTGTGTTCAACGCTGCGCTGATGAACGGCGTACCGCAGATCGTTGCCGCCGCACTGGAAGCTACGAAGGACATGACCCCGGAGGACCGCAACACGGCGCTTACCGAGACGGCACGTCAGGTGATGAACCAGATGCCGCCGCGGGAGAACCCACGCGTCAACAAGTCGCTGGACTCGGTCCACGCGTCAGGGCCGCTCGGACGGGCGCACTGCGTCATCCACGGCAACAGCAACTACCAGCAGACCGGTCTCTTGCAGGCGTTCGCGGCGTACTCCTTGCTGCAGACCCCGCCGAAGCGGGTGGGCTTTGCGAGTGGTTGCCAGGCGTTCGGTCACCGCGAGTTGCTCGGCGTACTGCGGAGCTTCGGGCTGGTGTCGGAGCCGCAGCTGACGGTACAGAACTAGGGCAACGCTGATGCGACTGGTCGAGTACCTGGACAAGGGCGCCTCGCTCGCGCCGGACGCCGCCTGTCTCACCACGGACGGCGAGACGCTGACGTACGCCGACGTACAGCAGCTCTCGTACGTCATTGCGGGTGCGTTGGCGGCGACCGGCGTACGCCCTGGCGGGAAGGTCGCGATCCTGTCCGCGAACGACCCGGTGGCGTTCAGCTGCGTGTTCGGGATCAGCCGGGCCGGTGCGGTCTGGTGCCCGATCAACCCGCGCAACGAGGCCGCCGAGAACCGGGAGCTGCTCGACCAGTTCGACTGCGAAGTACTGATCTACCAGGCGGCGTTCGCGCCGTTGGTGGATCGCATCCGCGACTCACTGCCGAAGATCCACACGTTCGTGTGCCTCGACGGTGAGCCCACAGACTCCGGCCCCACCCCCCACCCTGCTGGCCGGAGAACTGTCGGCTGGGACGCGTTCTGCGGGGGCGCGTCCCAGCCGGCGCCTGATCTCACCGATCCGGACGACCTGGCGATGATCGTCGGCACCGGAGGTACGACAGGGCGCCCGAAGGGAGTCATGCTCGCCAACTCCAACCTCGAAACGATGACCGCGCTCACGCTGATGGGGTACCCGTTCGGCACGCGGCCGGTCTACCTGGCGCTGGCACCGCTCACCCACGCGGCGGGCGTGCTGTGTTTCCCGGTGCTCGCGTCCGGCGGCGAGATCGTGATCATGCGCACTCCCGACGTACATGCGTTCCTGGAGCTGATCCCGCGGCACGGGGTGACGCACACGTTCCTGCCGCCCACGCTGATCTACATGGTGCTCGCAGCGCCGGAGCTCGACTCCACAGAGCTCTCGTCACTGCAGTGCTTCTGGTACGGCGCCGCGCCGATGTCGGTCGCCCGGCTCGAGGAGGCGTTGCGGCGGATCGGGCCGGTGATGGCGCAGTTGTTCGGGCAGACCGAGGCGCCGATGATGATCTCGATGCTGCCGCCGGCCGCGCACTTCGATGCTTCGGGCAACATTGCGCGCGACCGGCTGTCGTCCGCGGGACGGCCGGCGCCGCTGGTCACGGTGGCGATCATGGGCGCGGACGGGGCCCTGCTGCCGCACGGTGAACGCGGCGAGATCGTGGTCCGCGGATCGCTGGTGATGAAGGGGTACTACCGCGACCCCGACGCCACGGCGGCCGCGTCGGCGTACGGTTGGCACCACACCGGAGACATCGGCTACCTGGACGACGACAACTACCTGTACATCGTCGACCGGGCGAAGGACATGATCATCACCGGCGGCTTCAACGTGTACTCCACCGAGGTCGAGCAGGCGTTGATGGCACACGCCGCCGTCCAGGACTGCGCCGTGATCGGTCAGCCGGACGAGAAGTGGGGCGAGCGGGTCGTGGCCGTCGTACAGCTGCAACCTGGCGCTTCGGTGGACGCCGCCGAGCTGATCGCGTTCGCGAAGGCGCGCATCGGCAGCGTCAAGGCACCGAAGGAGGTGCTGGTCTGGCCCGACCTGCCCCGCTCCAAGGTCGGCAAGGTCGTCAAACCGGACATCAAGGCCCGCCTAGCCGCCGGCTGACGCTCCAGCAGTCGCCGACACCACAATGGCTGCTGTTACGGCGGCCTGCACCTCCGCGACCGCTTTCTTGACCGCAGCAGCGGCCCAATCGGAGTCTGCGATCTCCTTTGCACGCTGCTTGAGCGCGCGGTTGTCCACCGCGTCGGTGATGACCTTCGGCACGACGTTGAGCGCGCTGAGCAGGGCAATGAGCGCAGCCGTGCGCTGGTCGGGCGCCAGGCCCTGCCTGAGCACGCCCTCCAGCTGAGTGCGCACTTCCATCTCGTGCCGCGCGTCCTTCGCCGGCCAACGCGTCACGGGGAACAGCCCGAGCACCTTGCCCTGATCCGCTTCCAGCACGCCTCGCTGAGCGAGCCTCGCGAGCAACTGGTTTCGCAGGTGCTTGGAGAGCGGCTTGATCTGATCCTTGGGCTTCTTGCCCGGCTTGTCGATCACGTACGACAAACGCTCGTCCAGGATCGGGTCACCGGTCGGGGCGCCGTCCAGCACCCGCAACCGCCCGGCCTTGCCCTCAGTGGTGATGTCCAGCTTCTGCTGCAGCGTCAACTCGATCAGCACCGCCCCGGCCAGCGAGAAGTCCAGCCCGGGAGCTCCGGTGATCGGCTTGCCGGTCTGGTCGTCGTACAGAAGCAGCAGCAGGTCCTCTGCGATCAACATGCCCCCAACGTAGGCAGGACGGGCAGTGTGACGCATCCGCCTCGCGGACTACTTGATAGATCCGCCTTCGGTTCGAGTAAGGTAAGCCTTAGCTTACCCCAGCCGCCCTTGGAGTCGCTATGACCAGAGCAGTGCCCGAGCCGACGTACCGGCGGTTCGTCGCCGGGCTCGGCGCCCTCAGCATCAGGCCGTTCGACCTCGGCACGGACGTGCGCACACTGCACAGTTGGGTCACCCAGCCGTACGCGCGGTACTGGGGACTGCTGGACGCGTCGGTCGACGACGTCCACGCGGAGTACCGGCGGATCGCTTCGACCGCGCATCACCGGGCGTTCCTCGGCGAGCACGACGGGCGGCCCGCGTTCCTGACGGAGCGGTACGCGCCGGCGTACGACGCGGTCGGCACGGTGTACGACGTGGCGCCGGGCGATGTCGGGATGCACGTATTGGTCGGGCCGCCGGTCACCCCGGTCGCCGGGTTCACCGCGGCGGTGTTCGAGACGATCATGGACAGCCTGTTCAGCGATCCGCTGGTGGACCGGGTGGTGGTCGAGCCCGACGTACGGAACGAGAAGATCCAGGCGCTCAACGCGCGGATGGGGTTCCGCAAGCACAGCATCGTGACGTTGCCGGACAAGCGGGCGTGGTTGAGTTTCTGCACCCGGGACCAGTACGCGGACGCACTGCGGATGAACGAGGCGGGTTGATGGACAACTGGCCGGTGGTCAACGAGGCGTTGGTGCGGAAGGCACTGGCGGAGTTCACCCACGAGCGGATCCTCTCTCCCGTTGCCGACGGCAATGAGTATGTCGTCGGCCGGTACCGGTTCGCGGCACGGCGGTATCCGTTGAACCATTGGGACATCTCGTCGGTGGTGCGTGACGACGGACTGCCGGTGGATGCGATGGAGTTCGTCACCGAGTTCCATCAGCAGCTCGGGATCGGGCGCGAGATGCTGCCGGTGTACCTGGAGGAGATCAGTAGCACGCTGGCGTCGGCGGCGTACAAGTTGTCGAAACCCGACCTGACCGCCGCGGACCTGGTCGGCGCGGACTTCCAGACCATCGAGGCCGCGATGACCGAGGGGCATCCGTGCTTCGTGGCGAACAACGGCCGGCTCGGATTCGGACTGTCGGACTATCTCGCCTACGCGCCGGAGACCGGCGCTGGTGTGCGACTGACATGGATCGCGACAAGGCGGGACCGTACGACGGTGTCGTGCAGTTCGTCACTGACCTTCGAAGAGCTGCAGCGGGCGGAGCTGGGTCAGGACGTCCTGACACGGTTCGCCGCGCTCGCCGATCCGGCTGAATACGTATACATGCCGGTTCACCCTTGGCAGTGGGACAACAAGACGTCGATCACGTTCGCGGCGGACATCGCGCAGCGGCACATCGTTCATCTCGGATCGACCGACGACGTCTATCAACCGCAGCAGTCGATCCGGACGTTCTTCAACCGGTCGGAGCCGGCTCGGTGCTACGTGAAGACCGCGTTGTCGGTGCTGAACATGGGGTTCATGCGCGGGCTGTCGCCGTCGTACATGGCCGCGACGCCGGCGATCAACGACTGGGTGCATTCGGTCGTCTCGAACGACCTTGTTCTCAAGCGGTACGGGTTCAGCGTGCTCCGGGAGGTCGCGGCCGTCGGGTACCACAACCGGTACTACGAGAACGCGACGGACAAGACGTCGCCGTACCGGAAGATGCTGTCGGCACTGTGGCGGGAGAGCCCGGTGCCGTCGCTTGAGCCGGGTGAGCGACTGGCGACGATGGCGTCGCTGCTGCACGTCGATCGGCACGGCGCGTCGTTGGCGGCCGCACTGGTGCGCGCGTCCGGGCTGGCACCGGCGGACTGGGTACGGGCGTACGTCGACGCGTACCTCATCCCGTTGCTGCACAGCTTCTACGCCTACGAACTGGTGTTCATGCCGCACGGCGAGAACCTCATCCTGGTACTGCGGGACGCGATCCCGATCCGGGTGATCATGAAGGACATCGCGGAGGAGATCGCCGTACTGAGTCCGGCGACTCCACTGCCGGACGAGGCCGAGCGGGTGCGGGCCGACGTACCCGACGACGAGAAGCTGCTGTCGATCTTCACCGACGTCTTCGACTGCATCTTCCGGTTCCTGGCACCGCTGCTGGAGCGCGAGGGCGTGCTGACCGTGGACGAGTTCTGGGCGGTGGTCGCGTCGTCGATCCGCGACTACCAGGCGGCGACCCCCGAACTGGCGGAGGCGTTCGCGAAGTACGACATCTTCGCGCCGACGTTCGCGCTCTCCTGCCTGAACCGGCTGCAGCTCCGCAACAACCAGCAGATGGTCGACCTCACCGACGTCGCCGGCTCACTGCAGTTCGCCGGCACCCTGGACAATCCGCTGGCCTGTGGATAACTTCCGCGGCGGTACGCCGGAATGGTCCACGCTGGTGTGGTGCCGACAGCAGAAGCCACCCGGGACGGCCGCCGCTACGAAATCCTCGACGGCCGCCTCCTGGTCACCGGACCCCAGCCACCCGCCCACCACGCCGCCGTGATCGCGCTGATGGTGCAGCTCAAGCACGCCTGCCCATCGGATCTCCTGGTGGCTGTCGGTTCCCTCCCCTTCCGCCCGACCCCCACCACAACCCTCCGCCCCGACCTCATGGTCTGCCACCGCGACACCCCGGTCACCGAGCCACCCGTGCTCGCGGTCGAGGTCATCTCCGCCACCACCCGCACCACGGACGTGGTCCTCAAACGCGCCCTCTACGAGACGCACCGGATCCCGTCCTACTGGCTCCTCGACCCCACCACCCAAGAACTCACCATCCTCGAACTCACCCCCACCGGCTACACCTGCCAAGCCGTCCTCCAGTCCGAAGAATCCTTCGAAGCCATCCACCCCTTCCCCATCACCCTCACCCCAGCAACCCTGTGCAGCTGACAAAGACCGGGTTTCCAGGCGCCGGCAGACCTGGCTGTCCAGCAGCTCAGCCGTTCAGCAGGTCGATGAGTTCTTGTTTGTCCGGGAGGTTGTCGGGGCGGATGATGTCGCCGGTGCGGACGTAGTAGAAGGCGGCGGTGATGTGGGTGAGGGGGATGTTGAGGAGTTCGGACCAGGCGACGCGGTAGATGGCGAGCTGGAGGGGGTCGGCGGATTCGCCGCGGGTGGTTTTCCAGTCGATGACGTCGTAGCCGCGGGAGCCGTCCGGGCGGACGAGCTGGTAGACGGCGTCGATGCGGCCGCGGATCACCCGGCCGTCGAGGGCCAGGGCGAAGGGGGCCTCGATCTCGTACGGCGTGGTGTCGCCGAACGGGCCGTCGCGGAAGGCGTCCATCAGGTCGGTGAGGTCGGTGTCGTCGACGATGTCCTCGTCCGCGGCGCCGGGGAGGTCGTCGGGGTCGAGCAGGAGCTGCTGGCCGAAGTAGCTCTCCACCCAGGCGTGGAAGCGGGTGCCGAACCGTGCCGCCCGGTTGGGTTTGCGGGGCATCGGGCGGGCGAGGTCCGCGGCCAGGCCGTTCGGGTCCTTCGCGAGGCGCATCAGCTGGGTCGCGGACAGTGCGGCCGGCAGCGTCACGTCGTACGCCTTCCGGCTCCGGCTTTCCTTTGCCTCTGACAACAACCGCTCGATCTCGGAGTCCCACCGCGCCACGGTCGCCTGTTCGTCGAGCAGCAGCGACTCCTCGGCATCAGCAGACGGACCTTCGGCCCGGGCCTGCTGCACCAGGGCGGCCGCGTCGAGCCGGCGCTGGAACGCGTCCCGGTCGTACGGCGCCGGCCACGGTGCCTGGGTCTGCTCCGCTAGCTCCGGGTTCTCGTCGGACAGGTCGGGCTGCTCGGCCCACCGCACCACCCGCTCACCGGCGTGTTTCTTCAGCGTCGACAGGTACGACGAGGGTCCGCGCGGGCGCTTCTGCGTCGGGCCCCACCAGTGGCCGGTCGCGACGAGCAGTTCCTTCGCGCGGGTGAACGCGACGTACCCGAGCCGGCGCTCCTCCAGCGCGTTCATGTCCTTGCACTCGTCGGAGAACACCTTGAGCCCGGCGTTCGTCAGGTCGTGGATGTCCGGCAGCGTGTCCGCGTCACCGCGCAGCGGCCACGGTAGGACCTTCGCGTTCGTCGTCCACTTGTCCCGGCCGCGGTCCGACGGGAACACCTTCGACACCAGCGTCGGCACGAACACGATCGGCCATTCGAGCCCCTTCGACCGGTGCGTGGTCAGCAGCTTCACCGAGTCGGCCTCACTCGGTACGGCGAGGTCGAGACCGGCGGCGTACTCCTCCTCGGCGGCCAGGTACGCGAGCAGACCGTCCAGCGAACCGTCGGACTCGGTCGACACGAAGTTGCCGACGGCATCCAGGAACGCCGCGAGGTGGTCGCGGCGTCCGGCGTCGACGTGGTCGGGCGTCGCGGTCAGCTCGACGTCCAGGCCGATCGTGCTGATCACCCGGCGGACCAGATCCAGCAACGGCTCCCCCGCGTGCGCGCGCAACTCGCGAAGCTCGACAGACAGCTCCTTGAAGCGCACCAAGGCCTCCGGCGCGTACTCCAGCGGCCCCGGATCGTCGACGGCCTCGGCGAGCGAACTGACCTCGGTCGAGTCCATCCCGGCGACAGCGGCGTCCAGGGCGGACACCAGATCGTCGGCCTGGGGCTGTGAGCCGCCGTCGGCGAGCATCCGGGCGCGGTTGGCGAGCAGGGCGAGGTCGCGGTGGCCGATCCGGTACCGCGGGCCGGTCAGGATCCGCAGCATCGCCGCGTTCGCGGTCAGGTCGTTGACCGCCTGCAGAGTCGCTACCACGTCGACGACCTCGGGCAGTGCGAGCAGTCCGCCCAGCCCCACGACCTCGACCGGGACCTTGCGCGCGATCAGCGCCTCGTGGACCGCGCTGAGGTCGACGTTCGTCCGCATCAGGATGCCGATGTCCTTCCAGCGGCGGTTCCGGGTGTTGTGCGCGGAGACGATCGCGTCCGCGACCCACTCGATCTCCTGCGAACGCGTCTCGAACAGCCCGACCGTGATCGCGCCCTCGGGCGCGTCGACCGGCGCCTCGAGCGGGATCACCCCGGGGTGCTGTTCGTACAGCTCGGCGGCGTGCTCGTTCGCGGCCGCGAGGATGCGGCTGCCGCACCGGCGGTTGACGCTGAGCACGTATCGCGACGCCGGCGAACCGTCGGCCTGCGGGAAGTGCGCCGGGAACTCGTCCAGGTTCGCGACGGACGCGCCGCGCCAGCCGTAGATCGCCTGGCACGGGTCGCCGACCGCTGTCACCGGGTGCCCGCGACCGTCACCGGCGGCGAACAAGGCGGTGAGCATCCGCCGCTGCGACACGGACGTGTCCTGATACTCGTCCAGCAGCACCACCTTGTACCGCGCGCGCTCGACTGCCGCGACCTCCGGGCACTCCTCCGCCAGCCGCGCCCCGAGCGCCATCTGATCCGCGAAGTCGACGACGCCCCGCTCCCCCTTGTACGCCTGGTATTCCTCGACGAGCTGCAGGATCTCCCCACGCTTCAACGCGGTCTCGGCAAGCTTCCGCACCTCGACCGTCTGCTTCCGCGCCGCGGCGACCTCCTGCCGTACGGCGTCGTCGTGCTCGCGGATGTCGTCCGGCCGGAGCAGGTGGTCCGCGAGCTCACCGTCGAGGGCCAGCAGGCTGTTGACGAGCGTCGGCACGTGATGCGACGCGAACCGGATCGGCCCGGCGGACCGGCGGACGACGCGCCCCGCGAGCTGGAACCGGGTGGCATCGGCCAGCACCCGCGAGTCCGGCTCGAGGCCGAGACGCAGCCCGTGCTCGGCGATCAGCGTGCCGGCGAAGGCGTGGTACGTCGAGACGACCGGTTCGCCCGGCTCCTCGGGTTCCCAGTTCGGGATGTTGCTGCGCAGGTGTGCGGCGAGGATCGGGTGCTGGTCCCTGGGCAGTGTCGAGCCGAGGACGCCGGCCTTCGTCAGGTCCTCGCGAATCCGGACGTCGAGCTCGTTCGCCGCCTTCTTCGTGAACGTCAGCCCCAGCACTTCCTCCGGCTTCACCTGTCCGGTACAGATCAGCCACACCACCCGCGCCGCCATCGCGGTCGTCTTCCCCGACCCGGCCCCCGCGACAATCACCCCCGGCGCCAGCGGCGCGGTGATCGCCGCCAACTGCTGATCGGAGAACGGAATCCCCAGCAGATCGCACAACTCGGCGGTGGTGCGCAGCTCGACAGCCATCAGACGATCTCCCGGCCTTCGGGCTGGATCGGGCAGAGCGCGCGCGCCTCACAGCGCGCGCAGCCGTCGTTGCGGGTGGCAACGAAGTCTTCGGAGCGGATCATCTTCTCGGCGTCGTCGACGGCCTCGTCGAGCCACGTCCGGCCGTCCTCGTCGGTCTCCAGCGGCCCCTGGTGCTGGACCTTCGGGAAGCCGCCGTTGTCGTCGTGGCGGAGATGGACCAGCTCGGCGCCGCCGGCGGTCGCCTTCTCGCCGAGCTTCTTCAGCTGGCGGGAGTTGATCGCGCGCTGGTAGATCGCCAGCTGCACGTGCCGCGCCAGCGCCGGCTTGGTCGGGATGTTCCGCCCGGTCTTCAGGTCGACCACGCGGACCGTCCCCTCCGGATCGGTCTCGATCCGGTCCATCCGGCCCTTCACCCGGACCGACGGGTGCTCCGCGTCCGGCAGCAGTACGTCGAAGTCCACCTCGGTGCCGACCAACGTCCGGTCCGGCCGCCCCTGGTGCCACGCGACGAACCGCCGCAACGCCTGCTCCGCCTCGGCCCGCTCCCGGTCCGAGATCCACGCCGACTCGAAGTCGAGCTGCGTCCACACCTTGTCGAGCCAGCCGTTCAGTTCGTCGACCGACGGCGGCAGCGTCCCGGTCGCGACCGCGTCCGCCAGCGTGTGCAGCACCATGCCGAACCCGATCGCCGACGTACTCGGCGTCTCCCCACCCGCACGCCGGGTCAGGAACCACCGCAACGGGCAGTCGACGATCGTCGTCAGCGCGCTCCCTGACAGCGGGACGGGCTGCGAAGGATCCGCGATCGGCCGCACCGACTCGGTCCGCTCCCGCACGCCCCACCAGCGCGCCGGGTCGGCCGTGGGCACCAACGCCTGCTCCCGGTCGTCCACAGCGTCGGCCAGCTGCGCCAGCCGATCCGCCGCGACCCGCTTCAACGCGGGCGACGACGCCGGATCCGCCAGCACGCACCGCAGATCCGCGACCAGACCGGGCAGCGACAACGGCCGGCGCGGCCGCCCCGCCACCAACTTCAAAGGAATGTCCAGCTCGGCAAGGAATCGGGAGGGTTGATCACCGTCCGCCTCCGGCGCCTGTACGGCGGTGACGATCAGCCGCTCGCGCGCCCGGGTGATCGCGACGTAGAACAACCGTCGCTCCTCGGCGAGGAGCGCACCCGCCGACAACGGGTCGATCAGACCGTCAGGCCCCAACCGGTCCGGCTCCAGCAACGACCCGCGCCGCCGCAGGTCCGGCCACTGCCCCTCCTGCACCGACGCCACCACGACCAGCCGCCACTGCAAACCCTTCGACCGGTGCGCGGTCATCAGCTGTACGCCGGCCTCGCGGTAGGTCCCGTCGAACCGGTTGTCGCCCGCGATGTCCAGCGACTCCAGCTCGGACAGGAACGCCGAAACCCCTTTGAAACCGACCTGTTCCTCGGCCCGCCCGGCCGCGTCGAACAGCGCACACAGCGAGTCCAGGTCCCGGTTCGCGGTCCGCGCCGTCTCGCCGCCGGCGCCGGCCTGGCCGCGCAACCTCCGCAGCCACGGCGAGTCCGACCACAGCGACCACATCACCTCGTCCGGTGCGGCGCCCGCGGTCACGATGTTCCTTGCCTTGAGCAACCGCTCGCCCAGCGCCGCGAACCGTGCCTCGGCCGGCGACGCCTCCTCGTCGAGCAGCAACGGATTCAGCAACGCCTCGCGCAGCAGCTCGTCCGACGACCGCGGCAACCGCTGACCGCCCGCCGCCTCCCGGTCGCGGCGCCGCAGTACCCGGGCCAGCCGCCGCAACTGCCCCGCGTCCATCGCCCCCAACGGCGACAGCGCCAACGCCCGGACGACGTCGACGGTGAGCGTCTCGGGATCCGCGACGGCCCGTAGCGCCAGCAACATCGGCCGGACGGCGGGCTCCCGCGACAGCGGCAACTCGTCGCCCGCGACGTCGACGGGAATCCCGGCCGCCGCCAACGCCCGGCGCAGCGGCGGGATCGAGCGGCTGCCGGACCGGACGAGCACGGCCATCTCGTTCCACCCGATGCCGTCCTGGACGTGCGCCCGGCGGAGCAGGTCCGCGATGTGCTCGAGCTCGGCCCCGCTCGTCGAGTACAGGTTCGCCTCGACCTTTCCCGGGCCGTACACACACGACGACGCATCCGGGTTCCGGAACCGCTCGAAGGTGTCCCGGTCCAGCGAACCCGGCACGCCGAGCCGGTTCACGACGTTCCGCGAGACGCGTTGCAGCGTGGTCCCGAAACGCCGCGTCGTACCCAACGCGATCTGCGCCGCCTCCGCGCCGTCCCGGGTCCGGAACTCGTCGGTGAACCGCAGCAGCCCGCGCACGTCCGCGCCGCGGAACGTGTAGATCGACTGATCCGGATCGCCGACCACGACCAGGTCGCGCCCGTCGCCCGCGATCGCCTGCAGCAGCTTGGTCTGCCCCGGGTCGGTGTCCTGGTACTCGTCGACGAAGACGGCCTTGAACTCGGTCCGCAGCTTCGCCTGCACCGACGGCTGCTGCGCCAGGATCACCGCGCGATGGATCAGCTCCGAGTAGTCCAGCACCTGCTCAGCGTCGAGCACCTGCAGGTACTCCTCGAAGAAGTCCCCGACCGCGACCCATTCGGCCCGCTCCGCCGACCGCCCGATCGCGGACAGGTCCTCCGGGTCCAGCCCCAGCTGCCGTGCCTTGCCGATCACCGCCTGCACCTCGTCGGTGAACCCGCGCGTCTTCAACGCCGGATGCAGACTGCCCGGCCAGTGCACCGCGCCGACCTCACGACTGCCCGACAGCGCCTCGGTCAACCGCAACGACTGCTCCGGCCCCGACGGAAGCCGCAGCGGTACGTCGAACGCGTCCGCCGGCGTGAACCGCCGCAGCAACGCGTAACAGAACGAGTGGAACGTCATCGACGGCATCACCCGCGTCGTCCGTCCCAGCCGCCCGGTGATCCGGTCGCGCAGCTCGGTCGCGGCCTTCCGCCCGAAGGTCAGCACCAGCACTTCGTCCGGACTCAGCCCACGGTTCCGAACCCGGTCGACGACGGCCTCCACCAACGTCGTCGTCTTCCCGGTCCCCGGTCCGGCGAGCACGAGCAACGGCCCTCCGGGGTGATCCACCACGGCCTGCTGATCAGCATCCAGGACAGGGGTCTCCGCCGTACGCCCCTCGGCCCGCACCAACCGGTACCGGGAACCCTGTCTGCTGACCATCGCCCCATCTCAACAGATCCCACCGACGTTTTTCCAAACGGGCGCACCGTAACTTTCCGGCTGCGCTCCGCATCTACCTCCTCGAAGGCACCCTCGACGAACAAGGAGCACCGAATGAGGACGATGCGGCACAGCGCCGCCCTCCTGGGGACGGCTGTTCTGCTGGCAGGTCTCGGGACCGCCACTGCATCTGCCGACACCAGCGCGACGAACCCGAAGATCGCGTCGATCTGCTCGCTCGATCTCGGCTCGATCACCAGCGGAGGCAACTACGTCGACCAGGTCCTGTCCGCCGCGAGCCCGCCGGTCGCGAGCGAACGCCGGGTCGGTCCGCAGGTCGCCGACCCGGGGGCCACCAAGGCCAGCGCGACCTGGGAGTTCTCGTACGACAGCCACGACGGCATCGTGGACCGCGGCTACGCGATCTACGGCACTTGGCTCTACAGCACGCTGATCGCCCGGCCGGCGGACGGGCCGTGGTGGGGTCAGGGGAACATCCAGGACGGGATGGGCGACTTCACCCAGCTCGCCCGGTCGGGCTACCCGAAGGGCGCCGAGCCGACCCGCGAGTACCTGTACGGGCTGCGCAACGACGGCGTGCTGTACCGGTGGAAGAACGACAACACCGGCTTCCACGCGCTCGGGACGTACGCCGGCTTCTCCGCGGTCAAGACCATGACGCTGATCAGCCAGACCGCGACGTACGACACGCTGCTGGCGACGACGCGGGGCGGCGCGCTGTACACGATCCGGATCCCGGTCACGTCACCGCTGAAGCCCGTGGTGAAGGCCGTCCGGACGGCAACCTGGCAGGGCTTCGAGGCGATCGTCGCGGAGAAGTGCGGCACCCAGAGCACCCTGCTCGCCGCCGTCGACCGGGACAGCGGGTCGGCGTACCTGTACGCCGTCGGGCACGCCAACGGCACCGCCACGGTCATCCAGGCGCTGGGCAAGGTGCCCGGCACGTTCAAGGACCCGGTCTACTTCCTGCGCACCTCGCAGGAAGGCACGCCGATGTACGGCGAGTAGACATGCGCTAGGGGTTCCAGCGGACCTCGCGCAGGTTCACGCGGCCGTTGGTGATTCGGACGCCGTCCGACCGGAGCCGGTGCAGTTGCTCGTCACCCACTTCGTCGGCCGGTACGCCGGACGCGCGGATCACCCGCCACCACGGCACGCTCGCGCCGTACTCGCGCATGATCGCGCCGACCTGCCGCGGTCCGCCCTGGCCGACGTACTCGGCGATGTCGCCGTACGTCGCGACGCTGCCCTCCGGGATCGACTCCACCGCCTGCAGCACCGCCTCGACGTACTCCTCCCGATCCACAGGCACAATCTAGGCGAGGGGGGCGAGCGCCTTCGCGAGCGGCTCCAGGACCGACGGCGGTGCGTCCAGCGGCAGGTTCATGATCACCAGGTCGACGCCGGCCTCGCCGTACGCCGCGGCCTCGGCGACCGCCTTGTCGAGCGGGCTGTCCGGGTCGATCCGAACGTTCACCGAGCAGGTGATCTCGTCGACGTTCCGGCCGACCTCCTCGCAGCGCTGGACCAGCACGTCCTTGAGCGTCTTCCACTCCTGCGGGTTCGGCACGATGACGTTCCACTGCTGCGCCCACTTCGCGACCGCGCGGAGCGTCCGGTTCGGGCCCTTGCCGCCGATGGTGATCGGCGGGTGCGGCGTCTGCACCGGCTTCGGGTTGCAGTACGCGTCGGTGAGCTTGATGTACTTGCCGTCGAAGTTCGCGACCTTCTCGGTGAGCAGCGCGATCATCGCCTGGGTGCCCTCGTCGAACCGGTCGAAGCGCTCCTTCAGCCCGTACAGCTCGATGCCGTAGGCCGCGGTCTCCATCTCGTTCCAGCCGGCGCCGATGCCGAGCTCGAGCCGGCCGCCCGAGATGATGTCGGTGGTCGCGGCCATGTTCGCGAGCACCGCCGGGTGCCGGTAGATCATCCCGGTCACCTGGCAGCCGAGCCGGATCCGCGAGGTCGCCTGCGCGAGCGCGGCCAGCGTCGTCCAGGCCTCCAGGTTCGGCCCCTGCATGTCACCGGTGAGCGGGTAGAAGTGGTCCCAGTGCCAGGCGGACTCGAAGATCTCGAACTCGTCCGCCGCGACCCACACGTCCCGCATCTGCTGCCAGGTGGTGTGCTCCGGCCTGGTCTTGATCGCGAACCGCATCCCGCGCCTCCCTCAGAGGTAACCGTTTCCCGAGGGCGACACTACCCCTCAGTCCAGGCCGAGGCGGGCGCGGACTTCGGGTCGGCGCAACGGCGGCACGGTCTGCGGTGGGGTGCGGCGGGCCGGCATCTCCTCGAGGAGCTGTTCGGTGATGCGGGCGACCTCGGTGGCCGCGCGCTCGATCGGGCCGCGGGTGGTCGCGCTCAGCGAGCCGACGCCGGTCACCTTGCGGACGTACTGCAATGCGGCCGCGTAGATCTCCTCGGAGGTCGCGGACGGCTCGAGTCCCCGGAGCACGGTGATGTTTCTGCACATGCCTTCAGACAGTACGCGCCACCGGGGACAGTCTACGAGGTATTGACATCCCTAATGCCATTAGGTTTTCCTCAAGGTATGAGCACTGCCGCGCCGGACCGCCGTACCCGCCGTCGCCAGGCGACGATCGCCGAGATCCTCGACGTCGCCATCGAGCTGATGAGCAGCGAGGGCGTCGCGGCGCTCAGCCTGTCCGCGGTGGCGCGGCGGCTCGGCATGCAGCCGCCGTCGCTGTACCAGTACTTCCCGTCGAAGAAGGCGATCTACGACGCGCTGTTCCAGCGCGGCAGCGAGCTGCAGCGGGACGCGTACCGGGAGGCGCTCGCCGGCGCGACGACGGACGATCCGCGCGAACTCAGCCTGGTCGCGGCGACGGCGTTCTGCCGCTGGTGCCTCGAGAACCAGGTGTACGCGCAGCTGATGTTCTGGCGGACGGTTCCCGGTTTCGAGCCGAGCCCGGCGGCGTACGCACCGGCGCAGGAAACGCTGCAGGACCTCCGGGAGCACCTGAAGGCCATGGCTGAGGCCGGCTACCTGCACCCGGAGGCTGCGTCCGACGAGGGGGTCGCGCTGTACACGTCGCTCACTGCCGGACTGCTCTCGCAGCAGATGGCCAACGAACCTGACGTCTCGTTCGACGACGGGCGCTTCATCCGGATGCTGCCGACCGTGCTCGAGATGTTCTACCAGCACTACGCACCTACCAGGGGGAAGAGATGACCGCAGTACTCGCGGAGCAGATCGGGCGGGCCGACCGGGCGCGCTGCCGGATCCACCGGGACGCCGAGCTCCAGGCGTGGCACGGCCTGCTCGCGTCGATCGAGGGGGACGAATGGCAGCGCCGTACGGTCTGCGACGAGTGGGACGTCGCGGACGTCGCCGGGCACCTGATCGGGCAGGCGGAGGACGTGAACAAGCTGACGTCGTTCCCACGGCGGTACCGGAAGGCGAAGCAGGTCTATCCGGACGTGCCGCGGATCGACGCGCACATGATGGTGCAGGCCGACGAGCACCGCGGTACGCCGCCGGCGCGGCTGCGGACGTCGTTCGACGAGGTGTGGGGGAAGGCGACGGAGCGGATCTCGACGGAGCCCGGCCTGTTGCGGCGGATGTCGATGACGTTCAACGGATTCCGGATGAACCTCGGGTACATCCACGACATCCTGCTGGCGCGGGACCTGTGGATGCACCGCGACGACGTCTGCCAGGCGCTGGGCCGGCCGTTCGACGTCGGTCCGTACGGCGGGGAGCTCGTCGCGCAGGTGATGTACGACGTGATCGACGGCCCGTGGTGGGGCGATCGACCCGCGGTCGAGCTGGAGCTGACCGGCGCGGGAGGTGGGACCTACCGACTCGGGAGGGGTACGCCGGTGGGTCGCGCCGCGGTGGACGCGGTCGGATACATGCGAACGCTGTCCGGACGCGACGACGCCCCAATGGTCACTGGTGACCCAGCGGCCATTGAGGCGGTCGCCTCATGCAGGATGCCGTTCTAGTACAAGCCCCCCGCCGAAGGCACGGGACCCACACCCCACGCCGAAGGCGCGGGACCCATCACACCCCCGCCGAAGGCACGGGACCCATCACACCCCCTCGACGGCGCGGGACCCATCCCCACCCCGCGCCGAAGGCGCCGTGCCCACCACACCCCGCGCCGAAGGCGCGGCTCTTGTTGCTTTTTGTTTTTAGTACGACGGCTGGCTCGGGTCGATCTGGTCGACCCAGGCGACCACACCGCCGCCGACGTGCACCGCGTCGGAGAAGCCGGCGCCCTTGGCGATGGCGAGGACCTCGGCGGAGCGGACGCCGGACTTGCAGTGGAAGACCAACTGCTTGTCCTGCGGCAGCTTCTCCAGCGCCACACCGGTCTGGAAGTCCGCCTTCGGGATCAGCACCGAGCCCGGGATCCGGTTGATCTCGTACTCGTTCGGCTCCCGGACGTCGATCAGGACGAAGTCCTTCTCGCCGTTCTCCTTCAGCTTGATCCACTCGCTGAGCTGCTTCACCGAGATCGTCGAACCGGCCGCCGCGTCGGCCGCCTCCTCGGTGATCGCGCCGCAGAAGCTCTCGTAGTCGATCAGCTCGGTGACGGTCGGGTTCTCGCCGCAGATGGCGCAGTTCGGGTCCTTGCGGACCTTCAGCGAACGCCAGTTGAGGTCGAGCGCCTCGTAGATGTTCAGCCGGCCGAGCGACGGGTCGCCGATGCCGGTGAGCAGCTTGATCGCCTCGGTGACCTGCGCGGCGCCGACCGACGCGCAGAGCACGCCGAGCACGCCGCCCTCGGCGCAGGACGGGACCATGCCGGGCGGCGGGGGCTCCGGGTACAGGCAGCGGTAGCACGGGCCGTTGTCCGCCCAGAACACGCTGACCTGGCCGTCGAAGCGGAAGATCGAGCCCCAGACGTACGGCTTGTGCAGCAGCACCGCGGCGTCGTTGACCAGGTACCTGGTGGCGAAGTTGTCGGTGCCGTCGACGATCAGGTCGTACGGCTCGAAGATCTCGAACACGTTGTCGTTGTCCAGCCGGGTCTCGTGCAGGACGACGTTCGTGTACGGGTTGACCTCGAGGATGGACTCCTTGGCGGACTGCGCCTTGGACTTGCCCACGTCGGACTGGCCGTGGATGACCTGGCGCTGCAGGTTGGACTCGTCGACGGTGTCGAACTCGACGATGCCGAGCGTGCCGACTCCGGCGGCGGCCAGGTAGAGCAGCGCGGGGCTGCCGAGACCGCCGGCGCCGATGACCAGCACCTTGGCGTTCTTCAGCCGCTTCTGCCCGGCCATCCCGACCTCGGGGATGATCAGGTGCCGCGAATACCTCCGCACCTCGTCAATCGTCAGCTCGTCGGCCGGTTCGACCAGCGGTGGCAGTGACACGTGTCGGCTCCTCAGGAAGACGTCGGACGGGATCTCCGGTTTTCAACCATCTGTCCCGCCTCCATGTTCCCGCACTATCCCAACAGCCCCCGACAGAGTCCACATCCCGGGACCTCCGTCTCAGTCGTTGTCGGTGATCGTGACGGTGAGCGTGGTCGGAACCTTCAGCACGGCACCGTCGACGGTACCGATCACCGCGCTGAACGTCTCGGCAGGCTCCTTGACCTTGTCGTCGAGGATCTTCACCTGGAGCTCGCCGGTGGTCGTCCCCGGCTCGACGTACCCGTCGATGGCGCGGACCGCCGGACGGGTGGCGTCGTCGTTGACGCTGGCGTAGTCCTTCCGGATCACCGCCGTACCGTCCTTGAGCACCCCGGAGAAGGTGATGTATTTGTCGCTCGGCGCGGACAGCCTGACCGGGAAGTCGACGACGCCCGCCTTCTCCACGGTCTTCACGTTGCCCAGGGTCAGCTTGGGCGTCGGGTCGTCGTCCAGGACCAGACCGTGCCCGAACGACTCGTTCAGCAACGCGTTATGTGGTGCGGACAGCACCAGGCTGAACGGGAGGTCGTAGCTGTCCCGGGTGTTCGCCGTGATCGGCACAGTCACCTTTTGACGTACCTGCCCCGGTTTGAACACCAGCCGGCGCGCTACTTCGCTGACAGACTCCCCCAGCTCACCGTTGGTCTCGGCGTACACCGTGACCGGCCGGAGGCTCGGCCGCGACAGGCGGACCCAGAAGTCCACGTTGTGCGTGCCCTTGTTCCCTTCCTTCACCGTGACGTTGGAAGCGGACACCTTCGGCAGTAGGACCGCCGGCGCCGACAGCCCGAGCCCGGGGCTGGAGAAGCTCAAGTCACTCACGTACGCCGACCCCGTGGCGACCCTGTCTGTCCGTAGCTCCACGCTGCGTACGTCGCTAAGGTCCACGCCCTTCAGCGACGTCAACGGGATCCGTACCGTCCTCAGCAGGTTCTTCGGCAACCCGTTGCCGTTCGCGCCAGGCATCCGTACCAGCGCGTCGCTGACGGTAGACACCGGTACGGCTGCCGCGCGCCCGAGCCCGTCGACCACACCGACGGTCAAGTCCGTCGTCGGTTTGCCCGCCGGGTCCGGTGCGGCGCGGAACGTGAGCGCAGCGAACCGCCGTACGTCACGCTTCCATGCAGGTACAGCAACACGTACTACCCCGTTGCTACCGCTCCACTTGAGCTTGGTGACCGCAGTGGTCGGTGTCTTCGAGGCGAACCAGGCGGTCGTCCAGTGCGGAGCGTTGGCCCAGTCGTCGGTAGTCATGCACGTCGGCAACGCAGCCTTGACCTCTGTAGTGGTCACACCGGCGCAAACAGTCGCCGTAGCCTTCCCGCTGACCGCTCCGGCCGGTAGAGCCGTGTCGAAGTGGTTCAGATCCTCCCGCGACGCCAGCGGCGCCTGGGACACCACCCGGACGACGGCCTTCCCGGCAGACTCGGCCCGCGCGTCAGAGCCGTCGAACTGCGGCAGGAACTGCCGCTCGTGTCCCAACTGCAGGCGGAAGAAGCCTGCGATGTATGCCGTTCCGACAGCCTGCTGCTGCTTCGCCGTCAGCCGGCTCGGTGTCTTCGCACCACAGGGCGACTCCTTCTCGTCGCCGGCCCAGTCGTCGTTCGACGGCGCAACCGACTGCCCTGGCGTCCACTCGGTGTTGAAGAAGTTGTGGTCCGCGCCCAGCACCGTCACGGTCGACCGCGGCGCGGTGTCGCCGGTCACGGAGTACCTGGTGTCGTCGTAGAACTGCTGGCCTTCCAGGTCGGACACGTCTCCGTCGCAGTACGGCAGTACGACGCTCATGGCAACGCCCGGCACCGTGGCACGTGCGAAGTCCGTGGGAGCGAGCGGCAGTACCGCGCGGATGCCGTACAGGCCACCGCGGTCCGCGTTGAGTACGGCGGCCCGGGCAACGCCCTCGCCACCACGCGAGTGGCCCATCAGGCCGACGTTCTGCAGGTCGACCTTGCCGACGAAGCGGGTACCGAACGGCCCGCCGCCGACCGTCGACCACTTCTGCCAGAGCGCCAGGTGGTCCAGGATCAGCTCGGCCCGCGCCTGTGCGCCCGCGTCGTACGCGTCACCGTCCCAGCCGTTGATGGCGTTGGCGCTGATCGAAACGACCTGGTAGCCGTTGCTGGCCAATGCTGTCGCGGGACCGTCGTACCCGCGGTAGCTGGGGACCGGCTTCATCCCCTTGGGGCACGGCCACGGCTTGTCGAGGCTATTGGGGTCTGCGGGATCCCCGTAGCAGTTCTGATGCCGGCCGTGCAGGAAGACGACCAGCGGCCGCGGCCCGATCGCACCGCGCGGCGTGTACACCTTGCCGAGCAGTTCAGACCGGTGCTTGAGGCCGGGCAGGTACACGGCCTCGTCGCCAAGGTTGTACTCGGCGGTGTCGACCTTGTACTTGCCCAATGCGCCCGGGTCGGCCGGCAGCAACGGTCCACGCCGCGCTTTCAGCCAGTAGGCGTCGGTCGGGCCGGCCGCAGCAGTAATACCTCGGCCCTTGCTCGCCTCCTTGCCCAGGTCACCGGACCAGACCAGTCGTACGTCGCGTGCTGTCCGGACGGCCGGGTCCGTGGTGACCAGGGTCATCGTCCTGCGGTCGGGCGACTGTTTGGCGACGCCCAGCGGCGTACCGTCGACCTCCAGCAGCGGAAGGGAGGCGCGCAGCGGTGCCGGCGCGTCGAGGTGCAGGGTCAGTTGATAGCCGTCTGCGAGCGGTCGCACGTCCCATTGGTTGCTTTTAGCAACAACTGGCGGCGCGGCGGTCGCCGGAAGCGACCCAACCCCCAGTAGTACGGCGATCCCCAACGACAGATTTCGGGCGGTTCTGCCAATCACGCGCCCAAGTTGACCTGAAGAGACCTTCGGTCGTGTCTCAGTGGCGCGTCGGAATCCCTTCGATCGCCACGTCAGGCGATCAGGTGCCGGAACGCGCGGGCCACCTCTTCGGGGTGTTCCATCTGCGCCACATGCCCGGACTGCGGCAGGTAGAGCAGGTGCGCGTTCGGGAACGCGCGCTGAGCCTTGGTGCGGATCCGCGCGTCCACCAGACGGTCCTTGCCGCCGTAGATCAACAACACCGGGCACTGCACCGCGGCCGCGTCCGCCCACAACGACCGGCGCGGTCTCGCCAGTGACGAGCGCAGAATGCTGCGGGCACCTTCAACAGTCGCCTGCCGGCTCCACGGGTCGGTGTCCCGCCGATGGAGCTCTGCCTCGTACGCCGCGCGCACCTCTGGCGGCAGCGCCCGCGGGTCGCCGAAGACCATCGCCAGCGACGCCTCGAACCGCTGGTCGAACGGCAGCCGCTGCGTCCGCTCCAGCACAGCAGGACCTAGCCGGGGCGTTGCGAGTGCCGTGAACCACAGGGCGCTCGCAGACACGCGCGGATGCGGCAGAGCCGGCGACACGAGGGTCAGCGACGCCACCAGGTCCGGGCGTTGCGCAGCCAGCGCCACCGACGAGGCCCCACCCATCGAGTTCCCGAACACGTGCACCGGCCGGTCGTACTCCCGCTCCAGGAGCTGCACGAGTACGTCGGCCTGCTCAGTGATCCCGGTCACGCCCGACAACGGCGTACGACCGAAACCGGGAAGGTCCGGCGCGATACCGCTGATGGTGTCCTTGAGCAGCAGCCCGAGCGCCGTCCAGTTCAGCGACGACCCGCCGAGGCCGTGCACGAACAGCGCAGGCGGCAGGTCCGGCGCGGCAGCCGGCAGGTCCCTGACCAGCAGATCCACCCCTGCGACCGGCACCCGCCGCTCCGGCCACTCCTGAAGTTCCACGGGTACGGCGTCCCCGGTTACTGGCCCGTAGCTATCCACAGGACCAATGTTAGAACGGTTCGCTGGTGGAGACTGGGAGTCATGGCGGGTGCGCAGCAGCAGCTGACGACCGAGGTCGATGGGCAGACCATGAAGCTCACCAACCTCGGCAAGGTGCTGTATCCACAGACCGGCTTCACCAAGGCCGAGGTGATCGACTACTACCACCAGGTGGCGGCGTTGCTGCTGCCACACCTGTCCGACCGCCCACTGACCCGCAAACGGTGGCCTGACGGGACGGATGCGGCGTTCTTCTTCGAAAAGAACGCTCCCCGCGGTACGCCGGCCTGGGTGCGGACCGAGACACTTCCGACCCCCGGGAGCTCGACCGGGCGCGACGAGGCGAGCTTCGTGATCTGTGACGACGTACAGACCGTGGTGTGGCTGGCGAACCTGGCCGCGCTCGAGCTGCACGTCCCGCAGTGGCGGATCGGGCTGTCGGACCATGGCAAGGACCCGCAGGCCGATCTGGTCGTGTTCGACCTGGACCCTGGCCCGGGAGCTTCGATCGTCGAGTGCTGCGACGTGGCGCTGGCCCTGCGGCAACTGCTGCACCACTACGACCTGGAGGGCTGGCCGAAGACCTCAGGCAACAAGGGTATGCACCTGTACGTCCCGATCGAGCCCGCGTCGTCCAAGGACACCAGTGCCTTCGCGAAGCAGCTGGCCGAGCAGTTGGCGGAGGCCCTGCCGGAGAACGTCACCGCGAACATGACGAAGGCGCTCCGGCCCGGCAAGGTCTTCATCGACTGGAGCCAGAACGCCAGCGCCAAGACCACGCTCGCGCCGTACTCGCTCCGCGGCGCCGACGAACCGCGTGTGTCGACACCGATCGACTGGGACGAGGTGGCCGGCGCGACGACACCGGAGGACCTCAAGTTCCTGCCGCACGACGTACTGGCCAGGATCGAGGAGTACGGCGACGTACTCGAGGGCCTGTACGACGACCCGCAACCACTACCGCAGAGCTGACCGGAAGGAGACGAGCCGGATGACCAGCGAGACCGACTACGAAGGTCCGGGCGACGGCAACCTGCCCGACGACGCGCCCGAGGCGGACGTGCTCGAGCAGCGCACGGGTTCAGCCGTGACGGACGACGAGACCGGCGACGGCGACCTGCCGAACGAGGCGGACCCGGCCGACGTCGAGGAACAGCGGCACGATGTGAGCGACGCCGGAGACGAGGACGACTACCGCTGAGACACGTGATCGTTACCACGTTGGAACCTCCTCGCTCTACCACGATGGAAACCTGGACGGCGGGGAAGCTACTGGCCGGGAAGACCGGTGGGTAGGATTCGTGGAACGACCTGGCGCCGGACCCAGACCGCCGCCGGAGCGCACCACCGAAGGAGCCCGCCGTGTCGACGACACCGGAGACCGCACCCAAACGCGGCAGCCGCCTGCCCCGGCTGGCGCGCCGCGCGCAACTGCTCGAGGCGGCCCAGGAGGTCTTCGTCGCGAACGGGTACCACGCCGCCGCGATGGACGACATCGCGGACCGCGCAGGCGTGTCCAAGCCCGTCCTGTACCAGCACTTCCCCGGGAAGCTCGAGCTGTACCTCGCGCTGCTGGACACCTCCTGCGACGCGATCGTCGCCTCCGTCCAGGACGCGCTGAAGTCGACCGAGGACAACAAACTCCGGGTCGCCGCCACCATGCACGCGTTCTACGACTACGTGGCGAACGCGCAGGGCGCCTTCCGGCTCGTGTTCGAGTCCGACCTGACCAACGAGCCGGCCGTCCGCGAGCGGGTCGACCGGGTCACCCACGCGTGCGCCGAGGCGGTCTCCGAGGTGATCAGCGCCGACGCCGGCCTGAACCGCGAGCAGTCGATGGTGCTGGCGGTCAGCCTGGTCGGCATGGCCCAGGTCAGCGCCCGGTACTGGCTGGGTGCCGGCAACCCGACGCTCCCCCAGGAACACGCCGCCGACCTGGTCGCCTCGCTGGCCTGGCGCGGTATTCGCGGGTTCCCCCGGACCGACGGCTGAGGTTCCGCCCGAGGGTCCGCCTGCGGTTCTGCTCGGAGGTTCACCTCGGAGGTTCTGCTCTGGGCGGACGGGTGCGGGCCCGGCGCCGGCAGCGGATAGGCTCGAAGCGTCACCGGCGAGAGCCGCCGGTCGGAGCGTGTGCCCGGAGGGTTTCGTGGAGGTCAAGATCGGCGTACAGCACGCCAGTCGCGAGTTGGTTCTGGAGAGCGAGCAGAGCCCGGAAGAGGTTCAGCAGCTGGTCGCGGACGCGCTCAGCGGGAAGTCCGGTCTGCTCGAGCTGACCGACGACAAGGGCCGGAAGGTGCTGGTACCGGCCGACCGGCTCGCGTACGTCGAGATCGGCGAGGTCTCGGCCCGCAAGGTCGGCTTCGGCGCGATCTGATCGCGTTCCGGACACAGTCGCGCGTGTCCGGGTTGCACGGGGTCTCCCAGCGGGCACGATGGCGGTAGACCTGCGTTCGAAGTGGTCTGGTGCACGGGGCACCAGGCGAGACGCAGGTCAACCACCCTCTAGGAGGAATCGTGGGTTACTGGATCTGGATGATCATCGTCAGCCTCATCGCGGGCATCATCTTCGGGCCGCTGGCCCGGCTGGTGCTCCCCGGCAAGCAGAACATCAGCCTCGGCTGGACCATCCTCGGCGGCGGCATCGGCGCCTTCATCGGTGGTCTGATCGCCTACTTCCTGGGTGTCAAGGACACTCCCGGGCCGGACTGGATCCAGTACCTGATCCAGGTCGTCTGCGCCGCGATCGTCATCGCGATCATCTCCGCCCGCAACGGCAAGGCCAAAACCGCCTGACCCGGCACCACCCAACGGCCGCCACCCCACCCAGGGCAGGCGGCCGTTGCCCTGCCCGGCACCACCCCACCCGACGCAGGCGGCCGTCGCCCTGCCCGGCACCACCCCACCCGACACAGACCCCCGCCGCCCCACGAAGCACCACCCCACCCGACACAGACCCCCGCCGCCCCACGAAGCACCACCCCACCCGACACAGACCCCCGCCGCCCCACCCGCAGCCGGCCGACCCGGCGCAGGCGACCGTCGCCCGGCCCGGGCCCGCCCCGCCCGGCGCGGGTCGCAGCTCTGCGCGGAGTTGCCCTGCTCGAGGCAGGCGTCCGCCGCCTTGCCAGGGTTGCCCCCTCAAGTGGAGGGTTGTGCGGAAACAGGAGGGCTCGGGGAGGTGCGGAACGGCAGGGGCGGGAGCGCGCGAGGTCAGGCCTGGAGGTCGGGCCTGGCGGGAGCGCGCGAGGTCAGGCCTGGAGGTCGGGCCTGGCGGGAGCGCGCGAGGTCAGGCCCGGAGGTTAGGCCTGGAGGCCGAGGGCGGTCATGCGGGCGGTGTGGGCCTCGGTGAGGCGGGTGAACATCCGGCCGATCGCGGCCAGGTCCAGGCCGGGGCGGTCGACGCTGCCGGCCAGCAGGGCGGCCAGGGGGTCCCGGTCGGCGGCGATCCGCTGCGCCTGGCTGAGGGCCTCGCCGACCAGCCGCCGGCCCCACAGCGCGAGCCGGCCGCCGAGCTTCGGGTCCTCGTCGATCGCGGCCCGGACGCGGTCCACCACGAACTCGGCCTGCCCGGAGTCCGCGAACACGTCCAGCACCAGCGCCCGGGTCCCGGCGTCCACGAACGACGCGATCTCCCGGTAGAAGTCGTTCGCCAGGCCGTCCCCGACGTACGCCTTCACCAGGCCTTCGAGCCAGTCGGACGGCGCGGTGTGGTCGTGGAACGCGTCCAGCGGCGTCACGAACGGCCGCATCGCGTCCATCGGGTCCACGCCGAGCTGCACCAGCCGGTCGCGGAGCCGCTGGAAGTGCCCGAACTCGGTGGTCGCCAGCGCCGCCAGCTCCGCCTTGTCGTCCAGCGTCGGCGCCAGCTTGGCGTCCTCGGCCATCCGCTCGAACGCCGTCAGCTCGCCGTACGCGAGCACACCCAGCAGGTCCACCGCCGCGGCCCGGTAGGCGGGGTCGTCAAAGGCCGTCTGCTCCATGCCCGGCACCCTATCGGGCAACCCACGCCCGAGTGCGGAAAACCGACAAACAGGAAATGGGTGATGAAGGGGTTGCCCGGCACCCGATCACGCAGTCCGCGTCTCGGGCGCGGAAACCCATCGGACAGAAGATCGGTGATGAAGGGGTGCCCGGCCCCCCATCGGGCAATCCACGCCTGAGGCGCGGAGACCCACCGGACAGGACACGGCGGTAGACGGTGCCCCGCACCCCATCGGGCAACCCACGCCTGAGGCGCGGAGACCCACCGGACAGGACACGGCGGTAGACGGTGCCCGGCACCGCGTCGGGCAACCCACGCCTGAGGCGCGGAGACCCACCGGGCGGGACACGGCGGTGGAGGGTGTCTGGCGCCGTGTCGGGGGGCCTGGGGCTGAGTGCGGAAGGGCAAGGAACGGAAAGGGTTGTGGGGGTGCTCGGGACGGTGTCGGGGTTCGCGGGGCAGTGGCGCATGCCACACGGGGCGGCGTTGACAGCTGCTGTGGTTACACTGGTGGGCGATTCGCCGGTGACGCGCCCACATGGGCAAGCTGGTGCGAGGTGCTTGCACAGTGTCCCCGCGCCTCACGATCGGGGCTGTTCGGCCCCAGGCGCCCGGCCACAGAGCATCTGTCCGCACAAGCATGTGAGAGGCGATCAGCCTGACCACCTTCCGAGAGCTCGGGGTGCTCCCCGAGATCTGTGACGCGCTCGACCGCGTCAACATCGTCGAACCCTTCCCGATCCAGGAGATGACCCTCCCGGTAGCCCTGATGGGCACCGACCTGATCGGGCAAGCGCGTACCGGTACCGGCAAGACCCTCGGTTTCGGCATCCCGCTGCTGCAGCGCACCATCTCGCCCGGCGAGGCCGACTACGAGGAGCTGGCCGCGCCCGGCAAGCCCCAGGCGCTGGTCGTGACGCCGACCCGCGAGCTGACCATCCAGGTCGCCAAGGACCTGGTGACCGCGTCCACGGTGCGCTCCGTCCGGGTCCTGACCATCTACGGCGGCGTCGCGTACGAGCCGCAGCTGGATGCCCTGAAGAACGGCGTCGACGTCGTCGTCGGTACGCCGGGACGCCTGCTGGACCTGGCGAACCGTGGTGTCCTGGACCTCGGCCACATCAAGGTCCTGGTCCTCGACGAGGCCGACGAGATGCTCGACCTGGGCTTCCTGCCGGACGTCGAGCGGATCCTTCGCAAGACGCCCGAGCTGCGGCAGACGATGTTGTTCTCGGCAACGATGCCGTCGGCCGTGATCGGCCTGGCGCGCACCCACATGCGGCACCCGCTGAACATCCGCGCGGAGTCGCACGAAGACACTCAGATGGTGCCGACCACGGCGCAGTTCGTGTACCGCGCCCACGACCTCGACAAGCCCGAGGTCGTCGCCCGGATCCTGCAGGCCGAGGACCGCGGCCGGGTGATGATCTTCTGCCGGACCAAGCGCGAGGCGTCCCGGCTGACCGACGACCTGCAGGACCGGGGGTTCAAGGCGGCGGCGATCCACGGCGACCTGAACCAGCAGGCGCGGGAGCGGGCGCTGACCCGGTTCCGCGGCGACAAGGTCGACGTACTGATCTGCACCGACGTCGCGGCCCGCGGGATCGACGTCGAGGGCGTCACGCACGTCATCAACAACACCTGCCCCGAGGACGAGAAGGCCTACATCCACCGGATCGGCCGCACCGGGCGCGCCGGGGCGAGCGGTATCGCCGTCACGTTCGTCGACTGGCCGGACCTCACCCGGTGGAAGGTGATCAACAAGGCGCTCGACCTGCCGTACGACGAGCCGCAGGAGATCTACTCCACCTCGCCGGAGCTGTACCACGACCTCGGCATCCCGTCCGAGGCGAAGGGCCGGATCCGTGCGGCGCGCGAGTCCCACGAGGTCCGCGAACCACGCGAGCAGCGCGAGCAGCGGGGCCGCCGCGAGCACACCGAGGGCGACGGCGAACGCTCCGGCCGGAGCAGGAACCGCAAGCGCAACCGCACCCGTAAGCGGACGCGCGCCGGGCAGCCGGTCGAGGAACTCGCCGATGTGACGACGAAGACCGAGGTGCCGCCGACCGTCGCGGACGAGGCGCCGGCCCGGAAGTCCCGCAAGCGCAACCGCAACCGCCGCTCCGGCGAGTCCCTGCAGGCGAAGGCCACTCCGGAGGTAGCTGCCGAGCAGCCGAGCGCGGAGGTTGCCGAGCCGACGGCGTCGGTTGAGGCGCCGGTCGCGGTCGACACGCCTGCGGAACAGCCGGCCAAGCGAACCCGCACGCGGAAGACGGCCGCCCCGAAGGTCGAGCCTGTCGAGGTAGCCGCCGAAGAAGTACCCGCGAAGCGCACACGGAAGACGGCGGCCAAGGCAGCCACCCCGGCTACTGACACGCCTGCCACGGAGGTGGCTGCTGCAGAGGCGCCCGCCGCTGAGGCGCCGGTCAAGCGGGCGCGCACGCGGAAGGCAGCTGCCGGTACGCCGGAGGCGGCCGAGGAGGCTCCTGCGAAGCGGACCCGCAAGACCACCGCGAAGAAGGCGACTGAAGCACCCGCTGCTGAAGCGCCGACTGTTGAAGGACCGGCTGCTGAGGCGCCGGTCAAGCGGACGCGCACGCGGAAGGCAGCTGCCGGTACGCCGGAGCCGACCGAGGAAGCTCCTGCGAAGCGGACCCGCAAGACCACCGCAAAGAAGGCGACTGAAGCACCCGCTGCTGAAGCGCCGACTGTTGAGGCACCGGTCAAGCGGGCGCGTACGCGAAAGGCAGCCGCCACGGAGCCAGAGGCAGTCGTGGAGGCCCCCGCGAAGCGGACCCGCAAGACGGCCGCCAAGAAGGCCCCTGAGTCCGCCGAGGCACCGGTCAAGCAGGCGCGGAAGGCGACCGAGACCGCGGATACGTCGGCCAAGCAGGCCCGCAAGACGGCCGCCAAGGTGACCGAAACCGCGGAGGCGCCTGCCAAGCGGGCACGGAAGACGGCTGCCAAGGCAGCCGAGACTGCGGAGACGCCGGTCAAGCCGGCCCGGAAGACGGCTAAGGCGGCTGCGGAGGCGCCGGCTAAGAAGGCTGCTGCGAAGCCGGCCAAGAAGGCTGCTGCGAAGGCGACCAAGGCTCCGGCCAAGCGAGCCACGAAGACCGCGTCCGCACCGCTGTTCAAAGCACCCGAATGAGGTGACGCCGGCCGGGCTCCGACCCGGCCGGCCACCCGAACGTTTCCGAACGGTGATCTGAAGCTGCAACACCCAGCCCCGTGCTGACCGTCCTAAGGCGGTAATCACAACGAGAGGGGCTGGGTGATGGGGCGGATCAAGCTGGTTGCTGTTGTGGTCGGGGTGTTGGTGCTGGCCGGGTGTGGTGGGGCCTCGAACGACGAGCATGCGAGTAGTGGTGCGGCCGCGCCGGCCAAGCAGGATTCAGGGGCGGTGGGCAAGCCGCAGGCGCCCGCGCAGGGGAAGTCGGCCGCGCAGGGGAAGTCGGCCGCGCAGGGGAAGTCGGCCGGGCAGGGCGATCCCACGATCACCCGCGCGATCATCAAGACCGGCTCGCTGACGGTCGAAGGGGACGACGTGTCGGCGATGCGGCAGAAGGCTGTCACCGCGATCGCGGGTCTCGACGGCCAGGTCGCGTCGGAGGACACCGCCAGCGACCAGGACGGCAACATCACCCGGTCGAACCTGGTCCTGAAGGTGCCGACCAAGTCGTTCGAGACCGCGATCCAGCAACTCTCGGACATCGGCAAGCGCCTCCAGATCCACCAGGAGTCCCAGGACGTCACCGAGCAGGTCGTCGACGTGGCCAGCCGGATCGAGTCGCAGCGCGCGAGCCTGGATCGGATGCGTGCGCTGATGACGAAGGCGAACACGATCGGCGACATCGTCTCGGTCGAGAGCGAGCTCACCCGTCGCGAGTCCGACCTGGAAGCCCTGCTGGCCAAGCAGAAGAACCTCTCGCTGCAGACCGACCTCGCCACCCTCACGCTGACCCTGACGGAGAAGGGGAAACCGGCACCGCCCGAGCCGAAGAAGGACACCGGTTTCGTCGCCGGTCTCAAGGGCGGATGGCATGCGTTCGCCGCGGTCTTCTCAGCCCTCGCGACCGCAGCCGGCGCACTCCTCCCGTTCTTGATCCTGCTGGCGATCATCGCCGTACCGCTGTGGCGTTTCCGCCACAAGCTGCGTAAGCAGCCCGCCAGTCAGTGAGCCAGCGCTTCGGCCAACGCCCGGTACGCCTTCGCACCGGGCGAGGTCGGCGCCGTGGTCAGCACGGTCTCACCGATCGCCGGCGCCTCCGCGAACCGGATCGACTTCGGGATCGCCGGCTGCAGCACGTCCAACGAGTACGTGTCCGCGATCCCCTCGAGCACGGCCCGCGCATGTGTCGTCCGCCCGTCGTACAGCGTCGGCAGCACCCCTAGCACTTGCAGTCCGGGATTCGTCAGCCGCTGGACGTCGTGCACGGTGTCGAGTAGTTGCCCTACGCCACGATGTGCCAATGTCTCGCACTGCAAGGGAATCAGTACGTCCGAGGCGGCGGACAGCCCGTTCACCGTCAGCAGTCCGAGCGTCGGCGGGCAGTCCACGATGATCCAGTCGTACGCCGGGCGCAGCGGGCGGAGCGCGGTCCGCAGTACCTGCTCCGGGCCGCTCTCCCGGGCCAGCTGCACCTCCGCCGTCGCCAGCGCGATCGTCGCCGGCAGCAGGTCCGGTCCGTCCTCGAGTTCGATCAGTACGTCGCGCGCCCGGACGCCGCCGAGCAGCACGTCGTGGACGGACTTGTCCAGGTCCTCCGGATCGATACCGACCGAGAACGTCAGACAAGCCTGCGGGTCCAGGTCGACGAGCAGCACGCGGAGGCCGAGCTCGACCAGGGCCGCGCCGAGCGTGGCGACGGTGGTCGTCTTGGCCACGCCGCCTTTCTGATTCGCGACCGCAAGAGTGCGAGGCACGCGGCCATTGTGCCGCACTGCGAAGCCTGAAGAACCCCGCCCCCTCGCTCCGCTCGGGGGGCGGGTTGTGCGGTGACCGGTTAGTCTTTCTACCTGTGAGTACGCCGCGTACGTTGACGCTGCCCGACGGGGTGCACCCCGTGACACTCGAGACCGAGCGGGGCTCGTTCGCCACGCTGACCGCCGTGCCGTCGATCGGCACGCCGCTCGGCACGGTGCTGCTGGTGCCGGGCTGGACGGGCAGCAAGGAGGACTTCACGCCGCTCGTAGACCACCTGTGCCGCTACGGCTGGCGTACGGTCGCCGTCGACCAGCGCGGGCAGTACGAGACCGCGGGCCCGGCCGACAGGGCGGCCTACTCACTGGCGGAGCTCGGCGCGGACGTCGTAGCGATGAGCAAGGCGCTCGGCGGGTTCAGCCAGTTGGTCGGGCACTCGTTCGGTGGGCTCGTGGCGCGGGAGGCGGTGCTGACCGACGCGTCGGTGTTCTCGACGATCAGCCTGCTCTGCTCCGGCCCTGGCGCGTTCACCGACGAGGCCACGCTGCAGAGCCTGCAGATGCTCGCGTACGGCCTGGACAACCTGCCGATCGAGCAGGTGTACGACCTGAAGCTCGACCACGACAGCAAGGCTCCCGGGTACGTCGCCCCGCCCGAGGACGTGGCGGCGTTCCTCCGGAAGCGGTTCACCAGCAACGTGCCGCTGAGCCTGGCCGAGATCACCCGCCGGCTGACAGACGCCGAGGACAAGACCGACCAGCTGGCGAAGACCAGTGTCCGCAAGCAGGTCCTGTACGGCGCGACCGACGACGGCTGGCCGATCCCAGCGCAGCAGGCGATGGCTGCCGCGCTGGGCGTCGAGGCCGAGGTGATCCCGGACGCCGGTCACTCACCAGCGATCGACCAGCCGGCGAAGACTGCCCGGATGCTCGTCGACTTCTTCCACGACTACCCGACCCTCAGGACGGTCTGAGCGCCGACGGCGCCGGCCATTCGGTGCCCGCGGCGAAGTGGTCGTGCCAGAGCGGCGCCTGCGGATCCGGTACGAAGTCGTGGCCGTTGGACGTCGCGACGTACACGTCGGCGGCGGTCCCGCGGGTGAACGTGACGATGTCGGACAGCCCGTCCCCGTTGAAGTCCCCGGACCCGGGGACTTCGGCGTTGTACGCGAACGAGCTGTGCCACACGTCCCCGTCGCCGGTGAACGACCCGCCGGTCGAGGTCGCGACGTACACGTCTCCCGCCGTACCGCCGGTGAAGGTGGAGATGTCGTCGCGGCCGTCGCCGTTGTAGTCGCCGACGTCCGGAGTCTCGGTGCCGACCGCGAAGTGCCCGTGCCACTTCCACCCGGTCCCGAGGAACGACTTGCCGTCGGACAGCGCGACGTACACGGCGGCCGTTGTCCCGCGGGTGAAGGTCACGATGTCGTCACGTCCGTCCCCGTCGAAGTCGCCGACGTCCTGGACCTCGCCGGGCAGCCCGAAGTCGCCGTGCCACAGCCAGCTCGTCTGCACGAACTTCGTCCCGTCGGACAGCGACACGTACACGTCGTGCGTCGTCCCCAGCGTGAAGGTGACGATGTCGTCCTTGCCGTCGCCGTTGAAGTCGCCGACCATCGGGACCTCGCCGTCGAGCGCGAAGAACGTGTGCCAGCGCTCCGCGGGCAGGTAGCCGTTCACGCCGTTCGACAGCGCGACCCACACCTCGTGCTTGGTCCCGCGGGTGAACGTGACGATGTCGTCGCGCCCGTCCCCGTTGAAGTCCCCGGTCTGCGGGATCTCGTTGCCAGGGGCAAACGACGGGTGCCAGAGCTGCCCGTCGCCGTCGAACCGCGAGCCGGTCGCGGTGGATACGTATACATCCGCGGTGTCGCCGCGGGTGAACGTGACGACGTCGTCCTTGCCATCCCCGTCGACGTCCGACACGGTCGCCGGTCGTGGAGCGGCCGCGAGCGCGGCCGTCGGTGTGCTGGCGTTCCCAGCCGCGTCCACCGCGACCACCTTGTAGTACCGGCTGCCGCGGACCGCCTTGTGCAGGTACGCCGGCACCGGTGAGGACCCGACCAGGTTCGCCGCCGTGATCGGCACGTCCACGCTGGTCGAGGCGTAGATCCGGTACGACGTGGCGCCGAGCGTGGCGTCCCAGTTCAGCAGCACCGAATGCTCCCGCGGGGTCGCGGTAACACCGGCAGGTGCGTCAGTACCGCCAGGCAGGTAGGCCGGGACGATAGTGGCGGCCACATAGCGCGCGGCAGTCCACGCGGGACCGGTCGGCGTCAGCGTCACCTGCACGCTGCTCTTCCCCGCCGTCACGGACGCAGGCAACGGGAACTCGTCCGTGAGCCACCGCATCGTCCCGTTCCCGAGCGGCTCCCGCCACGTCCCCACCGGTACGCCGTCCACTGTGACGGCTGCCTCCTGGTACGCCGCCGCCTGGTCGGCGGTCCGCCGCAGCAACACCCCTTGGTTCGCAGCGTCAACGGCCATCCGGAAACTGATCGGGCTGATCCCCGACCGGACCCGGTCCGTCATCGGCAGATAGTCCAGATCGCCCTCGGCAACGCTCGTCAACGCCGCCTCCGTCCCGCCGTCGTCGCCGTACCCGTGGGCCGTCCGCGACGCGGCGTCCCCGACGTCGAACGCGTCCGTCTCCCGGGTGCTGACGGTCGGCTGTGTGTAGAGGAACCCCGTCGAGCCGTAGTCCGCGATCCAGTCATTCTGCTGCCCGTGCTCGATCCCGAAGCGGAACGACGAGTCGTACGACATCGACTCGTTCAGCAGCAGCCGGTAGACCGCGTCGCACTCCCGCGCACACCCCGCCGCCTGTACTTCGTGTGCCGTGTTGCCGGTGAACGCCCGGCTGAACGGGCCGCCGGCGAAGTACCAGCCGCCCTCGTAGAAGTCCTCGGTCCCGGTGCCGTGCTGCTGCGGGGACAGCGACCCGTCGACGTACACCCGCTCGTCGCCCTCGAGGTACCCGCGGTTCGTCCCCATCTCGGCGCCGATCGACATCGTCTGCGCGATCCCGACGAGCTTGCCACGCCCGGTCAGGTTCGCGACCTGCCAGTCGTCGCCCCACGCGGTCCGGCCGCTGTGCGACACCGCCGTGAAGTAGGCCGCCGGGCCGCCGGGCAGCAGGTCGTCCGTCCACTTGGCGTCCGGCGCGCTGCTCAACTGAACCTCGACGTCACCGATCGCGGCGCCGCTCCGGTTGACCAGCGAGACGGTCGCGGACTCGCGGTACGGCATCGGCCACCAGGCCGTGAACCAGCCGCCCGGCGCCGGGTCGGCGGCGAACATCAGCGATTTCACCGCGTACGCGCCGAGGCCGGTCCCGAAGAACTCCCCCACCGGCGAGTCCACGGTGGTCCGCCCGTCGAACGCGATCTTCAACCGGAGCCCGGCCAGTTGCGCGTCCGACGGCTTCACCCCGACGAACCGCAGCTTCAGCGCGCTGATCGCACCGGGTCCCTGCAGGCTGCCGTACGAGACCTCCTGACCGTTGCCCAGGGCATGCGTCTGCCCGGCGGTCGTCGTACCGGGCGCGGCCGGCTTCGGGTCCGCCGTACCGGCTGCCCGGAGTTTGTCGAGTACGTCGTTCGCGGGGTCGGACATCGAGAACGTGGTGACGCCGTCCGCGTCCGGGAAGTGCCGGTAGTTCACGTGGTAGTAGTTCGGGTTGTGCTGGACCACGATCCGCATCGACCGCGTGTACGGCATCGGCACCTTGATCTGGAACCCGCCGCCGGCCTGGCTCGCGTTCGCCACCAGCGGATACACGAACGGCGCACCCACCGCGCCGTCGGTCACGTCCTTCAGCGACCTGTTGAGGATCGTCGTCCCGTCCAGCGTGATCGTGATCGTGCCGGTGTCGGTCACGTCCGGTATGCCGTTGCGCAGCCTGGTGAACCAGATCGAGTCGATCTCGCCCGGGCCGGAGTCCTCGGCGATCACGCAGCCGGCCGCGGTCTCGCGCAGGCAGGCCGACGGGCCGCCGTCGGCGTTGCTGCCGTCGCGCGCGAAGCTGGAGAACTGGCGGGTGCTGGTGCCGGGTGACAGGTACGGCAGCCGGTCGAGCTGCCGCAAAGTCTCCCAGCCAACTGCCCCCTTGCCAGCCGCCGCGACCGCGGCTGCCGCGGTGGGCGCGGCCGACGCGAGGGCGGCGGTCGCCGTCGGTGGAGGGATGGTGAGCGTTGGGGCAACCAATGCTGCGGCGGCCAGCAGGAGTGTGGGGCGGGGCGGCATGGCGGTGCCTCCAGGAGTATTGGGTCAGGGTGCGGTGACGACCTTGGCCTGCATGCCCGGATGGGGACTCACGATCGTCCATCCGGTGGTTCCCTGCTCGAAGTCGCCGTTCGTCACGGTGAGCCCGACGGCGGTGATGTCGTCGTACCCGACGTCGATCATGTAGTCGCCGACGCCTTGCTGCTCGCAGAGCGCGAACTGCAGGACGACGGAGCTCTCGCCGCGGGCGAACTCGGTGACGTCGATCGGTCCCCAGCCGCCCTGACCGTTCATCCACAGCTTCGGGGCGCTCGCCGCGTCGACGTTGCTGAGCAGCTTCTTGCCCTTCGACGTGACGATCAGGACCTGCTTCAGGTGGTACCCGAACAGGTCGGCGGCGTACTCGTCGTAGTCCCACCAGGAGATCTCGTACCGCGGCGCGTTCGGGTCCACCGCCATCCGCTGCTCGGCCCAGATGCAGGTGCTCGTCCCGGTCGCGGTCTTCTCCGGCACGAACAGGCTCAACCGGCCCTTGCCGTACATCGCGCTGTTGTGGATCGTGTTCGCGCCACCGGGCTGGTACGGCGCCCCGGTCCGCGGCAGGTTGCTCGGGATCGGGTCGGACGGCGTCGTCGGTACGGCGGGAGCGTCCGCGCCGGCGAACGCCGCGGAGATCACGTCGTACACGTCCTTCGCCTGGTGCGGGGTGACCTTCTCGAACGAGCCGACGATGCTCGCGCTCTGCTGGTTGAGCTGCCACGCACGGGTCGCCGGGTTGACGTCCTCGAAACCGAAGTTCTGCACGGTGAACCCGGTCGGCACCAGGCTGTCGAACTCGACGTCGATCGGGAAGTTCGCCGCGGCCTGGGCGTACAGGCGGAGGCTGAGCTTGGCCGTCGTCCTGCCCTTCAGCGCCGCGGTCAGGTCGACCGAGGCGGGGGCCCAGGTGAAGCCGAACTCGTCGGCGACGTCGGACTGCCAGACGACCTTGTCGTCGACCAGCACCTGTTTGAAGAGCTTCCCGGACTTCGACGGTGTCCGGCTGACCTGGTCGTAGGTCGCGAAGTCGAGTTTCCAGCTGCCCGCGTTCGGGTCGACGGTGACCTGCTGGGACGCCTCGGCGTACCCGCCGGCGGCCGCGGTCGTGTAGTTGCCCTGGGCAAAGCTCAGCCGGCCGTCACCGGTCTGCGCCAGGTTGTTCGAGGCGATCGTCGGGCGGCGGTCGTAGTTCACCGGGGCCCCGTACGCGATGATCCCGCCGATCCGGCCGTCGGCGGCGTACGGCATCGCCTGCTTCAGCTCCTGGTTCACCGCCTCCGGAGTCGGAGGCAGCGCGGCGTCGAGGAAGCGGTCGGTGTAGAGCAGCAGGATCAGGTCGAGGTGCCGCGGGTTGAGTTTGGCCCGGAGCTCGTCGAGCTGGGCGGCGACGTACCGCGGGTCGCTGGCGCTCTGTGAGCCGCCGAGGTACGGGAAGATCGCGCCGTCGATGTACGGGGCCAGCCGGTCGAGGTTCGCGTCGCTGTAGTCCCAGCGGTACATCGTGGTGAGCAGGCCGAGGTTCGGGTTGATCGCGTCCTGGGTCGCCTTGACCTTGCCGAGGTAGTCGGGCGTGAACAGCTTCGCGTTCTCGGCGACCAGGAAGTCGTCGACCTGCCAGGCCTTGATGTTCGGGTACTGCAGCGACAGCGTGGCGATGTTCCGCGCCCAGGCGATGAAGTCGAGCTTGAACGGGCGCGAGCAGTAGCCCTCGAGGTACGCGCCCTCCGGCCGGTCGGTCTGGCACTCGCTCGGCGGGACCAGATCCACCCAGATGTCGATCCCGGCCGCGCGGGCGAGCGGCGCGAACTCGCTGCGCAGGTCGTCCCAGTCGGTCGGCGACTCCCAGATGCCGAACAGGTACGTGTTGACGTGCATCGCCTTCAGGCGCTCGACCAGCTTGCGGGAGTCGTAGTGGTGCCGGCCGTCGGCGCGCGGCGTCTCCTCGCGGAGCTCGGCGTCGATGGTGTTCCCGCCGGTCTTCGAGCTGAGCATGCCGCCCGGCGGGATGATGCCCTTCGTCCGGGTCTTCACGTCCGGAAAGGCCTGCTGAGTCTGCTGTTGTTCCTTGGCGGTCGCGTGCTGGCCGAAGGCGACCAGGGCGACGGCGGCGAGGGCCGCGATCCAGCGCTTCATCCGACCTTCTCCAGCTTCCACTGCTGGCAGTCGCCCTGCCAGTACGGCCAGACGTCGACGTCTGCTCCGGGGGCGGTGGAGCAGCCGCCGACGTCCAGGGTGCGGCCGCCGACCTTCGACGTCACCTTGTAGTAGCCGTTGCCGATCGCGTCCAGGTAGTACTCCTGGCAGTCACCGCCCCAGTACGGCCACTGGATGACCTTGACGCCGTTCGCACCGGAACATCCGGCGACGTCGAGCGCCTTTCCGCTGTCGTTGTTGAGGAACTTGTACGAGCCGTCGCCGAGGTAGCTGAGTCGCCACTTCTGGCATCTGCTGTCCGCGATCCGGGTGTAGACCTGGACGGTCGCGGCGTCGGCGGCCGAGCACGCGTCCACCTCCAGCCGGTTCGTGGGCGCGTTCTTCGGGGAGATCTCGTAGAGGCCGTCGGCAACGATGTCGGCGCCCGGATCTCCCGAGGGCAGCGTGATCGTGGTCCAGGCGGCGGCCGGCGTACCGAGTTGGGGCTTGCCGGCTGCGTCGTACGTGACCTTGCCGATCCGTACGGAGCGGCCCGCGCTGCAACTGCCGGTCGGCGTACCGCTGGAGCTGGTGACGGCGTGGTACACGAGCCACGTCTCCTTGCCGTCTGGGGAGGTGAAGAAGCCGTTGTGGCCGGTGCCGAAGACCCAGTTGGCGTCATTGCGCTTGAACACCGGGCCGGACTTGGTCCAGGCGCTCTGGTCCAGCGGGTCGGTGCCGGTGAGTTCGAGTAGGCCGAGTGCGTAGTCGGGAGACTCGCAGGCGCTGCCGGAGTAGTAGACGTACACCTTGCCGTTGTGGACAAGGGCGTTCGGGGCTTCGGTCACCTTCCGGCCGTTCTGCTCCCACGGCTGGTCGGGACGGGCCAGGAGAGCCGGCGGACCGCTGATCGTCCACGGGTTGCTCATCGGGGCGATATACAGGTTCTGCCCGTCGGGGCGGCCGCTCGACCAGAGGTGGTACAGGCGGCCGTCCGGAAGTTGCAGGACGCTGCCGTCGATCGAGTGGTAGTCACCGGTGTCGAGCTTGGCCTTGAACGCGTACGGGCCCATCGGATGGTCGGCCTCGAGGACGAACATCCGGTGCTGCGAGTCGGTACCGTCGTCGGCGGTGTAGTACAGGTACCACTTGCCGTCGAGCTGGTGGATCTCCGGCGCCCACAGGTTGCAGCACGCCTCCCCCGGCGGCGGCTGCCAGAGCGTCTGCTCCGGGGCGGCGGCCAGGCCGTCGACCGAGGGCGCCGTCACGCCGACGAGCTTGTCCCCGTGGGTGTACAGCAGGTTGTAGTTGCCTTCGGCAAACACCATCCACGGGTCGGCGGCGTTCTCCCGGACCGGGTTCCGCGCCGTGTTCGGCGGGGCCGGCAACTGTACGTCGGCGACTGCCGCGCCGGTGGTCGCCGTACCGGCGGCGACGTGGTCACCGGCGATCGGCAGGAACGCCGACACCACCAACGTGGCAACTCCGACGGCGGCGGTCGCAAACTTGGCCATGGGTCCCTACCTCACCGTGGGCGGACGGATGCTCACACGATGACATGGGACGACGGTGACGTCCGCCGTTTCGACCGTGGTCGAAAGATTCTTACCGACGCGGTCAGGCGACCGGCTTGACGATCGGTTCCACCTCGATGTCGTCGAGGCCGATCGGCGCGAAGGCGGACCGCACCTGCTCGGTGTACGCGATCAGCGGGACCCCGATCCGGCCGCCGGTCGGGCCCGAACCGGCGACAGCCAGGATGCCGAGCGACTTGTCCGACGTCAGCTCGACGAGCGCGCTCTGGATCCGCTCGTTGTCGGTGCGGCTCAGCAGCACCGGCGCGACGCAGAGGTTCCCGCGGTACACCTTCTCGAAGGCCGTCCGGAACGCGTCCAGGTCACCGTGTGCGACACCCACCATGATCACCACGGGGGCGTTCCGCGAGTGGCCGTTCGGGTAGTGGATGACCGGCCCGTAGATCTGGTCGGCGTGGGCGTCCAGGAACGCGGTCACCGCGGGTGAGTAGATGTTGCTCGGCTTCGACACCCAACCGCCGTCCGGCGCCGGGCACGGCAGCTTCGGGAACGTCCACGGGGTCCGGGCCTCGGGCGCCGACTGCTCCTGGACGTCGATCGTCCGGTCGCCCCAGATCCCGACCAGCTTCGCTCGCCCGCTCCGCACGCCCCTCGTCGTCTTCGCGTCGCTGAGCCGATCCAGATCAACCCCTGTCAGCGCGATCGAGAACTCCGGCGCACAAGTCGGCGCCGGTTCGTCTCCTGGCGCGTAGCCGACGCCAAACCCGTCCTCGAGCGCACAGAACACCGGCGTCGTGCCCGGCGCTGCGATCACCAGGCCGCTGACCTGCACGCGGTCCCCTGGCTTGACCAGCAGGGACGGCGCTGTGGATGGCTCGCTGTTCATCGCCGCGACCCCTCCTGCGGTGTTGTTCGGCAGTACGGCGAGAGCACCCGCGACGACCAAGGCAACACTCGCGGCGACCACCGCGGGAATCCAGCTCTTCCGCTTGCCGTCGACAATACGCTCCAGATCAGGCTCCGGGGGATGCACCTGGTCGGCCCGCCAGCGGGCGCCCGCGCGCTTGAGCAGGTCGTCCATCTCGTCGACGGGGTTCATCGCACAGCCTCCACACTCATTCGCTGACCTCCAGCCGGACCCGGAGCCGGGCCCGGGCATCCGACAACGCCGACTTCACGGCGCCCTCGGAGCACCCCATCACCGCGGCCGTCTCGGCGGTGGACAGCTCCGCGAAGTAGTAGCAGTCCACCGCCAGCCGCTGCCGCGAGGGCAACCCCGCGATCGCGTCCTCCACGTCCGTCCGGGCATCCAGCTCCGGCCGCTCCCAGTCCTCCCCGTCCCAGAGCGCCACCAGCCCCGGCCGGGTCCGCCGTACCGCCTTCCGCGCCTGATCCGCGGTGATCACCAGCAACCAGGCGGCCGGCGTACCCCGCGAAGCGTCGTACTGCCCCCGCTTCCGCCAGGCCCGCGCCAGCGCGTCCTGAACCACCTCGTCCCGGTCGGCCCCCACCGCCAACCGCCCCGCCAACCGCGCCATCGCCCCCAGCCAAGGCCGAACCCAGTCGCCGAACCCCACCACGTCCCCCGGCGGCGGCCCCGAAACCCCCACCACCGCACCCACCATCGTCGGCATACCGTCTCTACCCCCGATCCCGCACATCCGCCCGGCTCCTTACCCGCACACAACGACCCCCACCACCCCCACGTCACCCACCCACCCCATTCCGTAACCCACCCGAGTTATCCACAGATCCCCCAAACCCACCCCACAACCCCTCCCCAGGTCTCTACCGTCCAAGGACGACAGCTCAGGGAGAACCAGATGCCGCCCCCATGCGACCCCACCAGCCTCCACCAGGCCTTCGAGGCCTCGCGCCCACTCAACTGGGGCGACAGCCTGCCTTCCACAGCCGAGATCGCCCGCCTGTACGGCGACCGGGCAACCCGTGAAAGCCTGCAACTCCTGGAACACGCCACCACAGTCGAGCCCACCGTCACCAGCCAGTTCCTCGCCGCACTCCCACCAGGGACCACCCCGTACCAACTCGACCGCCGCGTGAAGTCCCCAGACTCCCTCGCCCGGAAGATCGTGGACTGGCGCGCCGCCGACTCACGGCGCCCGATCGACGACCTGCTGCGGTACACGGTGCTGACCGAGAGTCCGGACGAACTGGTGGCGGCCGCCCGGCGTACCGCCGACGCGCTCAACGATCACGACTGGCGGGTCCGAACGGCGATGCATTCGTACACCGACGGTTCGAGATACAAAGGTCTGCACGCCGGCATGACCATCCCTGGTTGTCCGAGGATCGAAGTCCAGTTCCACTCCGTCGCGTCCGCTCAGGTCAAGGAGGCGACAACGCGGTGGTACGAGATCGAGCGAAGCTCTACCGCGACGCCCGACGAACGTGCCGAGGCACGACGCCGCTGCGCCGAAGCCTCGGAGGTTTTGAAGCCCCCGCGAGGGATCGACGGGCTGACGCAGTTGGCCGGAGCACGCGTTGCTGTCAACAACTACAGTGACTCCAGGCAGGATCCGGCAGCCACTCGACGGAGAGCAGCACCCCGCGGACAGCACATGCCACGCTCCACCACCCTCGACAAGAAGACGGATGGGATCGCGCGATGAAGCTCTACTTGGTCACGGAAGACGACCGCCAGGTGTGGGTCGCCGCGCTGGCGCACGAGGTGATGTACACGTACGTGGCGAACACCGGGATGTTCCACAACAACAATGCCTTGCGCAACGACTTCTACATGGTCCGCAACTTCACGTACGACGAGATCGGCACCGCGGAGGCCCGACGCCTGATCGCGCAGGGTGTCGGCACGCTCGACGACCCGGACACGATCGCGATGTGGCGCGCCGACCAGAGTCCGTTGCCGCCGGCCGACGTTCTCGCCATGGCCGCCGGGTCCAACGAGTAGACGGCACGCTGACGCGTTACAACGAGGGTGCCCGGCATGACTACTACTTCCTGAACGGTTTGCAGTACGTCGACATCGGGATTGCGGAGGCCAAGCGGCTGATCGCGGCCGGGGTCGGGACGGTGGACGAGGGGGAGTTCGCGGATTCGGTGCGGCGGTGGCGGGAGGATCCTGAGGGGATGGATCCGGAGATTGTCTTCGCCTCGTTGGCTGCTGATCTTGGCTAGTCGACGGAGCCGGGGACGGTGTAGAGCTGGGTGATGACGGACTCGATGGTGGGTTCGGAGACGGAGAGGTCGACGAGCGGGTAGTTGGCGGCGAGCTCGGCCAGTAACGGGGCGGCGCTGGTCGTGGTGGGGAAGGTCAGGTACTGGCGGGGGCCGTCGACCTTGGTGACGGTGGCGCCGGTGACCTCGACGGGTGGGAGTGAGGTGGCGAGGTCCACGATCAGGGTGCGCGGGGCGGACTGGCTGGACTTCAGGCCGCTGAGGGTGCCGTCGAAGATCTGGTGGCCGTGGTCGATGACCATCACGCGGGTGCAGAGCGCCTCGATGTCGTCGAGGTCGTGGGTGGTGAGGATGATCGTGGTACGCCGTTCCGCGTTCACCTCGGCGAGGAACTCGCGAAGCCGGGCCTTGCTGATCACGTCCAGCCCGATCGTCGGCTCGTCCAAGTAGACGATCTCCGGGTCGTGCAGCAGCGCGGCCGCGATGTCGCCGCGCATCCGCTGGCCCAGCGACAACTGCCGGACCGGGACGTCCAGCAGGTCGCGCAGGTCCAGCAGTTCGACGAACGTCGCCAGGTTCTCCCGGTGCCGCGCGAGTGGTACGTCGTACATCTTCTGCAGTACGGCGAACGAGTCCTTCAGCGGCAGGTCCCACCACAGCGTCGTCCGCTGCCCGAACACCACGCCGATCCGTTTCGCCAGCTTCAGCCGGTGCCTCGACGGGTCGACGCCGGCCACCCGGATCGTGCCGCCGGACGGCACCAGGATGCCGGTCAGCATCTTGATCGTGGTGGATTTCCCGGCGCCGTTCGGGCCGATGTACCCGACCACCTCCCCCGGCTCGACGGTGAACGACAGCCCGTCGACCGCCCGCACCTCACGGCGGGTACGCCGGAGCCCGGTCCGCGACGAGACCGTGAACGTCCGCGACACATCCTGCAACTCGATGACTGACACAGCTCAGCTCCCTGTACTGCGATAGCGACGAAGGCCGGCACGCCACCCGAGCGACGCCAGCCCGACCATCACCGCGGCGACCAGCGGCGACAGCAGACCGATCCAGGACGGCAACCCCAACGGCGCCGGCTTGCCCAGCACGAACAGCACCGGGTAATAGTTGACGAAGGCAAGCGGTACGACGAACGTGACGGCCCGGACGATCTCCTTGCCGAAGATCGTCAACGGGAACTGGGTCAGCGCCTGCCCGCCGTACGTCGCCGAGTTCGCCAGCTCGGCGGAGTCGATCGAGACGAACTGGAACGCGGCGCCGAGCACGAACAGCGACCCGAAGATGATCGCCCCGGTGACCACCGACACCACGAACACGATGCCGCGGGCAACCGACCAGTCGATGTCGACCTTGCTCAGGGCGATGGCCAGCACGGTCCCGGCCTGCAGCGGACGGCCCAGCCGGCGGAGCGCGAACCCGTCGGCCGCGGTCTGCAGCAGCGCCGGCACCGGCCGGATCAGGTACGCGTCGAACGCCCCGGTCCGGATCCGTTCGCCGACCCGCTCGACCGACCCGGTGATCAGGTCCGCGAGCCCGAGCGCCATCGAGGACGTTGCGTAGAGCAACGCCATCTGGCCGAAGGTGAACCCGCCGAACGCGGTGATGTGGCTGAACATCATCAGCACCGCGACGAAGTCGGTCAGGTTGACCAGCGTCGACCCGACCAGCATCAGCACGAACGACGCCGGGTACGCCAGCACGGACCGGATCCACATCACGATCAGCAGCCAGTACTGCGCCGGCGCCCGGAGCACCCGCTCAACCACCCTGGATCACCACCTTCCGGGTCGCGAGCGAGGTGACGAGCTGCGCGGTCAGCAGCAACACCAACAGCCAGCCCAGCTGGAAGAGCAGCGCCTGGCCGGTGCCGCCCGGGTTCCGGCCGAGCCAGATGTCGATCGGCACCTGCATCGTCGCGGCCCACGGCGTCGCGCGCGCGACCACACCGATCCAGCCGGGGAACGCGACCAGCGGGAGGATCGTGCCCGCGAAGAACAGCGACAGCACCAGCGCGAGCTGCTCCATCCCGCGCGAGTCCGTGATCCAGAACCCGGACAATGCGACCAGGTACCGGATCGTGAAGCTGACCACGATCCCGAGCACCAGCCCGGCCACCACCACCGGCCACAGCCACACACTGGAAGGGAACTTGAGGTCGAAGACCAGCGCACCGATCACCATCGGGATACCGCCGCGGGCGAGCAGCTGGAACACCGCGCGCCCGAGGTCGACCGACAGCCACCACAGCAGCAGCTGCGTCGGCCGGTACAGGTCGACCGCGATCTCACCGCTGCGGACCCGCTCCCCGAGTTCGTTCGTCGTGGTCGCGCCGAAGATCCCGACCGGCGCGAGCATCCCCTGCTGCAGCCAGACGAACGTCAGCGCGTCCGGTACGTCGTACCCGCCGAGCCCGGGCCGTTCGCGCCACAGCGTCAGGTACACGCCGCAGAGGATGAACCCGAAGACCGAGTTGGTGAACACGCCCGACACGGTGGCGATCCGGTACGTCGAGAACCGCCGGAAGGACCGTACGGCGATCGCCCAGTAGACACCCACCACTACCTCCTCTCGCACCGCAAAGGTGGTGTCCGAGAGCACAGCGGCACGCAGAACCGCCCCGGTTCGAGAACGACCCGGGGGTTCGGACACCACTGTGACGGCATGGTTGATCCACGCCGATTGTCAAGGCAGGAGAGGGACGGTACGCCGCCCCCGGCGCAATCGTCAAACAAATAACCGGTCCGGGCGCGGGACCCCTCAGACCCGCGCCCGGACCGGTGCCGGGGGAAACCTACAAGGTGTCGGTCTTGAGCAGCTGTGCGAGGTGGGTCGCGAACGGCGCCGGGTGGCTGGAGTAGCCGCCGTGCCCGCCCGGGAACATCACCACCGGCCAGCCGAGCTGATCGGCGATGACGCCGATCGGCCGCGCCGGCAGGTGCGCGTACGACTCCAGCCCGGCCGCCGGTACGACGCGGTCCGCGACCGCCTTCAGCGCCGGGAGATCCGGGACGTACCGGGTGTACGGCAACAGCTTGTGCTCGTAGAAGTTGGCCGCGTTCGCCTGCATCCGCTCCGCGAGCTCGCGGTACTCCGGCAGCAGGTCGACCATCGGTGGCATCGCGTCGCCGTCCATCCCGGTGCCCATCATGAACACCACGTCGGCCGCGGTCAGCCCGTCCTCGTGGTACGTGCTGCAGACCTCCTCGAAGAACGCCCGCGCGTCGGCGGCGTCCGCGAGTACCTCGGTGCACAGCGGCTCGTGCGCGACGAGCATCCGGACCCGATCGGGGTGCCGGGTGATCAGTTCGAGGCCGGTGATCGCGCCGGAGCCGCTGCCGAACACGTCGGCCGGCTCGTCACCGGCGACCGCGTCGATCAGTGCGAGCGCGTCGGCGGCCGACTGCGCGACGGATTCGTCCGCCGGTTTCCCGTCGTACCGGCTTCGCGAGTTGCCGCGCGGGTCGTACGTCACGACCGTGTACTCCGCCGCGAGCTGTCCGACGATGCCGGAGTAGACGCCCGCGTCCGCCCCGTCGCCGGCGATCAGCAGCAGCACCGGGCCCGATCCGGCGATCTCGTAGTGCAGCGTCGCCCCCGGCACCGCCAGCTTGTTCACAGTCTTCGCACCCATGCTTCCGAACCCCTTTCGTCCACCCTCAGGGTTCACCCACCCGCTGGCACCGCACGCACACGGCGCTGACATGCCGCCCGACAGCGGTCAGCCTGCGTCGGCTACCGGGGTCTGGTCGCCGTCGTCGAGGCCTGCCCACGGGTCCCGGGTCGGGGACTCGCGGCGGCCCTGGGGGCAGATCTTGGCGAAGTCGCACCAGCCGCACAGGGGCGACGGCTCGGGCGGGAAGGCCTCGTCGGCCTCGGCCGGGGTCAGGCCTTCGGCCCACCGGGCCTCGGCGGCGGCCGCGTCGTCGGCCATCGACTCGGCGCGTTTCTGGTGCCGGGCAAGCGACGCGTCGTCGTGGTCGGCGGCCGCGATGGTGTTGGTCGGCAGATGGTGCAGCTCGACCCGCGTGCACGGCTTGTGCAGCACCCGCCGGGCCCCGAGCACGTACAGCGCCATCGCCAGCGAGGAGCGCGCGTCGACGGAGGTCAGCGGACGCCGACCGGTCTTGTAGTCGACGATCGCGAGCTCGGTGCCGCCGCTGCCGTCCCGCGCCGGGCGCTCGTCGATCCGGTCCACCCGGCCGCGCAGGGACGCCCGCTCGGTGGTGAAGGCGACGGTGCGCTCCACGCCGCGGGGTTCGTAGTACGGATCGGAGTCCCGCAGGTACCCGAGGACCATCTCGGTCGAGCGGTCGCGCCAGTCCAGCGACTGCTGCTCGTCGCGGAACCCTTCGCTCCGCCAGCTCGACCGCATCTTCGCCACCACCTCGTCCGGCGTCCGGCGGGACGCGGGCCAGCGGCCGAAGAAGTCCGCCAGTACCTCGTGGACGATCGCGCCGACCGTGTTGTGCGCCCACGGCGGCCCCTTCGGCGGGCGCGGCGTCTCGAGGTACGTGTACCGGTACTTCCGCTTGCAGTCGGCGAACGTCAGCAGCTTCGTCGGCGTCGCGACGAACAGCCGGGTCGGCATCCCAGGAAGCATGCTCACCCCGCCTTGATGAAGTCGCGGACGGCCCCGGCGACCAGTTGGACGGCGATCGCACTCAGCAGCAGGCCGGCGATCCGGGTGATCAGCAGTACGCCGTTCTCGCCGAGGATCCGCATGATCACGCCGGAGAACCGCAACGTCAGCCACATCACCAGATGGATCGCGACGATCCCGGCCGAGATCGCGACCACGTCCGGCAGCGAACCGTTGGCGCGCTGCACGAACACCATCGTCGCGACGATCGCACCCGGGCCGGCGAGCAGCGGCGTACCGAGCGGGACGAAGGCGATGTTCACGTTCTTGGTCTGCACCGGGTCCTCGGCCGTGTCGGTCAGCAGCTGCAGCGCGATCAGCAGGAGCAGCAGGCCGCCCGCGCACTGCAGCGCCGGCAGCGTGATGCCGAGGTGCTTCAGGATCTGCTGCCCGAACGCGGCGAACACCACGATCACGCCGAACGCGACCAGCACCGCCTGCCAGGCCGCCTTCTTCCGCACCGCGCGGGACTGCCCGGCGGTCAGCGAGATGAACAACGGGACCGTGCCCGGCGGGTCCATGATCACGAACAGCGTGACGAAGACCGACGTGAACAGCCCGACGTTCATGACACCGCTCACGGGAGGTAGGCCTCGGGTACCGCGGCGTCGGCGGAGACGGCGTTGGCCTTGGCGATCTCGAGCAACCGGTCGAACTGCTCCGGCTCGGTGCTGTTCACGCCGAGGTCGTGGTCGATCTTGCCGAGACCGTGGTGGTCGCTGGAGCCGGTGTAGATCATGCCGAGGTTCCGCGCGATCGCGCGCAGCGCCTCCCGGGACTCCGGCGAGTGGTCCTGGTGGTCGACCTCGATCCCCGCCAGGCCGTGGTCCTGGACCAGCCGGCCGAGGGTGTCCTCGGTCATCACCTTGTAGCTCGATCGGCCCCACGGGTGGGCGATCACCGGGACGCCGCCGGCCTCCCGGACCAGGTCGATCGCGTGGCCCGGCTCGAGCGCGTAGTGCGAGACGTGGCCGGCGCGCCCGTCGGCGAGGTACTTGTCGAAGGCCTCGGTGCGGTTCGCCACGGTGCCGTTCGCGACCAGGGCGTCGGCGACGTGCGGGCGGCCGACCGACGGCGTACCGGTCGCCTGGGCGAGCACTTCCTCGACGGTGAGCGGTACGCCGATGCTGTTCAGCCGGGCGACGATCGCCGGGATCCGGTCGGTACGGCCCTCGCGAACGATCCGCAGGTCCTTCGCGAGCGGCGCGTACGACGGGTCCGGCAGGTACCCGAGCAGGTGCACGCTGATCCCGTTCAGCTTGCAGGAGATCTCCAGCCCCGGCACGAACCCGATCCCCAGCTCCTCGGCGGCGCGCCGCGCCTCGGCCCAGCCGTCGGCGGTGTCGTGGTCGGTGAGCGCGATCACGTCGAGCCCGGCCTGCTGCGCGTGCCTGATCAGGACGTCCACCGGGTCGGTGCCGTCCGAACGGTTCGAGTGGGTGTGCAGGTCGATGCGCACGAGCTGGCCTAGTCCCTTCGCGGGGTCGGTGTCACCGCTGATGCTATCCGCGTTCACCGACGAGGCCTGGTAGTTGTACACAGAGCCTCTATCCTTCGGGTGCATGGAGCGCGTCGACTGTGTTGGGGCCCTGGTGTACGACGAGCAGCACCGGCTCCTCGTCGTACGTCGTGCGAACGAGCCGGGGCGGGGACTGTGGTCGATCCCGGGCGGGCGCGTCGAACCCGGCGAGGACGACCCGGCCGCGGTCGCGCGGGAGGTGGCGGAGGAGACCGGGCTGAGGGTCGTCGTCGGCGACCTGGTCGGCGAGGTGGAACGCCCGGGGCCGCGGGGGCAGCTGTACGTGATCCGCGACTACGAGGCGACGGCCGTCGGCGGGACACTCACGGCCGGCGACGACGCGTCCGATGCCCGGTTCGTCACGCGGTCGGAGTTCATCTCGCTGCCGACCACGAGTCTGCTGGTTTCCACGTTGGAGCAGTGGAACGCGTTGCCCTAGGCCCTCAGCAGGTGCTGAGTGGGACGTTTCCGGTGGCGTAGGCCCGTGGGGTGACGTGCATGAGGGCGCGGAAGTCGGCGATCAGGTGCGACTGGTCGGTGTAACCGGCGTACGCCGCGGTGTCGGCCCAGGAGTGGCGGGTGCCGATCACCCTGCGTACGCGGGCGATCCGCGCGAAGTGCTTCGGCGAAACACCCACCGCCTGGCGGAACACGCGCCGCAGATACCGCTCGCTGACCCCGAGCCGGGCCGCAGCCGCATCCACTCGCCGGCAAGCGGCGTCCACCGGCGAGATCGCCGCGCCGGGCGGCGGGGCCGTCAGCTCCGTGGCCGCATCGCGGACCAGCACCACTTGGGTCGGCAGCCGCGACGGCAGCCGGGCAATCAGGTAGTCCTGCAGGACCTGCGCCGCCTGGTCGGGCTCGTGGCGGTAGGTGACGAGTTCGTCGGCGAGTGTGGTTGCCGAGCGGCCGCAGAGGGCGTGGAGTGGTACTACCTGGTCGACCAACTGGTCCGGCGACGTGCCCAGCAGCGGGATGACCCCGCCCGGGCGGATCCGCAGGCGAACGCAGACCGGCAGGTCCTTGGTCGGGTGGTACGCCGCCGACGTACGCGGGCCTGCAACCAGTACGTCGCTGTCGCCGGCTGGTGTCATCCGCCAGACCACCGTGGTCGCCGGGTCGGGCGGGAGGACGGTGATCGGCGTGGTCGCCGGCGTCAGCGTGACGGTCTCGATCCACGGGTGCACGCTTCGAGCGTAACCAGCCGGCGGGCGCGTTCCGTAGTACCGAAAGTTCCTATCCCCGGTCGCCGGACCGTCGGCAAGGTGGCGGGCATGATTCTGGTTACGGGTGCGACCGGCACCATCGGCAGTGAACTCGTCCGGCAACTGGAGGCCCGCGGGGCGCCGGTGCGCGGCATGACCCGGAAGCCCCACGACTCCTTCGTACAGGGCGACTTCGACGACCCGGACTCGTTGCGGAAGGCAATCGACGGGACGGACACGGTGTTCGCGCTGACCGCGCCCGGTCCGTGGGTCCCGGCGCACGACCGGGCGCTGGTCGACGCGGCGGTGGACAGCGGCGTACGGAAGATCGTGAAGCTGTCGGCGATCGGCAGCACCGACGAGCAGATGCCGGCGAACTGGCACGCGGCCGGCGAGCGCGCCGTCCGGGAGAGCGGACTGACCTGGACGATCCTGCGGCCCGCCGGGTTCGCCTCGAACGTGCTGCGCTGGCTCCCCGCGATCGAGGCCGGGCACCCGATCCCGAACCAGACCGGTGACGGCAGGCACGCCTTCGTGGATCCGCGCGATGTCGCCGCGGTCGCCGCGGAGGTGCTGCTGTCGGATCACCACGAGCAGACCTACACACTGACGGGCCCCGAACTCCTGAGCGTCCCCGACCAGGTCGCGGTGCTCTCCGACGTACTCGGATCACCGTTGAGCGTGGTCGACGTACCGCCGGAGATCTACGCGGAGCAGCTCCGCGCCGCCGGGCTGGACGAGGCGGTCGTGACGGTCGCCCTCCGCGGTGCCGAGCTGATCCGCTCGGGCGGCGAGGAGACCGTCACCGACGACGTCGAACGCGTCCTCGGCCGGCCCGCGGGCACCTTCCGGGAATGGGCTCGCGACTTCTTCGGCTGACCCCCAGACTGGGCGGATGGACGTCGTACGGGCGATCGAGGAGAACGCGGCCGGGCTACTGATGGCGATGGGCGCGGCGGGCGGCGGCTCACAGCGCGCCGACGACCGCGCGACCTGGACGATCGGTGGGTCGCCCATCGATTACCACAACGCCGTCGTCCGCGCGTCCGGCTCCGACGTGATCGCGGAATCCCTTGCGGAGTTGAAGAAGTACGACGTCCCGGGCACCTGGCACGTCGGTCCGTCGATGGACATCGACCGTACGGCGCTGACCGCGGCCGGTTTCACGCCCGCCGGGTCGGAGCCGGGCATGGCCGTACGGATCGCCGAACTCGAGGCGCCCCGCGACGTACCAGGGCTGTCGATCACGCGGGTCGCGGACGACAACGCGCTGGCAGTGTGGGAGGCGACGCTCGGGCAGGGGTTCGGCGAGGGCGAGCGTGAGGCGCGGTGGGTGGCGTCGACGTACCGGAAGCTCGGGTACCGCGACCCGTGGCGGCACTACCTCGCCCGGCTCGACGGCGCGCCGGTGGGGACCGCCACGGTGTTCCTCGGCGCGGATGTCGCCGGGCTGTACTTCGTGATGACCCTCCCCGCTGTGCGACGCCGCGGGATCGGGGCGGCCGTCACGTACGGCGTACTCCGGGACGCCGGCCCGGAGTACGCCGTACTCGGATCGTCCGCGGCCGGGCGCCCGGTGTACGAGTCGCTCGGGTTCCGCGAGTACTGCACGATCGACTTCTACGAGTGGACCGGCTCGAGCACCTCGGCCGACTGACGCTCGCGGATCAGGAGGAACGCGTCGAACAGCATCACGAGCGCGGTCAGTCCGTGCACGCCGAGCGCGGTGGCGGCCGGGCCGCCGTGGGTGAAGACCGTGATCATGTCGGTGATCGGGATCAGCGCGGTGATCGCCATCAGGATGCCGGTGGCGCGGCGCTGGCCGAGCGCGAACAGCGTGAGCAGGTTCAGCCCGAGGACGATGTCGCGGATGCCCTTCACCGCGAAGTACCCGGCGGCGACGCCGGTCGGCCACTCGGCGATGCCGAAACTCGGGGCGGCGGTGTGCCCGGCGACCAGGAACTGGGTGCCGAACGTGAGCGGGAAGACGCCGAGCAGGACGGTCAGGACGGTGGTGAAGCGGCGCATCGTGAAACTCCTCTGATCTAGCAGCGCTAATTTTCCTAGCGATGCTAACCCTGTCGTCGCTAGATTGTCTAGCGGTGCTAGTATTCGATCCATGCCGACGACGTCACGCCGCGAGCGGGCCCGCGAGGAGCGCCGTGAGCTGATCCTGCGTACCGCCCGCGAGCTGGCCGAGACCGACGGCTGGGACGCGGTCACCACCCGCAGGCTGGCCGAGGCCGTCGACTACAGCCAGCCCGTGCTCTACGGCCACTTCAAGAACATGAACGCGATCTCCGACGCCGTCGCGCTCCAGGGCATCGCCGAGCTGACCGACGTACTGCGCGAAGCTCGTGAGGCCGGCGGGCTACCCGCTCTGGCGCACGCGTACCTCGACTATGCGGCCGATCACCCGGCCGTCTACGAGGCGATGTTCGTCCGCCCGACGGCACTGTCCTTCGGTACGCCGGACAGCCCCGCCGCACTGAAGTCCGCGTTCGACCAGTTCGTCGCCGCCGTCGAACCGTTCGCCGACGGCGACACGGAGACCCTCGCCGAAGTGCTGTGGAGCGCCCTCCACGGCCAAGCCGTCCTGAACCAGACCACCCGCCTCCGCCCCACCCACCGCCACGCCCGCGCAGACACCCTCGTCTCCCGCCTTTCCGGAACTTTTTCGGCACCTACTGGCAACTAAGTTCCGAAAAGCCGGGCCCAAGGCCGCGTGGAGCTCGACGGCCGGATCCACCTCGTTCGACACCAGCGGTGGCGGGACCTCGACCGGAACGGGTCAGCTGTTCCAGTGGAGGATGGCGGGGGCGTCGCGCTCCCAGCCGAGGGTGGAGATGGTGGCGGTGTCGAGGACGAAGTGACGGCCTTCGGTGACCGGGAGTTCGAGCCAGCGGGCGGTCAGCGACCGGAGGGCGTGCGAGTGCCCGAAGACCAGGACGTCGCCGGGGACCGCGGCCAGGCGGGCGTTGACGCGGTCGAGGCGGGCGGCGACCTGCTCGGGCGTCTCGCCGTTCGGGACGGGGCTGTCCCAGATCGTCCAGCCGGGCGCGGTCTTGCGGATGTCGGCGGTGGTGATGCCCTCGTAGTCGCCGTAGTCCCACTCGGCCAGATCCTCGTCGACCTGCGCGTCCGGAAAGCCGGCTAGTTCCGCCGTACGCCGGGCGCGTTGCCGCGGTGAGGTCAGCACCAGGTCGAAGGACTCCCCCGCCAGCCGTTCCTTCAGACTCGCGGCGACGCGCTCGCCCTCGGGCGTCAGCGGGAGGTCGGTGACGGACGTGTGCCGCCCGGACCTGCTCCACTCGGTTTCCCCGTGCCGGACCAGGAAGACCCGGTCCACTCGCTCCTCTGTGGTCACGCGTGCATCCTCTCAGACCCACCACGAGGTCTTGACCGTTCGAACGATCCAGGGCAAGGTACTCAAACTGTAAGCGCTTCCACTTTCGCCCAGGAGCGACCCCGATGCCTACCGGACCCACTGGCCGGCCGGCGACGATCTACGACGTCGCGGCCCGCGCGAAGCTGTCGATCGCGACGGTCTCGCGCGTCCTGCAAGGGACCGGACCGGTGTCGGCGAAGGCACGGGCGCGGGTGGACCAGGCTGCGCAGGAGCTGAACTACGTACCGCTGCGGGCCGCCCGGAGCCTCGCCGTCCAACGGCACGAAGCGCACGGTCTGGTCCTGCCCGACCTGGCCGGTCCGTTCTACGCCGACTGGTTGATGGGGTACGAGCGCTGGGCCGGCGAGCACGGCCAGAGCGTCGTCATCACGGTCATGCACGGCAACCCGGATCCACGCCGGAGCGTCCGCGACCTGGCCAGCCGGGTCGACGGGATCGTTGTCCACGGCAACGCATTGGACCTGGCCACGATCCAGGACCTGCGCGGCGCCAGAGTTCCGGTCGTGCTGGTCGCCCACGCACCGGTGGCCGGCTGCGACTCGGTCCGCAGCGAGAGTGCGGGCAGCGCGGAGCAACTGACCACGCGACTGCTCGACCACGGCCGGACGAACCTGCTCTTCGTCGGCGACCCGGACGGTTCGTACGACGTTTCCGAGCGGTACGTCGGGTTCGCGAAAGCCCTGCGGAACCGGGGACTGGAGGCACCGGCACCCGCGCGCGTCCCGCTGACCGAAGTGGGAGGCCGGCAATTCGCCGAAACGGTGCTCCAGGCAATCAAATCCGGCCGCGGCCGCCCGGACGGGCTGGTGTGCGCGAACGACGAACTGGCGCTCGCCGCGATGACCACACTGACCTCGCACGGCGTCGGCGTACCCGACGACATCGTGGTGACCGGGTGGGACGACGTGATGGCGGCGCGGTACGTGTCGCCGGGGTTGACGACGGTGCGGCAGCCGATGGCCGAGTTGGGGCGGACGGCGGCGGAGCGGCTGCACGAGCGAGTGACCGGGGTGCGCACGCGGGCGCGGAACGACGTACTGGCAACACAACTGGTGCTGCGGGACAGCTGCGGCACCAACCGGGGGATGCACGCAGTAACCGAGTGAGGGAGTCAGCACATGTTCACCCACAGCATCCGCCGCCGGCTGGTGATCGGCAGCGCTGCACTGACCGCGGCGGCGCTCGCGCTCGGCGGTTGCGGCCGCTCGAGCGACACCGGCACCGGCTCCGGTTCGCAGCCGACCACGACGGTCAGCGAAGGACCGGCGACCGGCAACCTGACCGTCTGGGCGATGGGCACCGAGGGCGAGAACCTGCCCAAGCTGATCGACCAGTTCAAGCAGGCGAACCCGGGCGTCAACGTGACCGTGACGCCGATCCCGTGGGACGCCGCACACGACAAGTTCACCACCGCGATCGCCGCGGGTAAGCCACCGGACGCCGCGATGGTCGGCACCACCTGGATGGGCGAGTTCGCCGACCTCGGCGCGCTCGACCCGACACCGCAGGGCTTCGACAACTCCGGCTTCTACGAGGGCGCGCTCGACACGACGAAGGTCGGCGGGACGCAGTACGGCGTGCCTTGGTACGTCGAGACGCGGCTGGTGTTCTACCGCAAGGACCTGGCCGCGAAGGCCGGCTTCAGCACCCCGCCGACGGACTGGGACGGCCTGAAGGCGATGGCCAAGGCGATGAAGGAGAAGGCCGGCGCGAAGTACGGCATCAACCTGGGCGTCGGGGCCGGCTCGTGGCAGGTCGTGATGCCGTTCGCCTGGTCGGCGGGCGCAAGCATCACGGATGCGGACCAGAAGAAGTTCACGTTGGACAGCCCGGAAATGCAGGAGGGGCTGAAGTACTACAAGAGCTTCTTCACCGACAAGCTGGCCGGGACGGACCTGCCGCCGAACCAGACCGAGGCGCAGTTCGTCAACGGGCAGGTGCCGATGTTCATCTCCGGTCCGTGGATGGCGGGCTCGGTGGCCAAGGCCGGCGGAGACGCGATCAAGCCGAACATCGGCGTGTTCCGAATGCCGAAGAACAAGACGTCGACGTCGTTCGTCGGCGGGTCGGACTTCGTGGTGTTCAAGTCGTCGAAGAACAAGGACAGCGCGTGGAAGCTGGTCAAGTTCCTGTCCGACTCGAAGACGCAGGCCGCCTGGTTCAAGATGTCGTCGGATCTGCCCGCCGTGAAGAGCGCCTGGCAGGACCCGAGCATCGCCTCGGATCCGTTGCTGCCGGTGTTCGGTCAGCAGCTGGAGGACGCCAAGGCGCCGCCGGCGATCGTGAACTGGGAGCAGGTCGCGACCGCGTTCGACGCGGAGACCGAGAAGATGGTCCGGAAGAACGTGTCTCCCGCCGACACCGCCAAGGCGATCCAGTCGAAGGCGACGGCGATCGGTACCGGCGGCAGCTGATCAGATGACCCTCGTCACCGAGAAGGAGCCCCGGGCGGTACGGCGGTCCGCCTCGCCCGGGCGTCCGCGGCAGCGAGCCGGTCGCGAGGCCGTCGCTGCCTGGGTACTCGTGCTGCCGTTCGTGGTCCTGTTCCTCGCGTTCACAGCGGGCCCGGTGCTCGGCTCGCTCGGAATGAGCTTCACCGACATCCGGCAGCGGGACCTGCGGACGCCGTTCGCCGTGAACGGGGTCGGGTTCGACAACTACGCCAAGGCACTGTCGGACGAGACGTTCCGCAAAGCGGCGTTCAACACCGCGTACTTCGTCGTGCTCGGCGTGCCGCTGACGCTGGTGGTCGCGCTGGCCGCGGCGGTGCTGCTGGACCGTGGGGTCAAGCGGTTCCAGGCACTGTTCAAGGTCGGCTACTACCTGCCGGTCGTGACCTCGATCGTCGCGATCGCGGTGATCTGGCGGTTCGTGCTGTCGCCGGACAACGGTCTGGTGAACACCGTGCTCGGCTGGTTCGGCATCCAGGGACCGAACTGGCTCGGGTCGACGACCTGGGCGATGCCGTCGTTGATCGCGATGGCTGTCTGGCGGAACTTCGGGTCCGCGATGATCATCTTCCTGGCCGGGCTGCAGGGCATCCCGCAGTCCGTGGAGGAGGCCGGTCAGCTCGACGGTGCGGGCTCCTGGCAACGGTTCCGGTACCTGATCGTGCCGCTGCTCCGCCCGACGATCCTGTTCACCACTGTCACCACCGGGATCGGGTACCTGCAGTTCTTCGAGGAGCCGATGGTGATGACCCAGGGCGGGCCGCTGGACAGCACGACGTCGGTCTCGATGTACGCCTACCAGCAGTTCGGTTTCGGCAACTACGGTCTCGCGACGTCGATGGCGTACATCCTGTTCGTCGTCATCGCGGTGGTCACGTTCATCCAGTTCCGGCTGCTGAGGGAGAAATGATGCGCCGAACCTGGTGGATCTACCTGATCGGAGTACTCGGGCTGGTCGCGGTCGCGGCGCCGTTCCTGTGGATGGTGCTCGGCAGCTTCAAGACGCAGGGCGAGCTGTTGCGGGTGCCGCCTACCTGGTGGCCGCAGGAGGCGACCACGCAGAACTACGGGGAGCTGTTCAGCAAGGCGAACTTCCCGCGGTACTTCCTCAACTCGGCGTTGGTCGCCCTGGCCGTGACGGCCGGCAACCTGACGTTCTGCTCGATGATCGGGTACGCGCTCGCGAAGCTCCGTTTCAAGGGACGCAACGCGCTGTTCGTCCTGGTCATGGCGACCCTGATGATCCCGGGCATGGTGACGTTCGTGCCGCTGTTCGTGCTGGTCACGAACGCCGGCCTGGCGAACTCGTACCCGGGGCTGATCCTGCCGTTCCTGGTCTCGCCGTTCGGCGTGTTCCTGATGCGGCAGTTCTTCCTCGGGCTGCCCGACGACCTGATGGACGCCGGCCGGGTCGACGGGACCAGCGAGCTCGGGATCTTCGCCCGGATCATGCTGCCGCTGACCCGCCCGGCGCTGGCCACGCTCGGCATCCTCACGTTCCTCGGATCGTGGAACAACTTCCTCTGGCCGCTCGTGATCGCCCAGACCGAGGACAAGTACACCCTGCCCGTCGCCCTCGCCCTGTACTCCACCGGACAGAACGCGCAGAACTACGGCCTGTTGATGGCCGGCGCGGTCGTGGTCGTCGTACCGGTGCTCGTCATCTTCCTGGCGTTCCAGCGGCATGTGACCAAGGGCATCGCCATTACCGGACTCAAGTAGGAGACCTCAGATGACCGCCTTCATCAGTCGTCGTACTCTGCTCGCTTCCACCGGAGCAATCGGCCTTGCGGGGGTCGCATCACCCGCATTCGGAGGAACAACCAACAGCCGTTGGGTTCCCAGCCCTGCCGACCGGGCTCTCGTGGGGCGATGGGCGCGGGACACCTGGCGCAGCATCGTTGCCATGACGGACGAGCGGACAGGGCTGCCCGCCGACAACATCGGAGAGTCCGTCAGCAACCCGGTGCGCAGCAACTACACCTCGCCGACCAACATCGGCGGCTATCTGTGGAGCACGGTCGTCGCCAAACACCTCGGGATCATCTCGCCGCGGGAGTCGTTGCGCCGGATCACGCAGACGCTGACGACGATGAAGAACGCCGTGCACCACGTGCCGAGCGGAATGTACTTCAACTGGTACGACGAGGCGACCGGCGAGGTGCGGTACGTCGATCCCGACGGCACCCGGCCGATCACGCCGTTCGTGTCCAGCGTCGACAACGCCTGGTTCGCCTGCGCGCTGATGGTCGTGCGGAACGCGGAGCCCGGCGCCCGCGCCCTCGCGGACCTGTTGCTGAACCGGATGAACTTCAAGTACTACTACAACCCCGCGGCCCGCCCGGGGGGCCTGATGCGCGGCGGCTTCTTCGAGACCCCGCCGCCGGACGAGGAGACCGACAAGGGCAACCACGCCGGCGTCGGCCCGGACGTGTACTACCGCAAGTTCCACTACGACACCTGCAACACCGAGGCCCGGATCGCCGGTTACGTCGGGTTCGCGCTCGACCAGGTCCCGCACACGCAGTACTTCGCGACGTACCGCACCTTCCCCGACACGTGCGACTGGTCGTGGGTGGAGCAGAAGCCGAAGGGCGTGCACCGGACGTACCTCGGCCTGGACGTCTTCGAGGGCACGTACGAGTACCGCGGGATGCGGCTGGTGCCGTCCTGGGGCGGTGACATGTTCGAGTCGCTGATGCCGGACCTGTTCGTACCGGAGGCGACCTGGGCGCCGCGCAGCTGGGGCATCAACCACCCGCTGACGGTGCGCGCGCAGATCGAGCACGGGCTGGACGACGCGAAGTACGGCTACTGGGGCTTCTCCCCCGCGTCGAACCCGAAGGGCGGGTACTCCGTCTACGGCGTCGAGCCGATCGGGATGGACCCGGGCGGCTACCCGTCCGACCTCGAGGGCACGAACTACGACGCGGGCTTCGAGGGCTGCCGCGAAGGCACCAACCCGAACCCGGCGTACGGCGACGGTGTGGTCACCCCGCACGCGGCGTTCCTCGCGATGGCGTACGCACCGCGGCAGGCGATCGACAACCTCAGCAAGATCGAGGACACGCTGCACGCGTACGGCGCCGGCGGGTTCTACGACTCGGTCGCGACGAAGTCCGGGCTGATCGCCAAGCGGTACCTGTCGCTCGACCAGGCGATGGTGATGGGTGCGATCGGCAACGTGTTCGGCAACGACCTGATCCGGCGGAGCTTCGCGAGCCGGACGGTAGAGCAGCGGATCCGGCCGTTGATCGCGATGGAACAGTTCGAGTCGGGAGTTCTGTAGATGCAGGAAGACGCCAAGACCGACTGGGACGAACGGATCGCCCTTCGCAGTGACGAGGAGCGCGCGTTCGCCTTCCCGGAGCTCGATCCGCCGAAGGAGATCAGGGCGGTCGGCGGCGTCGGCCAGGTGACGATCGACTGGTCGCCGGTGGACGGCGCGGCCGGCTACCTGATCCTTCGCGGAGCCGGTGCGCACGGTCCGCTGGAACCGGTCGACCACCACAGCGGCGACGTGCTCTCGGTCCCGTCGCCGCCGTACGTCGACACCACGTGCACTCCGGGTACGCCGTACCGCTACGCGGTCGCGAGCGTGCCCGAGGTGACCGCCCACGGACGGCCGAGCCACACCGTCGGCGCCGTACCGCTGGTTGCCGGGAGCATCTCCCCGACCGTCACCGTGACCGTCGACGTGGTTGCCGAGGGCACCGAGCTGGCGAAGCCGTGGACACCGATGATCGGCAGTGAACGGCTGAGTCAGCTGCTCTGCAAGGACTTGACCGGCGGCCACGAGATCGGCGCCGAACTCGAGGACGCGCTGCGCCGGGTGCACGACGAGCTCGGCGTCCGGACGGTGCGCGCACACGCGATCTTCCACGACGACACCCACGTTGTCGATGGCGACGCCTACGACTTCTCGGTCGTCGACCAGATCTACGACAAGCTGCTCGGGATCGGGCTGCGGCCGGTGGTCGAGCTCGGGTTCATGCCGCGCGAGCTGGCGAGCGACCCGGACCGGACGATCTTCGGGTACGGCGCGATCATCTCGCCGCCGGCGTCGTACGAGCGCTGGCACGGCCTGGTGCGGGCCCTCGTCCAGCACCTCGTCGACCGGTACGGGCTGGACGAGGTGCTGACCTGGGACTTCGAGGTGTGGAACGAGGCCAACCTCGAGGTGTTCTGGTCCGGCACGAAGGCCGAGTACCTGCACCTGTACGACGTGTCCGCAGCCGCCGTGAAGTCCGTCGATCCACGCCTGCAGGTCGGCGGCCCGTCGTCGGCCGCGGCCGGATGGGTCGACGACCTGCTGGCGCACGCGGCACAGCACGACACCCCGGTGGACTTCGTGTCGACGCACACCTACGGCAGCCCGCCGCTCGACGTACGGGCGTCATTGGAGCGGCACGGGTTCCCGGACGCGCGGGTGCTGTGGACCGAGTGGGGCGTGACGCCGACGCACTTCAACCCGATCAACGACTCGGTGTTCTCCGGGGTGTTCCTGCTCCGCGGCATGCGGTCCGCGGCCGGCCGGATCGACGCGCTCTCGTACTGGGTCGCCTCCGACCACTTCGAGGAACTCGGCCGGCCGCCGCGGCTCCTGCACGGCGGGTTCGGGTTGCAGACCGTCGGCGGCCTGCGGAAACCGCGGTACCACGCACTGACCCTGCTCAGCCGCCTCGGGCCGGTCGAGCTGCCGGTCACGTACGACGGTGACGGCGGCGGCAGTCTCGTCGAGGCGTGGGCGTCCCGCGACCGCGACCGGATCGCCGTACTGCTGTGGAACCTGACACTCGACCAGACCAAAGCCGCCGGCGATCGTGCGCTGACCAGAGCGGTGCGCGTCCAGTTCCCCGGCGTGGACCCGACCTGGCAGGTCAGCACCACCGCGCTCGCCATCGGCACCGCGGACGTCGCCACCGCCGCCGCGGGTCTTCCCGACTGGCCGAGCGACGCGGAGCTGGCCGACCTGGCCGAGCGGACGCAGCTGGTCACAGCCGCTGCCGAATGGGACGGATCGTCGGTCGAGGTGACGCTGCCGATGCCGTCCGCAGTACTGCTGGAGCTGCGTCCGGCTCGGGACTGACCATCTCGTTCAGCCAGCGCTCCACGCCGGCGATGTGGACGGTCGCCCAGGCTCGGGCGACCTCCGGTTCGCGGGCGGCGATCGCGTCCAGGATCGAGCGGTGCTCCGCCAGCGAGCGGTGCACCGCTCCGGTCTGGGTCAGGCCGCGCCAGATCCGGGCCCGGTAGGTCGGTTGCCGCAGGCTCTCGATGATCGAGGCCAGTGCCCGGTTGCCGCTGCCGATCGCGAGCAGCCGGTGGAACTCCACGTCGCAGGCCAGCTGGTCGTCCGCCGACGGGTCCTCGCCGAGGTCGTCGAGCAGTGCGCGCATCGCGGTGACCTCGGTGTCCGGCATCCGCAGCGCCGCCCGGGCGGCCGCGGCCGGCTCGAGGATCCGGCGTACCTCGAAGAACTCCAGCACCGAGGCGTCCTGTTGCAGGTCCAGGACGAACGCCATCGTCTCCATCAGCAGCGCCGGGTCCAGGCTGGTCACGTAGGTGCCGTCGCCCTGCCGGACCTCGAGGACCCGGATCAGCGCCAGCGCCTTGACCGCCTCGCGCAGCGAGTTCCGGGACAGGCCGAGCCGCGCGGCCAGGTCGGCCTCCCGCGGCAGCCGGTCGCCGGGCTGCAGTTCGCCGCTCACGATCATCTGCTTGATCGCCTCGATCGCGGTATCGGTGACCGCCACAGCATCCCTCCCAACCCCTGATAGGTCCGATGTATCCGGACCATACATCGGACGTCTAGGTCGACCGCTAGAGCGTGGCGCCTTCGTTTTCTTCCTGAAATAAGGTGCCGAGCTGTTGACTCCGCTCAAAGATCCAACATATTGATCGGATGACTCACAGCTTTCCTTGGAGGTCAGGATGAGAGGAAGACCAGCGCGGGCACGCCGCTGGCTGACCGCGGCCGGCGCGGTGCTGGCCCTGACCGCCGTGGCCGCCTGCGGTGGCGGGAACGGCGGCAGCAGCGGGTCCGGGTCGGCCGACAAGGCCGATCTGACCTGGCAGTTCTGGATCGGCGGTACCGCGGACCAGGCGGCGTGGCAGAAGGTCGCCGACCAGGCGCACGTCGATCACTCCGGCATCACCGTCAAGCTCCAGGGCACGGACTGGAACAACTACTGGTCCAAGATCGGCACCCTGCTGGCCAGCGGCAAGGCGCCGTGCATCATCGGCATGCAGTCGCTCCGGCTGGCGTCGTACGCGAACGCGATGCTGCCGCTCGACGACCTGATGAAGAAGTACGGGCTCAAGGCCGGGGACTTCGACAAGCCGATCATGGACGGCCTGAAGTCGGACGGGAAGCAGATCGCGATCCCGTACGACTCCGGCCCGATGGTGATCTTCTACAACAAGGACCTGTTCAAGGCCGCCGGCGTCCCGGACCCGAAGCCCGGCTGGACGATGGACGAGTTCGAGGCCGCCGCGAAGAAGCTCACGACCGGGGGCCGGACCGGCCTGGTGACGTCGCCCGGAGATCTCGGTGTGACTTCCTGGGTACGGACGCTGACCGGCGCGGAGCCGCTCGCCGACGGCAAGCTCAACCTCACCGACCAGAAGTTCGTCGACGGGTTCACGACGTACGCGAACTTCGTCCGGACCGACAAGATCGCGCCGCAGGTGCCGTCCGGCAACGGCGACTTCGAGACCACCCAGTTCACCTCGGGCAAGTCCGCGATGCAGCTGAACGGGCCGTGGTCGCTGATCGACACCCTCGGCAAGGTCAAGTTCAACCTCGGGATCGCGCCGATCCCGGCCGGGCCGGACGGGTCCAAGACCTTCACGGCCGGCTCCGGGTTCGGGATCTCCCGGTCCTGCAAGACGCCGGACGCCGCGTTCCAGGCGATCATGTCGATGACCAGCGAGAAGCCGCTGACCACGCTGGCCTCGGCGGGCCGCGCGTACCCGGCCCGGACCGCCGCGCACCCGGCCTGGTTCACCGCCGCCAAGATCCCGGAGGCCAAGGAGGTCATCGAGTACGCGTCGGAGCACTCGGTCCCGCTGGTCACCTCGAAGAACTGGGTCCAGGTCAACGACCTGCTCACCCGGTTCGGCACCCAGGCGCTGAACGGTGAGATCCCGCCGGACCAGGCGCTGAAGACCATCCAGGACCAGGCGGGCGCTGGGTCCTGATGGTGACCGTGAACGAAACCGTCGCCCCGGCCGAGAGTGTTCGGCCGGGGCGCCGGCCCGCGCTTCGCAAGGACGGCCGGTACGCGTCGGTGTTCCTCGCCCCGAGTCTCGGCGGGCTGGCCCTCTTCACGCTGTTCCCGACCGCGATGGCGCTCGCGATCAGCCTGTTCGACTGGCCGGTGTTCGGCGACCGGAAGTTCCTCGGCTTCGGCAACTACTCGCACCTGCTGGGCGACCCGGTGTTCCGCCGCGTGGTCCTGAACACCGCGCTGTTCGTGGTGCTGTACGTACCGCTGAACGTGATCGTCTCGCTCGGGCTGGCCACCTGGCTCGGCCCGAAGATCAAGGGCCGGCAGGCGTTCCGGGTGCTGTTCTTCATCCCGGTGATGACCCCGATGGTCGCGAACGTGATGGTCTGGCGGCTGCTGTTCCAGCCCGGCGGACTGCTCGACGCCGGCCTCGGCAGCTGGTTCGGGATCCACGCGCCGAACTTCCTCGGCTCCTCGAACTGGGCGATGCCGGCGATCGTCGCGATGTCGATCTGGCAGGGGTTCGGGTACAACTTCCTGGTCTTCTCCGCGGCCATCGACCAGGTGCCGCAGTCCCAGCTGGAGTCCGCGCAGATCGACGGCGCCGGCCCGTTCCAGCGGTTCCGGTACGTCACCTGGCCGATGATCACGCCGTCGCTGTTCTTCGCCACCACGATGACGCTGATCACGTCGTTCCAGGTGTTCGCGCAGCCGTTCATCCTCACCCAGGGCGGTCCGGGTGTCGCCACCCAGACGATCGTCATGTACGTCTACAACCAGGGCTGGCAGTTCCTCAGCATGGGACTCGCGTCGGCGGCCGGATGGGTGCTGTTCGTGATCATCATGGGCATCACCGCGATCCAGTTCGTCGGCCAGCGGAAGTGGGTCAACTATGACGTCTGAGAATCTCCGCCGGGTGGTCTCCCACGTCCTGCTGGTCGCGGTCGCGATCGTCTTCCTCGGCCCGCTGGTGTACGCCGTCTCCACGTCGCTGAAGCCCGCGGACGAGGTGTTCACGCCGACGCCGCACCTGTTCGGGTCGCAGATCCGCTGGCAGAACTACGCCGACGCGTTCACGTTCGCGCCGTTCGGCAAGTACTTCCTGAACAGCCTGTTCGTCGCGGTCACCGGGACGCTGGTCGTGGTGTGCGCGTCGAGTATGTCGGCGTACGCCTTCGCGCGGCTGAAATTCAGGGGCCGGGAGCAACTGTTCGTGCTGTTCCTCGGTACGCTGATGGTGCCGCAGGAGGTGCTGATCGTGCCGATGTACTGGCTGATGCAGTCGCTCGGCTGGGTGGACAGCTACTGGGCGCTGATCCTGCCGTGGGCGTTCACCGCGTTCGGGACGTTCCTGCTGCGGCAGTTCTTCCTGACCGTCCCGGCCGAGCTCGAGGAGGCGGCCCGGGTGGACGGGTGCGGGCCGTTCCGCTCGTTCCTGCGGATCATGCTGCCGCTCGCACGGCCCGCGATCGCCGTACTGACCGTCTTCACCTTCATCAGTTTCTGGGGCAGCTTCCTGTGGCCGTTGATCATCGTGAACAGCGTCGAGGACAAGGGCACCGTCCCGCTCGGCCTGGCGCAGTTCGTCGGCCAGCAGGGCACCCAGTGGAACCTGATGATGGCCGCATCGGTGATGGCAATGGTGCCCACCGTGCTGCTCGTCGTCCTGCTGCAGAAACACCTCGTCCGCGGCCTGCTCGTCACCGGACTGGGTGGCCGCTAATCCTAAGGAGAAACACATGACTGACACGCCACCTGCGGCTTCGGTGGAGAAGTTCCGCGACTGGCGGTTCGGCCTGTTCGTCCACTGGGGGCTGTACTCGCTGCCGGCCCGCCACGAGTGGGTGAAGAACTACGAGCGGCTCACCGACGAGGATTACCAGCCGTACTTCGACCACTTCGAGCCGGACCTGTACGACCCGTCCAAGTGGGCGCGGGCGGCCCGCGAGGCCGGGATGAAGTACGCCGTACTGACGACGAAGCACCACGAGGGCTTCTGCCTGTGGGACTCGGAGGTGTCCGACTACACGGTCGCCCACACCGCCTGGGGCGCCGGCAAGGACCTGGTGAAGCAGTTCGTCGAGGCGTGCCGGGCCGAGGGCCTCGGGGTCGGTTTCTACCACTCGCTGATCGACTGGCACCACCCGGAGTTCCCGATCGACCTGGTGCACCCGCAGCGCGACGACGAGGAGGCGATCGCGAAGGCGGCCGGGCGGGACGTCCAGGTGTACGCCGACTACCTGCACGCGCAGACCCGTGAGCTGCTGACGAACTACGGGCCGGTCGACATCATGTGGTTCGACTTCTCCTACCCGGGCCGGAACTACCCCGACGGACGCGACGGCCACGGCAAGGGACGCGACGACTGGCGATCCGTCGAGCTGATGGCGATGGTGCGGGAGCTGCAGCCGGACATCCTGATCAACGACCGGCTGGACATCCCCGGCGACTTCGTGACGCCCGAGCAGTACCAGCCGGACGGTCCGATGGAGCGCGACGGCGTACCGGTGCTGTGGGAAGCGTGCCAGACGCTGAACGGCAGTTGGGGTTACGACCGGGACAACCTGGACTGGAAGTCTCCCGAGACGCTCGTGAAGATGCTGGTGGACTCGGTCTCCAAGGACGGCAACCTGCTGCTGAACGTCGGCCCGACCGGGCGTGGCGAGTTCGACCCGCGCGCACTGGCGACGCTGGCGTCCATCGGTGAGTGGATGCGGCTGCACGAGCGCTCGATCCGCGGTGCGCGGCCGGCGTCGGAGTACGAGGCTCCCGCGGACTGCCGGTTCACCCAGAAGGGCAACCGCCTGTACCTGCACCTGTTCTCCTGGCCGATGGGCCACATCCACCTGCAGGGCCTGGCCGGCAAGGTCAAGTACGCCCAGCTCCTGAACGACGCGTCCGAGATCAAGCGCATCGTCAACGACCCGCACCAGCAGGCCCAGAACACCACCATGGGCGGTGTGTCGTCGGAGACACTGACGCTGAAGCTCCCGATCCAGAAGCCGAACGTCCTCGTCCCGGTGATCGAACTCTTCCTGAACTGACCCTTACGTCTCTCCGACCTGGCGCCCGATCCCGTTCCCTGCCACGGGACCGGGCGTCATGGGGGTTCCGCGGCTGATCACGAGGCCGTGCTCGTAGGCGAAGATGACGGCCTGGACGCGGTCGCGGAGGGCGAGCTTCATCAGGATCCGGGCGACGTGGGTCTTGACCGTGGTGTCGGAGACCACGAGTCGCGCGGCGATCTCCGCGTTGCTCAGCCCGCCGGCCAGGAGGTGCAGGACCTCGGTCTCGCGGACCGTCAGCGCCCGCAGGCGATCCCGCGCGTCCCGGTCCGGAGTCCGCGGGCGGTCCAGGTACGACTCGATCATCCGCCGGGTGACCGACGGTGCGAGCAGCGAGTCGCCGGCCAGTACGGCGTGGATGCCGGCCACCAGCAGCTCGGGCTGAACGTCCTTCAACAGGAACCCGCTGGCTCCGGCCCGCAGCGCGTCGTACACGTACTCGTCCAGGTCGAACGTCGTCAGCATCACCACCCGCGGTCCCCCGGCGGCCGTGATCCGGGCAGTCGCGCCGATCCCGTCGAGCTCGGGCATCCGGACGTCCATCAGCACGACGTCGGGACGCAGTTCCGCGGCGAGCGCCACGGCCTCGATCCCGTTCGCCGCCTCGCCGACCACTTCCAGGTCCGGCTCGATCTCGAGGATCAGCCGGAAGCCGCGACGGACCAGCACCTGGTCGTCGACCAGCAGGACCCGGATCACGACCGCTCCAACGGCAGCGTCGCGACCAGCTCGAACCCGCGGTCGGCGCCCGGCCGCGCGGTCAGCTCACCGCCGTACACCTGGACGCGTTCGCGCATCCCGAGCAGCCCGTGGCCGGCCTCCGGGCCGATCCCGACCGGAGCCCCGTCGTCGCGTACGGCGAGCCGTAGCCGGTCCGCGTCGTACCCGATCGACACCTCCGCGGCGGTCGGCCGCAGCGCATGGCGGAGCGTGTTCGTGAGTCCTTCCTGTACGAGGCGATACGCGGTCAGGTCGAGCCCCGGCGAGAGCGGCCGGGCTCGTCCGCTGACTGTCACCTGCACGGGAAGCCCCGCGGCCCGGAACTTCTGCACCAGCCGCTCGACTTCGGCCAGCCCGGGCGCTGGCTCCCGGTCGGCGACCGGATCGCCGTCCTGCCGCAGTACGCCGACCATCCGGCGCATCTCGGTCAGCGCCTCACGGCCGAGCGCCTCGACCGTCTCCAGCGCCTCCCGCTCGACGGACTGCTCGGGCGTGAGCCTTCGCCGTACGGCGGCCGCCTGGACGGTCATCACGCTGACGCTGTGCCCGATGACGTCGTGCAGCTCACGGGCGATCCGGTTCCGTTCCCCCGCCACTGCTTGGGCGGCACGTTCACGGCGGGCGATCCGCCGCTGCTCCGTCGCCTGCCGGCTGGCCCGGACCAGTGCACCGACGAGCCACGCGATCACCCACGGGGACAGCCAGATCAGGGCCGCGACCCGCAGCCGCGCGGACGTGTTCATCGGGTCCAGCCCGGACCATCCGAGCCAGAGCACGACGACCAGCACCAGGCCCCAGCAGGATCGCCGGCCGTCGGTACGGCGGCCTACCGTGTACGCGGCGATCAGCGCGGGCAGCATCACTCCGCCGCCTTCAGGCGAGCCGAAGATCGCGAACTCGACCAGGCTCACCACCACGATCGCGGCCAGGCAGCCGAGCGGACGGACCCGGCGTACGACGAGCAGCAGGCCGGTCACGACGTACACCGTGATCTCGGCCCACGGCGGCCCCTGCCGATGGGTCGCGTCGAGCCCGCGGACGACCTCGAGCACACCGAGCACCGCGACGACGAGGGCGATCCCCGCGTCGAAGACCCAGCTCCGGCGGCTCATCCTCCGACGGCTCATCTTCCGACGGTAAGCCCGCGGTACGCCGGTCCGCGTCATCCGCTCGGACGACGTCTCATCGGCCCGGGTGCGGACCGCGGAACCGTCACCGCGACCGACGCCGGCCGGGGTACGCCGTCCCTACCGTCGAGGCGTCCGAATTCGTGAAGGAGGCATCATGCACACCATTCCCCGATCCGCGGGCCTCGGCCTGCTCGGGTACGGCGCCGGGACCGCGATCGCGTTCCTGGGTTCCGGCTCACCCGGCGGCGGCTACGACGACGCCGGCATCACCCGGTACATCACCGGATCGCACGCCGTCGCCGGTTTCACGCTCTGGTACGTCGGCGCCCTGTCCGCGCTCGGACTCGTTGTCTTCGGCACCGGACTCCGGCGGATCGCCGACCAGCTCCGCTCCCTCGCGATCGCGGCTGCCGCGACCAGCGTCACCGGGGCGTTCGTCAGCGGCGGCGTCCTGGTCGCGATGGCCGAGGGCGGCGAGCCGGTGCGGACCGGCGTACCGCATCCGGTGATCTACACGATCACCGAGATCGGCAACCTGCTGGCGGTCTGCGCGCCGGCGTTGCTCGTCGGCGTGGTCGCGATCGTGCTCGCGTTCCGGGCCGGGCTGCCCGGCTGGCTGCGGGTGTTCTGCCTGGTCGCGGGGATCTGCGGTGTCGCGGCACCGTTCTTCTTCACGTACTTCGTCTACCTGCTGTGGACGGTGGTCGCCGGGGCCACGCTCGCGATCAGCCGGACGAGGGCGCCGGCCCCGTCACTGGTCTGAGGCGGGCACCGGGCGGCCGGGTTGTTCGCCGCCGCGGGCTTCGAGGTAGTTGTTCTTCGGGACCATGACCTTGCGGCGGAACAGGCAGACGACGGTGCCGTCCTGCTTGTAACCCTTGGTCTCCACGTAGACGACGCCGCGGTCGTCCTTGGACTTCGACTCCCACTTGTCCAGGACGACCGTCTCGCCGTAGATCGTGTCGCCGTGGAAGGTCGGCGCGACGTGCCGGAGCGACTCGATCTCCAGGTTCGCGATCGCCTTGCCGCTCACGTCCGGGACCGACATGCCGAGCAGGATCGAGTAGATGTAGTTGCCCACCACAACGTTCTTGCCGAACTGGGTGGTCTCGCCGGCGTAGTTCGCGTCCAGGTGCAGCGGATGGTGGTTCATCGTCAGCAGGCAGAACAGGTGGTCGTCGTACTCCGTCACCGTCTTGCCCGGCCAGTGCTTGTAGACCGCCCCGACCTCGAACTCCTCGTAGCTGCGCCCGAACTGCATCCCGGATCCTCCTCGCCGCTGGATTCCCCATGCTGCCCGGTCCGGGCGCCTCCGGACCGTGGTCTGGCTCTCACTTGCGCGAGATCTACGTCACCTCAGTCGTTCGGCTGCTGCAGGGTCTGGTTCGGCAGCAGCGGGTGCACCTCGCCCTTCAGGGCCAGCTTGGCCAGGTGGTTGCGCGCCTCCTCGGCGAACTTGAAGTCGCAGAGTACGTCGTACGTCGTCGCCACCACCGCGGTCCGCGAGGTGAAGTCCCGCCGGCCGGCCGACTGCGCGTAGCTCAGCCCGCCGAACACCAGACCGAAGAACGCGCCCAGCACCACACCGGTCAGCACCGCGGCGATCCAGTTGTTGGTGGTGAACAGCCCCAGCAGCAGACCCACGAACAGGCCGAACCAGGCGCCGCTGGCGAGACCGGCGGTGAGCGCCCGGCCCCAGGTGAGCCGGCCGGTGATCTTCTCGACCTGGCGGAGGTTGTTGCCGACGATGGTCGTGTGCTCGACCGGGAACTTCTCGTCCGAGAGGTAGTCGACTGCTCGCTGCGCCTCCCGATAGGTGTCGTAGGTCCCGATCGTCAGACCGGTCGGCCTGGGGTCCATCGAGGGCATGCCCTGCGCGGTCATCGTCGTTCCTCTCCACGTGCTTCCAACCCCCATCATTGCGGACGGCTGGTTACCACGTCTTGATAGCCTCGCCGTTGATGGCCGGGCGACGATGGGACATGGGCGCGACACGCCGTGTGGGACGAGTGCTCGCCCGCCGCGGCGGAGCTGCCGGACGCCCGTCCGACGAGGTGGTCCGCGGCAAGCTCGAGGGTGCCCTGGTCGACTGGGGGCTGTACCGGGACGGTGTCCGCGACGACCGGGTCGACTCGTACACCGAGGCCCTCGACCGGGCGCGCCGCGGCCAGGGGTTCGTCTGGATCGGCCTGTTCCAGCCGACGGACCACCAGCTCGCGATCATCGGCGCCGAGTTCGGCCTGCACCCGCTGGCACTGGAGGACGCGTCCGAGGCGCACCAGCGGCCCAAGCTCGAGCGGTACGGCGACACGCTGTTCGCAGTGTTCAAGACGGTCACGTACGTCCCGCACGGGGACCTGACCGCGACCAGCGAGGTGGTGGCCACCGGTGAGGTGATGGTGTTCTGCGGCCCCGGCTTCGTGGTCACCGTCCGCCACGGTGAACACAGCGAGCTGACCGGCCTCCGGCAGGCCCTGGAGCAGGAGCAGCACCGGCTGGCGACCGGGCCCGGCGCCGTACTGCACGCGATCGCCGACCACGTCGTCGACCGGTACCTGGAGGTCGCGGACGCGGTGCAGGCCGACATCGACCTGATCGAGACCGACATGTTCACGCCGCGCGGCTGGCGCAGCATCGACCGGGTGTACCAGCTGAAACGCGAGGTGCTGGAGCTCAAGCGGGCGGTGGCGCCGCTGACCGGGCCGATGCGCGCACTGGCGACGGTCCGGCACCCGCTGATCGCGGACGAGACCAGGAACTACTTCCGCGACGTCGACGACCACCTGCAGCGGGTGAAGGAGCAGGTGATCTCGTTCGACGAGCTGCTCAGCTCGATCCTGCAGGCCGGGCTGGCCCAGGTGCAGGTGGCCGAGAACGAGGACATGCGCCGGATCTCCGCGTGGGTCGCGATCCTCGCCGTACCCACGATGATCGCCGGGATCTACGGGATGAACTTCGACTACATGCCGGAGTTGCGGCTCAAGTACGCGTACTTCGTGGTGCTCGGCGTGATGGTCTGCGCTTGTTTCACCCTTTACCGATTGTTCAAGCGGAACCACTGGCTTTGAACCTCCGGCGCCGCTCAGTGCGTTGAGGTGAAGTGGCAACCTTTTGCCATGGCCAGGAGTACTACCTGATTGGATTGTTCAAACGGTTGTCGCCCGCTCCCCTGCCTTGATTGAATTCCCAGGTCGCGTTCGGTCAGGAATCGATTACTTTCCGCGATCGACGCCGGGGGCCGTGGTGACAGCCTGGAACGGGAGGGGACTGCGATGCTGCGAATCCATTTCACGCCGCGCGACCTGACCCGGGTCACGGTGGCCACCAGGCCGGCACCGCTCTGGGAGGTGCTGCTGAGCCTGCACATGCTCCAGCACTCGGAGGGCCGGCTGATCTTCGAGGACTGGCGCCGCCACGTGCGTACGACGGTCGGTCCGGACCAGATGCGGCTGCTGCTCGAGCTGACCCCGGCGCGCGGATACTCGCCGGACTTCCTGACCCCGGCCGAGTCCGCGCCGGACTTCGACGCCGCGCTGGAGCAGACGCTGGCGACACCGCGGCACCAGGTGCGCAGCCAGCTCGACCTGCTGCAGAAGTGGCGCCCGGCGTCACCGTGGACCCGGGAGCTCGCACACGGCGACCGGACGTCAATGCAGAAGCTCGGCCGGGCGATCCGGACGTACCACGACGTGGCCATCCGGCCGTACTGGAAGTCGATCGGCACGCACGTGTCCGCCGATCACGCGCACCGCGGCGAGACGCTCGCGCGGTACGGCGTCCACCGGCTGCTTTCTTCGCTGCACCCGCGGGTCCGGTGGGTCGCACCGGTGCTGCAGGTGCTGGACATGAACGACCGTGATCTGTATCTCGATGGCAGGGGAATCGAGTTGCAGCCCTCGGCGTTCTGCTGGCAGGTACCGACGAAGCTGCGGGACCCGGACCTGAAACCGATCCTGGTGTACCCGATCCAGCACGCGCCCGGAATCCTGCGGCAGGCGTCGACGGAGGCTGCGCCGTCGAGTGACCCGTTGGGGTCCCTGCTCGGGTCGACCCGAGCAGCCGCGCTGGAAGCGACCGTCAGCGGGTGTACGACGACCGAGCTGGCGAAGCGCTGCAAGATCTCCCCGGCAGCCGCCAGTCACCAGGCGACCGTCCTGCGGGAGGCCGGGCTGATCACCACCCGCCGGTCGGGCGCCTCGGTCCGGCACGAGATCACCCAGCTCGGCATCTGGCTACTGTCCGGCCACGGCTCCGGCCGCGTCCCGGCCCCGATCCCCGGACGGGCCCCCGCCTAGCCCGTCCCCGCAAGCCCTGCCCCAATGCGCGCTGGGCCGACCGGCACCGCCCCGCCCGTCGACCCAGCGCGCCGGGCAGGCCGGTCAGAGCTTGTAGTCCTCGAGGAGGCGGCGGCCGATGATCATGCGCTGGATGTCGGCCGTCCCTTCACCGATCAGGAGCATCGGGGCCTCGCGGTAGAGGCGTTCGATCTCGTACTCCTTGGAGAAGCCGTAGCCGCCGTGGATGCGGAACGAGTCCTCGACGACCTGGGCGCAGTACTCGCTGGCAAGGTACTTCGCGACGCCGGCCTCGAAGTCGTTGCGGGACCCGCTGTCCTTCTTCCGGGCCGCCTTCACCATCAGCTCGTGCGCGGCCTCGACCTTCACGGCCATGTCGGCGAGCCGGAACAGCACCGCCTGGTGGTCGGCGATCTTCTTGCCGAACGTCTCGCGCTGCTGCGCGTACGAGATCCCCAGCTCGAACGCCCGACGCGCCACGCCGCAACCGCGGGCGGCGACGTTCACCCGGCCGACCTCGACGCCGTCCATCATCTGGTAGAAACCCTTGCCCGGTACGCCGCCGAGGATCTGCCCGGCGTCGATCCGGTACCCGTCGAACACCAGCTCGGTGGTGTCGACGCCCTTGTAGCCCATCTTCTCGATCTTGCCCGGCACCGTCAGGCCCTTGTCGACCTCGCCGAACCCGGGCTCCTTCTCGACCAGGAACGTGGTCATGTTCTTGTAGACCGAGTCCTGCCCCTCGTCGGTCTTCACGAGTACGGCGACCAGCGTCGACGAGCCGCCGTTCGTCAGCCACATCTTCTGGCCGTTGACGACATAGCCGTCGCCTTCGCGAGTGGCTTTGGTCTTGATCGCGGAGACGTCCGACCCGCAACCCGGCTCGGACATCGAGAACGCGCCGCGGACCTCGCCGGTGGCCATCCGCGGCAGGTACTTCTGCTTCTGCTCGTCGGTCCCGTGCTGGAGCAGCATGTACGCGACGATGAAGTGCGTGTTGATGATGCCGGAGACGCTCATCCAGCCGCGGGCGATCTCCTCGACGCAGAGGGCGTAGGTGAGCAGCGACTCGCCGAGTCCGCCGTACTCCTCGGGGATCATCAGCCCGAACAGGCCGAGTTCCTTGAGGCCCTCGACGATCTCGGTCGGGTACTCGTCGCGGTGCTCGAGCTCGGTGGCGACCGGGAGGATCTCGGCCTCGACGAAGGCCCGGACCGTCTTCAGGATCTCCTCCTGGATGTCGGTCAGCCCGTCGGTCTGCTGCAACCTGCTCATCCTGCGCCTCCTTGGCCCGCGTACCAGTGAGTATCGTGGTACCAGCCTGACACCCGCTGTGACACCGGCCACCCGTAAGAGGTCGCGTGGCTCACTCGTTGTTGTTGCCGCCGGGTCGCGGCAGGGACTTCCCGATCGTCACGAACAGCGTGACGATCTGCTGGGTGGCCTGCCAGCGGTGGTGCTGCTCGGCCTCGGACAGCCGCTGCCGCGCCTCGTAGAAGTGCTGTGCGGCGGACTGCAGGTTTCCCTGGTCAACCGCCTGCGCAGCCTCGTCCAACTGGCGGGCAGCGTCACGCGGAGGCTTGCTGTTCTTCCCCTGCTGCTGTGTCGCGCGGACCTGCGCGGCCAGTGTCCGGAGCCGCTGCACCAGGACGGCCCGCGGGTTCTGCGTCGGCTTCTTGGTGGGCGTCGTCTTCGTAGGCGTTGGTGTCGGCTCGGGTGTGGTGGTGGTCTTTGTCGTCTTGGGCGCGACCGTGGCCTTCTGCACCGGCACAGACGGCGTACCGCCGGCCTGTGCAGTGGGCTGGTCGTTGGACAGACCTGAACGGAGCAACAGCGCGCCCACCAGAGCAGCCACCACCAAGCCCGCGGCCACTCCCACCTTTGCCAGTGGGAACCCGCGGCGGCCCGGCGCCCGGTGTATGCGAGTCTCCGCTTCGTCCTCTTCCCACTTCCCGACCCCGACGACCTCAGCTGCAGCAGCCGGCGGGTAGGCGAGCACCTGGGTCTGGTTGGCCGCCGCAAGCAGTGCCGTGACGTCAGCGGCCGAGGACGGCCGTTCTGCCGGGTTCTTGGCCAGCAGGTGCGTGACCAGCCCAGCCAGCTCAGCCGGTACGTCGGTGCGTGTCACGAGCGGAGGAGGTGCCTCCAGGTGCTGGCGCATCACCACGTCGGCGGTCGGCCCGCTGAATGGCGGCGTACCCGTCAGCAGCTCGTGCAGAACGCAGCCGAACGAGTACCAGTCGCTGGCAGGGGTGGCAGGCTCGCCACGGACCTGCTCCGGCGACACGTACGACGCCGTACCGAGCAGGACGCCCAGGCCGGTCGTCTCGTTGCCGGCGCGCTTGGCGATGCCGAAGTCGGTCATTTTGAGCGTGCCGTCGGGTGCCAGCAGCAGATTGCCCGGCTTCACGTCGCGGTGCACGATGCCGGCCTCGTGCGCGGCGTCCAGCGCGCGGGCCCCCTGGACGGCGATCTTCTCGACCAGACCGGCGGGAGGGAGTCCCGACGTACGCATGAGCTTGGCCAGGTCCGGGCCCTGGACGAGCTCCATCACCAGGAACACGTGGTCGCCCTCGGCGCCGACGTCGTACGTCGCCACCACGTTGGGGTGTGTCAGTCGAGCGGCCGACTGAGCCTCGGCCCGGAACCGGTCGACAGCGTCCATCGGGTCGCCGTCGAGGCTGCGCAGGAGCTTCACCGCCACCTGCCGGTCGAGGACCGTGTCCTCGGCCTGCCACACCTCACCCGCACCGCCCCTGCCCAGCAGGGTCAGCAACCGGTACCGACCTGCCAGTACCTCGCCGTTCACACACTCACCTTCCGCAGCGGACCGGATCACCTTAGGCGGCGAACCGCCGGATGATCGAGCCCACGACGAAAAGCTTCAGAAACCTCTGCGGACAGCGATCGGAGTACTACGGTGGGTGGATGAAGCTTCCCGCCCTGCTCGCGGCCGTGCTGGTCGCGACAACGCTGACCACAACCACCGCTTCCGCCGCGCCGGACCGGCACCCGCGCCCGGTGGTGAAGTGCGAGTTCACTCCGACGCCGGACAACCCGGCCGCGAAGCCGGTCCGGATCCCGTCCGCGAACGCCCGCGCCAAGGGCACGGTGGACGTGTACTTCGTGACGAACTACGGACCGTTCGTGGTCCGGATGGACCGCGCGAACGCGCCCTGCGGCGTGCACAACTTCGTGCATCTGGTGCGAAGCCGGTTCTACGACGCGACCCAGTGCTTCCGGCTGACGAACTCGGCCCGGCTGGGGGTGCTGCAGTGCGGCGACATCTACCGCCAGGAGGAAGGCGGCCCGGGGTACAAGTTCCCCGACGAGGTGACCGGCCAGGAGACCTACGAACGCGGCACCGTTGCCTACGGCAACCAGGGACCGGGGACCAACGGGTCGGAGTTCTTCGTCGTCCACTCGTTCGCCCACATCGCCCCGAACTACACGGTCCTCGGCCACGTGATCGCCGGCATGTCCACCTTCGACCGGATGGTCGCCGCCGGCATCGCCGACCCCGACCAGGACGGCCCGCCCGCGAAGCCGATCCGCATCTACAAGGTGTGGACGCACTAGGGGGAGGGTAATTCGCGCCCCCAGGCACTAGCTTGTGCTTGTGGGCACACGTGGACGGCCCCGGCACCCCGACGTCCTGACCCCGGCCGAGTGGCAGGTCGTGGACGCGGTCCGGCACGGGATGCGGAACCGGGAAATCGCGCAGCGGCGCGGAGTGAGCGTCGACGCGGTGAAGTTCCACGTCGCGAACGCGGTACGGAAGCTCGGCCTGAACCGGCGGGCCGAGCTCCGGACGTGGCGCGGGGTGCCGGTGGACAGTTCCCTACGGGGTCAGGGAGGTACGGAGATGGTGCAGCTGGGGGCGATCGGGCAGATCGCGCGGCTCGTGAGTGACATCGGCACGGCGACGGAGTTCTACGGCGGGGTGCTGGGGTTGCCGCATCTCTACACGTTCGGGGATCTGGCGTTCTTCGACTGTGGTGGGACCCGGCTGTTCCTGCGTGCCACCGACGACCGCGGTGAGCAGTCGATCCTCTACTTCCGGGTCGCCGACATCAACGTGGCCTACGACGAGCTTCGGGAGCGTGGGGTGGAGTTCGAGGCCGCGCCGCACCTGATCCACAAACACGACGACGGGGTCGAGGAATGGATGGCGTTCTTCCCCGACCCCGACGGTCAGCTGCTGGCGATCATGGCGCAGGTCTAGGGCGTGTCTGACAATTCCGCGCCGTAGCGAGGAGGTGCTCGGTGCGGCGAGATGCCGTGCCGAGTGCCCCGCAGTAGGCGGGGAATTGTCAGACACGCCCTAGGTCGGCCGGGGGCTGCCAGACGTCGGTGCGGGTGAGGCCGGCGGCGCGGCCCTTGGCGGAGATGACGAGGGCCATCTTGCGGCTGGCCTCGTCGATCATCTCGTCACCGAGCATGACCGCGCCGCGGGCGCCGCCGGCGGCGGACGTGTAGTGGTCGTAGGCGTCGAGGATGTTCTCCGCGTGGTCGTAGTCCTCCTGGCGCGGGGAGTAGACCTCGTTGGCGGCGGCGATCTGGTCGGGGTGCAGCACCCACTTGCCGTCGAAGCCGAGGGCGGCCGAGCGCCCGGCCACCCGGCGGAAGCCGTCGACGTCCTTGATCTGCAGGTACGGGCCGTCGATCGCCTGCTTGTCGTGGGCGCGGGCCGCCATCAGGATCTGCATCAGGATGTAGTGGTACGCGTCGCCGACGTCGTACCCGGGCGGCTGCTCGCCGACGACCAGCGACTTCATGTTGATCGACGCCATGAAGTCGGCCGGACCGAAGATGATCGTCTCCACCCGCGGCGAGGCGGTCGCGATCGCGTTCACGTTGGTGAGCCCCAGCGCGTTCTCGATCTGCGCCTCGATGCCGATCCGGCCGGGCTCGTACCCGTGCACCTTCTCCAGCTGGCTGAGCAGCAGGTCCAGCGCGACCACCTGTTCGGCGGTCTGCACCTTCGGCAGCATGATGCAGTCGAGGTTCGCACCGGCGCCGCCGACGACCTCGATCACGTCGGCGTACGTCCACTCGGTGGTCCAGTCGTTCACCCGGACGACCCGGAGCTTGTTGCCCCAGCCGCCTTCGTTGAGCGCGGCGACGATGTTCTTCCGGGCGTCCGGTTTGGCCAGCGGTGCGACCGAGTCCTCGAGGTCCAGGAACACCTGGTCCGCGTCCAGCCCCTTCGCCTTCTCCAGGAACCGCGGGTTCGACCCCGGGGTGGCCAGACACGACCGCCTGCTGCGCAAACCCTTGTCCGTCACCTTGTCCACCACGGTCGACCTCCGCTCGGTTACCCACCGGTCACCGGCAGCGTACGGCGTCCGCCGCCGCCGGCCCGGTGACCCGGCTCACTTCCCCTGCCAGTGTGTCCCGATTCACCGTGTGACACTTGGACCTGTGAGCCCTGAGAGTGCTGAGGACATCGCCGCCGTGATGAAGAAGGCCGGACTGGTCTGGCTGGCCTGGGACGGCCGGCGCGCGGTTCCGGCGTGGTTCGCGAACGTCGACGGGCAGTACGTCGTACTGGCCGACTCGGCGGACGGTGCCGAGCAACCACTCCCCGGACTCGCAACGGCAGGCTCGGTCACGGTCGTCGTACCGGCCAAGCCCGCCATGAACCGGCTGGCGAGCTGGACGGCGACGGTACGGCGCCTGGACCCGGGCAGCGACGAGTGGACCGCGGCTACCCAGGTGCTACGGACCGAGCGGCTCAACGCCGCCGACCTGGACACCCAGCTGGATCGCTGGCGCACGCAGGCCGATGTCCTCGTCCTGGTGCCCACAGGCGAATTCACCGGCGTGTCCGACGACTCGCCCCGCGCGGAGGCTCCGGCACCGACCAGAGCCACCACCCGGGGCAAGCCACCGGCAACCTTGCACCGCCCGATCCGCCGCCGCCCCAAACTGAGCTAGTTGCCCTAGACAACCTCTCAGAGCCAGCCGCGGTCCCGGGCGTGCCAGCCGAGTTGCAGGCGGGACCGGGAGTGCGTCTGCTCCATCAGTTGCTGGACGCGTCGGGCAACGGTGCGGCGGCTGATACCCAAACGTGTGCCCGCGGCGTCGTCGGTCAGTCCTGCGACCAGCAACGACAGCAGGTGCCTGTCCTCGGCGGACATGGCCTCTTCGGGTTTCAGCCCGTCCGAGTCGGTCACGCTCAATGGGCTCGCCCTGTTCCACACGGTCTCGAAGAGAGCAACCAGTGCGTCCAGCAGGCTGCACGCGTGCACCAGAAGGGCCGCGTCCTGTGCAGGGGTGGCCCAGTCGAGCGGCAGCAGTGCCAGTTCACGGTCGGCGATCGCCAGCTTGGTCGGCAGCCCGTCCGCGATCCGGGCCTGCTCGCCCGCCCGTACATGGCTGACCGCGCTCGCGGCCAGTACCGCGTCGGCGAGCGCGGAGTTGTCGTAGACCACCCGATACGTCACGCCCGCGCCCTGCCGGTCCAGCTGCGTCCGGTTCACCTCGGCCGTCGCGACGTACGGCGGGGCGACCAGCTCGCGCATCTCGGCGCGGGCGGTCCGCTGCACCCGGTCGAACGCCAGCGCGACCGCGGCCTCGCCGGTGACGATCTCGATCAGCTCCTCGGTCCGCCGCACTCCGCCCTGCCGGGTCGCCTCGGCGGCCAGCCGGTACGCCGCCTTCCGGATCCGCTCGAACTCCTCCTCCTGACGCCGGACGAGCTGGTCCACGGCGAGCTCCGGCGGCACCGCGACGATCAGCTCACCCGGAGGCGGCGTACGGTGCACGAACCCTTCGGCCAGCAGTACGTCGATCGCCCGCTGGACGTCCGGCAGCGGTCGGCCGAGCCGCCTGCACAGGTCTGCGGGCGCCGCGGCACCACGCCGGACCAGGTCCAGGTACGCGGTCTCCTCGTCCACACCCAGCCCGGTGGTTCCCAGCATCCCCACCCCACTTCGTCCGCTCCCGAGGGAGAAAGTCTACGAAGCGTCCTCAGCCGAGACTCCGGCTCGGCGGGTTAGCCTTCCGGCATGACTGGATCACCGTCTCGGGTGTACGTCGCTCGGCTCGCAGGGCTGCCGGTGTACGACCCCAACGGCGACCAGGTCGGCAAGGTGCGGGACGTGGTCGCCATGATGCGCCAGGGCGACCAGCCGCCACGGGTCCTCGGCCTGGTCGTCGAGGTGTTCACCCGGCGCCGGATCTTCCTCCCGATGACCCGGGTGACCTCCGTGGACGTCGGGCACGTCATCACCACCGGCGTGCTGAACATGCGGCGCTTCGAGCAACGGCCGACCGAAGTACTCGTCCTGGGCGAACTGCTCGACCGGACCGTCACCATCGCCGACACGGGCGCCACCGCGGTGGTTTTCGACATGGCCATGGAGCAGTGGAGGACCAGGGACTGGCTACTGACCAAAGTGGCGGTGCGGGAGGGCTCCAAGCGGTTCCGGCGTCGCGGCCAGACGCATGTGTTCGACTGGACCGACGTCAGCGGGTTCACGCAGGTGGAGGAAGGCCAGGGCGCGACCCACATCCTCGCGGCCTTCGAGTCGATGCGCCCGGCCGACCTGGCCGGCGTACTGCACGACCTGTCCGCCAAGCGCCGTAAGGAGATCGCGGCGGCGCTCGACGACGAGCGGCTTGCCGACGTACTCGAAGAGCTGCCCGAGGACATCCAGGTGGAGATCCTGGACGGTCTGGACACCGAACGCGCCGCGGACGTGCTGGAGGAGATGTCCCCGGACGACGCGGCCGACCTGATCGCCGAGCTGCCTACTGAAACCGCCGAGCGCCTGCTGACGCTGATGGAGCCGGAGGAAGCCGAAGACGTACGACGGCTGCTCACGTACGAGGAGCACACGGCCGGCGGTCTGATGACGTCGGAGCCGGTCATCCTGCCGGTGGACGCCACCGTGGCCGATGCGCTCGCCCACGTGCGCAACGCGGACCTCAGCCCGGCGCTGGCCGCCATGATCTACGTCTGCCGGCCTCCACTCGAGACACCGACCGGCCGGTTCATCGGCATCGGCCACATCCAGCGGCTGCTCCGGGAGCCGCCGTCCGAGCTCGTGTCCGCGGCACTCGACACCGACCTGGACGGGCTACGTCCGGACGACAGCCTGCAGACCGTCAGCAAGTACCTCGCGACGTACAACCTGGTCGCCGCGCCGGTGCTCGACGACGAGGGCCGGCTGCTGGGAGCGGTCACCGTGGACGACGTACTCGACCATCTGCTCCCGGACGACTGGCGGGAGCACGATCACCCGGACACGCCGCAGGAGGTGGGCCACGATGGCACGTGACGACCGCAGGACGCTCCGCGGGAGTACCCGGCTCGACGTACCTCGGGACTGGCGGCGGACGTTCGTGCCGCGGCCGGCGTACGACGCGGACGCGTTCGGCCGGCTGTCCGAGCGGATCGCCCGCTTCCTCGGCACCGGGCAGTTCCTGGTCTACATGACCGTGACGATCCTGTTCTGGATCGGCTGGAACATCTTCGCCCCGGAGAGCCTGCGCTTCGACCAGTACCCGTTCATCTTCCTGACGCTCGCGCTCAGCCTGCAGGCGTCGTACGCGGCCCCGCTGATCCTGCTCGCGCAGAACCGGCAGGAGGCCCGCGACCGGGTGCAGTACGAGCGGGACCGGGACGTCGACGCCCGGACCCGTGCGGACATGGAATTCCTGGCCCGCGAGATGGCGTCGCTGCGGATGGCGGTCGGCGAAGTAGCCACCCGGGACTTCCTGCGTTCCGAGCTGCGGTCGCTGCTGGCGGATCTGGACACGCGCGAGGACGATCGGGTTTGACCCCGAGCTACTCTCACTATCAGGTGAGGAAAAGGACGTGGGATGAAAACTCGATTCGCGCCTGACCGTGGGCTGTCCAGCCGGATGGTGATCACGAGCTTCCTGCTCGGACTGCTGTACGTCGCGTTCGTGGGTGTGCTGATCGCACTGACCCGGAGCGCGGTCCTGGCTGTGGTGATCGCGGGCGGCATGCTGTTCGTGCAGTACTGGTTCTCCGACAAGATCGCGCTGTACGCGATGCACGGGCGGATCGTGACGCCGGAGGAGGCGCCGGAGCTGCACGGCACGATCGACCGGCTGTGCGCGCTGGCCGACATGCCGAAGCCGCGGGTGGCGATCGCCGACGTCGACCTGCCGAACGCGTTCGCGACCGGCCGGAACCCGAACAACGCCGTTGTCTGCGTGACCACCGGCATCATGCGCCGGCTCGACCAGGACGAGCTGGAGGGCGTGCTGTCGCACGAGCTCTCGCACGTCGCGCACCGGGACGTCGCGGTGATGACGATCGCGTCGTTCCTCGGCGTACTGGCCGGCCTGATCACCCGCTTCGGGCTGTACGGCGGCCTCGGCCGCGGCAACCGGGACCAGAACGCGGCGCTGGTGATGCTGACCGTGATCGCGGTCTCTGTCGCGGTGTACGCGATCTCGTTCCTGCTCACCCGGGCGCTGTCGCGCTACCGCGAACTGGCGGCCGACCGGGCCGGGGCGATGCTCACCGGAAGACCGTCCACGCTGGCCTCCGCGTTGACGAAGATCAGCGGGGACATCGCCCGGATACCGTCGCGCGACCTGCGCCAGGCACAGGCCTTCAACGCGTTCTTCTTCGCCCCGGCGATCGCCGGCGGCAAGAGCGTCTCGGCCCTGTTCTCGACCCACCCGTCCCTGGAGACACGCCTCGAGCGCCTCGGTACCCTCTCCCGCGAGCTGGGCGAGCAAGCTTAGGGCTATGGGTCTTCTCGACATCCTGCTCGGGCGCAGCAAGGCTGTGCCGCCGAACCTCGATCAGTTGTTCTCGCTTCCGTCGGCCGCGATCACGTTGGAGACCGCGGCCGACTACCGTCCGACCGGCAGCGGTTCCGTGTGCTTCAAGGCGGCCGAGGGCGGCGGGTTCACCGCGCTGCGGGACGAGGTCGACAAGTTGCTCGCCCTCGACAACGGCAAGTTCACCAGTACGACGGACTCGTACGGCTTCACCTGGCTGGTCCGGCAGACCGCGCCCGACGACCTGGAAACGCTGGTCACCGACCTGCACGCCGTCAACACGTCCCTGGTCGACGCCGGCTTCGGCAGCGCGCTGCTGTGCACCCTGGTCGCCTTCACCAACGGCACCGAGCCCCTGGGCCTGGTCTACCTCTACAAACGCGGCTCCTGGTACCCGTTCGCCCCGGTCGGCACCGACCGCCGCGACAACGCCAAGGAGCTCCAGATCAAGTCGGTAGTGGGCGCCGACCTGAACTTCGAACAGGACCTCTCCCGCTGGTTCCCCATCTACGGCGCCCCCGGCCTGTGAAGTGAGCGTCACATGGACCGTGGTCGGGTGTACCGGGCCGAGCACGTAGCCTTGGGGCATGGCTGCCACTGCTGAGCAGGTGACCGCGGCGCTCGGTGGAGTGCTCGATCCCGAGATCAAGAAGCCGATCACCGACCTGGGGATGGTCGAGTCCGTCGTCGTGCGGGACGACGGCGTGGTCGCCGTACGTGTCCTGCTGACCGTCGCCGGCTGTCCGATGAAGGAAACGCTGCGCCGCGACGTCACGGCCGCGGTCAGCAAGCTCGACGGTGTCACCGGGGTGGAGATCGACCTCGGTGTGATGTCGGCCGAGCAGCGGGCCGCCCTGCAGACCCAGTTGCGCGGCGGCGTGGCCGAGAAGGAGATCCCGTTCTCCCGGCCGGACTCGCTGACCAAGGTGTTCGCGATCGCGTCCGGCAAGGGCGGCGTCGGCAAGTCGTCCGTCACCGTCAACCTGGCGGTCGCGATGGCCCGCCAGGGACTGTCGGTCGGCGTTCTGGACGCGGACATCTACGGCCACTCGGTGCCGGCCATGTTCGGGGTCGCCGACGAGCGCCCGACCGCCGTGGACGACATGATCATGCCGGTGCCCGCGCACGGCGTGAAGGTGATCTCGATCGGCATGCTGAAGCCGAAGCGCGACCAGGTGGTCGCCTGGCGCGGCCCGATCCTGGACCGCGCGCTCGTCCAGATGCTCGCGGACGTGTACTGGGGCGACCTCGACGTACTGCTGCTGGACCTCCCGCCGGGCACCGGCGACATCGCGATCTCGGTCGGCCAGCGGCTGACCAGTGCCGAGGTGATCGTCGTGACCACCCCGCAGGAGGCCGCCGCCGAGGTGGCGGAGCGGGCCGGCACGATGGCGCAGATGGTGCACCAGCGGGTCGCCGGCGTGGTCGAGAACATGTCGTACCTGCCCTGCCCGCACTGCGGCCCGGAGCACCGGATCGAGATCTTCGGCTCCGGCGGCGGCACCCGGGTCGCGGAGACCCTGTCCGCGCGGCTCGGGTACCAGATCCCGCTGCTCGGCGAGATCCCGCTCGACGAGCGGCTACGCTCCGGCGGCGACCTCGGTCAGCCGCTCGCGATGGCGGACCCGGACACTCCGGCCGCGCAGATGCTCGACAAGATCGCCGCGACGCTCGGCGGCAAGCCACGTGGGCTCGTCGGCCGTCAGCTAGGCCTCTCCCCCGCCGGCCGCTGACCAGATCGGACGGAGTACGTCGAGCCCTTCGGCGACGTACTCTGCAACCGGCCTGACCCCGCCGTCCAGGTACCACTGCTCGAGCGCCGAGAAGTACCCGAAGACCAGTGCGTTCGCGGCCACCCGCGCCTGAGTCTCGCTGAGGTGCCCGCCGGTCATCAGCGGCGCGATCCGCTGACTCGCGCGGTCCAGTGACGCGCAGAACGCGGTCCGCACGGACGGCTCGCTGAAGAAGTACCGGATCCGCCGCCACGGGATCGGCTCGCGGTCGTCCGGGCTGCCGTCGGTTGGGACGGCCTCGTAGTCGCGGACGATCCGGGTCATCGTCCCGACCGGGTCCGCCGGGTCGAACAGCTCCCGCAGCGCCTCCTCGCTCATCGTGTCGAACTCGTCGGCGACGATCAGCCCTTCCTTGGTGCCGAAGTACCGGTACACCGACGACGGCGACACCTCGGCCGCGGCAGCGATCTCCTCGATCGTCACCGCGCCGAACCCGCGCTCGTCGAACAGGTCGAGCGCACGCTCCTGGATCGTCCGCCGCGCCTTCACACGCCAGCGTTCCCGCAGACCGGTAGCCATGCCCCGACCCTAGAGACAGTTCCGCGCTTCAGCAAGTGACTGTCTAAAACTCTTGACCGTGCGCCACTGCCGTTCGTACAGTCACTTGCATGAGACAGTCACTTTCAGAAAAGCGCACAGCGCTGATCGCCGTCGGCCTCTCGGTCCTGGTCGCCGTGATCGCGATCGTCGACCAGACCGGCAGCCGCAGCCTGTTCGAGCACGCGTCGGGCGGGTACGCGGCGTACGGCAAGCACGCGTCCGAGGGCGCCCTCTACGGCGCGCTGTACGGCGTTGCCGTCGTCAACGCCCTGCTCTGGCTGCTCGTCGCGGGGCTGGCCCCCTCACACCGCCTGATCGCGGCCGGCGTCGGCGTACTCGTCGTACTGCTGACGGCCTCGCTGGGCATCACGCTGCTCGCGGCATCGGAGTACGGCGTCCACCCGTACCCGCCGCTCTGGGGCCTGCTCGCCCTCCTGCCCGCCGTAGCGGGTGCGATCGCTACCGGACTGCTGTTCCGGCGGAGGTGATCAGGTCGACTCGGGGTCGAACGGGGGCTTGGCGCCGGCCGGGAGGCGTTGGGGGGTGTCGTCGCTGCTCATCTCGGTGACGGACTTGACCTCGTCCTCGATCGGGTCGAGCAGGTGCTTGCGGACGAAGTTCTTCGGGTTCAGGTCCTGGAGCTCGAGGTCGGCGTACTCCGGGCCGAGCTCGCTGCGCAGGTCGTTCTGCGCGTTGTTGACCATCTGCCGGACCTGGCGCAGCAGGCGGCCCGCCGTCCGGGCGAACTCCGGGAGCCGGTCCGGTCCGAAGACGAGTACGGCGACGATCGCGATCACGACCAGTTCCAGCGGTCCGATGCCGAACATGTCCTCACCTCTCCGTACGTTCCCGGGCCAGCCTATCCCCAGACCGGCTGTGGCGCCTCAAACGTCCGCTCAGCCGATCTGCTGGCCGAGAGTGAGCGTAACCGTGCGGGACCGTCCGGCGCGCTCGTACGCGAGTCGGACCGCCTCCCCCGGCTGATGGGTGCGGATCGCCACGATCAGTACCTCGGCGCTGTCCACCGCCTGGTTGTTGATCGCGGTGATCACGTCGCCGACCCGCAGCCCGGCCTTCGCGGCCGGCGAACGCGGCGTCACCGCGCTGACCCGGCCGCCGCCCTCGAACGTCATGTCGACGCTGGCCCCGATCACCGGGTACGACGCCTGACCGGTGGCGATGATCTGCTGCGCGGTCCGCCGGGCCTGGTCGATCGGGATCGCGAACCCGAGCCCGATGCTGCCGCTCTGTCCCTCGCCCGCGCCGGCGACCGTGGCGATCGCGGAGTTGATGCCGATCACCCGCGCGTTCATGTCGACCAGCGGACCGCCTGAGTTGCCCGGGTTGATCGCCGCGTCGGTCTGCAGCGCGCTGATGTACGACGACGCCTGGCCTGTGTCGTCGCCGGTCGTCACCGGGCGGTTCTTCGCCGAGATGATGCCCGAGGTGACGGTGCCGGCCAGCCCGAGCGGCGAGCCGATCGCGACCACGTCCTGCCCGACGATCGCCGCCTCCGAGCGGCCGAACTGCACCGACGGCGCGGTCAGCCCGGCCACCTGGACGACAGCCAGGTCGTACGCCGGGGAACGGCCGACCAGCCGCGCGGTCGCGGTCTTGTTGTCGTTGGTGACGACCTGGATCGAGCCGCCCTTGGCCGCGGACTCGACCACGTGGTTGTTGGTCAGGATGTGGCCGAGGTTGTCGATCACGAAGCCGGAGCCGGTCGCGTTGGAGTTGTCCGCGCCCTGCACCTTCAACTGGACGACGCTCGGCAGCAGGGTGGCGGCGACCGCGGACACCGAGCCGGTCTTGATCCGCGGGTCGGCGCCGGTGCCGATCGGCGGGTCGGGCTGCTGGGCGATCGGGGCGTTGTTGCCGTCCAGGGCGACCACCGCGGTGGCGGCGCCGGCGCCGGCGAGGACGCCGATGACGAGGGCGACCAGCGCGGCGATCGTGATGACGCGGTTCACCTTCGGCGGCTCGGACGTGTACGAGCGGGCCTGCTGCTGGTGCCAGTCGGCCGGTGGCGGCGGGAGGTACGCGGGACGGTACGGCGGCTGCTCGGTCGGCCAGGCCTGTCCCTGGTACAGCGGGCGGAAACCGCCCTGCTGCGGCTCCGGCCGCCCGAAACTACGTTGTGTGGTGGACCGTCCACCCATCGTCTGCCGATAGGCCGCATCCGACCCCGGAGCCTGAAGAGGCATCGCCCCCACCCCAGGCGCGGGCGGCGCCGACGCCGACAACGGCGAGCCGGGGGCGGCGGGGCCGCCTGCTGCGGGGCGAGGGGCGTTGGCGAGGGGGTCTGCGGAGGCAGGGGTGACCGGCAGGGGTGCGGTTGGTTCCGCGGTTGCCGGGTTCGGAACTGTCGGCTCGGCGTCGTCGCTCATTGACGGTCCCCGCCTCACGTCTTCGTCGTGGTCGTCGGTCGGAAGCCCTGCCCGGGGATAACCGGAGGTGCTTCCAGATCTGATTATCCCAGCTTCGCGGACAGTGCACCCATCGGAGTGAGCCAGGTCGCGATTTTCGCCAGCCCGGTCCCCAGCCGCTGGATCGCGGACAGCCTCTCCGGCAGGTCGTGCGGGAACGACCTGACCACCTGTCCGAGCTGGTCCGGCGGCAGGTCACCGATCAGCGTGTAGACGATGCCCCCGGACGACCAGACCACGTACGACGGCATCCCGTACCGCAGGTAGACCCCCGGGCTGTCAGTCGTGCTGTACCCCTGCACAGCGGACGGATCCAGAGCGCCGCGCTGCTCGAACACGGACACGTTGAACAGCCCGTCGGAGTACGAGAACTGCAGGGACCCGTTGGCGGTGTCCTGGTGCACGTCGTACAGCTTCAGCGCGGCGGGCAGGTCCGGTGCGCACACCCACCCCGCGGAGCGCAGGTCGTCGACCTTGCCCATGCCGACCGACTCGACACCGCTGGGCAGCATCGGCGGCAGGTGCCCGAGGAACTCCGAGCTCTCGATCTCCAGCTCGGTGAACACGGTCGCCCGCACCATCGTCTTGCCGTCCGCGCTGAACAGCTGCCGCTGCAGCAACAGCCCGGTGGCCTTGTCGATCCAGAACCGGGCGGCCAGCGTCTGGTCCTCCCGGAGCGCCTCGACGAGGATCGCGGCCCGGCCGATCAGGTCGGTGCAGCACTTGTCGACCAGCTGGTACGTCGACTGCAGCAACGCCAGCGGCCCGCCGTCGATCGCGGCGTCCGTGGTCGTGGCCCGCTGCACGAACGCCTTCGCTCCGGGCGCGGACGACCCGAGCACGCTGATCTCGGACCCCTGCGACGCCGCGTGCACGATGTCGAACATCGCCGAGCTGGCACCCTGCGGTCCCCAGGAGGTGATGATCTGAGTGCCGTGGTACGAGACGTGGTTCGGCGCGGCGGCCGCTCTGCGCAGCCAGCTGACCGCAGTGGGCGAATCGGCCTTGGAGACCTCGGGTACGGCGGCGGCGGACGTGGGCAGGCCGAGACCGATCAGGGCGGTGCTGACCAGAATGGCGAGCCGGGAGAGGCTCACAGGTCAGCGCCCTGAGAGGGCCACCGGCCGCAGCGTCGAGCCCAGCCCGGCATACCCCGTCGGGCTGTACGTGCTCATCAGGGCGACCGGGTCCGCGAACGGCGCTCCGCCGGACGTGGTCGCGTGGTCGGAGGAGAAGCTCGCGACCGGCGGCTGCAGCGCCGGCGGTTGCTCCGAGCGGGACGGGTCGCCGACGACGAACGCCGTACCCAGCAGGGAGGCCACGGCGGCGGCAGAGCCGGCTGCCCCCAGCACGCCGGTGCGGCGGCGGGAGCGTGAGCGGGTGGTCCCCGGCCGGGTGCCACCCGACCGCCCGGCCGGGAACGCCGACCGCTGCGGGAACAGGCTGACCGCCGGGGTGAGCACCGGGCGGACCTCCTCGCGCGGCTCGGTCGAGAACGAGGAGACGCCCATCAGGCGCTGCATCAGGTCGGTCGGCGCGTCCGGCGTCTCCAGCGCGGCCATCCGTGCCTTCAGCCGGCGCTGCGCGTCCACCTCGGCACGGCAGGTGTCGCAGCCGACCAGGTGGCTGAGGACCTTGTCCCGGGAGTCGTGGTCGAGCTCACCGTCGACGACGGCGCTCAGCTTGTCCAGCGGGTGCGTCATCCGAGGTCACCCCCGTCGAACTGTCCGTCGGTGGGCGGCCCGCCGACGCGGGTCTGGCCGGACCGCGGGGCCCGGTGCTCCAGGTGCTTGCGCAGCATCGACCGGCCGCGGTGGATCCGGCTCCGGACGGTGCCGAGCTTCACGTCCAGGACGTCCGCGATCTCGTCGTACGTCATGCCCTCGATGTCGCACAGCACGACGGCGGCGCGGAAGTCCTCGGGCAGCGCGTCGAGCGCGTCCTGTACGTCGTGGTCGAACAGGTCGGAGTCCAGCTTCTCGGCCGGCCCCTCGCCCTTGGCCGGCAGCCGGTCGTGGGCGTCCTCGGGCAGGCCGTCGAAGCGGATCCGCTGCTTGCGGCGGGCGCCGTCCAGGAACAGGTTCGTCGTGATCCGGTACAGCCAGCCCTCGAAGGTGCCCGGCGTGTACGACGACAGCGAGCGGAAGACCCGGACGAAGACCTCCTGGGTGAGGTCCTCGGCGTCGTGCTTGTTACCGGTCAGGCGGTACGCCAGGCGGTAGACGCGGGCCGAGTGTGTGCGGACGATCTCGTCCCAGGACGGCAGCACGTCCGGCGCGGGCATGGTCGGGGTGTCGAACGGCTTCACCGCGACGCCTCCCTGGGTCCTCTCGGCAATGAGCGTGAAGGCCATGGTGCCGCGGTCACCGTCCTCTGCGCACGTCGGGAAAACCCGGGTCGGACCCTGGTTTGTTCGTACGACGGCTCAACGCGGCGCCGCAACCGGAAGTTCCCGGCCACCGGCTTCACCTGTAAAGACGCGCAGGACGGCATTTCGGTTGAATCACTTCTCGTCTATCACGGCAATCGGATCGCCGTCGCGGACCACTTCGCCCTCGGCGACCCTCAGTTCGGCGACGGTACCGGCCACCTCGGCCAGCACCGGGATCTCCATCTTCATGGACTCCAGGATGACCAGGGTGTCATCGGGCCGCACCGTGTCCCCGGCCTTGGCCGTGACCTTCAACACGTTGGCCACCAGCTCGGCCAGCACGGTGTGACTCAACTCGCCCTCCTCCCGTTTCCCAGCACCGATCCTAGGCGTGCGGGTCGAGCTCGGCGCAGGTGCCCCTCAGGCAGCGGTTCCAGGGCACCTACGCCGAGTCAATGGGCGGTTACCGGGCGGCAACCGGGTCTAGGCGAATTGCGTTGAACAGAGCAGGGTTCTTGGTCTCCGCGACCCCCTTGCCCCAGCTCAGCCAGCCGCGGCGGCCGGTACCGTCGTTCTCGTTCACGACGACCGTCGCCGACAGCAGCCGGTCCTTGGCCGCGAACCCGAGCGTGCTCCACGGCACCGCAAGCTCGTACGTCGTGGTGTGCGCGGCCTCGTCCCGCACGACCTTGGCCACGACGCCCGGCGGTACACCGGTCTGGCTGGTCGGCGTCCAGCGCCAGGTGTCGACCGGACCGGCATCCGTCAACGCGACACCGATCTCCTGTGCCGCGTTGGCCTCACCTGGCGCACCGGCTGTCATGCCGAGCTGGATGCCGTCCCCGCCCCAGATGTTCCCGCCGCGGTTGGGCTGCGAGAACACGTCGTCGGTGACCTGAGCAGACAGGTACAGGTTCTCGTCGTCGTGCGTGAGCCACAGCTTCCCCGACAGGTCGCTAGGACCGCCCCAGCCGGTAACGGGCGGCGTACCGGTCCCGTCCAGCGCAATCGCCGGCTGAGAAGCCACCACCGAGTCGATCGTCCCGTCCAGCTTCACGGTGTACCGGCTGGCGACCGTTGGCGCCGTCACGGGCTTCAGCACACCAGCGGCGCGAACATCCGCCTCTCCGACGCGCCTGACGCTCGCGGACCAGCTGGAATTGCCTGTCAGGGTGATCGGCACGTCCACCTCCTGCGTGGCATTCGGAGCGATCGTGCCATCGGCCAGCAACGTCCCGGACGCCGTACCAGACGCCCAGTCCAGCCCTGCGATCGGAATCGCATGCGAGGAAGCGTTGGTGACCCGGAACCGCAGCAGGTCCTTTCCACTGCCGTTCAACACGTGTGAGCCAGTCACAGACAACGGTGGCTTCGCCACACCGGTCGTGGACACAAGCGCGACGGCCTGCCCGTCAACGCTGACTGTTGCCCGGTACGTGCGAGCTCCGGTCGAGTCCTGCGCCGGGTAGCTGACCGCAGCGGTCGCAGTAGCACCAGCAGCGGCCGACCCACTCGTCTCAGCCCCACCAGCCGCGACAGTGAACGAGTGCGCAACAGCATCCGGGTTGCTGAACGTCAGCGTCCCCGTGGGCGCGTCGCCGGCGATCTCCGGGCCCACCGACAACGCGAAGCGATTGGACGGCGCCACACCGCTGATAGCACCGCGCGCGTAGAACGGGTCCGGCCCGGCACTCACCCACACGTGCCCGCCGGCGTCAGCCGTCAGCGTGGACGTCTCGCCGTACAAGCTGGTGATCTGGACCTGTGAACCGGCAGGTGCCGCCAGGTTCACCAGCCCTGGCGTCGTCGACCAGACCGCATGCACGCTCTGTCCTCCGCCGGCGTTGAACGCCACGTCGTACCCGTTGGTGCCGAACCGGGTCTGCCCGGTCAGCGGCAGCTCGTCGATCTGCCTGGCCAGGACGGCGGTGGCGACGTACGACGGCTTGGGCACCAGCGCACCGCGGGCGTCGAGCCGGTTGCGCACCATGCCGAACCGGTGCTCGACGTTGGACGGGTCGTTGCCGGAGTCCATGAAGTTGTAGGAGCTGTAGCGCGCCACACCGTTGCCGTAGGCCAGCAACTGGCCGCGGATCAGGTCACGTGCCTGGGCGGGCTCCGACACCGCGCTGGGGTTCGTACCGGTCGCCCAGCCCTGCTCGGTGATGTAGATCGGCTTGGTGGAGCCGTGCGCCGCCATGATGCTGCGGATGGTGTTCACGTACGCCACAGAGGCCTCGGGGTCCAGCGGCTGCACGTACGGGTGGATGGTGACCGCGTCCACGTAGTCCAGCCCGCCGAGGTCGGCGAACTTGGTGAACCAGCCCTGCCAGTCGTTGATGACCGCCAGCGACGGACCAGTCAGCTTCACGTCCGGGTGCTTCGCCCGTACCGCTGCACTCACGGTCTTCAGCAGCGCGACGTAGTTCTCCGGGCTGGCCTTGGCCGCGCCGTTCGGGTCGCGCAGGTTCCACTCGTTCCACAGCTCGTACGTCGTGTGCTCGGTCCCGAACTCGTCGACGGCCGCGACGGCGTACCGCGCGAACGCGTCCCGCTGCTCGTCGGTCGACGGCGCCTCGTCCGGGTAGTAGAGCGGGTTGCCGTAGTCGAGGATGTTCAGGAAGTCGACGTGGTTCGCGTCCAGCGCGGCCTTGTAGTTCTTGACGTTCTGCGGGAACTGGATGACGCCCTTGGTGGTCTCGGCGGCCGCCCAGAAGGCCTCGTCGCGCGCAGTGGAGATGCCACCGTTCGCCAGCAGCGGTACGGCGTCCAGCCCGGGGTTGGCGACTCCCCCGAACCCCAACGCTGTCGCCGTACCGATCCGGGTGTCGGTCGACGTGGAGAAGTCGTGCGGTGTCAGTACGGCGAAGTCCGTGCCGCCGAGCGTCGTCGTACCGTCCGCGGCGATCGCCCTGAGGTCGGTCTGGTACCAGCCGGGAGTACTGATCGACAGGGGCAGCTGGCCGTTCAGTGCGGACGCAGCGGCGGAGCCCTTGGCGACCTCGGTGCCGTCGGCGTTCCGGACCGTCCAGTTGACAGTGGCCGCGTCGGTGCTGAAGCCCAGCTTCACCTGCTGGCCGACGGTGAACGTGTTGCCGACCGTGGTCGGCGTGATGGTGAGGGTCGGCGCGGCGGCGGTCGCGGCGCGGGCGGGTGACTGAAGTACGGCGGCCAGCAGCAGGCCGGCCGTGAGCAGACTGACTGCGCCGGTGCGGCGACGGGTCATCGAATGCTCCTCTCGGGTGAGCGAAAGCGGTTTCGCACATCACACCTTGATCCCCGGCGCGCCCCGTGTCAACGGCTCGGAGCTGACTACGATGGGAAGATGGCCGACCAGGTGATCACGTTGTCCGATGTGGCCGCCGCGGCCGGAGTCTCGCTGTCGACGGCGTCCAAGGCGCTGAACGGCACCGACCGGATCTCCGACGCCACCCGCGAGCACGTGCGGGTGACGGCGGACCGGCTCGGCTTCCGGCACAACGCGCTCGCCCGCTCGTTCGCCCGCGGGCGCAGCCAGACCATCGGCGTGCTCACGCACCGCGCGTCGAACCCGTTCACCCGGGTGGTGCTGGCCACCGCTGCCACCGAGCTGGGCGCGAAGGAGCAGGCGATCCTGCTGTACGACGCCCGGATGGAGGAGCAGCACGACGTCAACGAGAGCATCCTGCAGCTCCGGGCCCGCCGGATCGACGGGGTGATCGTGATCGGAACCAGTACGTCGTTCCGTACCCCGTCGTTCACCAGCCGGTTCGACGTTCCGGTGATCAACGCGTTCACGGTCCCCGAGGATCCGCGGGACACCACGATCACCGCCGACGACCACGCGATCGGGCGGCTGGCGATCAGCCACCTGCTGTCGAACGGCCGGCGCCGGATCGCGCACCTCACCGCGGAGCCGCACGACATGGCGGCGCAGCGCCGCGCCGAGGGCGCCGAGCAGCTGCTCGCCGAGGCCGGACTCGAGTGGGCGGCACCGGTCCGTTTCGGCCGCTGGCGTGAGGAGTGGGGCGAGCAGGCGGCGACCGACCTGCTGACCGAGGTGCCGGACGTGGACGCGATCTTCTGCGGCAGCGACGCGATCGGCCGCGGCGTCGAACGGGTCATCCGGGCCAGCGGCCGGCAGGTGCCCGGCGACGTCGCACTGATCGGCGTCGACAACTGGGAGAGCCTGATGCACGACCAGCGCGGCACCCGGCACCTGACCACGATCGACGTCGGTCTCGAGGAGATCGGCCGCCGCGTCGCCAACCGCCTCCTCGAGGGCGACCTCGAGCCCGGCGTCGAGTACGTCGAACCTCACGTGGTCATGGCCGACACCGTCTGATCGTGGATCGAGTGCCGCGGGACGAATCCCAGCAGCTCGCGCGCCCGGCTGGTGTCGACGAGCGAGTCACGTCCCTGGACAGGCCGGCGCAACGGCACGGTCGGCGCGTACTCGCGCAGCAGTTCGTCGGTGGGCCGGTCGATCAGGATGTCGTCGGCTGCCAGGCCCACCACATGTGCCCCGGCCACGGGTGACTCCAGCGCGGCGATGATCGCCCGTACGCCGTCCCGCAGGTCCAGGTACGCCCAACCCTCCCGGGCCATGATCGACGGGTCCCGGTCAGCCGCGGCCGCGAACTTGAACAGCTCCTCGCGACTCTTGACCAGCGGGAACCGTAAGGCGATCACGTTGGTCCCCCAACGCCTCCAGGCCATCCGTGCGCTCTGCTCGTCGACGCTTTTGGACAAGGAGTACGCGTCGGCGATGTCAGCCTCCACCTCCTCGTCCAGCGGGTAGTACGCCGGTGTCACGTCGTTCACGTTCATCGGTACGCCGAACGCGTTGATGCTGCTCGCTATCACGGCCCGGCGTATCGTCTGCTGCCCTGCTTGCGCCAGCACGTTGAACGTCGCCGCCACGTTGTTCTCGAACACCTCCTCCGGCGTACCGAGACTGGGATGCGGAATGGCCGCCAGGTGCAGTACTGCGTCCACACCGTCGAGCGCGGCGGCCACGTCCGTCGCCGACCGCGCATCACCGACCAGTGGACGGTCCGCCGTACTGGTGTGGTCGTAGCGCAGCGACAGGCCGGTCACGTCGTACCCGGCCTGCTGCAGGCCGATGACCGCGGCACGGCCGATCGAGCCGTCGGCACCGGTGACCAAAACACGTTTCACGCCTTGATTCCCCCAGACAGGCCCACGCCACGCAGAAATGCTCGCTGGAAGACCAGGAACAGCAGCACCGGGATCAGCAGCGCCAGGAACAGCCCCGCCAACTGGATGTTGAGCTCCGTCACCTTGGCGATCTTGGGCAACGCCACCGAGACCGGCTGCAGATCCGGATTCGTCAGCACCAGCAGGGGCCACAGGTAGTCCTTCCACGAGGAGATGATGCTGAGCAGCACGACCACACCGAGGATCGGCCGCGACAGCGGGAGCACGATCGACGTGAACACCCGGACCGACCCGGCGCCGTCGATGCGCGCCGCTTCGAAGTACTCACGGGGAATGCTGTCGAAGAACCGCTTCACGACCAGCACGTTGAACGCACTGGCCGCCGGTGGCAGCCACACCGCCCAGAACGTGTTGGTGATGTTGGTGTGCACAAGGGGCAGCTTCAGCACGGTCAGGTACAGCGGGACGAGCGAGACGATGTGCGGGACGAACAGCGTTGCCAGGATCAGTGCGGACAACAGCACACCCCAACGCGGTCGTAACACGCTCAGCACGTAGCCGGCCGTCGTACAGACGATCAGCGACACAACCGCCGTACCTGCTGCGATGTAGGCGGTGTTGGTGAGGTAGTAGCCGATGTGGCCCTGTTGCCACGCGGTAGCGAGGTTCTGCCACTCCACGCGCCCGGACGGGAACCAGCCGAGCGGAGAGCGGACGCTGTCCTGTGTCGGCGAGATAGCTGCCTTGAGCAACCACAGCATCGGCCCCAGCCCGGCAACGAGGAGTCCGAGCAGTACGACGACCTGTCCGATCACGAACGGCACCCTGATGTGTGTGAGCTTGCGGTCCGCATCCGACAGCGCGCCGCGCTCGTCACTCACTCGGTGCTCCAACCACGGGTCGCCAGCTGGAACACAGCCGACAGTACGGCGAGTGCCAGCGCCAGGAGGACGCTCAACGCGGTGGCCGCGCCGTAGTCCCCGTTGACGAAGGCGTAGTTGTAGATGAGCAACAGAATCGTCATCGTCGACCCCTGTGGTCCGCCACCGGTGAAGAGCAGTGGCTCGGTGAACAGCTGCATCGTCCCGATCACCTGCAGCAGGAGCATCAACAGCAGTACGCCCCGCAGGTGCGGCAGCATGACGTGCCACACCCGGCGTACGACTCCGGCACCGTCCAGCTCGGCCGCCTCGTAGAGGTCGGCGCGTACCGACGTCAGTGCGGCCAGGTAGATGATCACTGCGTTGCCGGCACCGGCCCAGGTGGCCTCCAGCACGATCGACGGCATCGCCGACGACGGACTGTCCAGCCACGGGTACGGCCCGAGCCCCACGGTGCCGAGGATGCTGTTGAACATGCCTGTCGACGAAGGGTCGTAGAAGAACCGCCAGAGCAGGATGGCGACCACAGGCGGCGTGATGACCGGCAGATACGCCAGCGTGGTGTACAGCCACGACTTGCCACGCAGCTCGGACAGGAACATCGCCAGCAGCACCGGCACCGGGAAGCCGAACAGCAAGGCCAGCAAGGTGAACCAGAGCGTGTTCAAGGACGCCTGACCGACACCAGGGTCGGTCAGCACGTACTTGAAGTTCTCCAGCCCGACCCACTTGACCGGATCGACCAGGTTGGTCTGCTGCAGGCTCATCACCAGACCCTTGACGATCGGGCCCCACGAGAAGACCAGGAAGACCAGGAGCACCGGCAGTGCGAACAGCACTGCCGGTACTCCGTTGCGTAGACGGCGGAGCAACTCAGCGCCCGAGCTTCGCGTCCACGGTGGCCGCGGCCTTGCTGAGCAGCCCGGAGATGTCGGCCTTCTCGTTGCCCAGTACGGTCTGCACGACCGGGTCGAGCGCGGCGTACACCTCCTGAGCCTTCACCGGCGGCTCGGCGATGATCTTCTGGCCGGCCGCCACCTTCGTGTACGGCGCGAAGTTCTCCAGCGGGACGTTGACGTACGGCTTGATCCAGGACTGGTACTTCGAGTACTGGTCGGCCGCGACCACCGGCAGCCCCGGTACGCCGACCGGGAGCTTCGCCGCCACGCCGTTCTTGGCGCTGGTCACCGCGGCGGTCTCGTCGACGTACTTGTTCAGGTAGTTGAACCGGATCCACTTGATCGCCGCGGCCTTCTCGGCGTCGGTGGCGCTCGGGCTGACGATCTGCACACTGCCACCGGACAGCGTGCCGTGGTCGCCGTCCTGCTGCGGCATCGGGCCGACGCCGAGTGCGGACGGCTTCAGGCCGTTGATGTCGACGAGCGTGTGGTACGCGTCCGGGGCGGACATGTACATCCCGATCTTGCCGGCCGCGAACGCCTTGGAGATGCCGTCGATGTCGTAGAGCACTGCCTGACCCATCGACTTGTCGACCCACTTCATGTCGTGCAGCGCCTGCAGCGCGGCCTTCGACGGGGCGTCGTCGAACGTCGCCTTGCTGCCGTCCGCGTTCTCGATCGACCCGCCGAACGCGTACGTCTGGGTGGTGAACATCCAGCCGCCGGTGTTCTTCGTGGTCATCTGCGCATAGCCGGCCTGACCGGTCTTCTGCGCGATCAGCTTGGCGTCCGCGCGGACCTCGTCCCAGGTCGCCGGCGGCTTGTTCGGGTCCAGCCCGGCCTTCGTGAACAGGTCGCGGTTGTAGACCAGGCCGACCGAGTACGCCGCGGTCGGCACCGCGAACACGTTGCCGGACTGGTCCTGGGCGATCTTCAGCACGTTCGGGTTCAGCTGGTCCAGCAGACCGTCGTCCTTGAGCACCTTGGTCAGGTCGGCGACCTGCTTGCGGGCGATCATGCCCTGCGGCTCGGTGAACGGCACGTTCAGTACGTCGGGGAGCTGCCCGCCGGCGGCCTGCGCCTGGAACGTGGTCGCGTCCCAGATCGTCTCGACCGGCTTCAGCTTGATGTCCGGGTTGGCCTTCTCGAAGCCGGCCACCCGCGAGTCGAACTGCTTGCGGTTCTCCGGGTCGGAACTCGGCGGCCGGTCACCGACCGTGATCGTGACCTGTCCGCCCGGGCTCGACCCGGTACCGGAATCACCGCCCGAGGACGGCGCACTCGAGCAGGCCACGAGCAGGAACGGCACGGAAAGCCCTGCAGCACAACGGATTGCAAACCTGTTCATCGGAACTCCTCTGCGGGGATGTCGGTCAGCAGGCCGACCGTTTCCGCACGGTAGCGCAAGCGCTTTCGCAAACACCAGACCTCAGGCGAAACTGCTTTCGCAACGATTTGGGTTCGATCAGGTCCGACGGGCGCGATGAGTCGCGACCCGGGTGCGGGTGGCGCAGCGGGGAGTGCAGAAACGTCGAGGGCGCCGTTCGGCCGCGTTGGCGAAGACCCGCTCGCAGTCCGCTGCGGCACAGACCCCGAGCGCCTCGAACCCGTGGCCGGCCGCGAACGTGGCCAATCCGAGAGCCGTCGTCGCCGCGAGCCACTCCGCCCAGGAAGCTTCCGGCTCCGCGACGTGCAGATGCCACGGCGAGCCGTCGTGATCCGACAGGTACGGGCGTACGGCGTACTCCTCCAGCACCCCGTTCAGCACCCGCGTCGCGGCATCCGGGGCCGCCTCGAAGACCGGACGTAAGCGCTCCCGCACCGCTCGGACCTGCTCGAGGTCACGCGCATCGACCTCGACCGGCTCCGGCTCACCGTGCCCGAGCAGGAAGTCCCGAAGCTCGGCCGTCGAGGTCAGTGCCTCGGGCTCCCGGGTGCGGGTGTTCACCAAGTCGACGGCCAGCCGGATCAGCCGGTCCGGGGACTGAATTTCCACTGGACTCCTCCCGTAACGCTTTTGTTATTGTAACGCGTAACACTCCTTATTGCGTTACTTGGAGGTCGGCGTGCCCAGTTACTACCTGGCGGCGACGCTGGCCCGGTTCGCCGACGAGATGGTCGCGTTCACGCTCGTGCTGCTGGTCCTCGACCGTACCGACAGCCCGGCCCTCGCCGGCCTCACCGGTGCCGCGTACGCACTCCCCGCGATCGTCACCGGTCCCCTGCTCGGTGCCTGGCTGGACCGTACGCCGCACCGCCGCAGCGCGCTGGCCGTCAACCAGGCGACGCTCGCCGCCGTCATGCTCGTCCTGCTGACGACCGTCGGGCGCGGTCCCGACTGGATCGCCCCGGCGCTGGCCGCAGTCGCCGGCGCGACGCTGCCGATGGTCAGCGGCGGCTTCACGAGCATGCTGCCGAGCCTGTTCAGCCCACAGCGCCTGGCCCGGGCGAACGCCTTCGAGTCCGTCAGCTTCAGCGCGGCCGCGATCGCCGGACCCGCCACCGCGGCCACCTTGGCCGCTGCCGTCTCGGTCGACGCGGCCGTGGTGGTGATCGTCGGCGCCGCCGTGCTGAGCATCGTCGCGATCACCCGCCTGCCGGCGCTCCCGCCCGTCGGCGCCTCGGGCGAGCCGTTCCTCGCGTCGGTGATCGGCGGCCTCCGGCACCTCGCGCGGACGCCGCCGTTGCGCGCCTCGACCGTGACGACCACCCTCCTGATGGGCTGCACGGGCATCCTGCTGATCGCGCTGCCGTTGCACATGCCGTCCCTCGGACAGCCCCGATCCGCCGCCGGCTACCTCTGGACGGCGGTCGAGCTCGGCAGCGTCACCACGGCGCTCCTGCTCAGCCGGTTGAAGCTGCGCCCGGAGTACGTCGTAATGCTGTCGGTCGCGGCGTACGGGCTGGTCCTCAGCACGTGGTCGCTCGCCGCGTCCTTCGCTGTGCTGATTGCCCTCGCCGTCACCGCGGGCCTCGCCGAAGGTCCCACCCTGCCGGCCATGTTCGCGGCGCGGCAGCAGTACAGCCCGCCGGACCTCCAGGGCCGGGTGAGCACCACCGCGGCCAGTCTCCGCGTCGGCACCTCCGCCCTCGGCCAGGCCGCCGCCGGACTGCTGGTCCCGGCAACCGGGACACGTCTCGCGCTCGTCGTCGCCGGCCTCGGCCTGGTCGTCGCGGCACTCCTCGGCGGCCTGTCGAAGGTGGGGTTGTCCCCCGGTCGATCCGGTGGAAAGCCCCCTGTCGGCAGGGCTTAGCGCGCCCATAACCTCCTGGCATGAACGTACTCGCCGCCACCCTGACCACCGTGATGATTGCCTCCGGCACCAATTTCCCGGACGCCGAACTCCACCGGCTCGTCGACGACGGAGCAGCGTCGTCCGCCCTGCTCGCCGTCGACGGGACGCGGGCCGCGGCAGGTGCCGCCGTACCGTCGGGGTACTTCCGGATCGGCAGCGTCACCAAGACGTTCGTCGCCACCGTCGTACTGCAACTCGTCGACGAGGGCCGGGTGCGGCTCGACGAACCGATCGACCGCTACCTGCCTGGCCTGGTGCCCGACGGTGGCCGCATCACCGTCCGGCAATTGCTCAACCACACCAGCGGCATCTACGACTACGCCCACGACGCCGGCTACTCGACGAACCGCTGGCGCGGCGCGGACCGGTTCCGGCACTACGAGCCGGAGGAGTTGCTCGCGGTCGCGTTCCAGCATCAGCCGTACTTCAAGCCGGGAGGGGGCTGGCACTACTCCAACACCAACTACGTGATCGCCGGCCTGCTGATCGAGAAGCTGACCGGACAGCCGTACGGCGTGGAGGTCCGCCGCCGCATCCTCGATCCGCTGCGGTTGACGCGGACCAGCGTTCCCGGCGATCGCCCCGGTCTCCCGGTACCGCACGCCCGCGGGTACGCCGAGGTCGACGGCAGGCTGGTCGACGCGACGCTGATGAACCCGTCCCTCGACGGCGCCGCGGGCGAGATGATCGCCACGACCGGCGATCTGAACAGGTTCTTCGACGCACTGCTCGGCGGGCGGCTGCTCACCGCCAGGACGCTCGGCGAGATGCGGGGCTACGTTTCCGCAACCCCGCTCTTCGACTACGGGCTCGGACTGCAGCGCTTCCACCTACCGTGCGGCAAGGCGGTCGAGGGCCACAGCGGCGAGCTGCTCGGGTACACGACGTACTCGCTGCACGGCACGACGAAACACGCGACGCTGTCGTACAACCCGCTGCCGAACACCGATCCGGCGGCGACGCTGTTCGCGTTGTTCGGGAGGATCTACTGCTGATCGTCGAGGATGACCGAGCGGGTCAGGCTGCGCGGCTGGTCCGGGTTCAGGCCGAGGGCGAGTGACTTGGCGACGGCGACCCGCTGGGCGACCACCAGGGACGCCATCGGGTCCAGCTCGGGGTGCTGCACGATCGTCGCGCCGGTGGCGGCGACGTCGTCGACCAGGCCGGCCGGGGCCTCGCCGAAGATCCAGACACCGCGGCCGGGCTGCGCGATCGCGATCGGGCCGTGCCGGTAGTCCATCGCCGGGTACGCCTCGGTCCACGCCGACGCGGCCTCCCGCTGCTTCAGCGCGGCCTCGTGCGCCAGACCCACGGTCCAGCGGGTGCCGACGTACGTGACCTGCTCGAGCTTCGCGAGGTCGTCGACGTCGAGGGTCAACGCGGTCTGAGCGTCCGCGGCGGCCTTCGACAGGTCCTCGCCGAGCGACGCGCGGAGCAGCGCCAGCGTCGTGGTCGCGAACCGGGTCTGTACGACGGACTGCTCGTCGGCGAAGTCCAGCAGGATGGTCTGGTCGGCAAGGTCGAAGATCGGCGACCCGGCGGTCGCGGTGATCGCCACGGTCGGCAGGTCGGTGGCACGGATCAGGTCGAGTACTTCGGTGGTCGTACCGGAGCGGCTGATCACCACGACCGCGTCGTACCTCCGGTCCGCCGGGAACTCGGATCCGGCGAACGCGTCGGTCTCGCCCTGGCCGAGGTCCTCGCGCAGCGCGGCGTACGCCATCGCCATGAACCACGACGTACCGCAGCCGACCGCGGCGACCCGCTGTCCGGCCTTCGGAAGTGCGCTGCCGTACTGCGCGAAACCCTCCGAGACCTGTCGCCAGAGCTCCGGCTGAGTGGCGATCTCACTGCTCACGAATGGCGTTTGGGTCATGTCGTCTCCGCACTTGTCATGGTCGAAACTGCTCGAACGTGATCGAATGGTGCCAACCAGCCGCCACCCGGCTGACCGATTGTGTGAAGGAGGAGCCCCGGGTGAAGCGTTATGAACGCCTCAACACCTTGCTCGAATCGCTCGCCGAGAAGGGCGCCATCGACGTCGACGAGCTCGCCGAGCAGCTGCACGTGTCCGCGGCCACGATCAGGCGTGACCTGGACCATCTCGGCAAGCAGCAACTCCTCACCCGGACCCGCGGCGGCGCGGTGGCCAACGCGGTGTCGTACGACCTGCCGCTGCGCTACAAGACTGCGCGTTTCGCGTCCGAGAAGCAGCGGATCGCGCAGGCGGCGGCCACGCTGGTCCGCCGCGGCATGGTGATCGGGATGAACGGCGGGACCACGATCTCCGAGGTGGCGCGGACGCTGGCCACCCGGCCGGAGCTGTCCGCGGAGCACGGGGAGCCGGCCTTCACGCTGGTGACCAACGCGCTGAACATCGCCAACGAGCTGATCGTCCGGCCGCACGTGAAGATGGTGCTGACCGGCGGCGTCGCCCGGCCGCAGTCCTACGAGATGATCGGGCCGCTGTCGCACCGGATCTTGTCCGACCTGTCGCTGGACATCGCGTTCATCGGCGTCGACGGCATCGACGAGACCGGCGCCACCGCCCATCACGAGGGCGAGGCGAACATCAACCAGCTGATCGTCAGCCGGGCCGCGAAGGTCGTCGTGGTCGCCGACTCCTCCAAGCTCGGGCAGCGCGCCTTCGCCCGGATCTGCGAGCTGAGCGAGATCGACACCCTGGTCACCGACGCCCAGGCCGACGAGAGCCAGCTGGCCGTCTTCAAGGAAGCCGGCATCGACGTCATCCGGGCCTGACCTCAACTCAACACACCTCCCTCACCAGGTGAGCCACGTCTCGATGAGACGATCATATCTGATCAGGGCAAGGTTGTTATGAGCAGGAGTGCGCAGCCTCCGCGCGTGCAGCACGGAAAGCGCACCTCCAACCGCTAGGCTTCGGTTCAGCATGGGTACAGCAGCCGCACATCACGCAGCCGACCACTGGGAGGACGCCATCGCCACCGGCATCGACCCGACGTCCTGGGCTTACGCCGAGGACTACACCGGTGAGGACGAGGTCGTCACCGGTGCGCGGGCGAGCGCCTCGGACAGCGGTGTCGTCCCGATCGGGCCGGGCACGGCCGCCGCGCTGAGCCTGCTCGCCGCGGGTGCGGGTGCGAAGGCGGTCGTCGAGATCGGCACCGGCACCGGCGTCTCCGGTCTCGCGCTGCTCCGCGGGATGCGCTCCGACGGCACCCTGACCACGGTCGACATCGACGCCGAGAACCAGCGGCTCGCCCGCAAGACGTTCCTGGACGCGGGCGTCGCGTCGAACCGGTTCCGGCTGATCGCCGGCGCCGGCCTGGACGTCGTCACCCGGCTCACCGACGGCCACTACGACCTGGTGTTCTGCGACGCCGACCGCCGCGAGAACACGGCGTACCTGCACGAGGCCCTCCGCCTGCTCCGCCCCGGCGGCACGGTCGCCTTCGCCGGCGTCCTCACCGGCGGCAAGGTCGCCGATCCCGCTCACCGCGACGCCGACACGATGGCCCTCCGGGACCTGATCCGCGCCGTCCGCGACGACGACACCCTGGTCTCCGCCCTCCTCCCCACCTCCGAAGGCCTGCTCACCGCCGCCAAGCGCCTGAAGTAGCTCCGCTCAGCTGGTCAGGCGGGTCAGTTCGGTGGTTACTTCGTGCCAGGGGTCGGACTGGGGGTCTATCAGTTCGTAGTGGCCGCAGTGTTCGACGCGGTGGAGGTGGGACGTGGGGTGGGCGCTGTAGTACGACTCGGTGAGGGAGATGGGGACTACCGAGTCGTTGACACCGTGGATGAGGGTGACCGGGGCTATCGGTGCGGGGAGGTGGACCGGATCCAGGTCGTTGCGGACTCCGGCGCCGATGAAGTCCTGTACGGCGCCCTTGTCGAGTTTCTGCTGGTCGGCCATCAGCAGGTCGGCTACCGGTGCCAGGGCGAGCACACCGCGGAGGCGGACCGGGTTGAGCGTGGCCGCGGCCCAGAGCGCCAACTGGCCGCCTGCGGAGTGGCCCATGAGCACGTACCCCGCCTGGACGTCCACCAGGTCCGGTAGCGCGTCCAACGCCGTACGGATGTCAGCTGTGGCCGCGTCCGGGTTGCCAGGCTGACGGCGGTACTCCAGCAGTAGCACGGGCCAGCCCTGGTCGGACAGGGCGGCGCCTAGTGAGCGGGCGTGCACTCGGTCGTACTCCGGCCGCCAGAACCCGCCGTGGATGAACACCACGAGTGGCCGGTAGTCCTTGGCGTGCCAGTAGTCGATCACCTGGTCCTCGTGGTCGCCGTACCGCAGCTCCTGATCGGGATCGGGCGCCTTGCGCGACAGTACCGACCGGTCCTCACTCATCCAGACCTCCCGAGGTAGCGCAGGGCGTTGGCCGTCATCAGTTTGTGCTGCTGCTCCGCGGTCAGGAAGCCGGACTTCCGTACCACCTCCCCGACCGGCCGCTCACCCAGTGGATAGGGATAGTCACTGCCGACCAGAACGCGGTCTTCCCCCAAGGTATCGACAAGTAGCCGCAATGGCGCTGATTCGAACACGACCGTGTCGACCAGGATCCGGTCCAGGTACGCCGACGGTGGGTGCTCCGAGCAACCGCGGACGATGTCGCCGCGCCGGTGCCAGGCGTTCTCCAGCCGGCCGAGCCAGAACGCGAAACTCCCGCCCCCGTGCGCGAAACAGATCCGCAGTGATCGGGGCAGCGCGTCGAAGGCCCCGCCGAGGATCATCGCCAGCAGCGACAGGTGCGTCTCGGCGGGCATCCCGGTCAGCCAGCGCGCCATCCAGCGGTCCAGCCGCGGGCCGCCCGGCATGTCCCACGGATGCACGAGGACCGGCGTGCCGGTCTCCGCGCAGTGCTTGAGGAAGGCAACGATCCCGGCGTCGTCGAGGTCCTTGTCACCGACGTGGTTGCCGATCTCCACGCCTACGTGCCCGGCCGCGCGGGCCCGGTCCAGCTCGGCACAGGCCAGGTCCGGGTCCTGCAACGGCACCTGGCAGAACGGCACGAACCGCTGATCGCCGGCGAGCGTCTCCAGCGTCAGGTCGTTGAAGATCTCGGCGAGCTTGACCGCCTGCGCGGCGGGTCGCTCGTAGGAGAAGAACACCGGCGTCGGCGACACCACCTGCAGATCGATGCCGTCGGCATCCATGTCGGTACGCCGGACCGCCGGATCCCAGGCCTGCGGTCCGATCGGCCGGAACTCGGTCGAACCGACCATGATCATCGCGGCCCGCTCGGAGTCGATCCGCAGCCACGGCCAGCCGTCCCCGCCGCAGGCCGCGGCGAGATCCGGCCAGCCGTGCGGGACCAGATGGGTGTGGACGTCGACCGTCATTTACCCGGGTGCACCGTGCCGCAGTTCGGGCAGGTGCGGGCCTCCTCGCTGTCGTAGAACGCCTTGAACACCGGCGGCAGGTCCTCGACGATGTCGTTCACCTGCAGCTCGACCTCGTGCACGATGCCGTTGCAGTTCGCGCAGTACCAGCGGAACTTCTCCAGCGTGCCCTGCTCCCGGACCCGTTCGATCACCAGGCCGATCGAGTTCGGGCCGCGCTGCGGCGAGTGCGGCATGTTCCGCGGCAGTACCCACATCTCGCCGGCGTTCACCGCGACCGTCGCCGGGCCGTCGTCGGTCATCACGTTGACCTTGAGCTCACCCGAGATCTGGTAGAAGAACTCTTCGTACGGGTCGACGTGGAAGTCGGTGCGCTGGTTCGGGCCGCCGACCACCATCGTGATGAAGTCGTCCCCGGTCGGGAACATCTGCTTGTTGCCGACCGGCGGCTTGAGCAGGTGCTTGTTGTCCTCGATCCACTGCGGAAAGTTCGTCGACTTCAGGTTCGCCATGCCCTACTCCTCCTTCGAAGGCTGCGGGATCGCCGCAACCGCTTGGATCTCGATCAGCAGCTGGGGATGCGGCAGCTGATGGACCGCGACGGTGGTCCGGGCCGGCCCGGACTCGTCGAAGAATTCGCCGTACACCTCGTTGTACCCCCCGAAGTCGTTCATCGACACCAGGTACGTCGTCACGCTGACCAGATCCTCGAGCCCCGCGCCGACGGCGCCGAGGATGTCCCGGATGTTGTCCAGCACGGCCCGCGTCTGCACCCGGATGTCCAGCGACACGGTCCCGAGCGAGTCCACCGAGGCCCCGGCGATCGAGTTGTCCGGCCGCCGGCTCGACGTCCCCGACACGAACGCGAACCCACCGCTCACCCGCACATGCGGGAACCTGCCTCTAGGCGTGGCTTTCCCGGGCACGAGGGTCATGACAGCTCCACGCAGACGTTCGTGGTCTCGGTGTAGAAGTCCACCGAATGCCGCCCGCCTTCCCGTCCGACACCGGACAGCTTCACCCCGCCGAACGGCGTCCGCAGGTCGCGCAGGAACCACGTGTTGACCCAGCACAGGCCGACGTCGAGGGCGGCGCCGGCCCGGTGGGCGCGGCCCACGTCGCGGGTCCAGACGGTGGCGGCGAGACCGTAGTCGGAGTCGTTCGCGAGGGCGAACGCTTCCGCCTCGGAGTCGAAAGGCGCGACGTGACAGATCGGGCCGAAGATCTCTTCCCGATTCGTGCGGGCGTCGGCGGGCAGGCCGGTGACGACGGTCGGCTGCACGTAGAAGCCGCCGTCGCGGGCGTCGCCGAACGTCGGTACGCCGCCGCCCGTGAGTACGTCGGCACCTTCGCGACGGGCCAGGTCGTAGTACGAGAGGACCTTGTCGCGGTGCTGTTTCGAGATCAGCGGCATGTTGGTCGTGGCCTCGTCGGCGGGCCAGCCGTACGTGAGTTCGGCGGCGCGTGCCGCGAGGCGAGACGTGAAGGCATCGAAGACCGGGCGTTCGACGTACAGGCGTTCGGTGCACAGGCAGACCTGGCCGCCGTTGGTGAAGACCGAGCGGACGGAGCCCTCGACGGCCGCGTCCAGGTCGGCGTCGGCGAAGATCAGGCCGGCGTTCTTGCCGCCCAGCTCGAACGAGACGGCCTTCACGCGGTCCGCGGCGACCTTGGCGATCGCGGTGCCGGTCGCGGACTCGCCGGTGAAGGTGATCGCGTCGACGCCGGGATGCCTGGTCAGGTACTCGCCTGCCGAGGACGGCCCGAAGCCGTGGACGAGGTTGAAGACGCCGTTCGGTACGCCGGCGTCCGCCATCACTTCGGCGAGTACGGTCGCCGAGGACGGGGTCTCCTCGGAGGGCTTCACGACCACGGTGTTGCCGCAGGCAAGCGCCGGGGCGACCTTCCAGGTGAGCAGCAGCAACGGCAGGTTCCACGGTACGACGATCGCGACGACACCGACGGGTTTCCGTACGGCGTAGTTCAGCGCGCGCCGTCCGTCCGGGAGCGTCGTGGTGTACGACTCGGTCGGCACCGTGGTCGCGAAGTCGGCGAACGCCCGGAAGTTCGCCGCACCGCGCGGGATGTCCAACGTCCGCGCCTGGCCGATCGACTTCCCGGTGTCCCCGACCTCCGCCGCCACCAGCTCCTCGAACCGCCGCTCGAGCCCGTCCGCGACCCGCCGCAGCACGACGGCCCGCTCCTGCTCGCTCATCCGCCCCCACGGGCCCTTCAACGCCGCCCGTGCGGCGTCCACCGCCGCGTCCACGGTCCCCGCGTCGGCCTCACACACCTCGAAGATCTGCTCCCCCGTCACCGGCGAAACCTTCGCGAACCGCGCCGTACTCTCCACGAACGCCCCGTCCACGAAATGCCGCAGCACCCCGACGGACGCCGGTTGCCCGGTCAGCAGGTCAGGCGACCACAGGCTCATTTCCGTCGCCTCCGGGCGAGTCCCAGCAGTACACCCGCCGCGGCCGCCGCGCCCACCCCCAGCGCCTGATGCTGGCGGCGGACCCGGTGCTGGACCTCGGCGTAGGGGGTGGTGGTGAAGGAGACCAACTCGTAGCGGGAGACGTACCTGCCGGGGAGGAGGCGTTCGAGGGTGTGCTCGAGTTGTTTCTGCAACCTGAAGACGGGGGACGCCACCTTGTCGCGCATCTCCACGAAGTTCGCGAGGGCCATCTCCGCGATCGCCTCGGTGTTCTCCCGGCGGCGGGCCTCGAAGAGCGGAAGTGCCCGGGCCCAGGAGCCGCCGGTGTCGTCGAGACAGCGGTCGAGTTCGACGACGTCTTCGAACGCGCAGTTCGCACCCTGGCCGTAGAACGGGACGATCGCGTGCGCCGCGTCGCCGAGCAGCGCGGTACGGCCGTGCGCCTGCCACGGCAGGGTGTGGACCGTGCCCAGGACGCCGACCGGATTGTTCAGGTAGTCGTCGACCAGATCAGGGGCCAACGGCAACAGATCGGGATAGTTCTCCCGGAAATGCGCCGAGATCCCGTCGGTGCTGGTCAGCGCGTCGAAGGACCCGGCCGGCCAGAAGAGCGTGCAGGTGAACGAGCGGTCCGGGTTCGGCAGCGCGATCATCATCGACGTACCGCGCGGCCAGATGTGCAACGCGCCCGGATCCAGCGCGAACTCCCCACCTGCGCTCGGGATCGACAGCTCCTTGTACCCGTAGTCCAGGAACTCCACGTTCTCCGCAACGACGCCCTCGGCAAGCAATTGCTCCCGAACGGCGGACCCCGCACCGTCGGCACCGAGCACCACATCGGCCGACGCCGACACCTTCCCCGCAGGCGTCGCGAAGACCAGCTCGCCGGCGGCCGAGTCGAGCTCCACCAACCGGTGCTCGAACTCCACCGTCACGCCGTCGGCGGCCGCCGCCGCGGACAGCAGCGCGTTGTTCAGAACGCCCCGGCTGATCGAGTTGATCGCCCGCTCCCCGGACGCCGAGTACGCCTGGAAGTCCAGCGGTCCGCTGACCGGATGGATCATCCGGCCCTTCATCGGCAGCGCGTCCGCCATCACCTGGTCGACCAGCCCGATCCGCCGCAGCGCGTCCAGCCCGCGCTCGGAGATCGCCAGGTTGATCGACCGCCCGCGTTCGACCTCGGCCACCCGCGGATCCGGCCGCCGTTCGTACAGCGTCACCGACAGCCCGCGCCGCGCCAGGTAGCAGGCGAGCAGCGACCCGGTCAGCCCGGCTCCGACGATCGCGACCTTCATTCCATCACCTCGGTCAGTGCGGCGGCCGCGCGCCAGCAGTCGTGGTACGTCGAGTAGAGCGGCACCGGCGCGAGCCGCAGGACGTCGGGCTCGCGCGCGTCCGCGATCACGCCGTACTCGAACCGTAGCCGCCGCGACAACGCGCCGGCACCGCCCGGGACCCGCACCGACAACTGCGCACCGTGCCGCGCCGGATCCGCCGGGGTGATCACCTCGAATCCCGTCAGCAACTCCGAGAGGCACCCGGTCAACCGCAGGCTCCGCTCCCGCAGTACGCCGATACCGACCTTGTCGAACAGCTCCAGCGACGTCCGCACCGGGCTCATCGAGAAGATCGGCGGGTTCGACACCTGCCACGCGTCCGCGGTCGCCGGCGGCCGCGCCTCCGGCCGCATCTCGAACCGGGTCGAGGCCTCCGTGCTCCACCACCCCTCGAACCGCGGCATGTCCGCACCGAGATGCCGCTCGTGCACGAACGCCCCGGCCAACGCGCCCGGCCCGGCGTTCAGGTACTTGTACGAGCACCACGCCGCGAAGTCCACATCCCAGTCGTGCAGGGACAACGGCACGTTCCCGGCCGCGTGCGCGAGATCCCACCCGACCACCGCGCCGGCCAGGTGACCGGCCTTCGTGATCGTGGGGATGTCCATCAACTCGCCGGTCAGGTAGTTCACCCCGCCGAGCAGGACGAGCGCCACGTCGCCGCCCAGCTGCTCGACCACGTCCGCCGTCCGCAGGCTGTCCTCCCCGGGCCGCGGCCGCAGCCGGATCACCGCGTCCTCCGGGTCGTACCCGTGGAACCGGACCTGCGACCGTACGGCGTAACTGTCCGACGGGAAGGCCGCGTCCTCGATCACGATCCGGTGCCGCGACCGGGTCGGCCGGTAGAACGACACCATCAGCAGGTGCAGGTTGACGGTCAGCGAGTTCATCACGACCGTCTCGCTCGGCAGCGCACCGACCAGGCGCGCGGCGGGACCGGTCAGCAGCTCGTGGTACGGCAGCCACGGCCGCGCCGCGTCCAGGTGCCCCTCGACGCCGAGCGCGGCCCACGCGTCCAGGTCCTCGAGCAGCTCGGTCCGGGTCGCCTTCGGGCGCAGGCCGAGCGAGTTCCCGGCGAAGTACGCCACCTCGGGGTACTTCCCGCCCTGCGCCGGCGGTACGTCGAAGAGCTCCCGATGCCCCGGGTCGGCCGCATCGAGTTCCAGCGCACCCGCCTCGGACAGCGTCACGCTTCAGCGACCTCCGTCGCGGCCGGGGCGACGGCCGACGGGATCACCTGCCCCTTGCCGAGCACGGTCACGCCGCCTTTGGAGACCGTGAACCCGCGCTGCCGGTCGTAGTCCGGGTCGACGCCGATCTCGGTACCGTCCGGGACCACGATGTTCTTGTCCAGGATGACGTTCTTCAGCACGACGTCGCGGCCGATCTTGCAGTTGTCCATGATCACGCAGTTCTGCAGGTCGGAACCGGCGTTGACGACCACGTTCGACCCGAGCACCGAGTGGTCGACGTGCGCACCGGACACGATCGAGCCCTGGCAGACGATCGACTCGCCGACGGTCGCGTCGTCGGTGAACTTCGCGCCCGGCAGCTGCGGGTGCGAGGTGAAGATCGGCCACTCGTTGTTGTACAGGTTGAACACCGGCTGGATCGACACCAGGTCCATGTGCGCCTCGTGGTACGAGTCCAGCGACCCGACGTCCCGCCAGTACGAACGGTCCCGGTCCAGCGCCCCCGGTACGTCGTTCTCCTGGAAGTCGTACACCCCCGCCTTGCCCTCGGCAACGAGCATGGGGACGATGTCGCCGCCCATGTCGTGCCGGGAGGCCGGGTTGGCGGCGTCCTTGCGGAGGGCCTCGACCAGCACGTCGCGGGTGAACACGTAGTTGCCCATCGACGCGAACGTCTCGTCCGGCGAGTCCGGCAGCCCGGGCGGGTCGGCCGGCTTCTCCAGGAACTCCTCGATCAGGTGCCCGTCCGCGGCGGTCTTGATCACGCCGAACTCGGTCGCCTCCACCCGCGGCACCCGGATGCCGGCCACCGTGACGCCGTTCCCGCGCTCGATGTGCGCGGCGACCATCTGGGAGGCGTCCATCCGGTACACGTGGTCGGCGCCGAAGACCACGATGTACTCCGGGTCCGCGTCGTTGATCAGGTTCATCGACTGGTAGATCGCGTCCGCGCTGCCCTGGTACCACTGCGGACCGAGCCGCTGCTGCGCCGGGACGCAGGTCACGTAGTTGCCGAGGAACGTCGACATCCGCCAGGTCAGCGTGACGTGCCGGTCGAGCGAGTGCGACTTGTACTGGGTCAGCACGCAGAGATTTCGATAGCCGGCATTGACCAAATTCGACAGCACGAAGTCGATCAGCCGATAACTGCCGCCGAACGGCACGGCCGGTTTGGCCCGGTCCGCCGTGAGCGGCATCAGCCGCTTCCCCTCGCCGCCGGCCAGCACGATTCCGAGAACTCTGGGCGCCTTTGCCATGTCCGCACCTTAGCTCCGGACGCCCCGGTGCATAAGCGGTTGCGAGTGTCGCGACACTGTAAAGATGCCGATGCTCGTCGTTCCGACCGTTGCCGTTCACCGTTCGTTCCTCGAGGCCTGGGACGAGCTCGCCCCGGAGGACCTGTACTGGCTCGGGCCGAAGTCGGTCGCCGAGGACGACGAGCTGTGGACCCGGGAACGGGCCGCGGATCCGGCCGCGTTCCGGTACCTGGTGGAGGCGATCCGGCGGGAGGCCGAGCCGGAGACCGTGCTTCCGCCCGGCATCGTGCACCAGACCGTGCTGTGGTTCGTCGACGGCGTCGAGCTGCTCGGCCGGCTGTCGATCCGTCACGACCTGACGCCCGCGCTCACCGAGGTCGGGGGCCACATCGGGTACTGGGTCCGGGCGTCCGCGCGCCGGAAGGGGTACGCAACCCAGATGCTCGCCCAATCACTCCCGATCGCGGCCGCCCTCGGAATCGACCCGGCACTGGTCACCTGCGATGTGGACAACACCGCCTCGCGCAAGGTGATCGAGGCAGCTGGTGGCGAACTGGAAGACGAACGACACGGAAAGCTGCGCTTCTGGGTGCCGACACAGGTGGCCTGATGACCTATGGTCGGAGATTGTGAAGGTCGCCATCCTGACGCGTGAGTTTCCTCCGGACGTGTACGGCGGGGCCGGGGTGCACGTGGACTTCCTGGTCCGCGAGCTACGCCGGCTGATCGACGTGGACGTGCACTGCATGGGCGAGCCCCGGCAAGGCGCGACCGCGCACTCCGAGGACGACCCGCGGATCCCCACCGCGAACGCCGCGCTGCGGATCCTCTCCACCGACCTGACCATGACCGCGGCGGTCGGGGACGCGCAGCTCGTGCACTCGCACACCTGGTACGCGAACATGGCCGGCCACTGGGCCAAGCTGCTGTACGACGTACCGCACGTGGTGACGGCGCACTCGCTGGAGCCTCGGCGTCCGTGGAAGGCCGAGCAGCTCGGCGGCGGGTACCGGCTGTCCAGCTGGGCGGAGCGGACGGCGTACGAGGCGGCCGACGCCGTCGTCGCGGTCAGCCGCGGGATGCGGGACGACGTACTGGACTGCTACCCGTCGATCGATCCGTCCCGGGTGCACGTGATCTCGAACGGCATCGACGCCGACTTCTACCACCCGGATCCGTCGACGACTGTCCTGGAGCGGCTCGGCGTCGACCTGGACCGGCCGTACGTGACGTTCGTCGGCCGGATCACCCGGCAGAAGGGCGTGCCGCACCTGCTCCGCGCGGGCCTGCGGCTGGACCCGTCCGTGCAGCTCGTGCTGCTCGCCGGCGCGGCCGACACGGTCGAGCTGAAGGCGGAGACCGACGCGCTGATCGAGGACCTGCGGATGGCGCGCGACGGCGTGTTCGTGGTGTCCGAGATGCTGCCGCGCGAGGAGGTCCGCCAGGTCCTCACGCACGCGCTGGCGTTCTGCTGCCCGTCGATCTACGAGCCGCTCGGGATCGTCAACCTGGAGGCGATGGCCTGCGAGACCGCGGTCGTCGCGAGCGCGGTCGGCGGCATCCCCGAGGTGGTCGACGACGGCGTGACCGGCATCCTGGTGCCGTACGACGAGAACGACACCGACACGTTCGAACGCGAGCTCGCGGACGGGATCAACGCCCTCGTCGACGACCCGGCCCGCGCCGCGGCGATGGGCAAGGCCGGACGCGAGCGCGCGGTCTCCCAGTTCGGCTGGGACGCGGTAGCGCAGCGCACGGTGGAGCTGTACAACAACCTGCTCAGGTAGGCATAACCCCACCCACGCCCGGGATCTCACACCATTCTGCGCGGCGGCGTGCGGCAGTTGGCTTGGTCTATGACGTCACGCCTGACCAAGACCCTCGCCGCTACCCTCGCCGCCGCTGCGTTGTTCACCTACCCAGTCGCTGCGTTCGGCGCGGTTGGGCACCCTCCGCAGAGCACAGTTGTTCGTACCTCGGCAACCCCGATCGCCCACCTGACACCAGCTCAGCTCGACGCGGTGGCAGCGGACTTCCCCGGCGCACCGAAGTCGTCGTACGCCGTCACGGCGTACCGGCTGATCTATCGCACCACCGACGCCCACGGCCGCCCGACAACGGCCAGCGGGATCGTCGTGCTTCCGGACGGCCGCAAGGGTGCGCTGACCGTCGCGGAGTACCTGCACGGCACGAACGCGACCAAGGCCGCCCCGGCGTCGGTCGACCCGACGTCGACGGATCGCCTGGTCACGGCGCTGTTCGCCGGGCAGGGGCTGGTCGGGGTGGCACCGGACTACCTCGGCCTCGGGCTCGGCCCGGGCCCGCACCCGTACCTCGACACGAAGACCGAGACGTCGGCCTCGGCGGATCTCCTGCTCGCGGCACGTAGGTTCGCGGCGCAGCACGGCGTGGCGTTCAAGCGGGACGTTCTGGTCACCGGCTTCTCGCAGGGCGGCCGGGCGTCGCTCGCGTTCGGCCGGGCGTTGAGCCGCGGCGAGGTGGGCCCGTTCCGGCTCGGGGCGCTGCGCGCGGTGGCGGGTCCGTACGACCTGCTCGGCGAGGAACTGCCGGCCGCCTTCGACGGGCGCGTCATCCCGCCGACCGCGACGTTCTACCTGGCGTACCTCGTGACCGCGTGGAACCGGACGGTCGGCCTGTACGACGACCCGCGGCAGGCGTTCCAGGCGCCGTACGCGTCGACCGTCGAGGGGTTGTTCGACGGGTCGCACAGCGACGAGGAGATCGTCGCCGGGCTGCCGGGGTCGCCGGGGAAGCTGTTCACGCCGGAGTTCGCCGCGCGGCTGCAGCACCCGACCGGGCGGCTGCTGCGGGCGATCCAAGCGGCCGATCAGGTCTGCCAGGACTGGACGCCGCGGGTTCCGGTACACCTGTACAGCGGGACGAAGGACACCGACGTCGTAGCCGCCAACGCGGACTCGTGCGCGACCTCGCTCAGGCGGCGCGGCGGCGACGTGACGGTGCACTCGATGGGCGCGGTCGACCACACCGGTACGGCGTTCGCGGCGTACCCGGAGATCATTCGGGCCTTCGCTCGGCAGGCCTAGGCACGTCTCCCAGCCGGGCGACCAGGCTTCCGAGGAGGGCGAGGGACTCCGCGTCGCGCGATCCGGGGACGGCGTGGAAGACGACCAGCGTCACGTTGTCGGTGCCGCCCACGGTCAGCTTGTCCGAGCGCAGGTCGAGGTCGCCGACCTCCGGATGGGTCAGCCGGCTGAGGCGGCCGCGGCGCGGGCGGACCTCGTGCCGCGCCCACAGCTGACGGAACCGTTCGCTGCGGACCGAGAGCTCGCCGACCAGTTCCTTCAGCCGCGGATCGTCGACGTTCGGCCCGAGCTCGGAGCGCAGTACCGCGACGCCCTCCTCGGACAGGTCCTCCCAGTCCCGGCGCAGCTCGCGTTCGCGCGGATCGAGCAGGACCGCGGTCAGCAGGTTGACGCCGACCCGGTAGTTGGGCGAGAGCGCCGCGCAGAGCGCGTTCACCGCCAGCACGTCGGTGTACTTGTTCTGCACGTACGCCGGGTTGTTCGGCCAGCCGTCGATCAGCTCGACGATGCTCTCCGGCGCGAGCTCCGCGCGAGGCTCCCGCCGTACCGGCTGCAGCAGGCTGAGGAGGTAGTCCCGCGCGTCCGCGTCCAGCCGCAGTACGTCGGCCAGCGCGTCGAGGACCTGCACCGACGGGTTGCGGTCCCGGCCCTGCTCGAGGCGGAGGTAGTAGTCCGAACTGATCCCGGCGAGCATCGCGACCTCTTCGCGGCGCAACCCGGGCACCCGGCGGAGGCCGACGCTGCGGATCCCCACCTCCTCGGGCCGGACCTGTTCGCGCCGCGCCCGCAGGTAGTCGCCCAGCGCGTTCTCCATGCCTCCACGGTAGACCGGCTGCGCCGTGACAGCCTGTGCCCTGTCACTACCAGGAACGACGGGGTACTCCCTGTTCCGCGCCCGCCGACGAACAGTGGAGACATGACGAACTCAACCATCACCCTCGCCGACGACCTCACCATCACCCGGATGGGGTACGGCGCTATGCAGCTGGCCGGCCCCGGCGTCTTCGGGCCGCCGAAGGACCGCGACCAGGCGATCGCCGTACTGCGGGAGGCCGTCGCGCTCGGCGTCACCCACATCGACACCAGCGACTTCTACGGCCCGGCCGTGGTCAACGAGATCATCAAGGAGGCGCTGCACCCGTACCCGGAAGGCCTGCACCTGGTCACCAAGGTCGGCGCCCGGCGCGGCCCGGACGCGTCCTGGGACGTGGCCCTCGAACCGGACGACCTCAGGCGGCAGGTCCACGAGAACCTCGAGCACCTCGGTCTCGACGTACTCGACGTGGTGAACCTGCGGACCGCGGCCCGCGAGGAGCCCAACCACGACTCGATCGCCGAGCCCTACACCGTGCTCGCCGAGCTCCAGCAGGAGGGGCTGATCAGGCATCTCGGGCTGAGCGCGGTGACGATGCCGCAGCTCCAGGAGGCGGCGGCGATCGCGCCGTTCGTCACCGTGCAGAACCTCTACAACCTGGTCAACCGCGAGGACGACGACATCGTCGAGTACTGCGCGGAGCACACCATCGCGTTCGCCTCGTTCTTCCCGCTCGGCGGGTTCAGCCCGCTGCAGTCGGAGACGCTCGCGAAGGTCGCGGCCCGGCTGGACGCCACGCCGCAGCAGGTCGCGCTCGCCTGGCTGCTGCAGCGCTCCAGCACGAGCGTCGTCATCCCCGGCACGTCCTCGCTCGACCACCTCCGCGAGAACGTCGCCGCCCGCGACCTCGTCCTCCCGGCGGACGCGGTCGCCGAGCTGGACACGGTCTGAACACCCGCTTCCCGGAACTTTTCCGGCGCTGAGCGACGGAAAAGCTCCGAAAAGCTAGCGGAGTTCGCGTTGGAGCATCCGGATGAGGTCCTGGACGTCCGCCTCGACCATCGGCTCGCCGGTCATGCCCATCCGGTGCAGCAGCGTCCCGATCACCACGTCGATCACGAACAGCACCCGCTGCTCGGACAGCCCGAGGGCCTCCATCAGGACCTTCCGGTACGGGTCCTGCAGTTGGGTGGCGAGGATCTCCCGGAGCGCCGGATCCCCGATCGCGTCGGTGAACACCCCGGCGAACGCCGCGGCCACCCCCGGCTCGGCGACCGCGCGGACGCCGTACCGGATCGCGGCGGCGACGTCCGCGTCGCGGTCCTTCCCGGTCAGCGGCAACGGGCCGAACGAGTCCACCAGCGTCGCCGTGACCAGTGCGCCCTTCGACGGCCAGCGGCGGTAGATCGTCGTCTTCGCGATCCCGGTCGCGGCGGCGATCCGGTCGACCGTGGCCCGGGTGTACCCGAGCTCGTCGATCGTCCGCAGCGTCGCCGCGAACACCTCCGCGTCGACGCTGGACCGGGGCCGGCCGGGCGGCCGGGTGCTGGAAGCCATGGGCCCACCCTACCTAGTTATGCTACCTTCGGTATCGATACTAATCGTAGCGAAACCGCAGGACGGTGCCCGATGCTCAAGACCGCCGCCACTACGCCGACAGACCAGCCGCACCGGCCGCCGCTGGGCGTCCGCCTGGTCTACTCGCTCCGCAAGGAGCCCGACTACCGCACGATGTCGCCCGCGGACCTGGCCGCCTTCGGCGAGGCCGCGCACCGGATCGTCACCTCCCGGTTCGCGCACCTGCTGACGGGCTTCCCGCACAGCGGCGTCACGATCAGCTGGCAACAGGTCCAGCTCGCCGACCGCACGCTCCGGGTCCGGGTGTACCGCCCGGCCAACCGGACCAAGCTCCCGCTCGTGCTGCACGTCCACGGCGGCGGTTACGTCGGTACGGCGGTGCAGTGCGACTGGATCAACAGCCACCTGGCCGCCCGCGCGTCGGCGGTCGTGGTGTCCGTGGAGCACCGGTTGATGGACCACGACACGCCGCTCGCCGCGATCGTCGACGACGGCTGGGACGTCCTACGGCACGTGTTCCAGCACGCCGCGGACTGGGGTGTCGACCCGACCCGCGTCGCGGTCGCCGGCGAGAGCGCCGGGTCGATGGTCGCCGCGCTCTCCGCGCTCCGGGCCCGGGACGCCGGCCTGTCGTTGCGGGCGCAGGTGCTGGTCAACCCGTGCGTCGACGTGACCTCGACGGCGCTCGACTACGACTCGGTCGCGCAGTACCCGGAGACGCCCACGCTCACCCGGGAGGGCCTCGAGTTCTTCCGCCGCCTCGCCGTACCGGAAGGCACCGATCCCCGGCAGCTGTCACCCCGGTACGCCGACGACCTGGGCGGCCTGCCGCCGACGCTGATCGTGATCCCGGCCCTCGACCCCGTCGCGGACCACGGCCGGGTGTACGCCGACCAGTTACGCGCGGCGGGCTCCCCGGTCGAGGTCAGCGAACACGACAGGGCCGGGCACGCCTTCATCAGCATGCCCGGCCTGGTCCCGCAGGCGAAACCGGCCCGCGACCGGATCGTCGACTTCCTCTGCGCGCGCTTCAGATGATTCCCGAGGCCGGCGCGGCGGAGGACAGCCAGGTGCTGAGCAGGCGGGCGCCCGCGCCGGTCGCGCCGGTCGAGTACTCGAAGTTCTCGGACGGCGACTCGGCGATCGACGACAGGTCCAGGTGCGCCCACGGGACGTCGCCCGCGAACGCCTTCAGGAACAGGGCGGCGGTGATCGACCCCGGGCCCTTCGAGCTGTTCACCGAGTCCGCGACCGGGGTCGCGATCAGGTCCTCGTACTCGGCCGGCAGCGGCATCCGCCAGAGCTCCTCGCCGGAGATCCGGCCGGCGTCGGCGAGGTTGTCCGCGAGCGCGTCGTCGGTCGCGAACAGGCCGCCGTACAGCATCGCGCCGAGCGACACCTTGATCGCGCCGGTCAGCGTCGCGATGTCGACGAGGACGTCCGGCTTCAGCTCCTGGACGGCGTACGCGAGCCCGTCCGCGAGCACCAGCCGGCCCTCGGCGTCGGTGTTCTTCACCTCGGTGGTGCGGCCGCCGAAGTGCCGGATCACGTCGTCCGGGCGGTACGCCGAACCCGACGGCATGTTCTCCGCCGCGCAGACCAGGCCGGTCACCCGGACGTTCGCGCCGAGGTCGCGGAGCGCCGACATGGTCGCGATCACCGAGCCGCCGCCGGTCATGTCGCGCTTCATCGACACCATGCCGTCACGCGGCTTCAGCGACAGGCCGCCGGTGTCGTACGTGATGCCCTTGCCGACCAGCACGACGTACGGCGTGTCCTTGCCGGAGCCGGCCGGGGCGTAGTCGAGCCGGATGAACCGCGGCGGGCGGGTCGAGCCCTGGCCGACCGCGAGGATCCCGCCGAACCCGTCGGCGGCCAGCTTCTTCTCGTCCCAGACCGTCGCGACCAGACCGGTCGCCGCCGCGATCTCGGTCGCTCGCGCGGCCAGCCAGGACGGGTCCTTCTCGTTCGACGGGGTGATCGCGAGCTGCCGGGCCAGCCAGCCGGTCCGGCCGATCACGACGCCGCGGTCCAGCACGTCCTGCCGGGCGGCGGCCGACCCGTCGGTCAGCGTCACCGTGCCGACCGCGGGCTCGCCCGGGTCGACGGTCTTCTGGGTGTACGAGAACGAGCCGAGCACCACGCCTTCCGCGAACGCCTGGAGCGCCGCGTCATCGATGCCCTCGGCAACGACGGTGGTGAGCTCGTCCTTGCCGCGCCCGAAGCGGGCGATCGCCGCCCCGGCGTGTCGCAGGTCCTTCGCACTCCCGTCGCCGGCCCCTACCAGCAGGATCTCGGTCACCTCGCCGGTCAGCAGCGGGTACGCCGCCGTACTGCCGGCGGACGGCGTGAAGCCGGTGTCGCGCTGCACCTCGAACAGCCGGTCGAGGTCGACCCCGAGGCGCTCCCCGGCCTCCTTCGCGGCGGCCGGCAACTCGTCGCCGACGAGGATCACCCACGTCGAGGACCCGTGCACCGGGAGACCGGGCTGCCAGCTGACACCCGGAAGACTGGGGAAAGGAGACGAACTGCTGCGGCGAGCCACTAGGACGACCTCACTGGTTTGATCAAAGAGAGTTGGACAACCGTAACGACCCCGGCCGGTGCCCGCGAAGGCACCCACCGGGGTCGGAGTGACAGACAGGGGGCGCTGGCACCCCCGGAGGTTGTGATCAGCCGACGACGGCCTTCAGTGCGTTGCCGAGCTCGGTCGCCTCGTCGGCGTTCAGCTCGACGACGAGCCGTCCGCCGCCCTCGAGCGGAACCCGCATCACGATCCCGCGGCCCTCCTTGGTGACCTCGAGCGGACCATCGCCCGTCCGCGGCTTCATCGCCGCCATGCGCGCACCCCTTCCCAGTGTCGGTGTTGAGCGACGACACCGCGCTGGGACCGTGTCCGGCGCCGTTGCGGTGATGCGCCGTCGGCGCGTATCGCAGTGTGTATCGCACCCCATTATTCCCGATCTCAGGCCAAGGCCGTGCACCATACGGCAGACTCGAGTCTTGTGCACGCCCGTTCAGCCCTTTTCGACCTGTACGGCGACCACTTGCGCGCGCGTGGTGCGCAGGCCCCGGTCGCGGCTCTCGTCCGGCTGCTCGCCCCGCTGGGCGTGCATCCGCCGGCCGTCCGGACCGCCGTGTCGCGGATGGTCCGGCAGGGCTGGCTGGAGCCGGTCCGGATCGACGGACAACCCGGATACGGACTGACCTCCCGGGCGCGTCGCCGGCTCGACGACGCCGCCGCGCGGATCTACCGGACCGCGCCGGACGGCACCCCGCTGGTGACCGGTTCCGAGGGTCCGGGCGACTGGGACCGGCACTGGCACCTGAGCATCCTCCGCGAGGTTCCGAACGCCCGGCGCCGCGACCAGCTGGCGAGCCAACTCTCCTTCCTGGGTTGGGCTCCGCTGTCCGACGGCGCCTGGGTCGGGCTGCGCAACGCCGCCGAGGTGGACCAGATCCTCGACGTCGAGGGCATCGCCGCGGACCGGTTCCGGGCCCCGGTCGACGACGGCGCTCCCGCGTTCGCCCGGCGGGTCTGGAAGCTCGACGAGCTCGGCGCGTCGTACGACGCCTGGCTGATCGAGGCGAAGGCGCTGGTCGACGCGGGCGGCGCGGACGCGGGCGACGAGCAGGCGTTCGCCGTGCGGTCCGAACTGGTGCACGAATGGCGGAAGTTCCTGTTCCGGGATCCGGGGCTGCCGGACGAGCTGCTGCCGGCCGGCTGGGCCGGGACGAAGGCGGCCGCGTTCTTCGATTTCCACGCCGAACGATTGAGCCCCGCGGCCGGGCGTTTCGTCGACAGTTGCCTGGCACACGCCTGACCCAGCACACAAATTCTCACTGACAGTCAAGGAGCTGACCACGATGAGTGATTCCGTTGTGTACGCCGTCGCCGACGGAGTCGCGACCGTCACGCTGAACCGGCCGGACGCGATGAACTCGCTCGACACGCCGACCAAGGTGCTGCTCCGCGACACGATCCGGGCCGCCGCGGACGATCCCGCCGTACGGGTCGTCGTCCTGACCGGGACCGGACGGGCGTTCTGCGTCGGGCAGGACCTGAAGGAGCACATCGGGTTGCTGCAGGCCAACGACCAGGCCGCGCTGTGGAGCACGGTGCCGGACCACTACGCGCCGATCGCGCTGGCGCTCGCCGAGATGCCGAAGCCGGTGATCGCCGCGGTCAACGGGGTGGCCGCCGGGGCCGGCGCGTCGATGGCGTTCGCGTGCGACGTCCGGGTGGTTGCGGACACGGCCGGTTTCAACCTCGCGTTCACCGGTATCGCGCTGTCCTGCGACACCGGCATCTCCTGGACCCTCCCCCGGCTGATCGGCCACGCTCGCGCGCTCGAGCTGCTGTACTTCCCGCGCACCGTCCCGGCCGCCGAGGCACTGGACCTCGGCCTGGCGACTTCCGTCGTACCGGCCGCAGACCTCCCCGACACCGTCGCGGAACTGGCGCGCAAGCTCGCCGCCGGTCCGACGGTCGCGTACGGCGCCGTGCGGCAGTCGCTCGGCTACTCGGCCAGTCACACGCTCGCCGAATCGCTCGCCTTCGAAGCCGGCAAGATGCAGGAAACCGGCGCCACCGAGGACCACCACAACGCCGTCGCGTCCTTCGTCGCCAAGCAGAAGCCCACCTTCACCGGCCGCTGACCCGCAACCGATGCCTCGGGCAACGTTTATCGGCCAGAAAATTTGGTGGGCTCCACGACCGCGTTCCGGCCGGGCGAGTCACGGCCGGACAACCACCTGACAGTCGGGGAGCCCGCTGAACACCTCATCACGTTCTGTGCCCGGAGCACAACTCGTTCAGCCGTTTGTCTTTGGGATTCGGCAAAAAGCCTTATGCAGTTGCCGTTTGCAGATGCACGTGCACGAGATTCAACGGGCAATACAGGTTTTCAGATGGTCGTTGACGATGCCGGTGGCCTGCATCAAGGCGTACGCCGTGGTGGGTCCGACGAACACGAAACCGTGCTTCTTGAGCGCCTTCGACATCGCGATCGACTCGGGCGTGGTGGCCGGTACGTCGGCGAGCGTCTTCGGCGGCTTGTGCTTCGCGGGCCTGAACGACCAGAGCAGCTCGGTGAACTCGCCCTCGGCCAGGTCCAGCAGCGCGCGGGCGTTGGAGATCGTCGCGTTGATCTTCAACTGGTTCCGGACGATACCGGGATCCGCCATCAGCCGGTCGAAGTCGGCGGCGCCGTACTTCGCGATCGTCTCCGGGTCGAAGTGCGCGAACGCGGCCCGGAAGTTCTCCCGCTTGCGGAGGATCGTGATCCAGGACAGTCCGGACTGGAACCCCTCGAGCGTCATCCGCTCGAACAGGCCGACGTCGTTCCGGATCTCCTTGCCCCACTCGGTGTCGTGGTACTCGACGTACTCCGGTGCCGACGTCGCCCAGCCACACCGCTGCTGCCCGTCCGGGCCCGCCACCGTCACCGGACCTCCTGGACAAGCCGGCGGAGCGAGATCCGCATCATCAGTTCGAACGCCGGCCGCACGACCGGCCAGGCGAGCACGCCGACCCGGCCCAGCGGCGGCACGACGTCCTCGGACCAGGTGAAGGCGCTGCCGCTCCCGGCCGGGTGGATGCTGAAGGTTCCGGTGCCGCGGACGATCGTGCCGAGGTGTTTCACCGTGCACTCGCGCGGCGGATCCCAGTGGGTGATGACCATGTCGTCAGTGAACCCGACGCCACCGACAGAAGTCCGCGCCGCAACTCCCCCGCCGACGCCGGAGCCGCCGTTCCCGGTCGCCCACACCCGCGTGAACAACATCCACCGCGACTGCCGCTCCCAGTCCATCACCACCGCCCACGCCTCCTCAGGCGCCAGCCCCAACTCCACCGTCGCCGCAGCGTGACAACTCCTCGAGGCGCTCATCAGCTGGGCCGCTGATAAGCCCCTTCGCCCTCCTGCCCGTTCGGCTGTTCCGCTTGGGGTGCCGGCTGGCTGAGCTTCAGCCGGTCGTACTGCTGCGCGGGGGTAAGGGGCGTTGCCGGCTGCGACGTGTTCGGCGCAGCCTGGTGATAAGCATCCTGCGGAGGCTGCTCTTCCTCCTGGGGTTGCTGGGTGGCCGCGTCCTCGTGCGGCTCTTCGTGCGGCTCTTGCGGGGCCGGGGTGCGGCGGGGGGTTACGGGCTGGGACTGGGCTTCCAGTACGGCGCGTGCTTCGGCCTGGAGGCGTTCGTACTCGTCCGCGGCGGCCTGGCCCGCCCGCGTCTCCGGCTCCGCGTCCGCCGCGTCCGTCGTACCGGCAACTTCTGCCTCAGCGCCGTCAGCACCCGTCGCGCCACCATCGGACGTACCGGCACGCGCAGTACCGGCTGGGCCATCTTCCGGCGTACCAGCGTTCGCCGAACCGGTGGCGCTCTCATCGGATGCGGCCCCCGCGGCATCCGCCGCGCCTGGCTGGTCGCTGGAGGTGTCGGACTCGGCCGGGTCTGCTTCCGTAGTGGTGTCGGGAGGCGGGAAGTCGCCGCCGACGAGGATGGGCTGCTGGGTGCCGGTGTCGTCGAATTCGGGGGTGCCGTACGGGCGGGACGTGAAGCCGTGGCCCTCGGGGGAGTCGACGATCGGGGCTACGGCGCGTTCGAGGTCGGCGATCCGGCGGTCGCGTTCGGCGACCTCCTTCGCGACGCGTTCGAGCAGGGTGTCGACCTCGTCCATCCGGTAGCCGCGCAGGCCCACCGCGAACCGGGCCGACTCGATGTCGGTCGAGGTCAGCGCCTGCCGCGCCGGCACCGTCATGTCGGGACGGTCGTCGTACGCCGTACTCATGGCACCCCAACGACCCGAGGCCACTACCGCGACAGCCCCGATCAACAGCACCACGATCAGCCCGAAGAACCACATCACGGGACCGATCGTGCCATGCCGCCCGAGTCAACCGCACAATCACCCAGGGAATTCAGCTTCCGTCGGAGCCCAGCCGGTGCGAGCGGGAGCTGCCGGCGACCTCGGACGCGGCGGCTTCGGCGGCTTCGTCGGCGGCGGCGTCGGCGAGCTCGCCGGACTTCACGATGTAGCTGATCGCCTCGTCGACGTCGTCGGTGACCACGAACATGTCGAGGTCGGCGGGCGAGATCTTCCCGTCCTCGAGCATCGTCGTCCGCAACCAGTCGACCAGCCCGCCCCAGTACGACGTACCGAACAGCACGACCGGGAACGACGTGACCTTCCGGGTCTGCGCCAGCGTGAGCGCCTCGAACAGCTCGTCGAGCGTGCCGAACCCGCCCGGCATCACCACGAATCCCTGGGCGTACTTCACGAACATCGTCTTCCGGGTGAAGAAGTACCGGAAGTTCATCCCGATGTCGACCCACTCGTTCAGGCCGTTCTCGAAGGGCAGCTCGATGCCGAGCCCGACCGACACGCCGCCGGCCTCGGAGGCGCCCTTGTTCGCGGCCTCCATCACGCCCGGCCCGCCACCGGTGATCACGGCGTACCCCGCGACGACCAGCTTGCGGCCGAACTCCTCCGCGGCGGCGTACATCGGGTCGTCCGGCTTGGTCCGCGCCGACCCGAACACGCTGATCGCGGACCCGAGCTCGGCCAACATCCCGAATCCCTCGATGAACTCCGACTGGATCCGCAGCACCCGCCACGGGTCGGTGTGCACCCAGTCCGACGGCCCGCGGCTGTCCAGCAGTCGCTGCTCGGAAGTGGAGTGCTGCACCTGCTTGCGGCGCATCACGATCGGCCCGCGCTGCTGCTGGCCGACCGGACGGTCGGGGTGGATCGATGGTTCTGACATGCCACCAGGTTATTGCCTGGTAGGTAACGGGGCCCGTCTAGGCGCGGTCTGTCAACCAAGTCCTCAGCCGCTGTTCACACAGCTCGATCTCGGCCTCCGGCACGAACTCGTCCTGCTTGTGCGCGTACAGCGGGTCACCCGGCCCGTAGTTCACCGCCGGTACGCCGAGCATCGTGAACCGCGCCACGTCCGTCCACCCGAACTTCGGCTGCGGCTCCCCGCCCACCACCTGCAGGAACGCGGCCGCGGCGGGCCGCTCGAGCCCGGGCAGTCCGCCGGGCGCCGAGTCCGTCACGACCACGTCGTACCCCTCGAACACCTCCCGCAGATGCGCCTCGGCCTCCGCCTCCGACCGGCTCGGCGCGAACCGGTAGTTGACGGTCACCGTGCACAGATCCGGTACGACGTTCCCCGCGACGCCGCCGCTGATCGCGACCGCGTTCAGCCCCTCGCGGTACTCGAGCCCGTCGATCGGCACCCGGCGCGGCTCGTACGCCGACAGCCGCGCGAGCACCTCACCCGCGGCGTGGATCGCGTTCGAGCCCATCCACGAGCGGGCCGAGTGCGCGCGTTCGCCGCGGGTGCTGACCTCGACCCGCAGGGTGCCCTGGCAGCCGGCCTCGACCACGGCGTTCGACGGCTCCATCACGACCGCGAACACGCCTTCGAGCAACTCCGGGTTGGAGCGGGTCAGCTTGTACAGCCCGTTCCGCTCCGCCTCGATCTCCTCGCAGTCGTAGAAGACATAGGTGATGTCCCGGTTCGGCTCCTCGAGGGTCGCGGCCAGCCGGAGCGCGACCGCGACGCCGCCCTTCATGTCGCACGCACCCAGGCCGTGGATCAGCCCGTCGGCGCGGCGGGCCGGGAGGTTGTCGTTGAGCGGCACGGTGTCGAGATGCCCGGCGAGTACGACGCGCTCGTCGCGACCGAGGTCGGTGCGTGCGACGACGGTGTTGCCGTGCCGGAACACCTTCAGGTGCTGATGCACCGAGAGCGCCTTCTCCACCTTGTCGGCGAGCTTCTCCTCGGTCCCACTGACCGAGGAGACGTTGACAAGCGCCTCGGTCAGATCAGCGGCACTCGCGGTCAGGTCAAGCTTCATTCGTCCTCCGACGGGGGCAGGAACACGCAGAACTCGTTGCCCTCGGGGTCGGCACAGACGTGCCAGCCGATCTCGCTGTCCCGGGGCCGGAGCAGTGTCGCACCCGCGTCCAGGACCGGTTGCAGGGCGGGTGCAGTCACGTCCCAGTGCACGCGGTTCTTCACGGTCTTCGGCTCCGGGACCGGGACGAACACCCAGTACGGGAACGGGAGGCCTGGGACGTTCTCGAGCCAGTACCACGGGTGTTCCGGCGTACTCGCGACGTCGCCGCCGACCACGCCCGCCCACCAGCGCGCCTGCCGCTCCGGGTCGGCCGAGTCCACCACCAGCTCCATCAGCCGGTACGCCGGGTCGGTGTCGCGGACGAATCCGCAGAACTCGCCACCTTCCGGGTCCGTCAGTACGTTCCAGTGCTGCTCGCCCGACTGCGGGAGCTGCACGGTCGCGCCCGCCGCCTCCAGGTCGGCGACGGCGCGGGTGTGCACGTCCAGGTGGACACGGTTCTTCACCGTCCTCGGCTCCGGGACCTGGCACATCCAGACGGTCTTCTCCGGTACGTCGCCGACCAGGACGTTCGGGTTGTCGGCCGGCGCGGTGAGGCCGATCACCCGTCCCCAGAACGCGGCCATCTCACTCGGACAGGCGACGTCCACACACAGGTCCTTGAACCGCGCGACAGTCATAGCTCCAAGGCTATCCGGCGGTCCGTTTCCGGTAGTGCCGGTTCACCCGCTCCCGGTTCCCGCAGGCCGGCGAGCACCAGGTCTGCCGAGGGTCGTCCTGCAGGAAGTACTTCACACAGCGTGCCGCCGGACACGCCCGCAGCCGATGCCGATCCGGTCCGGCCATGAAGTCGACCGCCGACCGCCCGACCGCGCCCACCAGCAGGTCCACCGGATCTTCCGTCCGCAGTCCCCACCGCACCCGCGGCTCGTCCTCCCACACCAACTCGCTACTACCCAACAGGCGCGCCGCGTGGTTCACCGCCTCGAGCGCCTCACTCAGATCCATCAGCCGATCCGCATCGGCCTTCGACGGCGCCCACGGCGCAACCGCCCGCGCGAACAACGCCCGCACCGCCCGCCTGACCTCCACCAACTCCCGCCGTACGAGCTCCCCCCGCCACCCGCCCGCTCCGGTTTCCGGACCGAGCACGGCTATGACGAGGTGGTTGTGGTCAGTTAGCCAGGCGGTTGCCTGCTCCGGGGTGGAGAGGAGGTCCGCGATGCCGCCGTGGCCGTCGTGCTTGATGGTGGCGGCCAGGGCGAAGGCCAGCGTGGTCATCTGGCGATACTAATGGGATATCCGCTTGCTGCCATGTGAACACCTCCCCTAGGGTCTCGAAGCGTGAGTGATCTCCGCACGCGGCTACGCGCCGTACCGACGTTGACCGGGACCCCGCCGGACTGGGATCCCTCAGCCGCCCCGGACTCCCCGCACGACCTGTTCGTCGACTGGCTGCTGACGGCGATCGACCGCGACGTCGTCGAGCCCTGCGCCGCGACCCTCTCGACGGTCCGCCCCGACGGCCGGCCGAACGCGCGGATCCTGATCCTCAAGGACGTCACCACCGAGGGCTGGCAGTTCGCCTCGACGTCGACCAGCCGCAAGGGCGAGGAGCTGACGACCTCGCCGTACGCCGCGCTGACCTTCTACTGGGTCCCGCTCGGACGGCAGGTACGCATCACCGGGCGGGTCGCGCCCGCCGCGCGCGAAGACTCCGAGCGCGACTTCCTGCAACGGCCGCTCGCGGCCCGGGCGGAGGCGCTGGTCGGCAGGCAGAGCGCAGTACTCGCGGATCGCTCGGACATCGAGGCGGCCGTGAAGGAACAGCAGGACCGGATCGTGCTCGACCCGGACCTGGTCGCGCCGAACTGGACCTTGTACACGCTGCACGCGGACGAGGTGGAGTTCTGGCAGGCCGACCCGGACCGCCGGCACGTACGCCTGCGGTACGACCTCGACGACACCTGGACGAAGGAATTCCTGTGGCCCTGAACGACGTACACGCGATCGCCGACCGGCTGCTCGCCCTCACCGCGGACCTCGACGACCCGACCGCACGCGGCGACTCGGTGCTGCCCGGGTGGTCCCGCGGTCACGTGATCACGCACATCGCGTACTTCTCCGAGGCGATGACCCGCCAGGTCGAGGAAGCCCTCCAGGGCCGGCTCGTCGAGGTGTACGACGGCGGCCGCCCGGCCCGCGACGCCGCGATCGAAGCCGGCGCCGGCCGTCCCGCCGCCGAGCTCAAGACCCACCTGACCCAGGCGGTCGGCACGCTGCTCGCGTCCTGGGACAAGGTCAGCCCGACGGACTGGCCGCTCCCGATCCTGCACCGCAACAGCAACCTGTCCGCCGGCTTGCAGGCCACCTGGCGCGAACTCACCATCCACACCTCGGACCTCGACCTCGGCGTGACCCCCGCCGACTGGTCCGAGGACTTCTGCCTGCACCTCCTCGACTTCCTCCGCCCCCGCACCCCCGACAACACCCACCTGATCCTCCAGTCCCCCACCACCACCTGGGACAACGGCACCGGCGAAGGCATCCTCCTGACCGGCACCTTCCCCGACCTCACCGCCTGGTACGCCGGCCGCCCCACCCCAGGCCCCGTCACCGGCCCACTCCCCGACCTCCTCCCCTGGCCGTGAACATCACCGCCGTACCAGCCTCCGACGCCCTCGCCACCACCACCGAGGCGCTCCTCGCACAGCTACCGGCCTGGTTCGGCATCGCCGAGGCCAACGCGGAGTACGTGAACGCGGCGCGCACACTCAACGGACTGGTAGCGCGCGTAGGCGACGAGCCGGTCGGCGTGCTCCTCCATCGGAGGCACTTCCCGGAGGCAGCGGAGATCCACCTGATGGCAGTCGGGCCCGACCACCACCGTGAGGGTGTTGGTCGGGCTCTGGTCAACCAGCTGCTGACAGAACTGCGCCGGGACGGGTGCGAGGTACTCCAGGTGAAGACCCTGGGCCCCTCGCACCCCGACCCCGGCTATGCAGCCACCCGGAAGTTCTACCGGGCGATGGGGTTTCGGCCGGTGGAGGAGTTGCAGGGGTTGTGGGGGAGCAACCCCTGTCTGCTGATGGTCATGACACTGTGAAGTCGTCTACCTGGATCCAGGTGTCTTTGTTGGGGGCGTTGAAGCCGGCGTAGACCGTGAGTTCGTGGACGTTCGGTGGGACCTTTACCGTCACCTCGTGGTGGACGTAGCCGGTGCCGGCGCCGAACGTTGTGCTCGCCAGGTCCGTCGTGCCGTTGCGGACGCCGAACCGCCCCTGGTCCGCGGGGAGGTTGGCTGAGGCGTTGATCCAGGAGCCGAAGGTGTACGTCGTCCCGGGCACGACCGGCACGCTCTGGTACAGGTCGCTGAAGCCCGTGCACGTGCAGCGGATCCAGCCGTTGCTGGCGCCCGAGTGTGCGAAGCCGAGGCCGCGGTCGACGCCGTTGGCCGCCGTACCCTCGAACAGCCACGCAGGCTTCCCGCCGCCGGTCCCCTCGAACCCGCCGTCCGCCACCTGCGACACGTACCGCACCGCCAGCTCGGACACCGTCGTGTACGAACGCGTCCCACCAGGCAACCCGATCACCCGCACCCCGTCGGTCTCCTGCGTCGGGAACGTGATCGTGTACGTCGTGTTCGCCCCGGCCGACGCATCCCCCGGGTACGCCGGCGACACCGTCTGCGAGCCGACCTCGACCCACTGGCCGTCACGGCGAACCTGCACCCGGGGACGCCCGGTGAAGTACCCGCCCTCGGCGGACACCGCGCCCGACGTGAACTCGACGTTGTTCACCTTGTGCCGCGCCGCCCACTCGTACCCCCACCACGACGCGCCCTTCACCTCGTCGTCGAAGTCCGACTCGCTCCCGGTCTTCGCACCGTCGTTCATCAGCGCGAGGCTGCCGGACTGCGACGACTTGGAGATCGCGACACCATCAGCCGCGAGATTGTCCGGCCCGGGCAGGTTGGAAGCAGGCGCATCGGACGACGGCGTCAGCACCAGCTTGCGGAGATTGAAGTTGTAGACCGACGTACCGATCCCGCCACCGCCGCAGGGGCAGACGTTCGCCTGGATGTACATCGTCTTGCCGTCCGGCTGGACGAACTTCGACGGGATCGTCACGCCGTACCCGCCGTACTTCGACGTCGACCACGGATACCCGCCGAAGTCCTTGGACAGGAAGTGCTTCCACGGGCCCCAAGGCGTCGGCGACTCGTAGAACTCGAAGGTGTACTCGGTCCACGACGTGTAGACATATCGCTTCTGCGCCGGCAGGTACGTGACCCCGCCCTGGCTGATCACGCTCAGGTTCGACGCGTTCGTCCCGTACGTCTGCGCGTACAGCCGGCGGGTGTCGGTCAGCACCGGCTTGCGGTCCGCGAGCTTCGCCGACCACCCGGACCCGGTGTAGAACTTCCACGCGCTCCGGTTCTGCACCTCGTCCCGCGGGACCCGGGCCAGGAACACCGACTGCGGATCCGCGACTGTGTCGTCGAACGAGTCCCTCCAGTTCCCGTCCAGTCCATAGGCATAGACGTAGCCGTCCGGTGCCGACGCACCACCGCGACCGAAGTCCGCGAACCAGATCGTCGTGAACTCGTGGTTCGAGAACATCGGCTTGGACTTGTCCCACGTCCAGGTCCGCCCGTGGTCCGTCGACTTCAGGATGGTCGCCGCCGGTACGTCGTTGAAGTCCAGCGCGAGATCCTGTACGGCGAGGTACAAGGTGTCACCCACGCACACCATCCCGGTCGGCTTCCGGTTGTACCCGGCGCCGCTCCAGATCTGGCCGACCTGGTCGCCCTTCGAGATCGTTGCCCCGGACAAGTTTCCCGGCGTGCCGTTGATCTCGCTGACCGCGACATCGGCGAAGTCCCCGTCGGTGCTGAAGCCCTTGCCGTCGCCGTTGGCGGCGTACAGCTTGTCGTTGCCGGCCCAGCAGGACGGCCAGAGGTCGCCGTCACTCTTGCTCGGCGTGCCCTTCGACTCGACCTGGACGGTGCCGATCGGAGTGGTGCTGGGAGTAGGTGACGGGGAGGCGGACGATTGGGTGAGCAGTGTCGCCGTTCCGAAGACCAGCGGCAGGACAGCGAGCAAGGCCCCACGCTTCATGAGCTATCCCTTCAAGGTTTGGTACCAGTACGCGACCGACGACCAGTCGTCGCTGCGCTTGTTCGCGTGCCCGTGCTCGATGGTCACGCGGATCGACCTGAAGAACGTGATCGGATCCTCGATGTGGAAGCGGTACAGAGAGATCTCACCGCTCCAGTTGGGTCCGCCCGGCAGCGTGATGCCGTGGTACGGCGCGGAGTACGCCTCGCTCGGGCACCACGCGGTGTTGAAGTAGTCCTCGGTCCCCGTGCCGTGCAGCGACGGCGGGAACGGCTCGCCGTCGATGAAGATCATGTCGTCGCCCTCGCCGTACCAGTTCCATTCGGGCGAGTCGCGCAGGTTCCGGATGCTCACCACGCATCCGACGTAGTGACCCTTCCCTTCGGTGTCGAGGACGACGTAGTTCCCGTCGCCGGTGAGGTTCGTGCCTTCGACCTGGTACTGCCGCAGCGTCTCCGAGCCCTGCTCGACCCCGTCGGTCGGGTTCTGCCTGTTGTACGACGCGTGGAAGTACCCGAGGCCGTCCTGTGCGCCGTCGAAGAGCTCGTAGTCCACGTAGTAGTAGAAGAACACCGGCGCCGACGTCAGCTCCGAGACGATCTCCACCCGCGCCCTCGACGCGAACGGCATGTGGAACCAGCAGTTGAAGCCCTTCCCGTCCTGCGGGCTCATCTGCAGCGGCGCGGACACGAAGTTCACGGTCTTCCCGTGCCCGACGCCGAAGAAGTCCCCGAGCGGCACCAGCACGCTCGGCTGTGAGGAGTCCTCCCAGGTGATCCGGAGAATCAGCTTCCGCAGGTAGTCCCCGTCGGCCTCGTCCGGTCCCCACGGGCTGTCCCGGGCGACCGTGCACCAGATGTGGTTGATCGACCCGGGCCCCTCGATGTCCGCCAGTACGGCGGTCTCGCCCGGGCGGATCGTCAACCGGTCGTCGTTGCCGCCGGTGCGGTCCCAGCTGGACGCGCGGCGGCGCTTGGAGTCCCGCAGTCGAGGCAGATCACGCAGACTGCTCCCGTAGTCGCCGTACATATGAGCCTTTCACTTGAGTCCGGTGGTCTTCATCGCGTCGACCAGCCGGCGCTGGCCCGCGACGAACACCACGACCGTGGGGACGGCCGCGATCACGGCGGCCGCGAGAATGAGGTTCCAGGCGGCCGCGTACTGCCCCTGCATGCCGGAGATGCCGAGCTGGATGACCCGGATGTCCGGGTTGCGGGTGATGGTCAGCGGCCAGAGGAACGCGTTCCAGTTGGCCAGGAAGAACAGCACCGACAGCGACGCCAGTACCGGCCGGCTGAGCGGCAGGATGACGCTCCAGTACCGCCGCCAGTACCCGCAGCCGTCGAGGTCGGCCGCCTCCTCCAGCTCCCGCGGGATGTTCAGGTAGTACTGCCGGAGCAGGAAGATCCCGAACGCGTGGAAGATGCTCGGCACGATCAGGCCGGCGTAACTGTCCAGCAGACCGAGCTGCTTCGCGACCAGGAACAACGGGACCAGGATCACCGGCAGCGACACGAGCAGCGTCGACATGATGCCGGAGAAGATGATCCCGCGCCCCGGGAACCGCAGCCGGGCCAGCGCGTACGCCGCCATCGAGTGGAAGAACAGCGCGATCACGGTGACCGTCACCGACACGATCGCGGAGTTCAGCATGAACCGCGGCATCGGGATCTTCAGCAGTACGTACTGCAGGTTGCTCAGCGTCCAGTGCGCCGGCCAGCCGAAGTTGAAGATCTCGTCGGCCGGTTTCAGCGCGCTGACCAGGATCCACAGCAGCGGCAGCACCGCGACGATCGCCAGGACGTGCGCAATGATCGGCAGGACTCTAATCCTCGTCAAAGCGGCCTCCTCGGGTGAAGCCGAACATCAGGCCGGTACAGATGATCAGCAGGGCCACCACCACGGTCGTCAGCGCGGCGGCGTACCCCATGTTGTTGAAGGTGAACGCCTGCTCGTAGATGTAGAGCACGACCGTGCTGGTCGCGCGCGCCGGGCCGCCCTTGGTGAGTACGTAGACCAGGTCGAACGCCTGCAGGCCGGTGACCGCGCCGATCGTCGAGTTCACCACGACGAAGAAGCTGGTCGGCCGGAGCAGCGGCCAGATCACGTACCGGAACCGTTGCCAGGGGCCCGCGCCGTCGATCGCCGCGGCGTCCTCGAGCTCCTTCGGCACGTCCTTCAGCCCGGCCAGGAAGACCAGCATCTGGTACCCCATCAGGAACCACACGCTGATCACCACATAGGTGCCGAGGGCAAGCGACGGCGTACCCAGGAAGGACACGTCGCCGAGGCCGAACGGCGCCAGCATCCGGGACAGGGCACCGCGCTTGTCGACCAGCAGGAACTGCCAGATCAGGCCGACGACGACCAGGCTGACGACGTTCGGCAGGAAGAACGCCGACCGTACCCAGCCGATGCCCTTGAAATGGTTGCGGACCAGCATCGCGAGCGCGAAGCTGACCACGAACGCGATCGGCACGAACGACACGACGTACAGCGCGGTGACCTTCAGCGAGTCCCAGAGCTGGTCGTCGCCGGCCATCAGCTTGTAGTTGCCGAGGCCGATGTACTGGTAGTTCCCGAACCCGTCGACCTTGAAGAACGCGACGCCGAATGCGAGCAGCATCGGGATCGCGACGAAGATCAGCAGGCCGATGGTGTCCGGCGCGAGGAAGGCGTACGCCGCCAGCGCCTCGCGCCGCTTCCGGGTCAGGCCGGCCCGCGGTCGCGCGTGCTGCTCGACCTTGTGGTCCGACGGTGGGGCTGTCGTGGTCACCATCAGCTGATCGGCGCACCCTGGTAGGTCTTCAGGAACGTGTCGATCTTCTGCGCGGCCTCGGACGCCGCCTTGGCCGGATCGGCGCCGTTCAGCTGGCAGGCCTGGATCGCGTCCGCGATCGGCTGGTACACCTCCGGTGGGAACCGCGGCTCCGGCTTCCCGGACGGAGCGATGTCCGTGACGAACTTCTTCAGGACGCCGTCCGCGAACGCACCCTTGGCGTCGGCCGCCTGCTGCACCGACTTGCGCGGCGGCAGGTTGGTCTTCACCACGGTGTTCCACTGCCGCTGCCGCTCGACGCCGGCCGCGTCGGTCGAGCCGAGCGCCCAGGCGATGAACTTGGCCGCGGCCTCCGGGTTCTTGCCCTTGGAGTTCGCGACGAACGCCCAGCCGCCGAGGTCGGTGGCCGCCTTGCCGCCGTCCGGGGTCGGCAGCGGGATGATGCCGTACTTGAAGTTCTTGGCCTTGGTCCGCATGTCGGAGACGGCCCAGATCCCGCTCTGCTGCATCGCGGCCGCGCCGGAGCCGAGGTTCGACGGTACGTCGCCGCCGCCGGTGCCGAGCGACTTGCGCGGGGCGACCTTGGTCTTGATCGTGTCGCCCCAGAACTTCAGCGCCTGGACGGCGGCCGGCGAGTCGAACGCGGACTTGCCGTCCTTGATCGCGTTCCCGTCGCCCTGCCAGAGGAACGGGTACCAGGTGAAGTTCTGGTAGTAGCCGGGCGCGGTCTCGAACATCACGCCGTACCGGTCCTTGCTGGTCAGCTTCTGCGCGACGGCGAGCGTCTGGTCCCAGGTCTTCGGCAGGTCCGCCTCGGACAGGCCGGCCTTCTCGAACGCGGCCTCGCTGTAGTACATCGCGAGCGGCTCGATCTCCATCGGCAGGCCGTACACCTTGCCGTCGACGCTGCGGGCTTCCAGGAGCCCGGGCAGGTAGTCCTTCTTGGACTCGTCGGACAGCGCGGGCCCGAGATCCTGCAGTACGCCGCCGTTGTAGTAGCGGAGGAAGTCGCCCGGGCTGATCAGGAAGATGTCAGGGCCCTGCCCGGACTGGAACGCGGTCTGGAGGGTCGAGCCGTTCATGTAGTCCTTGTTCGGGACGTACCGCAGCTTGACCTTGACGTCGTTGTTCTTGTTCCACTCCGCGACCGTGTCGACGAACCACTTGCTCTGCGGGCCCTGGTCGTCGGACGGGCCGTAGAAGTTCCAGAACGACAACTCCTTGCCACCGCCGGACGAGGAGTCGCCGCCGCAGGCCGAGAGCAGCGATACGCCGGCAGCGGACGCGGCGAGGGCACCGAGCCCGCCACGCAGGACGGACCGGCGGCTGAACCGGGCAGGGGAGGGTGTTGCAGCCATCAGGGTGCTCCAGAGGTCGGAACGATCGAGCCGGGGCCGGTGCGGCCGGCTCGAAGGGCAATCGATTTCTCGCAATCTACGAGCGCTCGTCCGGGCCGGTCAAGGGCCGCCTGGGTGACGATGTGATCAACTCTGCCGATTCCCGCGTACACACAGGGTTTCGTGCCGGCCGTAGACGTTGACACCGGCTCACCCCACTGCCTAATCTGCGGAAATCGATTTCTGAGATGAGAGGCGCTGGGGATGCCAGTTGTGCCGAACCGTGCGTCCGCCCACCGCACGGCCGACGAGCTGTCCAGGGACCTGGTGGCACGGGGGCTGCAGGCGGCGCGGGACGCCATCGAGACCGAAGCAGCAGCCGTGTCGGCACTCGCCGACCGGCTGGACGGAGTGTTCCTGGAGGTGCTGACCGCTGTCGCCCGGTGCGAGGGCCACCTGGTGGTGACCGGCCTGGGCAAGTCGGGCCTGGTCGGGCGGAAGATCGCCGCGACCCTCGCCAGTACCGGCACGCCGGCCACGTTCATCCACTCCGGCGACGCGCTGCACGGCGACTCCGGGGCGGTCACGTCCCGGGACCTCGTCCTCGCGCTGTCCGCGTCCGGAGAGACCGCCGAGGTGGTCGCGTTCGCCCGGATGCTGCGCGAACGGCAGATCCCGGTGATCGCGATGACCGGCCGCGAGGAGTCCACGCTCGCCCGGCTGGCGACGTACACGCTGGACACCATGGTGCTGCGCGAGGCCGATCCGCTGAACCTGGCACCGACCGCGTCCACCACCGCCTCGCTCGCGATGGGCGACGCGCTCGCGTGCGCTCTCGTCGTACTGCGGGAGTTCAGTCACCGCGACTTCGCCCAGTTCCACCCGTCGGGTGCCCTCGGCAAGCGTCTGTCGGAGGAGTCGTCATGACAGATGTTTGTGTGCTCGGGTCGTTCATGAAGGATCTGGTCGCGTCCGCGGAGCGGAGGCCGTTGCCGGGCGAGACGCTGCACGGCACCGGGTTCGCGGAGCACCTCGGCGGCAAGGGCGTGAACCAGGCGATCGCGGCGGCCCGGATGGGCGCCCGGACCGCGATCGTCGGCACGATCGGCGAGGACCGGTACGGCGAGGAGTTCCTCGAACTGCTCCGCTCGAACGGCGTCGACACGTCCTGGGTCGTCCGGCACCCGTCGCTCGGCACCGGCGTCGGACTGCCGCTGGTGCTGCCCGACGGCGGGAACTCGATCATCATCGTCTCCCGCGCGAACGCCGCGATCACCGCCGTCGAGGTCGAGGCCGCGCGCGAGGTACTGACCGGGAGCAAGGTGCTCAGCGTGCAGCTCGAACTCCCGGTCGAGGCGAGCCACGCCGCCCTCCGGCTCGCCTCGACCGCGGGCGTCACCACGATCCTCACCCCGGCCCCGGTCGGGCCGATCGACCCGGCGCTGGCGAAGTACGTCGACGTCCTGGTGCCGAACGAGGTCGAGGCCGCGGCGCTCACCGGGCTGGACTGCGACGACGAGTCGCAGGTGCCGGTGATCGCGCGGAAGCTCGCCGAGGACTGGGACCTGCGGGCCTGTGTAGTGACGCTCGGGTCGCGCGGGGCGTTCGTCCTCGACCGGGACGGCGGGGTCGAGGAACGGGTCGCGGCACACCAGGTCGACACCGTCGACACGGTCGGCGCCGGGGACGCGTTCTGCGGTTCGCTGGCCGCGTCGCTCGCGGACGGCGCCGGGCTGGTGGACGCCGTACGGCTGGCGAACGCGGCCGGCGCACTGTCCACCACGGTGAACGGCGCCGCCGCCTCGGCCCCGTCCCAGGCCGCGGCGCTGGCGCTGCTGGACGGCGCCAGTTCGGTGACATGAGATCCTTTGTGAGGGATCGGGGTTAGAGTGCGATCCAGACGACCATCGGATCTCCAGCGGGGAGCGGGTATGACGACGATCTACGACGTCGCGCGTAGGTCGGGGGTGTCGCCGGCGACGGTGTCGCGGGTGCTGAGCGGCCGGCGCAACGTCGACCCCGAGCTGTCCGAGAAGGTCCGCGCCGCGGTCGCCGAGCTCGGGTACCGGCCGAACGGCGTGGCCCGGAACCTGCGGAAGTCCTCCACGAACCTGTGGGCGGTGGTCATCTCGGACATCGAGAACCCGTTCTTCACCTCGCTGGTCCGCGGGCTCGAGGACGTCGCGCAGACCGAGGGGTACCACGTCGTACTGTGCAACTCCGACGAGGACCCGGCCAAGGAAGCGGCGTACGCCTCGGCGGTGCTGACCGACCAGATGGCCGGCGTGGTGATCTCGCCGACGTCGACCGCGGAGGGCGTGCAACTGCTCGCGGACGCGAAGATCCCGCTGGTGATGATCGACCGCCGGGTCGAGGGCGTCGAGGCGGACACGGTGCTGGTGGACAACGAGCACGGGGCGTTCGAAGGCGTCAAACACCTGATCGACGGCGGGTACCGGCGGATCGCCTGCATCACCGGGCCGCGGAAGGTGTCGACCGCGATGGACCGGCTGGCCGGGTACCGGTCGGCGCTGCGGGCCGGCGGGATCCGGTACGACAAGGACCTGGTGCGGCACGCGGACTTCCGCGAGGCCGGCGGGTACGCCGCGATGGAGAGCCTGCTGGAACTGCCCGATCCGCCCGAGGCACTGTTCGCCACCAACAACCTGATGACCGTCGGCGCCCTGGAATGCCTGGCCCGCAAGGGGCTGCGCGCCCCCGACGACATCGCCCTGGTCGGCTTCGACGACATCCCGTGGGCGGACCTGGTGATCCCGAGCCTCACCACGGTCGCCCAGCCCACGTACGAACTGGGCCGCACCGCCGGCATGCTCCTCAAGGACCGGACCACCTCCCCCGGCCGCCCACCCTCCACCGTCACCCTCCGCACCGAACTCCACATCCGCGCCACCTCCGCCCCCAAAAAGAACTAACCGGACACCCCTCGCGGCGTGCGCCGAGTCGTGGGAGATGGTGGCGATCCGGAGCCGGTCGTACGCTGCTGGGGGACCTGGTCCGTGAGGATGGAGCTGTTATGTCAACGTTGACATTACAATGCAGGGTATGAGTGAAACTCCGCGGCGGCCGCGGCTCGAGGATGTGGCCGCGACTACCGGCGTCAGTATCAAGACGGTGTCGCGGGCGCTGCGTGGGGATCCGAAGGTGCGGGAGTCGACGCGGCAGCGGATCGTGGCCGAGGCGGATCGGCTCGGCGTGCAGCTGAACGACGTCGCGGCGGGGTTGCGGCGGAAGAACCAGGCGATGACGTCGATCGGGGTAACCCTCGGCGACTGTACGAACCCGTTCTTCGCGCCGATGCTGCGCGGGATCCACTCGGTCGCCTCGGAGCGCGGGTACCTGGTGCTGACCGCCGACGCGCAGAACGACCCGGAGCTCGAACACCGGGCGATCCGGTCGTTCTTCGCGCACCGGGTCGCGGGGCTGATCATCGCACCGGTCGGCAACGACCTCGGCTACCTGGCGAACGAGGCCCGCTTCGGGTCGGCGATCGTGTTCGTCGACTCCCCTCCTCCAGGCCTCGGTGAGTCGATGGACTCGGTCACCACCACCAACGCGGCCAGCACCCGCGCGGGTGTCGAGCACCTGCTCGCGAAGGGCCGCCGGCGGATCGCGTACCTCGGTCACCCACGCAGCGGCAGCGGCGCCGAGGAACGCTGGGCCGGGTACGTCGCCGCGCTCGGCGCCGCGGGGATCGCCGTCGACCCGGCGCTGGTCCGGGACAACCTGGTCAGCGAGGAGGACGCCCGCCGCGCCGCCGAGGACCTGCTGCCGTCGGCCGCGCCGGACGCGGTCTTCGTCGACAACAACCGGCTCTGCACCGGGCTACTGCAGTCGCGGGCCTTCGCGAGTCACCGGATCGACACCGTCTGCTTCGACCGCTTCGAACTGGCCGCGGCGTTCGGCGTCTCGGTGATCGACAGCGACCCGTACGACGTCGGCCGCGCCGGCGCCCAGCTCCTCTTCGACCGCCTGACCGACCCGACCCGCGCACCCCAGCGCCTCGAGGTCCCGGCCCGCCTGGTCGTCAACGACGTACCGACGTACTAACAGCAGATGGGGAGGTGAGCTGGCGCAGCCAGGCGTCCGCCAACGCCGCATGACCGGCAGGCGTCGGGTGTACGCCGTCGAACAACCAGTGCTCCGGGTTCTTGTTGCCCGCGGCAAGCTCCGCGAACAGCCCGTCCGCCGCGACCAGCCGGGCCCCGAACTCCCGGGCCAGCTCCCGCACCACCTGGATCTTCGCATCCAGGTCGGGCCGCCACGTCCACTGCTCCTCCTTCACCGGCAGCAGGAACGGCTCGATCAGCACGAGCTGTACGTCGGCCAACGGCTCCAGCAACCGCCGGTACCCGGCCCGGAACACGTCCGCCGACACCTCGTCATGCCCGAACGAGAACCGGTACCCGGTGTCGTTGATCCCGATCAGGATCGACACCACGTCCGGCCGCGCATCCAGTACGTCGGCCCGCCACCGCCCGCCCAGCCCGGCGAGGGTGTCGCCGGAGATCCCGGTGTTCATCCACTCCGGCGACTCCTGCGGCCGCCGCATCCCCCACTGCCCGGCCACCAGCAACGGGTACCCGTACCCGAGCGGGTTGTCGGTCTCCCGTCGATGGCAGTCGGTGATCGAGTCCCCGGTGAACATCACCCGCGGCCCGGTCATGACGGCGTGTACGTCGCGACACCGATCGTGGTGTCGCTCTGCCCGTAGTACGCGAACCAGGTCCCGCGATGGAACACGAGCCCCTCGACGAACGTCACGTTGCTGACCAGCCCGTTCTGATCCTCATACGTACTGGGCTCCAGCCAAGGCTCGGTCAGTTTCGCGACGACGGTGCCGGGCCGGGCCGGATCGATCAGCACCTGCCCGCACGCGTAATACACCCCGCCGTCCGGCTGGACCACCGCGCTGTTGTGCATCAGCAGCACATGACCGGTCCGGGTCAGGATCGGCTGCGGGCCCGTCTCCACCAGGTCGCCCATGAACGTCCCCGGCTCCGGCCGCAGTACCGGCGTCGGCTCGGCCTTCCAATGCAGCAGATCGTCCGACACGGCGAGGTGGATGTTCCCCTCGCCGAACCACATCAGGTACCGCCCGTCGACCGGCTCCGGCAGGATCACCCCGCCCTTGCTCCACTCCGGCCCGGGCGTCTCGCGCACCCCGGCGAACGTGTTGATCCCGGGGAACATCGGGCCGTGTTTCTCCCACGTCCGCAGGTCCGTCGACGTCGCCAGGCACAACCGGGCCGTGTGCCGGTCCCACCCGGTGTAGGTCAGGTAGTAGGTGCCGTCGACGAGCACGACCCGCGGGTCCTCGCACCCGTACCGCTCGTAGTCCTCGGTCGGCACCATGATCGGCTCCGGCTCGGTCTCGAACGTGATCCCGTCGTCGGACCAGGCGAGTCCGAGATGCGACACGATGTCGTCGGCGTGCGCCCGGTACACCAGCGCCACCCGCCCGTCCACCACCAGAGCCGCCGGGTTGTAGACGTTGGCCGACTCCCAGTCGTGCCGCCCCGGCCGGAGGATCGGGTTCTCCGGCCGCGGCACGAACGGGCCGAACGGGTAGTCGACCGCGGGCGTACTCACTTGGCCGCCAGCTTGTTGATCCCGGCAACCATTCCGTCGATCCCGGCGGACAGGTCCTTCTTCCCGGACAGCGCCGGGTTCCAGGTGGTCCCGACGACGTCCCCGGCCGGCGTCGACCACGGGTCCAGGAACTGCGTGACGAACTTGTCCTTCACCCCGAGCTCGTACGTCGCGGTCGCGGCGATGCTCTTCGCCGCCGCGTCACCGGCCTGCAGGGACTCGTAGTACCCCTTGGAGCCGGGCTCGTACGCGATCGGCGCGATCGGCTGGTCCTTCATCGTCTCGTTGAACCCGGTGACCTCCATGTAGCTGATCACCTTCCAGGTGCTGTCCGGGTCCTTCAGCGTGGCCGGCGAGCAGACGCCGTTGGTCTCGATCGGCTGCACGGACTTCGCCGTACCGGCCGGCCAGGGCGCGTAGCCCCAGGCGAACTTCGGCTTGTTCTGGGTGATCGACTGGTGCAGCCACTGGCCGCCGAACATCAGCGGGATGCCGCCGTTGGCGAACTTCGCGACAGCGTTCGTACCGTCGTAGTCCGGGTTCGTCATCTCGCCGGCCTTGATCGCCTTCGCCATCCGCTCGGCGCCGGTCCGGAAGGTCGCGTCGGCCTGGACCTGCTTGGACCCGATCGGCTTCTCGACGATCGGCGCGCCGCCGTTCGCGACGGAGTACGCCGAGACGCCCTGCGGGCTCTCCAGCAACGCCCACGCGGTCACCAGCGGCGTGGACTTGGCGTCGGTCTTCTTCAGCGCGGCGATGTCGGCGTACAGCTCGTCCCAGGTCCAGCCGATCGCCGGGGTCTTCAGCTTGGCCTTGTCGAAGTCGGCCTTGTTGTAGAAGAACCCGTACGTGTTCGCGAGCGTCGGGATCCCGTACAGCTTGCCCTCGGCGTTCCGCCACAGGTCGAGCGAACCAGGCGAGAACTTGTCCTCCTGCAGCCCGTCGCCTTTCTTCAGGTACGACGACCAGTCGTACAGCAGGCCTTCCGCGGCGAGGTTCTGCTCCTGCGAGTTCGAGCACCAGAAGAAGTCCGGCGCCTTCTTGGACATGATCAGCGAGGCGAGCTTCTGGGCGTAGTCCGCGTTCGGCGACTCCTCGCGCTTGACCGTGACACCCTGCAGCTTGGCCATGCTCTTGTCGAGCGCCTGGTTGGTCGGCACCGACTCCCAGGTCATGTAGCTGACCGTCCCGCCGTCCTTCCCGGAGCCGGCGCCGGAACCGCCGCCGCACCCGGCGAGCGCGAGCCCGGCGACGACGAGTACTGCTGTCGGCCAGGACCTTGGTTTGGGCATGATCGATCTCCTCATTTCGCGATGGTTCCGAGGGCGCCGAGGCCCTCCATGAAGTAGCGCTGGGCGAGGAAGAACAGCACCAGCGGCGGTACGACGAACAGCAGGTTCGTCGCCATGTAGTAGTTGTACTGAGAGCCGGCCTGGTCGGAGAGGAACGCGGCCATCCCGAGCGGCAGCGTGAACTTCTTCGCGTCCTGCAGGTAGACCAGCGGGCTCAGGTAGTCGTTCCAGGCGAACTGGAAGGACATGATCGCGATCGTGATCCAGACCGGTTTGGTGAGCGGGATCATGATCCGGGTGAAGATCATCCAGTGCCCGGCGCCGTCGATGGTGGCCGACTCGTCCAGGTACTTCGGGATCGACTGGTAGTACTGCCGCGCCAGGAACACGAAGATCGGGCTGCCGAAGAAGGCCGGCAGGATCAACGGCACCCAGGTGTCGATCAGCCCGAGGTTGATGTACAGGTGCTGCAGCGGGATCAGCCCGACGATGCCCGGGACGAAGATGCTGCCGGAGATCAGCGCGAACCAGAACCGGCGGCCCGGGAAGTCGATCCGGGAGATGCCGTACCCGACGATCATCGAGCTGACCACCGCGCCGACCGTGGACAGCACCGTGACGATCACGGTGTTCAGCAGCAGCCGGTAGAACCCGATCTGCGCCGGACCGTCGACGAAGTTCGCGGCCCGGAACTCCCGCGGCAGGAAAGCCGGCGGCAGCTGGTTGATGTCGCCGTTGCCCTTCAGCGCGATGCTGATCATCCACACCAGCGGCAACAGCATCGACACCGCGAGCAGCCCGCACAAGGCGTACCAGGCAACCCGCGACAGCATCAACGGCACCCGCTGCGTCATCGCCGCCGGGCGTGCCACCACCAGCGCCTCGGCCGTCATGCGCCTTCTCCTTGATAGACACGATTCCGGGTGAGGCGCAGCATCACGACGGTCACCAGCATCACAATCACGAACAGCACCCATACCTCGGCGGTCGCGTACCCGAGCTGCGGCGAGGTGATGAAGTCGGCGAACCCGTCGTTGTAGATCTTGTACATCAACAGGTTGGTCGAGTGCCCGGGTCCGCCCTTGGTCAGGATCGCGACCTGGTTGAAGGTCTGGAACGCGCCGTTCAGCGCCAGCATCAGCTGGAGCATCATGATCGGCCCGATCATCGGCAGCGTGATCCGGGTGAACCGCCGGAACGCGTTCGCGCCGTCGACCTTCGCGGCCTCCTGGATCTCCTCCGGCACCGCCTGCAGGCCGGCCAGGAAGATCATCATCGTGCCGCCGACGCCCCACACCCCGACGATCAGGATCGCCGGCAGCGCCACGTGCGCGTCGCCCAGCCACAGACTGGTCGGCAGGTGCAGGAACTTCAGGATCTGGTTGGCCAGCCCGTACGTCGGGTCGTAGATGTACTTCCACAACGTCAGGACGGCGACCGCGGGCAGCACGACCGGCAGGTAGAAGATCGTCCGGAACACCTTGACGCCCGCGATCGTGCGATTCACCACGACCGCCAGTGCCAGGCCGGCGATCAGCGTGGCCGGGACCGAGATGACCACCCACAGCACGGTCACCTTCAACGACGGCCAGAAGGTCGGATCGCTGGTGAACAGAAACTTGTAGTTCTCCAGCCCGACCCACTTGGCCGGGGTCAGCCCGTTCCACTGGGTGAACGAGTGGTAGAGCGACGTCACCATCGGGTACGCCACGAACAGCAGCAACCCGATGATCGCCGGCGAGATGAACAGGTACCCGAGAATCGTGTCCCGGCTGCGTTTACTCATCATCGGTCTCCTGCACCCGGATGCGCACGGTCAGGATCTGGAACGGCCGCAACGAGAACAGCGGCTCGTCGACGGTCTCGAGCGGACGTTCGAGCAGGTCCACGATCTCGGCGCCCACGGCAACGAAGTCCCAGCTCAGCCGGGCCGTCGTCCGCGCACCGAGGGACTCGTACAGCCGGACGATCACGTCGCCCGACCGGTCCTCGGCGAGCTTCACCGTCTCGATCACCACCCCGGCTCCGTCGACCGTGACGAGCGGTGCCGGTGCCGACGTACCGCGGATCTCCCGGACCGGGAGGTTCAGCCGCAGACCGGCCTCGACCGCGTCGTCGATGCCGGCACCGGACACCAGCGTGTAGCGCGCGTGATGCCGGCCCTGGTCGGTCTCCGGGTCCGGGTACCGGGGGGCCCGCAACAGCGACAGCCCGATCCCGGTGCCTGCCCGGCCCGCGAGCGGATCACCCGCCGATCCGGACAGCCGCCGGATGTCGTGCCCGTACGTCGAGTCGTTGGCGACGGCGACCCCGAAGCCGGGCTCGCCGACGTGCACCCAGCGATGCGCGCACACCTCGAACTTCGCCTCGTCCCAGGTGGTGTTGTCGTGCGTCGGCCGCCGCAGGTGCCCGAACTGGATCTCCGCGGTCGCCTGGTCGGAGCGGACGTCCACCCCGAACATTGCCTTCAGCAACTTCTCCCGCTCGTGCCAGTCCACCTCGATCGCGAACTCCACCCGGTCCGCGCCGGCCGGGATCGTGATCGTCTGCTCGTACGTCGACGCGCCGTGCACCCGTCGTACCTCGACCACCACCGCGTCGGGGCGTTCGGTGACGCGCAACGAGTCGACCGCCCGGAGCGGCGCGGCCGTCGTCCGGTAGAAGGAGTCCAGGTCCCAGGCGTCGAACGCGTTCGGCAGGTCGTGGTGCAGCACCAGGTCGTTCAGCCGCTGACCCTCGGCCACCAGTTCGCGGTCGTACCGGGTGTCGACGAGCGAGGTGATCGTGCCGTCCGCGGCGATCGTGACCCGCAGTACGCCGTTGTCGACGATCCACTGCTCACCGTCGAACTTCGCCGTCACGCTTGCACCGATCGCCCGAGCCGCGTCGGATGCGCCGAGGGCGGGAATGCCGTCGATCGTCAGTGGGACCGCGTTGAAGCGGATCGGGGTGTCGCCCGCGCCGGCCAACGTGCCGAGGGCAGACCCGATCAGCTCCTCCAGTTCCGCACCGGCCTTCGCATACGCCTCCCGTGCCTCCCGGTGCACCCACGCGATCGAGGAGCCCGGCAGTACGTCGTGGAACTGGTGCAGCAGCACCGTCTTCCAGATCCGGTCCAACGCCTCGTACGGGTACGGCGCCCCGGTCCGGATCGTCGCCGTCGCACACCACAGCTCGGCCTCGCGGAGCAGGTGCTCGCTGCGCCGGTTGCCGCGCTTCATCGCCGCCTGCGACGTGTAGGTGCCGCGGTGAGCCTCCATGTAGAGCTCGCCGACCCACACCGGCGCGTCCGGGTACTCGGCCTCGGCGCGCTCGAAGAACGCCGTCGGCGTCAGGTGCTCGATCGGCGGCGCACCTTCGAGATCGGCCTGCCGGCGGGCGCGCTCCATCATCACCGCGGTCGGCCCACCACCGCCGTCGCCGTGCCCGAACGGGACCAGCGAGGTGGTCGCACCCGCATGATCGCGGAAGTTCTTCGTCGCGTGGTTCAGCTCGGCCGGGGTCAGCTCGGACAGGTACGTGTCGACCGGCGGCAGGTGCGCGAACAGCCGGCTGCCGTCGATTCCCTCCCACCAGAACGTGTGATGCGGGAACGGGTTCGTCGGATGCCACGCGAGCTTCTGGGTCAGGAACCAGCGGAACCCGGCCAGTACGGCGATCTGCGGCAGCGCGGCGGAGTACCCGAACGAGTCCGGCAGCCACACCTCCCGCGGCTCGACCCCGAACCGCTCGGCGAAGTACCGCTTGCCGTGCACGAACTGCCGGACCAGCGCCTCGCCGCCCGGCATGTTGGTGTCGGACTCGACCCACATCCCGCCGGCCGGCACGAACCGCCCGGCCGCGACCGCGTCGGCGATCCGCGCGAACAGCTTCGGCTGGTGCTCCTCGATCCAGGCGTACTGCTGCGCCTGCGAGCAGGCGAACCGCAGCTCCGGGTAGTCGTCCATCAGTGCCAGCACGTTCGAGAACGTCCGCGTGCACTTGCGCACGGTCTCCCGCATCGGCCACAACCAGGCCGAGTCGATGTGCGCATGCCCGACCGCGGCAACCCGGTGCGTGCTCGGGGCGGCCGGCTGCCCGAGCACCGGCGCGAGCTCGGCCCGCGCGGCGTCCACGCAGTCGTGGATCCGCTCCGGGTCGATCACGTCGCAGGCGCGGTCGAGTGCCCGGAGGATCTTCGACCGGCGCGGGTCGTCGGCGGCCAGTTCGACCGCCCAGCCGATCAGTACGTCGAGATCGACGGCGAGCGCGTCGGCCCGGTCGTCGAGCGCGACCAGCTCGGCCCGGCGGAAGCGGTACTGCGGTTCGCCGTCGACGTCGAGCCCGTCGCCGAGCCCGGTCGGGCGGAACGCCTTCGCGGCGATGTCCGGGTTCGCGGCGGCCTCGACGTACAGGTCGACCGTCGTCGTTCCCGGATCGAGCCGGACGTACCGGCTTCGTGGGTGTACTCCCTTGATGATGCTGCCGTCCGCGCGATACACGAGGCCCTCGCACTGGAAGCCGGGGCCGCCGTCGAAGCCGAGGTCGACGACCACGGCCGCGTCCCACCCGGCCGGGACGTCGCCGCTCAGGTGGAACCACGCGGTCGTCCACGCCGGGCCCCAGGTGGACCCGGCGGTGAACGGCTCGAACGGTCCGGCGGTCGCCTGCTCGAACGGCTCCGGCTCGCCCGGCAACCGGCGTACGGCCAGCTGCAGCGGCGCCGCACGGCGCTCGACGGCGGGTTGCACCCGCTCGTCGAGCATCCGGCGGGCCCGGTCGATCGTGCGTTGTGGATGCTGATGCATCACGACCCCTTCGCGAAGCGGACCTTGACGAGCATCTGGGCGCCGGTGGACGAGGTGTAGTACGTGTAGTACTTCGTCAGCCCGTCCGCGCTGGTGTACTCCGGGTGCGCGAACGCGGCGTACTCGATCCCGCTCGTCTTGGCGGCGGTGAACAGCTTGGTCGGCGTACTCCACGGGCCCCACGGGTTGGGCGCCGTCTGGTACTGGACGTCCTGGGACTGGAACTGCATGAACGTGTTGACGTAGGCGCCGAACGCGCTGTCCCAGTACACGGTCGAACCGGCGGCGCCGTTCGCCTTCACCTGCACGGTCTTGCTCGGATCCGTCGACCACTGCGGATTACCGTTGCTGTCGGCACCTGTGTAGAAGCGCCACTGGGAGATGTCGGTGACCTGTGCGACCGGGACCTTCGCGACCGCGCAGCCGTCGAGGGTGCACTTGCCGTAGCCGTAGAGCGTGTTGCCGACCAGCACCATCGCCTGGCCGCCCCAGTCCTGACCGGCCGGGAAGAACAGCGTGTTGTCGGTGCCCTCCGGGCTCGGGATGTCGGCCGGGCGATTGGTCGCGGTCAGCCGGGTGATCGTCTTGGTGTCCATGTCGACCGAGAGCAGGCCGGTGCCCTGCGCCTGGCCGACGAAGCCGGACTCACACGGCGTACCGACGCGACCGCCGCGGCAGAGCTTGCCGTACGACACCAGGATCCGGTGCCGCGCCTGGTCGACCACGGCCGGACCGGGCCAGTGCGCGAAGACGGTCCCGCAGTACTCGTCGGTCGAGTTCGTGCAGTCGGACGACGCGTGCTGCTCCTGGAACGCGGTCTCGGCCGCGGAGAACGGGACGAACTCGGGCGGTACGCCGGTGGAGTGCTCGTCGAGCGGGTTCGCCGAGGTCAGCGTGATGTTGTCGCTCGCGTCCAGGTCGCTGGTGGTCGCGGCGGTACTGGTCAGGAAGCCGTCCGGGTTCTTCAGGATCGTGTCGTCGAAGAACCACACCGACTGGTTGCCGTACCGGACGCTCTGACCGTTGTCGCGGGCGGCGTTGTGCGGGTTCTGGGTGATCGGGCCGAGCTCGGTCGCGCTCTCGACCACCAGGTTCGAGGAGCGAGGTCTCGCCGGCGCGGCCGCCGCCGGAACCGAGAGGGCGGTCGCGGCGAGCAGCGCCGCGAGGACGAGGGGGATGCGGGATTGACGCACGGTTGGTACTCCCTCACTGAGTGACAGCAACAAGTGCGAAGCGATTTGATGATGTCAACGTTGACATAGCCTTGTCAACGTTGACATTTCTTCCTAGGGTGCCTGCGGTGAGCACCGTTTCCCGCCGTACCTTCCTGCGCACCAACGCCGCTCTGGCCGCCGGTCTGAGCGTCTCCGCCGCACTGCCGGCGCCGTCCTGGTCCTCCCCCACCACCTCATCCAGCAGACCGCTCCGTGCCACCCGTGCCGACGAGTGGACCCAGTTGTTCGACCGTCGCTCCGGCTGGATCGGCGCCGACGGGATCTACTCGGTCCCGCTCGACGGCCGCGACGGCATCGGGTCCGCGACGCCCGGCTCGCGGACCGCGTTCATCTTCAGCGACACCCGGATCGGCACCGTCGACCCGGACACCCTGACGTACCGGCAGACCGGGTTCGTCAACAACTCGTCGGCGGTCCTGACCGGCAACCGGCCGGACCCGGACCGTACGACGTTCGTGATCCCGGAGAACGGCGCGTTCGGCAGCGGGTTCTGGATGAACGACGGGATCGCGATCGGCGACACCCTGTACGCCACGGGGTTCGCGCCGGACTCCGACTGGAACGCGGCGCGGGTCGACCTGATCGCCGTACCGCTGGCCGACGGGGTCCCGGACTACACCGCGGTACGCCGGACCGAGGACGTCGGGCTGCTGGTCCGGGACGGCACGTACATCGTGATGTTCGGCGTCGGGATCATGCCGGGTGCCGACGGATTCGTGTACGTCTACGGGTACCGGAACACGTTGGCCGGCGGACAGAAGGACCTGGTCTGCGCCCGGGTGCGCCGCGAGGAGTTCGCCGACATCGCGTCCTGGCGGTTCTGGAGCGGTACGTCGTGGAGCCCGGACATCACGGTCAGCGTCCAGGATGCCGCCGTACTGCATGCCGACGTGTCGACCGAGCTGAGCGTGACGCCGATCCCGGGCGGGCGCTACCTGCTCGTGTATCTGCGGAACGTTAACTCGACCGGGCTGGAGTACGCGATCGGGTCGTCACCGATCGGGCCGTTCGGGCCGGGGGTGCGGTTCTACAACTGTCCGGAGCCCTACGTGTACGAGGCGCAGACGGCGGGCGGGACGTACTGCTACAACGCGAAGGCCCACCCGAGTCTGTCGGAAGACGGGCGGTTGCTGATCAGCTACAACGTGAACCGCCTCGGGGCCGATCCGCTGACGACCGAGATCTACCGGCCACGCTTCGTCTGGCTGGACCTGCACCGCTTCGCCGACGGACCCGTCGTACCAGCTGCCACCACAGACGTGGCTGCCGGCGCTCGGGTGCTGGATCTAGGCGGGTTGCGGACGGTGTCCGGGTATCGCGTCAAACACGCCGGGTACGAGAGTGGTCAGACGGCCTTCAACACCAGGGATTTCACCGTCGAAGCCGCTGAGCGCTCGACCGGTCCCTGGCATGCGGTGGATGTTGTCACGGGCAACATCCACAACCTGACCGACCGGCGTTTCCCGCGTCCGGTGACAGCGCGATACCTCCGGCTGACCGTGCAGCGGCCGACGCAGTCCGACGACACCACCGTGCGGGTGCTGGAGTTCGCCGCGGTCGCCGACACGAACGGCGTACCGGATCTGGCCCGCTACTGCCCGGTCCTGGCCGGCGCTGAGAACGGGAGCGCCCACAACGTCACGGACCCTGCCGGCGACCTGTGGGTCGACCCCTCCCCCAACGCCTGGGTCTCGATCGACCTCGGCGCGGACCGGAGCATCGGCCGGTACACCGTCACCCACGCCGGCCAGGCGGACCTGAACACGCGCGACTTCCAGCTCCAGTCCAGCGACAACAACAAGCAGTGGACCACCCGCGACACGGTCACCGGCAACACGGCCGCGACCACCGACCGCCAGGTGCCGACGTTCACCGCCCGCTACGTCCGCCTGCTCGTCTCCAAGCCGGTCGCCGACTCCACCCCGGAGAAGACGACCCGCCTCAAATCCCTCACCCTCCACCCACCGACCTGACCCGCCGCAAATCCCTCACCCTCCACCCACTGACCTCACCCGCCTCAGGCGAGGAGTTCGAGTTGGGCGAGGGCCGCGGGGGTGGCGAGGGTCAAGCGGAAGTGCTGGTATTCGCGGGGAGTCGGGATTTTGAAGGGGCGGGTCTGACGCGGCCAGCGGAAGGATTCGTCCGTGCGAGTGTCGAGGACGGTCCAGGTGGTGCCGTCGGTCGAGGCCTCCAGTTGCCAGCCGGCTGGGGGCTCGCCGACCCCGGACGTCAGCGTGTAAAGGGTCGGGCTCGCCGGTGCGGGCAGTGACCAGGTGACGGACTCGAAGACGGCCTCGGTGGCCGACGTGTCGTCGAACAGGGGGCTGCCGGGGTCTACCGGGATCAGGTCGACCAGTGGGGTGGCGACCTGGTCGTCGGTGGTCAGGGCGGGTGGGAGTTCAAGGGTTGCCCAGTCGGACGGTTCGGCGCCGAGGGTGAAGTCGAGCCGGGTCGCGGCGGTCAGGTCGGCGTGGGTGATGGATGCCACCGGCAACTGCTTGCCGTCGACCCGGACGTCATGGACGTAGGGGTTCTCGACCCCGGCGGCGGTGATCGTCAGCGGCCGGCCGCCCAGCGGCGACACCAGCACCCGCGGGAACAACGGCGACCCGATCGCGTACTCCGGGGCGCCGACGCGCAGCGGATACAGCCCGAGCGCGGCGAACAGGTACCACGCGGACATCTCGCCGTTGTCCTCGTCGCCCGGATACCCCTGGCCGATCTGCTCCCCGACGTACAGCCGGTCCAGCACCTCGCGGGCGATCGCCTGCGTCTTGTACGGCGTACCGGCGTAGTTGTACATCCACGCGATGTGGTGCGCCGGCTGGTTCGAGAAGCCGAACTGACCCATCCGGACGGCCTGCGCCTCGACCATCTCGTGGATGACGATCGAGTACGTGCCCTTCTTGACGGCGAGCTCCGGCGTCGCGAAGAACCCGTCGAGCTTCTCCTCCAGGCCGCGCGGACCGCCGTACAGGTTCGCCAGCCCGCGCGGGTCGTGCGCGACGTGGAAGGCGAAGTTCCACCCGTCGGTCTCGGTGAAGTCGCCGCCCCACTCCTCGGGGTCGAACTCGGCCGGTGTCTTCGCGAAGCTGCCGTCCGGACGCCGTCCCTGGAAGAAGTTCACCGCGTCGTCGAACAGCAGCACGTAGTTCAGCGACCGGCGCCGCAGGTACTCCGCCTCCTCGAGCAACTGCTCACGCCGCTCGGGGAACTCCTCCGCCAACCGCAGCGCCATCTGGGCGAGACCGAAGTCGTTCAGGTACGCCTCGAGCGACCACGACACGCTCTCCTCGGTGTCCGTGCTCACGTATCCGGCGAAGAACCCGGTCTCGACGCCCTTCCGCCCGACCTCGGTCGCCTCCGGCGCGACGGTCGCGTTCCGGAGCCCGGCGTCGTACGTCGCCAACGGGTCCGGCAGCGTGACGCCCTTGAGGTACGCGTCCGCGAACGACACGTCCGAACTCGTCCCGGTCATGCAGTCGGCGTACCCCGGCGACGACCAGCGCGCGATCCACCCGCCGTCGCGGTACTGCTGCACGAACCCGTCCACCAGCTCGGCGGCCAGCTCCGGGTAGAAGAAGACGTACGCCGGCCACGCGGTCCGGTAGGTGTCCCAGAACCCGTTGTTCACATACATCTTCCCGGGCCGCACGACCGCGTTGGTCGCGAGCTCCGTCGCCTCACCCTCAACCGGCTGGACCGGGCTGGCGTAGTGGTACTCCGGCTCCGACGCTGTCCCGGTGTTCTCGAAGTGCGAGTTCGGATAGAGGTTCAACCGGTAGAGATTGCCGTAGACCGTCCGCAGTTGCGGCGGCGTCGCGCCCTCGGGCCGGATGACCTGGAGCCGCTCGTTCCAGATCGCGTTCGCCGCCGCCTGGATCTCCTCGAACGACCGCCCCGCGAGCTCGAGCGCGAGGTTGTGCCGCGCCTGGTCGACGCTGATGAAGGACGTCGCGATCCGCAGCGTCACCTCGGGTACGTCGAAGCTCGCGGCGCGCGCGTTGCCGCGACCGCCGGAGGCCGGGCCGAACCCGGTCGGCGTACTGGAGAACTCGCCGTAGCAGTACATCCGGGTGACCCCGGACTCGGACCGCTGTGACCCGTTCTCGACCCAGCCGGTGACCGCGGTTCCGTCGGACGCGAACCCGCCGTTCTCGTCGATCGTGTCGAAGACCAGGTGCCGCCCGGCCGCGTCCGCCGGGAACGTGAACCGGAAGATCGCGCCGTGGTCGGTCGGGGTGAGCTCGGCGCGGACGCCGTTCGCGAGGGCGACGGAGTACAGGTCTGGCCTGGCGAGCTCGTCGTCGTGGCTGAAGGCGACGGCACGCTCCTTCGGGTCGCCGAGCGGTGCGGCGGCCGCGACCGGCATGATCGTGAGCTGGTCGCGGTCGCCCATCCACGGGCTCGGCTGGTGCGAGAACGTGAGCCCCTGCAGCTCCGGCCGGTTGTCCGCGTTGTTGGCCCGGTGGTATTCGTACGGCCAGCGGTACGTCGAGGCGTCGGTGACCGGGGTGACGAAGTTGAACCCGTTCGGCCAGGCGGTGATCGGGAGCGTGTTACCGCGGGAGAAGTCGCTGCTGGCGTTGGTCCCGCGCCGCGTGTCGACGTACGCCGTCAGGTCCGCGCCGTCCGGCTCCGCCGGTGCCGGCCCGACCTCGACGTCGTCGATCCAGCCCGCGAACGCGTGCCCCTCGCCCGGCGCGTCGACCACCAGCACCAGCTGCGCGATTGTCCGCCCCTCGGCAGCGGTCAGGTCGACCTGGACGTCGTTCCACTGGTCGGCGTACAGGATCTTCGCGGTGCCCTGCCCCGCGGCGTCGGCGGGCTTCCCGTACTGGTCGGTCCCGGCGTACCGCGTCCCGTCCGCGAACACCACCTCGACCGCGACGTAGGTCGCCGCATACGTCAACCCCGCGTCCAGCTCCGGGTAAACCTTGTACCGCAGCCGATCGCCCGCCGCGACGGTGTGCCCGCCGCCGGGCAGCCGCACCTCCTGCCGCCCGCCGACGACCCCGGAGTACCGGGTCCCGTCCACACTGCTGAACCCGCCCCGCGAACTCGTGGGCCCACCCGGCCCGCCACCAGTCTCGATATCCACGCCCGCAATCCTACGAATCCGACAGCTGGACAGGACATGTCCGCCCACTACGTGGAGATCAGAGGTGCGCCCAGCGTGGCGGGCCGGGCAGGGGACGTATACGTCCTGTCGCTCTGCACCATCAATGTGGTGGGTCGGGCGGGCTGTTGCCGGCTCGGACCCAGGCGATGTAGTCGCGGGCGACTTCTTCGTCGGGGCGGAGGTGGAGGCCGTGAGCGAGGGTGTGGGTGTTGGAGAGGTGGAACGTGCCGTCGTTGGAGCCGTCGTGCGGGAGGTGGAAGCGGTCGACCGACGGGGACCAGTCGACGGGCGCCGCGTCGGGGACGACCGAGCGCCAGGTTTCGGCGAGGGCAGCAAGCGTTCGGGTGGGGCCGACGGCGTTGAACGGGCCGGGTAGGCGGTCGACCGTCACGTGGAGGAGGAAGGCGGCGAGGTCGCGGGCGTCGACGTACTGGACCGGCTGCTCGGGGCGGGCGGCGCACTCCATCGGTTCGCCATGGGCCAGGGCCCAGCCCCAGTTGCCGAAGTCCGGGTTGTACGGTCCGATCACGAAACCCGAGCGGACGGCCGCGGTGCGGTCGCCGAAAGTGGCGGTGAGCAACGATTCGTTGCGGACCTTCGACGGACCGTAGAGGTCCATCGTGAAGTGGTCCTCCGGTGCGCCGGCGGGCCAGTCGAGGAGCGGGGCGGACTCGGTCATGCCGACGTCGGACTTGCTCGCGTACACCGCGATCGACGACATGTAGGTGTAGTGCCCGCAGCGGTCCCGGAGCACGGCGGCGCTCAGCGACACCTCGCGAACCAGGAAGCCGGACATGTCGATCACGCCGTCCCACTCGCCGCCGGCCAGCGCCTCCGGGGCGGCCCGGTCGCCGGTGATCCGGCGTACGTCGGGGAAGAGCGCCGGGTTCGTGAGGCCGCGGTTGAACAGGGTCACCTCGTGGTCGTCCCGCAGCGCCGCCTCGACGACGTGCCGGCCGAGGTTCTTCGTGCCGCCGAGGACCAGCAGCCTCACGACAGCTGCCCGACGAGGTCGGCGAGCTCCGCGAGCAGCGGATCGATCCAGTCCCCGGAGCCGGGGATCGTCCGGACGCCCTCCTCGACCACGAACGCCAGCGCGAGCAGGCAGAAACACGCCCCGCCCACGAGCAGTTGCCGATCGACGAGGAACGGATCCGCGCCGGAGACCTCGACGTACCGCGCGACGATCGGGCCGCGGTCGTAGCCGAGGGCAACGGCGTCCCGGATCAACGTGTACAGGTCGCTCAGATGCGGGGCGAGATGCGCCAGCGGCCAGTCGACCACGGTCCAGCGCGTGCCGTCGGTGACCAGGTTCTTCGGCACGAAGTCGCCGTGCACCACCCCGAGCGGCGCGTCCCGGTGCAGCCGGTCGACCGCCTCCACCAGCGGATCCAGATCGAAGTCGATCCGCGCGATCCGTCCCGCCAGCTCCTTCACCCGGGCCGGCGGGAAGTCGCTGGACCCCGGCACGGCAGCACCGTGGATCCGCGCCGCCAGCTCGGCCGCCGCGACGAACCCGTCCGCGGTCGGCTCCTGCTCCAGCGTCACCCGGCCGACGTCGGCCAGCACGATCACGCCGTCGGCGCCGTACAGCAGCTCCGGCGCCGGCAGCCCGAGCGGTACGACATACCGCTGGTACGCCGTCTCCTCGCCGGCCTGCGTGTCGGTCCCGTGCTTCACGATCACGCTCCGCAACCCGTGCGACAGCCGCCGGACCTCCGACGATCCCCACTGCCGCAGCAGCTCCGAATGCACCGCGTCCTCGGCCGGCGCCGCCAACGCCTCCAGCACCACATCCCGCGGAACCCATCCAGGAAGCATCCGAAAAGTAGACCATGCTCCGGCGCCAGGTGCTCCCGATTTAGGGTGTACGCATGACGAACCACGCCTGGGGCTTCGGCCTTGCCACCGTTACGACCGCCGGCGACGTCCTCGATGTCTGGTACCCGGCGCCCGCGCTGGGTACCCGGCCGGCCGACGCGAAGGCTCCGGCCGAGCTGGTCGCCGCCGAGGGCAACGACGACCTCCGGCAGGTACGGCGTCAGGTGGTCGCGACCGAGCTCGTCCTGGACGAGGCCCCGAGCGGTACGGCGGACGCGTACCTGCGGCTGCACCTGCTCAGCCACCGCCTGGTCCGCCCGCACGGCGTCAACCTGGACGGCATCTTCGCCGCCCTGCCGAACAACGCGTGGACCTCGCTCGGCCCGGTCCCGGTCGACGAGATCGAGAACGTCCGGCTCCGCGCCCGCGCCGCGGGGAAGCACCTCAGCGTGACCAGCGTCGACAAGTTCCCGCGGATGACCGACTACGTCGTACCGTCCGGGGTCCGGATCGGCGACGCGGACCGGGTCCGGCTCGGCGCGCACCTCGCCTCCGGGACCACGGTCATGCACGAGGGTTTCGTGAACTTCAACGCCGGCACCCTCGGGACGTCGATGGTCGAGGGCCGGATCGTCGCCGGGGTGGTCGTCGACGACGGCAGCGACATCGGCGCCGGGGCATCGATCATGGGCACGCTGTCCGGCGGCGGCAAGCAGGTGATCTCGATCGGCAAGCGCTGCCTGCTCGGCGCGAACGGCGGCACCGGCATCTCGCTCGGCGACGACTGCGTGGTCGAGGCGGGGCTGTACGTGACCGCCGGGACCAAGGTCACGCTCCCCGACGGTTCGGTCGTGAAGGCCCGCGACCTGTCCGGGCAGCCCGGCCTGCTGTTCCTCCGCAACTCGGTCACCGGCGCCGTCGAGGCCCGCCCGCGCACGGGCGAGGGCATCACGCTGAACGAGGCGCTGCACGCCAACGCCTGATCGTCCGAAAGAATGACTTTGCCAACCAGCGTGAGGCTGTCCACGTCAATCAGTACGTGAAGCGCGAAACTGTCCTCTGCCCTCGTACGTTGGGAGCGGTATGCCGGTGAAGCGTGGTGCCCTCGTGGTCCTGGGCGGCATCGGCGTGCTCAGCCTCGCGATCGGCGCCGGGATCGCCTGGCTCGGCGGGAAGCACATCGCGAACATCCTGCCGCCGCCCGAGCAGTGCACCGCGACGGTCAACGGGCAGCAGGTCGTGCTCGACTTCGAGCAGGCCGAGTCCGCGGCGATCATCGCGGGCATCGCGGTCCGCCGCGGACTCCCGGCCCGGGCGGCGACGATCGCGCTCGCCACGGCGTACCAGGAGTCCAACCTGCGGAACCTCGCGCACGGCGACCGCGACTCGCTCGGGCTGTTCCAGCAGCGGCCGTCGCAGGGGTGGGGTACGGCGAAACAGGTCCAGGACCCGTACTACGCGACCGGGAAGTTCTACGACGCGCTGGTCAAGATCAGGAACTACCAGAAGCTCGCGATCACGGTCGCCGCGGACCGGGTGCAGCGCAGCGCGTTCCCGAACGCGTACGCCGACCACGAGGCGGACGCGCGGGTGCTGGCGTCGGCGCTGACCGGGCAGTCGGAGAGCGTGTTCAGCTGCACGGTGAACACCGCCGACGTACCGCAGGAGACGATGGGGCGGAACGGGCTGACGCCGCGGGCGGAAGCGGTCCGGAAGGACCTGGCGCGGACGTTCGGGAAGCTGTCGACCGGCGGGTACGAAGCCGGCGGGGCGCGGACCGGACACATGGAAGGGTCGGCGCACTACGACGGGCGGGCGATCGACGTGTTCGTCCGGCCGATCTCGGAGGCGAACACCACCAGGGGGTGGGCGATCGCGCAGTACCTGGTCGCCCGGGCGAAGCTGCTGAACATCCAGACGGTGATCTTCAGCGACAAGATCTGGACCGCGGGCGGGAAGTCCGACGCGGGCTGGCGCCCCTACACCCCGCCGGAACGCTCCGGCGACCCGAAGATCCTCCGCCACCTCGACCACGTCCACGTGGACGTTCTGGCGCAATAAACAGGGCGCCCCGAAGGGCGCCCTGTCTCAAGCTGCAATCAGTTGACTACTCGTCGTGTTCCTGCGGCGGGAGCGCGGCGATGAACGGGTGGTCCTTGTCGATCTTGCCGAGCTTGGACGCGCCGCCCGGCGAGCCGAGGTCGTTGAAGAAGTCGACGTTCGCCGTGTAGTAGTCCTTCCACTGCTCCGGAGTGTCGTCCTCGTAGTAGATCGCCTCCACCGGGCAGACCGGCTCACAGGCTCCGCAGTCGACGCACTCGTCGGGGTGGATGTACAGCATCCGGTTGCCCTCGTAGATGCAGTCGACGGGGCATTCCTCGACACACGCGAGGTCCTTCAGGTCAACACACGGCTGCGCGATGACGTAGGTCACTGCTACTCCTCCTATGGCAGGCAAGCGCAGCGCTGGTTTCGGGGTGCTGCGATGCGGTGATGCGAGTATCTCTAGTATCACGGTAGTACGTCGCCCACTTTGCCAGGAGTCCGGATCGTGTCAGGCCTCGGTGCCCGTGATATCGGCCACCGTGTCGTCGTCCGGCACCGGATCCCCGGCGGGCTGACCGACGTGATCGGCGTCCTGCAGGCCGGTACGCCGGAACGCGTCACCGTCCGGCACGCGGACAGCACGCTGTACGAGATCCCGGTCGCGGACATCGCCGCCGCCAAGCAGATCCCGGAGACGCCCCTCCGCCCGGTCGACGTCGAGCAACTGTTCCTGACCGCGTCGCTCGGCCGCCCGGCCGTCGAGCGGGCATACATCGGCCAGTGGTTGCTCCGCGCATCCGCCGGCTGGACGGGCCGCGGCAACTCGCTCCTCCCGGCCGGCAACCCTGGTGTCCCGGTCGCCGAGGCGCTCCGGCAAACCATCGCGTTCTACACAGAGCGCGGGCTCCGCCCACAGGTCCAGGTCCGCGTCGGCAGTCCCCCCGACCAGGAGATTCGCGCCCTCGGCTGGGTGGACGCCCGCCCGGAGCAGTCCGACGTACTCGTCATGCACACCACGCTCGACCACGTGAACGCTGCGCCGCGGTACGACGTGCGGCTGACGGAGCGGCCGAACGGCGACTGGTATGCCGCTGCTTTCCAGGGCCCCGTACCGGAAGTTGCCCCGAAGGTGCTCGAGGGCGCGGCCAAGGCGATGTTCGCGTCGGTCAGCCTCGACGGGCAGGTGGTTGCCGTCGGCCGCGGGTCCATGACCGGGCACTGGCTGGGCGTGGACGCCATCCACGTGGCCGAGGGCTTCCGCCGCCGCGGCCTCGGTACAGCGATCGTCCAAGGCCTGGCCCGCTGGTCGGGCCCGGAAGGCGGCCGCCGCACCTATCTGGAAGTCCTGCTCGAGAACAGCGCCGCCCTGACCACCTACACCCGCCTCGGCTACCAAGAGGCGTACCGCTACCGCTATCTCACCAACCGCTGAGCCGCCGCTGCCCCGACCAGCGCCAGTACCGCAAACCCGGCCAGTACGACGGTCAACGCCCTCCCGGGATCAGCAGCGAGCGCGGTGTACGTGGAGCCCGCCACAGCAACGCCCAGCGCACCGGACAGCTGCGCGTTCGTAGCCACGACCCCTGACAGGTCAGCGGCGTACTCCGGCGGCAGGCTGGACGTCACCGCGCCGATCAACGTGTTGGCGCTGATCCCGAGCCCCAACCCGCCAACACCCAGCAGAACGAACAGCAACGGCCCGCTACGCCCACCGAGCACCAGGTACGCCAGCACGCACACATAGCCCGTCGCCAGCACCAGACAGCCAACAACCGGCATCCACTGCACTCCCCTGCGCAGTCTCGGCAGCACAGGCCCCGCCAGCCCGAAGGCGGCCACCCACACCACCATGGCGAACCCGGAGTACGCCGGCCCTTTGTGCAGCCCGCCCTGTAGGTAAAGGGCGAGTACGAACAGCAAGGCGAAGTACGAGCCGCTGGTGCACCCGTGGGCGAGCAGCCCGGCCCGGACGGACCTGCTGCCGAGCACCTCCCGCGCGACGAGCGGTCGGCCACCACGTGCGGCCGTACGCCGTTCGCCGTACTCGAAGAGCAGGAGCGTCGGAACGCTCAGCACGAGGCACAGCCAGGACCACGCGGGCCAGCCGCGTTCAGCACCGAGCAGGAGTGGCACGATCACGAGCAGGACCGTCGTACACAGGACGAGTACGCCGCCCAGGTCCAGGCGATCCCGGCGACCAGGCGGGTCGGGCGGGAGCAGGCGGCGCCCGGCGATCAGGAGCGCGACGCCGATCGGCACGTTGACCAGGAAGATCGGACGCCAGCCGGTGCCGAACAGGTTCGCGGCGATCAGTACGCCGCCGAGCAGCTGCCCGGCCACCGCGCCGCCGGACAGTGCGATCGAGAAGTACCCGAGCGCCTTCAGCCGGTCCCGGCCGTGGAAGTGCAACTGGATGCCGCTGAGCACCTGCGGGACCATCAGCGCGGCCCCGGCGCCCTGGACGAAGCGCGCGCTGACCAGAGCGCCGATCCCGGGCGCGAGCCCGCAGGCGAGCGACGCGGCGGTGAAGACGGTCAGGCCGAGCAGGAACGTCCGCCGGTAACCGAGCGACGTACCGAGCCGGGCGCCGGTGATGAGCAGGACGGCGAACGCGACGACGTACCCGGAGACGACCAGCCCGACCGCGCCCGCCGAGGCGTGCAGGTCGGTCCCGATCGACGGCCCGGCGATGTTCGCCACGGCGGTGTCGATATTGGCCATGAACTGACCGGTGAGCAGCACGGCGAGGACCGCGCCCCGGTTGCGAGTGATGAGCACGGTCATCGAACGGTGTGAGGCCACTGAGATGTGAGGGCGCTACCCTCGCATGCCATGGCGGATCACGTGATTGAGCGGCCGGAGTACCCCGGGGACTTCGAGGGGACGGTGCGGGTGGAGTACCGGCCGCATCCGGACGACGGGGTCGCGGATCCGGGCGAGATCGTCTGGACGTGGGTGCCGTTCGAGGAGGACCACACCCGCGGCAAGGACCGCCCGGTGCTGGTGATGGGCTGGGACGAGCCGTACCTGCTGGCGCTGATCCTGACCAGCAAGGACCACGACCGGGACGCCGCCGACGAGGCACGCTGGGGACGGGTCTGGATGGACATCGGCAGCGGCCCGTGGGACAAGGACCACCGGAACAGCGAAGTACGGCTGGACCGCGTGCTGCGCATCGACCCGCAGCAGGTCCGCCGCGAAGGCGCGGTCATCGAGGAAGCCCTCTTCGACCGGGTCGCGGCGGAGCTACACAAGCTGCACTAGTTGGGTTTCTGGCCCCGGCCTTGCGGGGGTGTCGTGGTGGTGCCGGGCGGCGGGGTCACCGTGCCGGGTTGCGGTCCGCAGCGGATGTCGTCGGCCGCGTTGTACTTCGTGGTGAACGACTCGGTCTTCTGCCGGGCGCCGTTCTTCGCGAAGTACCGGTACACGGTGATGTCGAAGCCCGGCGTCGGCGCCTGCGCCTTGCAGTCCGCGGCGGTGTTGTAGACGACCTTCGGCTGCCGGACGTTGGACTTCGGCGACTGCCCCGCGGTGATGTCCCAGACCTTGGTGCCCCAGATGATCACCTTGATGCTGCCCGAGTTCCCCGGCGTGGACGCCTTGAAGATGGTCTGCACCAGCACGCCGTGGCCGGAGTCGTTCTGGAACTTGAGGTCCACCGTCGGCCACGCGACGGTCGCCTCCCGGCCGACCGGGTACCGCGAGATGTAGACGCTGTGCGCCTTGTGGGCAAGGATTTTCAGCCCGGAGAAGAAGGCCGCGTTGAACGTCGTGGTCGCGGACTGCGAGACCCCGCCGCCGAGATCCTCCTTGAACTTCCCGCCGCTGATGATCGTGCCCTCGGTGAACCCGTTCTCCTTGGTCCGCTCGCCGACGATCTTGTTCAGGCTGAAGATCTCGTTCGGCTTCAGCAGCGTGCCGTTGATCCGGCCGGCCGCGGTGCCGATGTTGACGTTCCGGTACGGCGCGTGCGGGAACTGGGTCTGGAACTCGCCCATCTTCTGGGTGATCCCGAGCGCGGCCGCCTGCTCGGTGGTGAACTTCGCCTTGGTCTGGATCAGCGGTACGGCGGCCCGCCGCTCGCCGACCGGCTTCGGCAGCACCGAGAGGATCGCGGCCCCGACCTTCGTCCGGTCGACGACCAACCCGTCGACGGCCGGAACCACCCGCGGGCCGGCGCCGACGATCTGCACGGTCGCGTCCTTCGGCAGCGTCTCCAAGGTCTTGAAGCGCTGCTGGAACAGCGGCTCCAGGGTCTTGGTGTTCAGCGCCGGGATGACCTTGCCCTCCTGCACGGTGACCGACAGCGCCGGAGCGAGCTCGGCCGGGGTCAGGTCGACCGACTTCGAGCCGACGGCCAGCCGGACCGGACCGGCCATGGCCGGCTCGGCGAACTCCTGCACGGCCTTGTCGATCGCCTCGGAGGCGGCCTGCGGCTTCGTCGTGCTGACCGGCAGCTCCTTCGGCTGACCGTCCGCGGGGTACGCCGCGACCACCGCGCCGGTCGCCTTCGCGGTGTCGAGTTCGAGACCCTCGGCGGGCTCGTGCTTGACCGGCTGGGTGCCCTTGAAGGTGATCGTGCCCTCGGTGGCCTTGCGGTTCACCTGGCCGGCCAGCTTGTCGACGGCGGCCTTCAGCTTCGCGTCGTCCTTGGTCACCACCGGGTCGACGGCGTCGCCGCCGGTGAGCGCGTGCCAGATCCGGCCGGGCGCCAGGCTGCGGCCCGCACCGGCGGCCTCGACGGTCTTGCCGACGTCCACGGACAGCCCGGCCTCGGCCGGCACCACCTGGAACTTCGATCCGCCGGCGGTCAGCGCGATCGGCGCCGCCGCCCGGTCCTTCAGGCCGTCGGTCAGCTTCGCCTGCGCGGCGTCCTTCGAGAGGCCGCCGATCGGGATCCCGAGCACGGTCGTGTCGGCGGGAATCTTCGAGCCCGCGAACGCGAACGCGGCGCCGTACCCGACGACGATGACACCGAGACCCGCGGCGGCGATGATCCCCGCGAGCTGCTTTCTCCCCACCGGACAGCGTCCTCCTGCTCGAGTGCATGGTCAGGGCACAAGCGCACATCCTACGGGACGGCCGAGGCGTGGCCACCCTTCGGGGCTGCCCCGGACCACCCCGGGGACAACGGTCAGTTTCCGGGCAGTTTCCGATAGTGACCGGACGAGTAGAGCAGCGTTCCCGGGGCGTCCGGGCCGCCGGTCGCCAGGCTGAGCACCTCGCCGACCACGATCGTGTGGTCTCCCCCGTCGTACGTCGCCCAGGTGCGGCACTCCAGCCAGGACAGGGCGCCGTCGACGGTCGGGCACCCGGTCTTCGGGCCGGCCGTGGTGGCGATGCCGTCGAACTGGCTGTACAGGTCCCGTCCGGACCGGGCGAACCGCTCCGCGACCGGCTGCTGCTCCGCGGCCAGCACCGAGATCGCCCAGTACCCGCAGTCCAGGACGGCCGAGTGCATCCGGACGCCCTTGTCCACGCAGACCAGCACCAGCGGCGGGTCGAGCGACACCGAGGTGAACGCGTTCGCGGTCATCGCGTGTGCGACGCCGTCCTGCAGTGTGCTCATGATCGTGATCCCGGACGCGAACCGCCCGAGCGCAGCACGAAACGCCGCGGCGGACACGCTCCCACTGGACTCGATCGAGGACACGTCAGCAGGTTATGCCTTCCGGGCCTCGGCCGAGGGTGTGGGAACGGTCACGCAGCCGGTTCGGACGAAGCTGCGGCGGGTACCGGACGGCGATGGGCGGTGACCCACAGAGGCGACCGGCAGGCCCCGCGGTTCGGCTGGGCATCGGGGCGTTGTTCGTCTCGGTGTCTTCGGTCCTCATCGACCTCGCCGGTACGACCCCCGGCACCGCGAGCTTCTACCGCTGCGTGCTGTCGCTTCCGCTGCTCGCGGTGGTCGCCGCCCTCGAACGGCACCGGCATCGCCCGCTCGATCGCCGCCAACTGCCGGCCGCGCTGCTGGCCGGGGTGTTCTTCGCGGGCGACATGCTGCTGTGGACCCGCGCGATCGAGGAGGTCGGCGCCGGTCTGTCGACGGTGGTGGTGAACGTCCAGGTGATCGGCGTACCGCTGCTGGCCTGGGCGATCGACGGCGAGTCCGTACCTCGTCGCTTCGTCGCCTGGGTGCCCGTGATGCTGCTCGGCGTCGCGCTGACCGCCGGGCTGGTGGACGGCGGCGCCGCCGGAACAAACCCTGTGCAAGGGACGATCCACGCGGTCCTGGCCGCCGCGTGCTACTCGGTCTTCCTGTATCTGCTCCGGCGGACCGGCACGACCGGCCGGCCGGTCCAGAACTACTTCGTCGTGATCGCCGCAGCCGGCTTGGTCTCACTGGCCGGCGGATGGCTGTGGCGCGGCGTCGACCTGACGCCCGGGTTCCGCGTCATCGGCTGGCTGATCGGCGTCGCGGTCGCCGGGACCGTGGTCGGCTGGCTGCTCGTGGCGACGAACTCGCCGCTACTGCCCAGCCACGTCGGGGCGGCCCTGCTGATGCTGACGCCGGTCGGCGCGCTCGTGCTCAGCGCTGTCGTGCTGCACGAGCGGCCGACCGTGCTCCAGCTGATCGGATCGGTGCTGATCGTGGCCGGTGCCTACTTCTCCGGCAATCGGCTCAGAGGCCAGCGAACAGATCGTGCTCGAGGCCGTCGGCGTCCGGGGCGGCGGTCCCCTTGACGAGCCGGTACGGCTCGGAGGCCCAGATCTGGTTGCCGTTGTTGTTGGACAGGGCGAAGAACGGGCCGTCCACGGTGATCTGGGTGGCGTGCGCCTTCATCGCGTTCATCTTCCGGTCGAGGTACTCCTCGCCGGCGATCACGCAGTCGATCAGCCGGTCCGGGGTGATCATCGGCGGCAGCGGGCCGTCCGGGTCCATGCCCTCGAACGTCGTGGTGTCACCGGCGTCGCGGAGCGCCCGCAACTGCTCGCGCATCGGCGACTCCGCCATCGCGGTCCAGTAGATCTTCGGGATGTCCCAGGCCTCGCCGAGGTCCTCGCGGTACGAGCGGGCGGCGGCCAGGTGCGCGGCGTACATCGCGACCCGGTGTGCCTTGATGTGGTCCGGGTGACCGTAGTTGCCCCACTGGTCGTAGGTGACCAGGACCTGGGGCCGGAGCTCGCGGATCACCGGGACCAGGTCGTTGGCCGCGTCGAGCAGGTCGGCCTGCCAGAAGCTGTCCTTGCGGGTCTCCGGCGGGACGTCCGCGTTGCCCTGGTCGTTGTAGATCATCCCGGTGTCGCGGTACTTGCCCGTCGCACCGAGGAACCGGTGGTCGGTGACACCGAGCTCGGACATCGCGTTCGCCAGCTCGCCGATCCGGTGCCGGCCGAGGCCGTCCTCCTGGTCGGCGGCCAGGTGCGCCAGCTCGGGGACCAGGACCTCGCCCTCTTCGCCGAGGGTGCAGGTGATCAGCGTGACGTGCGCTCCCTCGGCCACGTATCGCGCCATCGTCACACCGTTGTTGATGGTTTCGTCGTCCGGGTGGGCGTGCACCAGCAGCAGCCGGCGCTCAGCAAGCTCAACCATGCCGAAAGCCTACGTCGGCGCCCGGACAAATTCCGGAGCAGTTCCGGGAGATCAGCCGAACCGGCGGACCAGCAGGCAGCCCGCCTGGAACCGCGACTGCGCGCCGAGGCCCTTGATCAGCGCGCTGATCTCCGCCCGCACGGTGCGCAGCGAGAGCCCCAGCTCACGGGCGATCGCCGCGTCCTTGGCGCCGGTCGACATCATCCGGCCGATCGCCACCTGACGGCTGGTCAGCTCCTTCACCGCCGCGGGCGTCCGCCGGTGCGAGCCGAGCTCGTACACCTCGCAGACGACCTCTGGTGCGAAGTCCTCCCTCCGCACCACCGGAACTGCCGGGTACACCGACATACGTCACTCCTCCCCAAGAGTCAGGCAAGGATTCTCGTCCGGCGGCTGAACCACTCGCCAGGTACAACCCATACAAACGACCCATACAGTTCCGGAGCGTGAGCAATCGGCGCCGGGCGGAAGTGTGATGTGTACCACTTACAATCTGGTACGAAGTTCCCGGACGAAGGGCCGATCGGGGACCAGCCAGCCCGTCTCGTCCAGCTCGGCGGCCGCGAACCACCTCAGCTCAGAGTGTTCCCGCAGTACCGGATCGCCGGAAACCACTGTCGCGAGATAGACGTGCAGCTGGTACTCGGACGAGATGTTCACTGCCGGCCCGAGCGCGTCGCCGACCTTGATCTCCAGGTCGAGTTCCTCGCGGAGCTCCCGTACGGCGGCCTGCTCGTCGGTCTCCCCCGGCTCCACCTTCCCGCCCGGGAACTCCCACCCACCGCCGGGGTCGGGCCGGTACGCCGCCAGCACCCGGCCGTCTCCTATTACCGCGACTCCCACCACTGTCTTCACGCGGTGACTCTGCCAGAAACTGTCCATCGCGTGCGGCAGGATGCTGTTCATGCCCTTGCAGAACAGGGTTCTGCCCACCCAGGAGATCGTGGCCGAGCCCGGCCGCGGATTGTTGATGGGCAACCGCGGCAGCATCCACCGCCCGGACCGGACGCTCGGCACGACCCGCTGGCGCTCGAAGGCGTGGATCTGCTGCGTCCTTGAGTGGAAGGGGATCCGGCGCGATCCGATGCCGCCGGGCCGGTGGACCGCGCTGTTCTTCTTCGACGAGGCCGTCGCGCTGGCGGCGGGACATCGGCCGTGTCATTACTGCAGACGCAGGGATTACCTGCTGTACGCCGGCGCCTGGGCGGCCGCGCATTCTTCGGCCGAACGACCGCGGGCGGCCGAGATGGACGCAGTCCTGCATCACCAACGCGTCGAATCGCGCACCCGGCGGCAGCGCACGACCACCCAGCACCTGTCCGAACTGCCCGACGGCGCGATGGTCCGGTTCGACGGGTCGCCCGCGCTGGTGCTCGGCGGGCGGGTGCTGCCGTGGTCCTGGGAGGGGTACGGCGTACCGCTCGAGCCCGCCGGTCTTCATCAGGTCGAGACGTTGACGCCACCCGCGAATCTTCTTGTGTTGCAGGCCGGATTCGCTCCATTACTCCACCCGACGGCCGGTCGCAACTGAGGTAAGCCTAACTGGAAACACGCCGTACCGAGGGGTCTTCCGTTGGGCGCTCGGCAGGGGCAAAGTGTGCCCATACTGACAGCTACATAACCATCACTGGAGTCGGCATGAGCAACAGCGAGGTTGCCGCAGTCGCCCGCGCACTCGAAGGGCTGCACGCCGCCGTCGGCAGACTCAGCCAGGAGTACGGTGACACCCTCGGCATCCGCCGCCTGGTGTCCGACGTGGCCCGGCTGAGCGACGATCTCGCAGAGCTGGGCCCGCCCGACCCCAGGCACAGGCCCGGACCCGTTCCGGAGGAACTCGAGGAGATTCCCGACGTGGAGTATGACGCGTCCATGTGGACCGACGCGGAGCACGAAGGCTTCGGCGCCCCAGATAGGCACGCCCCCTGATGGCTACCGGAGTAAGCGCCCCGGGCCGCGCTCAAGTAGGCCTCAAGACCGCAAGATCGGACAAATGGTGGCTCGCGCCGTTGCGCATCGGCGTGATCCTGCTGTTCTTCATCGTCTACGCGACGGTCCGGATCTTCATGAACAAGTGGTACTGGGTCGATGCGTACCACTACCTGACCCCGCTGTACTCGCCGTGTGTGACCAGCAGCTGTGTCGAAGGCTCGAGCCATCTCGGCACCTGGTTCGGCAACTTCCCGCGCTTCCTGCCGTTCAGCCTGATCACGTTCGTGGTCCTGGCCGGCTTCCGCGGCACCTGCTACTACTACCGCAAGGCGGGCTACCGGTCGCTGTTCTTCGCGCCGGCCGCGTGCGCGGTGCCCGAGCCGCACAAGGCCTACACCGGTGAGCGGAAGTTCCCGCTGATCGCACTGAACCTGCACCGCTACTTCTTCTACGGTGCGCTGCTGTTCGGTCTGCTGAACATCTACGACGGCGTCCAGGCCTTCCACGGCAAGGGCGGCGGCTTCGGTATCGGCCTCGGCACGCTGATCATCTGGATCAACCTCGTCTGCCTGTGGCTGTACACGCTGTCCTGCCACGCCTGCCGGCACATCGTCGGCGGCCGCCTGAAGAACTTCTCCAAGCACCCGATGCGCTACCGGTACTGGACCTTCGTGTCCAAGCTGAACCCGAAGCACGGCACCTTCGCGATGACGTCGCTGTTCACCGTGATCCTGACCGACTTCTACATCATGGCGGTCTCCGCCGGATGGTTCTCCGACCTGCGCTTCATCAACTGAGGATCTGAAGACTTTCCATGACTGAGCTGGAACGACACTCGTACGACGTCGTCGTGATCGGGGCCGGCGGCGCCGGTCTGCGCGCGGCGATCGAGGCCCGTGAGCAGGGCAAGAAGACCGCGATCATCTGCAAGTCGCTGTTCGGCAAGGCGCACACGGTGATGGCCGAGGGCGGCTGCGCGGCCGCGATGGGCAACGCGAACTCCAACGACAACTGGCAGGTCCACTACCGCGACACGATGCGCGGCGGGAAGTTCCTGAACAACTGGCGGATGGCCGAGCTGCACGCCCAGGAGGCCCCGGACCGGGTCTGGGAGCTGGAGACGTACGGCGCACTGTTCGACCGCACGCCCGACGGCCGGATCAGCCAGCGGAACTTCGGCGGCCACACCTATCCGAGGCTCGCGCACGTCGGCGACCGCACCGGCCTGGAACTGATCCGCACCCTGCAGCAGAAGATCGTCTCGCTGCAGCAGGAGGACTTCGAGGCCACCGGCGACTACGAGGCCAACCTCAAGGTGTTCGCCGAGTGCACGATCACCGAGCTGCTGAAGGACGGCGACGCGATCTCGGGTGCTTTCGGGTACTGGCGTGAGTCCGGGCGGTTCGTGCTGTTCGAGGCGCCGGCCGTCGTACTGGCGACCGGCGGCGTCGGCAAGTCCTTCAAGGTCACCTCGAACTCCTGGGAGTACACCGGTGACGGGCACGCGCTCGCGATGCGGGCCGGCGCGACCCTGATCAACATGGAGTTCATCCAGTTCCACCCGACCGGCATGGTCTGGCCGCCCTCGGTGAAGGGCATCCTGGTCACGGAGTCGGTGCGCGGCGACGGCGGCGTACTGAAGAACTCCGAGGGCAAGCGTTTCATGTTCGAGTACGTCCCGGACGTGTTCCGGGCGCAGTACGCCGAATCCGAGGACGAGGCGGACCGCTGGTACAAGGACCCGGACAACAATCGCCGCCCACCGGAGCTGCTGCCCCGCGACGAGGTCGCCCGGGCGATCAACTCCGAGGTGAAGGCCGGCCGCGGCACCCCGCACGGCGGTGTCTTCCTGGACGTGTCGACCCGGCTCCCGGCCGAGGAGATCACCCGGCGGCTGCCGTCGATGCACCACCAGTTCAAGGAGCTGGCCGACGTCGACATCACCGCGGAGCCGATGGAGGTCGGCCCGACCTGTCACTACGTGATGGGCGGCGTCGAGGTCGACCCGGACACCGCTTCCTCGAAGGTGCCCGGCCTGTTCGCGGCCGGTGAGGTCGCGGGCGGCATGCACGGCTCGAACCGGCTCGGCGGCAACTCGCTGTCCGACCTGCTGGTCTTCGGGCGGCGCGCGGGCCTCGGCGCGGCGACGTACGTCGACTCGCTGGCCGAGCGGCCGAAGATCGACGAGGCCGACATCGACGCGGCCGCCACGGAAGCGCTGGCGCCGTTCGAGCTCGAGGGCGGCGAGAACCCGTACTCGATCCACCAGGAACTGCAGCAGTCGATGAACGACCTGGTCGGCATCATCCGCAAGGAGGCCGAGATGGAGCAGGCGCTCGGCCGGCTGGCCGAGTTCCGCGGCCGGATCGCGAAGATGACGGTGGAGGGCCACCGGCAGTTCAACCCGGGCTGGCACCTGGCGCTCGACCTGCGGAACATGCTGACCGTCTCCGAATGCGTGGCGAAGGCGGCGCTGCAGCGGCAGGAGTCGCGCGGCGGTCACACCCGCGACGACTACCCGGCGATGTCGGCGGAGTGGCGGAAGAAGCTGCTGGTCTGCAAGCTCGACGCCGACGGCGGCGTGGACGTCAGCGAGGAGCAGCAGATCCCGATGCGCGAGGACCTGCTCGAACTGTTCGAGGTCGACGAGCTGAAGAAGTACCTGACCGAAGAGGAGTTGCCGACCGCATGAGCTACAAAGGCAAGTTCCGCGTGTGGCGGGGTGACTCCGACGGCGGTGAGCTGAAGGACTACGAGGTCGAGGTGAACGAGGGCGAGGTTGTCCTCGACGTCATCCACCGGCTGCAGGCCACCCAGGCGCCGGACATGGCGGTCCGCTGGAACTGCAAGGCCGGCAAGTGCGGCTCCTGCAGCGCCGAGATCAACGGCATGCCGAAGCTGATGTGCATGTGCCGGATGAACACGTTCGAAGAGGACGAGGTCGTCACGGTCACGCCGATGCGGACGTTCCCGGTGATCCGGGACCTGGTCACGGACGTCTCGTACAACTACCAGAAGGCCCGCGAGGTGCCGGCCTTCAAGCCGCCGGCGGACCTGAAGCCCGGTGAGTACCGGATGCAGCAGCAGGACGTGGAACGCTCGCAGGAGTTCCGCAAGTGCATCGAGTGCTTCCTGTGCCAGAACACCTGCCACGTGATCCGGGACCACGAGGAGAACAAGGAGAACTTCTCCGGTCCGCGGTTCCTGATGCGGATCGCCGAGCTGGACATGCACCCGCTCGACGACGCCGACCGGCAGCACGCCGCGCAGGAGCAGCACGGTCTCGGCTTCTGCAACATCACCAAGTGCTGCACCGAGGTCTGCCCCGAACACATCAAGATCACCGACAACGCCCTGATCCCGATGAAGGAACGCGTTGTCGACCGCAAGTACGACCCCCTGGTCTGGCTCGGCAACAAGATCCGCCGCCGCCCGGCCTGACCCGCAGCACACCGAGCCCCCGGAACCAAACCTGGTCCCGGGGGCTCACCCTTTTCCGCACAACCCTCCAGCTCAGGGGGCAACCCCTCGCGTGGGGGAGCCGCGCGCGGCGGTGTGGCGCCTAGGGTTCCGGGCATGGACGTTGTGGTGTTGCGGCTGGGGAATCTGGTCGTTTTCATGGTGGTCTTCGTGCCGATCGCGCAGCGGCTGCTGGGGGTGCGGTTCGGGTTCGGGCGGCTGGCGGTGGGGGCGCTGATCACGCTGAGCGTGTCCGGGCCGCTGGCGGTCGCGATGATCGGTCCGCCGCCGTGGACCGGGTCGAACGGCGCCGCGATGGCGTACATGGTGCTGATCGCGCTGGTGTCGATGCTGGCCGGGCTGGTCTTCCTGGTGCTGGCGGAGGCGCTGGTGCCGACCGGGTCGTTGCCGCGGGCACGGGATCTGCGGCGTGACCTGAGCGGCCGGATCGCCCGCACTCGGCGGTACCTGCAGATCCTGCGGATCGCGATCAAGCACGGCCTCGGTCCGTACCTACGCGGCCGTCGCCGCCCCGGCCGGGAGAACGCCGCCGGGCAGGCGGAACTCGCCCGGTCGCTGCGGCTCGCCCTCGACGAGGCCGGTGTCACGTTCGTGAAGCTCGGCCAGGTGCTGTCCACCCGCAGCGACATCCTCCCGGCCTCGGTCGCCGAAGAACTCAGCCGCCTGCAGGACCAGGTCACCCCCGCGCCGTGGCCGCAGATCGAACAGGTGTTGATCGACGAACTCGGCGCCCCGATCAACCAGCTGTACGCCGAGTTCGACACCACCCCACTGGCCGCCGCCTCGGTCGCCCAGGTCTACACCGCGAAACTGCACGTCGCCGCGCCGGCGTCGACGGGAGCGCCACCGGCTTCCGCCTCCGCGGGCGCCGCTCCGTCCTTCCCCTCCAGCACCGCGGAGCGGGGCGGCGGTGGGCTCGATGTCGTGGTCAAGGTGCAAAGGCCCGGGATCGCCTCCTTGGTCGAGCGGGATCTGGACATCGTCCGGCGACTCGCGCGGCTGCTGGAGCGGAACACGGACTGGGGACGGGCGATGGGGGTCCGTGCGCTCGCCGACGGGTTCGCCGACGCGATGCGTGAGGAGCTGGACTTCACCGTCGAGGCCGGCAACATGACCACTGTCGCCGCCGGCCATTCCGTTGCCGCCAGCAATGATCTCGTCGTACCGCGGCTGCATCCGGAACGCAGTACCCGCCGGGTGCTGACCATGCAGCGTCTGGACGGTATCGGCCTCGGCAACGCCCAGCAGGCGATCGCCGACCGCGGGCTCGACCCGGCCCGCCTCGGCCGGGCGCTGTTCGAGTGCCTGCTCGGCCAGGTGGCGATCGACGGCGTCTTCCACGCGGACCCGCACCCGGGCAACTTCCTGCTGCTCGCCGACGGCCGGATCGGGATGCTCGACCTCGGTTCGGTCGGCCGGCTCGACCCGGCCACCCGGGAGGCGCTGCAGCGGTTCCTGCTCGCGATCGACCACGGCGACCCGGTCGCGGCGACCGATGCGCTGCTGGAGATCGTCAACCGCCCGGACGTGATCGACGAGCGCTCGCTGGAGCGTGCCGTCGGCCAGTTCATGACGAAGTACCTGGCCGCGGGCGTCACGCTCGGGCCGGCGATGTTCAACGACCTGTTCAAGATCATCACCTCGCACGAGCTCGGCGTACCGCCGGAGGTCGCGGCGGTGTTCCGGGCGCTGGCGACGATCGAGGGCACGATCTCCCGGATCTCCCCCGGCTTCGACCTGGTCGCGGCGTCCCGCCAGTTCGCGGGCGCGCATGTGGTCGACCGGCTCGCCCCGGACGCGCTCCGCCGTACGGCGACCGAGGAGCTCGCTCAGCTCCTCCCGATGCTGCGCCGCCTGCCCCGCCGAATCGACCGGATCGCGGCGGCGGCGGAGAGCGGCCGGCTCGGCGTGAACGTCCGGCTGCTCGCCGACGAGCGCGACCGCCGGCACGTCACCGCCCTGCTGCACCAGGTGCTGCTGGTCGTCCTCGGCGCCACCGCCGGCATCATGGCCGTGCTCCTGCTCGGCACCGCCGGCGGCCCGAAGATCACCGCGACAATGTCGCTGTTCCAGCTGTTCGGCTACAACCTTTTGGTGATCTGCGCGGTGCTGGTGCTCCGCGTCCTGGTGCTGATCTTCCGGCTGCCCGGTCGCGCTTGACTTAAACCTCACTTTAACTTCGACGATAGCGGGCATGACCGTCACCGAGGCCCGCCCCAAGCTCTTCACCGGACAACATCTGCCCCTGGTTCTCGGGGTGATCGGCCTCGTCACGCTCGGCGCGTTCGAGAACCGCGCGGTCGGTACGGCGCTGCCGACGATGGTCCGCGAGTTCGACGCGCTCGGCAGTTTCGGACTCGCGAACGCGGCCCCGAACGCCAGCTACCTGATCTCGCTGGCGGTCGCCGGCCTGTGGTCCGACCGGCGCGGACCGATTCCGACATTGCGGGCCGGCGCGATCTCGTTCGCGCTCGCCCAACTGCTCGTCGGTACGGCGGCCGCGATGCCGATGGTGATCGCCGGCCGGCTGCTGAGCGGTCTCGCCGAAGGCCTGCTCGACGTGTCGCTGATGGTGCTGGTCGCCCGGGCGCTGCCCGCCGTACTGCGGCCACGGATGTTCTCGTTGTTCGCCGCGATGTGGATCCTGCCGTCGGTGCTCGGGCCGGTGCTGACCGGTGTCGTCACCGAGCAGTTCGGCTGGCGCTGGGTCTTCCTCGGCGCGGTCGCCCTGCTCGTCCCGAGCTGGCTCCTGCTCCGTCCGGCGATGCTCCAGTCCGCCCGCGTACCGGCACCGGAGCGCACCGCCGAGGATGCCGCCGAACTGGAGGCGTGGCGCGCCGCGCTCCCCTGGGCGCTCGCCGCGTCGGTGGCGCTGTTCACGATGACGGTCGCCGGCGACCACCTCCAAGCCCATCCGGTGCTCGGCGGTACGGCGGTACTCGTCGCGCTCCTGGTCCTCGGACGGGCCGCCGTGCGGGTGATGCCCGCGGGCACGTTCACCGCCCGGCGCGGGTTCCCGGCCGTCGTCGCGGTCCGCGCCCTCGGCGGTGCCGCCTTCGCCGGAGTCGGCGCGTACCTGCCGTTGCTGCTCACGCTGCAGCACCACTTCAGCCCGTCCAAGGCCGGCGTGACGTTGTCGATCACCGGGGTGTGCTGGGCGTTCGGGTCGTGGCTGCAGGGCCGCGAGCACGGGTTCGCGCGGGTCGCCGTACTGCGGACCGGGCTGGCCTTCATGACGATCGGGCTGACTGCGACCTCACTGCTCGCGTGGACCGGCGCGACGACGTGGTTCGGCCTGATCGGCTGGGGTTTCGCAGGCATCGGGATGGGCCTGAGCTCGTCCAGCCTGTCGGTGCTCACGCTGGACCTCTCGGACCAGAACAACTCCGGCCGGAACTCCAGCGCCGGCCAGATGGCGGCCACGATGAGCATCGCCACCGGCCTGGCGATCAGCGGTACCCTGCTCGCCTTCAACGCGGACGACCCGCGACCCTGGGTCTTCGGCGCGATCATCACCGCGGGCGCCGTCCTGGCCCTGCTGGGCTTCCTGGCGGCCCGCCGGACACTTCGAGAATGATCGACGCCTTGACGCGCACCGGCGGCGGTTTTACGGTGAGGACCGTATTCCCGCCCCCGGCGCGAGGAGCAGGCGATGCGCAAGCTCGGATTGTTGCTGGCTGCAAGCAATTTGGTCATCGGCCTGCTCTCGGCAGGTAGTCCGCCGGACGGTGTGTTCCAGGACTTCGAGAGTGATGCCGACCTGCAGGGCGCGACCGTCACGCTCCCCCAGGCCGACAGGATCGAGCGCACCGCGGACCCGACGCACGGCAGCTCGGGCCTCAGGTTCACGATCGGCCCGGCCAGTACGCCGGGCGCGAGCGCTTCGTCCGGCATCAACCTGTACGCCGGTACGCCGAGTCTCCCGGTCTCCGACTGGTCCGGGCACGCCGTCCTCGGGTTCGACTTCTTCACCGAGCAGGACTACACGACCGTCGGCCGGATCACGGTCCGCGACCGCTCGAACAAGGCGTGGGGCGTCGACTACCCGATCCGGGCCCGCGACTGGACGCCGATCGACCTGCAGCTGAAGACCATCGCGGCGGCCGGCGTCGACATCAGCCGGATCGCCTACATCGGCTTCTCGATGCCGCGCTCGACGACACCGGTGGTCGGCCACTACGACGCGTTCCGGCTGGTCGACAGCTACCCGTACGACGAGACGCCGTACGCGAACCAGGCGGCGACGCAGTTGCTCCGGCTCGCGGACTTCGACGGCGTACTGAGCAAGCTAGGCACCCAGCTCAAGGAGCTCCGGACGGACAACGCCAAACTGCGGGCGCAGGTCGACGCGGCGGCGAAGCAGTGCGCGGAGCTGCGGCAGCAACTCGGGCCGATGACCTACGCGCAGTACAAGCCTTTCAATGCCGCCGTCGCCGCGCTCCAGCGGACCGTGCCGCGGCTGGCGGACACGATCCAGGCGTGGGCCCACGACCAGAAAGCGGATTTCGGGCTGGAGTCGGCGGACTCGATGACGCTGGTATACCCGAAGGACCTCCCGTTCACCTCGACCGGTACGGCGCCTACGGTGTCGCTGACCCGTGGCGAGTACGAAAACGTGCAGGCCGTCGTACTGCCGTTCGCCGAGCCGCTGACCGGCGTACAGGCGCGGGTGACCGCCGTACCACCGGGTCTGCAGGCGACCGTGGCACCGGTCGGCTCGCTGAACGTGACGCCGACGAACGTGTACCACCGGCCGACGTACGCCGGGTGGACGCCGGACCCGATCCGCGACGATCTGACGGCGGTCGACGTACCGGCGGACTCTTTCCAGCCGTACTGGATCCGGCTGAAGGCCGCGCCGACCGCCAAGCCCGGGACGTACCACGTGAAGGTGACGTTCTCCGCGGCCGGCAAACAGCCCCGGACGATGACCGTCGCTGCCAAGGTGTGGCCGGTGACCGTGCCAGACTCACCCAAGCTCAACACGTCGTTCCAGTTCACGCCCGCGATCGTGAACGACCTGTACGGGATCACCGACCCGGCCGCACAGGAGGCGACCAAGCACCAGTACTGGTCCTTCCTGCACGACTACAAGATCGAACCCGACCAGCTCTACACCTGCACCTGCATCCCCTCAAACGCGAACCCGGTGATCGTGCCGACCCCTGTCGACGACGTGCTGTACATCCGCGACCACTACGGCCTGCGCGACTTCAACGCGTTCTACCTGTGGGCCGGACTGCTGAACCCGTCCAAGCCCGAGACCTGGCAGGCGCAGATCGACACGTGGATCGCGCAGCTGCGGACCGCGATGGACAGCTACCGCGCGGCCGGTGTCGACAAGTACGCCTACGTGTACGGCTTCGACGAGGCCGGCGGGCCACTGCTGGAGGCGGCCAAGCGAACGTTCGCCGCGGTGAAGCAGGCGTTCCCGGACCTGCCGATCATGACCACGCTACGGGACAACTCGATGGGCGTCGACACCGGACTGACCGGGCTCGTCGACATCTGGGCTCCACAGCAGGACCTCTACAACCAGGCGGTCGCCGAGCGCACCCGTGCTCGCGGCGACCAGGCCTGGTGGTACCCGGACATCGCGACCGGTTCGCCACTGCCGAACTGGTTCAACGGCTACCCGCCGATCGACACCAGGACGTTGGCCGGGCCAATGTCCTTCAAGGCGGGCGTCGAGGGCATGCTGTACTACGCGACGAACCGCTGGCTGCGCTCCGACCACGCGAACCAACTGCTGGTGAACGACGGCATCCTGTCCGCGTGGAAAGCCGGTACCTTCAACGGCACCGCCGGCGACGGCTCGATGTTCTACCCTGGCCCGAACGGACCGATGGCGTCGATCCGGCTGGAGAACTTCCGCGACGGCATGGAGGACTACAACCTGCTCTGGTTGCTCCGGCAGCGCCTGCAGACCGACACGCACATCCCGCCCCCCGTGCGCGCACACGCGACCGAGTTGCTGTCCGCGAACGCCGTGGTGACCGACCAGCGCACCTTCACCGAGGACCCGGTCCGGTACCGGGCCTGGCGTACCGACGTCATCGCTACGTTGGTGGGTCTAGAGTGACTGCATGGCTGACCTTTTGACCGACGACCAGATCGACGTCGCGCTGCGCGACCACCTGCCGAACTGGAAGGTCGTGGACAACGAACTGGTCCGGAGCGTCAAGAGGGACAACTTCCTGGACGGCATCCGCCTGGTCGCGACCGTCGCCCAGCTGGCCGAGTCGATGAACCACCACCCGGACATCGACATCCGCTACACGACGATCACGTTCCGGGTCAGCAGCCACGAGGCCGGCGGCATCACCGACGACGACCTGGTCCTCGCCCGCCACATCGACACCGCCGCAGGCTGACCGCTTTACGTCATGGCGCCTGTCGGCCAGGGCAGGCGCTGGCTCGTGGTGCCCGCAATCCCTTACATCTAAGGGATGACTCCGATCACGAGCGCGCTGACCGTCCTGCTGACACTGCTTCCGCCGACCCCTGGCTTGTCCTGGAACCAGCCGCACTGCGACAAGGTGTACGGCGACGGCTCGGTGACCATCACCCGCACCGACGGCCAGGTGCTCGCGCCGACGACCGGCACGCTGCAGGCCGTCACATACGCGAAGGTCGCCGCGCTGCAGGAGCCCAACACGCTGATCAGCATCGGCCAGCGGTCGATCCAGCGGTCCAGCGACGCCGGCTGCAGCTGGCAACTGCTCGACAAGTCGCCTGACGACCTCAGCACGTACGACGTCCAGCCCGGGCCGGGCGACTCGGCGTACATCTACAGCGTCAACGACCAGCCGATCTATCGCGTGCACGGTTCGCAGGTCACCTCGACCCTCGGGCCGGTCCAGTGGAACGGCCTGGCGGCGCTCGACGCCCGCGCCGGGCGGTTGCGCGCGGTGTCCACGGACGGGCAGATCTACGACTCCACCGACGACGGCACGACCTGGCAGCGGATCGGCGTACCGGCAGCCGCCGATCTCTTCCTGTACGACGCGGTGGTGGATCCGCGGAACCCTGATCACATCGTCGTCGGGGTGATGTCGGACGGCGTCTACACGACGTACGACGGCGGCCGGACCTGGACGCGGGCGCGGGCGGTGGAGCGGGTGAACGCGTTCAGCCTGACGATCTCACCGGCAGATCCGTCCAAGGTGTGGCTGGAGGGGTACGACCGGGACCGCTCGACCCGGTTCATCTGGCAGTCCGACGACGGCGGGCTGAAGTTCCGCGAGGTCCTCGACCAGTCCCGCGCCGACCTCGTCAACGGCAACCGGATGTGGGCCTCCCCCGTCGACCCGGACCTGCTCTACTTCAGCTACGGCACATCCTTCGCCAACTTCGGCGCCGACCTCTACCGCTTCGTCCCCTCCACCGGAGCCCTCACCAAACAGCACAACCAGAACGACGGCATCCCCTCCCTCGCCTTCAACCCTGCCAACCCCAAGATCCTCTACCTGGGCCTCGCCGAGGAGCGGTAGGCGGACCTCCAGCACTCACCAACGCGGCCGAAGGACCCGTGCCGGCGCCGCGCTGAGCGTGCGCGGCTCCGGCTGCGGCGGGTTGGTGAGTGCCTCAGGTCCGCTCCTGACGCAGTCCGATCAGCACGCCTTCGGTGTCGCGGACGTAGCTGAGGCGGCCTACGCCTGGGAGTTCCTGGATCTCGCCGACCGGCGTGCCACCAGCCGAGCGCACGGCGGCCAGCGTTGCTTCGAGGTCGTCGACTTCGATCCAGGCGATCGTCGGCTGCGACTGGTAGCGGTTGCTCATGATCGCTCCGTCGATCCCCTCACCCGAGCCGGTCCGCGCCACGAGATAGCCGTTCGGCACGGGTGCCGGGGCCACCTCCCAACCGAACACCTTCGTGTAGAACTCCGCCGCCCGGTCGTGGTCCTCGGCAACTATCTCGACATGGATGATTCGTCCCATACCCACGATCGTGTAGGCACGGCGGCTATTCGTCTTGGACGGATCTTTCATGCATCAGCGCCGCGATCCCGTTCTGCACCGCGAGGAACGTCGTCGCGCTGACGCCGGTGTACTTCTTGAAGTCCCGCGCCGCGTGCGCCTGGTCGTAGTACCCGTGCAGCGCGGCCAGCGTCGCCGCCGCATCCGCCGGACCGCCCAGCAGCCCGCCGACGAACTCGTAGTACCGGATGATCTCGGCGTACTGCTTCGGTCCGATCCCCACGCTCCGCCGGAACAACCGATACAGCGTGCTGTACGACGTCCCGCACCGCCGCACGACCTCCGCCACCGCGACCCGCCCACGCAGCTCGTCGATCGCCCGCACCGCCTCCACCACCACCTGCGGTACGTCGACCCCGGTCAGCCGGGCCGCCAGGAACCCCGCCAGCCGCTCCGCCCGGGCAGCCCCGAACGGCACCGCCCGCAACTCCCCCAGCAACCCGGCCACAGCCTCGGCACCGGCCCACTCCGATAGCTCCCGCACCGAGTCCACCAACGCCGGCAACCCGAACGCCGCCAGTCCCCACGGCGTGAACTCGACGCCGACGTAGCTCGACGTACCGATCTGCCCGAGCACGTGCGGCCGGGTCATCACGCCGAACACCGACCCCGAGTTCACCCACTCGGCGCCCGTCACCGGATCGTGCCGCGTCCCCGGATCCGCGAGCGCGATCGCCAACCCGGGGCGCCCGTTCGGGATCAGGATCTCCCGCCGGACCTCCGGCAGCGGCGCGGACTCGACCATCCAGACATGCTCGACCACACCCTGCAACCGCTCCGGCACCGGAAACCGCTGGTAGCTCACGCCTCAGATCGTAAGGTTCTGGCCGCGGTTACATCGGTTACCGTTGACCGGTGACGACTGCTGAGGAGTACCGGCTGCTGGGGTTTTCGGAGCTTGATCGGGAGGCGGCGGAGGCGTTCAGGCCGGATCCGGTGGCAGTGAAGGATCTCGCCGACCAGCTCCGGGCCGCGGTCGGCAAGCTCGGCAGCGAGCCCGAGCCGACCTTTCCCGAGGACCCGCGGAACTCGGTCCAGGCGTACCTCGACACCGTCCCGGACATCCGCCGGTTCCACACCGAGCGCGGCATCCCGGACGAGATCAGCTGGGCCTCGCTCGCGGATCTCGGCCAGCAGCTCAAGGTCAACCGCCGTACGCACGGTGACTACGGCCTCGAGACGCACTGGTGGCTGCGGCACTTCTGGAACGGCCAGATCTACTCGCTCGGCCGGCTGCAGTACATGCTGTACGAGGTCACCGAGAAGGACCCGGTCCCGGGTGTCGAGACCGGCGAGTGGGTGATCGGCGTCCACATCCCGGAGATCGGCCCGCTGACCCCGGAGCTGGTCGACGACAGCCTGCAGCAGGCCCGCGAGTTCTTCCCGCGATACTTCCCGGAGCACCCGGTGCGGATCGCGACGTTGTGGTCGTGGCTGATCGACCCGTACCTGCTGGACCACCTGCCGCAGGACTCGAACATGGTGAAGTTCGGCCGCCGGTTCACGCCGTACGGGACGCCGGTCGACAGCCAGGACAGCGCGATCTTCTTCACGTTCCGTACGCACGGCACCGATCACCTCGACGAGCTCCCGCAGGACACCACGCTGCAGCGCCTCGTCGTGCAGCGGATCAAGGACGGCGGCACCTGGCAGAGCGGGTTCGGCTACCTGGAGCTATGACCGCCCGGGTACGCCGTTCTTGGCCAACCAGCTCGCGAGTTCCATGTTCGACACGCACCGGACGTCGGGCTGCTTGCACGTCTCCAGCACGAACTGGGTGAGCGCGTCGGAGTACACGCTGTTGTTCCAGTGGTTGAAGTGGTTGCCGAGGAACAGCGGCGGGTTGTCGCCGGCGCGGGACTTGGCAAGCGTCTGCCGGTACGTCGCGAGCACCTGCGCCTTCATCGCCGGCGCCTGGGCGACCGGCGCCCGCTTCGCCTTGGTCTGCGAGTACCAGAGGTTGTAGTCCATCGTCAGCGTGATCTTCTTCGTCCCCGCGAGCGGAACCGACTCGAGCGGGAAGTTCCAGACCCCGTTCTCCTTCTTCGGCCAGGCGAGGTAGCCGGGCGTGGAGGCGTCGTACAGCATGCCGCGGCGGACCATCGCGGCCCGGTAGGCGGCGCGGTTGCCCTCCAGGCACGGCGTCCGCATGCCCTTCACGGTCGACGGGTCGAACGGCGGCTGGACGGTCTTGCCCGCGGCCAGCGTCGGTCCGGTCCGGACCATCCGGTCGAACGCGTTCAGCTCGGCGGTCCACTGCGCAGTCGTCCAACGGCCGATGCCGTCCTTGCCGCAGAAGTGCCCGTTGGCGTGCGTGCCGATCTCGTGGCCCTCGGCGATCGCCTCCCGCAGTACCTTCGTGCGGCCGAGGATGTTCGCGGTGTCGCCCCACCCGATGTCGGACGCGCCGGGCTTCTTGTACGGCGGTTTGTAGTCGGTGCGGTGGTCCTCCGGGTAGAGGTACGGCCCGGACAGGAAGAACGTCATCCGCGCGTTGACCTGCTTGGCGACGGCCCGCCAGTGCGCCCAGAGCCCGAGGTCGCCCGCGCCGTCGAACGAGACCACGACGAACAGCGGCGGCTTCCCGTTCGGCAGCCGCGCCGGGAAGGACCGCAGCACCGGCGCCGCCGCCGGAAGTTTCGGCGTCGAGGGTGTCGACGCGCTTGGCGTGGTCGGCTTCGGCGACGGCGTCACACCGGTCCTGGGAACCGTGTGTTTGCTGGGCTTCGGAGCGCCCTCCAGCGGTACGTCGGCACATCCGGCGACGACCGCCGCGACGACAACCACAGCGGCCGCGAGGTTCACCCCAGGCCTCACCACCTGTCTACTGACGCACGGAAGGGCGGAAAGGTTGGTTCAGGACACGCGCTGGTGCCGGAACCCGGGTGGGGATCGTTAGGCGCCTGTGATCTTCGCGGCGCGCCGCCGGTTCGCGATCCGGCGGGACGTCTCGATGACGAGACCGATCACCGCGGCCAGCCCCAGGCTGAACGCCAGCCCCTTCAACTGGTCGTGCGCGAACGCGTCGCCGCCGAGGTAGCCGAGCATCGCGACGTACGTGTACGCGATCGTGACGCCGAAGAACGTGAAGACCAGGAACTTCTTGAACGAGTACCGGGTCGCGCCGGCGGTCAGCGTCGCGACCATCCGCGCGCCGGGGATGTAGCGGACCGTCATCAGGATCAGCCCGCCGCGCTGGTGCAGCGCCCCCGACACGCGGTCGTAGAGCTGCTGGCGGCGCTCCTGGCGCTTCATCCAGCGGTGCAGCGCCGGACCGGAGCCACGGCCGAGGAAGTAGCAGAACGACTCACCGATCACCGAGCCGGCCATCGCGACCGCGATCACGAGCGGCAGGTTCTGGTGGCCGGCGGCCGCGGCCATACCGGCAGTGATCACCATGCCCTCGCTGGGCACCACCGGGAACACCGCGTCGACCGCGGCGGCGACGAACAGGATGAGCAGCAGCCAGTGCGAGGCCATCGCGGTGCTCAGCAGGTGCCGCGCGACCTCCATCATCTCCGTCACCCCGAAAGGATGCCATTCCCGGTCAAACTCGCGGCAGTCCCGGCGTCGTCATTCACCGGATGTTCAGAGCAGCACCGGCAGTTCGCGGATCGCGTTCATCAGGAAGCTCGGGTTCCGCGGCGGGTCCTGCTCCGGTACGGCGAGCCGCAGCCGCGGGAACCGTGCGAACAGCAACTCCAGCGCGATCCGCCCCTCCAACCGGGCGAGCGGGGCGCCGAGGCAGTGGTGGATCCCGTGCCCGAACGCGAGATGCCCCGAGTCCGCGCGGGTGATGTCCAGCTCGTCGGCCCGCTCGACCTTCCGGACGTCGCGGTTCGCCGGCAGCAGCGCGAACACGATCACCTCGCCGGCCTCGATCCGCCGCCCGGAGACGTCGATCGGCGCGCGGGCGACGTACGGGATCGCGGCCTGCAGCGGGCCGTCGTACCGGAGCAGCTCCTCGACGGCGGCGGGCAACCGCTCGGGCTCGGACTTCAGCAGCTCGAGCTGGTCCGGATGCCGAAGCAGAGCGTGTACTCCGTTACTGATCAGGCTGACCGTGGTCTCGTGCCCGGCCGCGAGCAGCAGGAACACCATCGACGTGAGCTCGTCCTGGCTCAGCCGGTCCCCGTCCTCCTGTACGGCGATCAGCCCGGACAGGAGGTCGCCGGTCGGCGCCCGCCGTTTCTGCGCGATCAGCTCGTGCACGAACTCGCGCATCAGCGTGATCGCCTCGACGTACTCCTCCGGGGTGTGCACGGCCGCGTTCACGAACACCGACGACCAGCGGCGGAAGTCGTCCCGGCGGACCGCGGGGATGCCGATCAGTTCGCAGATCACGGTGATCGGTAGCGGATAGCTGTACGCGTCCACCAGGTCCACCGGGCCGTCGGCGCCGGCCATCTCGTCGAGCAGACCGGTGGCGATCTCGCGGATCCGCGGCTCGAGCGCCTCGATCCGGCGCCGGGTGAACGCGGCCGCGACCAGCTTGCGGAGCCGGGTGTGGTCCGGCGGGTTCAGGTTCAGCATGTGTAGCTCGGTGCTCGCGATCAGGTCGTCCATCACCGCGTCCCGGTGCGGGCCCTCCATCGACGACCGCACCACATCCGGATGGGCGAGCAACTCGCGGGTCTCGGCGTACCCGGTGACGAGCTGGACCGGGACGCCGGTGAACATCGTGAAGCGCTGCACGGGCCCGGTGGAGGCGAGGTCCTCGAAACCCCAGTGCCGGGCGATTCCACTGGTCTCGGTGAACGGCTGCCGCATGCGGCCAGCGTACGGGCTTGACAGGACACTTCACCATTTGGTGAAGTATTGCGGGTGCTGACGACCACCTTCGGGGCACTCGCGGATCCGACCCGGCTGGCGATCGTCGGCCGGCTGAGTCGCGGCGCGGCGACCATGGGTGAGCTCGCCGAGCCGCACCGGATCACGCCGCCGGCGATGACCAAGCACGTCCGGGTGCTCGTCGACGCCGGGCTGGTGCACCGCCGGCGGGTCGGCCGGACGGTGGTGTGCACGCTCCGGCCGGAGGCCATCTCCGAGGTGCAGCAGTGGCTCGGCGACCTCACGACGTACTGGAACAGCACCGTTGACCGGTTGGAAGAGCTCTTACGGGAGGACGGCGATGGACACTGAGATCCGGATCGAAAGGGTGCTCCCGGCAACGATCGAGCGCGTGTACGACGCCTGGACGCGGGCCGAGCTGCTGGTCCGGTGGTACTGCCCGAATCCGCGGCTCGAGCTGAAGGTGCGGGCGGACGTGCGGCGCGGCGGGTCGTACGTCGTGGAGATGGGGCCGCACGTGGTGCGCGGGACGTATCTGGAGGTCGAGCCGCCGACGCGGCTGGTGTTCAGCTGGCAGTGGGACGGGGCCGGCGACGAGCCGACCCGGGTCGAGGTCGAGCTGACCGAAGTACCGGACGGCACCCGGATGCGGCTCAGCCACACGGGGTTCGCCGACGCCGAGGACGCCGCGAACCACCGGATGGGCTGGGAGCCGGAGCTCGACCGCCTGGTCGACCTGCTCGGCGTCCGGCAGCCCGGACCGGCAGCCGGTCGACGATGACCACGAGTACGACGGAGAGCTGACCGGCGGTCACAGGACCAGCGTCGCCCGCCGACGCAAAGGTCGAGCCCCGGGCGGCAACCCGGGGCTCATGTCGGATGGATGGACAGTTTGGCGGAACTCAGCTGCCGGACTTGCGCCGGAACTGGCGCTTCTGCTTGTCGTTGTGCGCCTCGCCGACGCCCTGCCCGCGGGTCCCGCTTCCGGGGTGCGAGTGGTTGCCGGCGTTCTTCTTCTCGAGCGCTTCCCGAAACTTCTTCTGCAGATCGTCCGCCGGCTCGCTGGACTTTTCGCTCATACCGTCTCCTTCAAACCGTAGGCGTACGCACCCAAACTAACCGAGGGTGAGTACCGCAGGCGAGTCAATACCGGCCTGTGGAAATCCCCGGCCACGGCGACCGCGGCGCTGTTAGCGTTCGGAGTACCGCCGAGGGAGGGACGACGAAGTGCTGGTGAGCAACGAGGCGCTGCTGGGGATCGCGCTGGTCGAGCTCGGCCTGGTGATCGTGCCGGGGCCGAACATGATCTACCTGATCTCCCGCTCGATCGCGCAGGGCCGCCGGGCCGGGCTGATCTCGCTGGCCGGCGTCGGCCTCGGCTTCCTCGTGTACTTGCTCGCGGCAAGCGCCGGCCTCGCGACCCTGTTCGCGCTGGTCCCGGAGATCTACCTGACGCTGAAGCTGGCCGGCGCGGCGTACCTGCTCTGGCTCGCCTGGCAGGCGTTCCGTCCCGGCGGTACGTCGGTGTTCGCGACGCAGGAGCTGGTACCGGACCGCCCACGCAAGCTGTTCGGGATGGGCCTGCTCACCTGCCTGCTGAACCCGAAGATCGCGATTCTCTACATCTCGCTGCTCCCGCAGTTCCTCGACCCGTCCCGCGGGCACCTCGGCCTGCAGAGCCTGGTCCTCGGTCTCGGCCAGCTGACTGTCGGCGTGGTGATGAACGCGGTGTTCGTGATCACTGCCGGCTCGATCGCGGTATTCCTGTCCCGCCGCCCGTCCTGGATGCGCATCCACCGCTACCTGACCGGTACGGCGCTCGCCGTGTTCGCGATCCGCCTCGCCACCGACCGCGCCCGCCCCCTCGCGACCCACTGAACCTGTCGGCCCCGCCGACTACCGTTGCGCGGGATGACCGATTTCGCCACCTCCTCGATCCGTCGGCTGGTCGCCGCGTGGGACCTACCGCTCGTCTGCGAACGAGGCCTCCCCGCAGTCACCACGGAGTACCTGCGCGACACCTTCCACTGGTCCCGGGCGGAGCAGGCCACGCGTGCGCTGACCTCGCACTTCGCCTCGGCCCGGTTCGCCGACGAGGTCGAGTACGGCGTACTGCTGGTTCCCGATCCGTCCAAGCTGGACACCCGCGCCCCTCTCCCCCGCGAGCTGACGGCGCCGGATGTGTTCGACGAGCGCCTGCCGGCCGGGGTCGCGCTGCCGGGTGACGGTCCGTGGCGACTGGTCGTGAGCGTGATCGGGTCGTACGGCCCGTCGCTCGGGAGTTACAACGACGTGCTGGCATCGGACGGCTTCGTCGTCGACGGGCAGGACACCCGCACCTGGATGACCCGCCAGGTCTGGGGCGCGCGTGTGTTGCAGTGTGGTCCGACGCCCCCGGACTGCGAGCACAACGAGCGCTGGACGTTCACCCTCTTCCCGGGCGAGCCGCTCGTCGACGGACAGGCCGAGTCCGGGACGGTGCTCAAGGGCAAGGTCCGCTTCCGTCTCGGCAAGCCGGACCGAGGCATCGGCTCCGCCCGGGTCGCCCCTGCAGTCCTGGTCTAAATCGTGTGCGCCCGCGGCGAGGCCGCCGGAATACTGATCGGCGTGATGCACGAAGGACAACTGGACGTATCGGTCGAGCTCGTCGAACGCCTCGTCAAGGAGCAGTTTCCGGAGTGGAGCGCCCTCGCGGTCCGCGCGGTGCCGTCGCACGGGACCGTCAACGCGGTGTTCCGGATCGGCGACGACCTGACCGCGCGGCTCCCGATCCAGCCCGGTGATCCGGAGGCGGTGCGGCAGGAGCTCGAGAACGAGGCCGAGGCGGCGCGGCGGTTGCGCGCGATGTCGCCGTACCCGACGCCGGAGCCGGTCGCGCTCGGCGCGCCGGCCCCGGACTACCCGCTGCCCTGGGCGGTGCAGACCTGGGTGGACGGGACGATCGCGTACGACGCCGACGTGGCCGGCTCCACCGCGTTCGCCGAGGATCTCGCGCGGTTCGTGCTCGCCCTGCGGGCACAGCCGACCGAGGGGCGGACGTTCGACGGGCACTGGCGCGGCGGGGTGCTGTCGTCCCAGGACGAGTGGGTCGCGGAGTGCCTGGAGCACAGTCGCGGCATGATCGACGTGGACGCGTTGACCAGGCTGTGGGCCGACCTGCGCACGACGCCGCGGACCGAGCCCGACGCGTGGACCCATCGCGACCTGATGCCGGGCAACCTACTGGTCGAGGACGGCCGGCTGGCCGGGGTGATCGACGTCGGCATGTTCACGGTGTCGGATCCCGCGATGGACCTGCAACCCGCCTGGAACCTGCTGGACCCGACAGCGCGGGCGGCGTTCCGGACCGCCCTGGGCAGCGACGACGCCGAGTGGCGACGCGGGATGGGCTGGTCGTTCGCGCAGGCGATCGGCTGCCTCTGGTACTACGTCGAGACCAATCCGGTCATGTCCCGCACCGCTCACCACACGCTGACCGCCTTGCTCAAAGCTTCCTAGCCACGAACACGTACTCCTTCCCCGGCCGATCCGGGGCCTCCCGCACGTCGTCGACCGCGAACCCGGCCGCGGTCAACGACTGCTCCACCTCGTCGCGCTCGCGGAACCACAGCGTCGAGTCTGACGTGAGTACTGCGCCGTCGGACGAGAAGATGTAGGTCGCGCGGAAGGTCACGTACGGCAGCTTCACCTCGGCCAGCTCGGTCCAGACCTCGACTGTCTCGTCGCCGATCTTCCGTATCTGGTGCGTGTTCTCGCGGGTCCATTCCTCCCACCCACGCCGCGCCGGAACCCGCGTCTCGAACACGAATCGCCCGCCGGGCACCAGCGCCGCGTGGATCCCGCGCACCGTCGCCGCCCACTCGTCGGCGGTGAGGAACACCTGCGCCACGTTCCCGGTCATCAACGCCAGCTCGACCTGCAACGGCGGCAGCGTCGTCGCGTCCCCGTGCAACCACCGCACCCGCTCGGCAAACTCCTTGCCTCGGGCAACCTCCAGCGAAGCCTCCGCCGGATCCACCCCGGTCACGTCCACTCCGGCGCTCGCCAGCAGACAGGCGAGCTCACCCGTCCCGCACCCCACATCCAGCACCTGCCCGGCGCCGAACTCCTGCACGATCGCCGAGTAGTGCTCCAAGTCTCCGCGATCAGGATCCAGCGCGTCGTAGATCGCCGCCAACCGAGGCACCCCGAACAAGGCATCAACCATGCCCGCGACGCTAACCCGCCCCGCGCAACGTCGGCGACTGTATTTCAGGACGTTGCGCCGGAGTACCTCCGCAACCCGGCCCGCCAGGCGAGCACCGCCAGCCCGGCCGCCCCGCCCGCTGCTGCCACCCCAGCGACCAGGACACCAAGCTGAGGCCCGCGCAGGAGTGCTCTGGACGGAATGCTGGCGATCAGGGCCATCGGGAAGACGTACGTGAGGATGATGCGGAGTGGGCGGGCGAAGACGTCCGTCGGGTAGCGGCCGAGCTGCCAGGCGGAGTGGTAGAACACGTCCAACTGCAGCTTCGGCGCCCAGAACGCCAAGCAGGCCAGCAACACGCTCAACGCCCAGGTCACCACGATCCCCGCCACGACCAGCAACAGCCAGCTCGCGACCCCGCCGACCGATGGCAAGCGATCCGCGATCCCCCATCCGAGTACGGCGAAACCGAGCACGACCTGGATCAGCTGCAACGGCGACGACAACGACAAACTGGACAGGAAAAGACTGGACGCCGGCTGCAACAGGTACCCGTCGAGCTTCCCGTTCCGGATGCCGGTCTCCGGGAACCACGACAGGTTCGGATCGATGAACGCCGACCGCAGCCCGGTGATCAGCTGATACGTCCCGATCAGCACCAGGAACTGCGCCTTCGACCAGCCCGCCAGCGTATCCGCGCGGGTGAACACGATCAGCACCGCCGCGATCGCCGTACCCAGGCCCGTGAACGCCAGCAGGACGTCGAAGAACAGGTTGATCCGGAACGCCACGCTCCGCCGCAGCGACATCGAGAACCCCGCGCCGAACAGCCGCAACAGCTTCACGATCCCACCGCCGTGTACCGCCGTACGCCGGCCCGCCACAAGACCACGACCCCGCCCACCAGGACCACCACCCACGCCAACTGATAACCGACCGCGCCGGCCCCGACTCCGGCCGCGACCGACGCCGGCAATCCGTTCATCCCGTAGAACGGCAACACCTCCGCCACTCGCCGCCACCCGGACGGCAGCACGCCGATCGGCGCCGCCGTACCGCCGAGCAGGAACATCACCTGCCCGCCGAACCCCACCACCGCGTGCACCCGATCCGTCCAGAACGCTGTCAGCGACAGCAGGAACGTCCACAAGAACACGAGCACCGCAGCGAGGACGAGATACGGCAGCGCCCGCAGCACCGCCCACCAGTCGAACCCGACCCGCAGCCCCACCGCCGTCACCAGCACGACAGGTGCCCCGAGCAACGTCAGCCAGGCGCGGACCGCGAGGTTCGTCCCGATCACGCCCAGCACCACCGGCTGCGGGCGGAGCAGCTCGTGGCTCAGCGTCCCGTCGTAGATCCGCTCGGAGAACGTGTGCTGCTCGAACGACTCGGTCATCAACGTGACCAGGATGACCGCGACGTAGTACCGCCCGATCGCCGGATCCCCCGGGTACACGGCCGACCAGACGAACAACCCGATCAGCGGCGCGACCACGGCCTGCACCACGAGCGTCAGCAGAAACCACCACGCGCCAGACCACTCCAGCACGTCCTGACGGAGCCGGAACCCCAGCAGTACCGCGGTTCTCATCGCAGCCCCTCCCGGTACGCCTGGTCGATGACCTTCTCCAGCGGCGGCTCCTCGACCGCGAGATCGACCACCTCCAGCGCCTGCAGCAGCCGGCCCGTCGTACCGGCGACCTCGTCCCGCGGCACCCGCAGTACCCACTGGCCGTCCGCCTTCTCGACCACCTCACCGAACGCGGACGGGTCGTCACCGGTGGAGATCCGGATCAGCTTGTACGGCGTCAGCCGCGCGGACAGCTCCTTCAACGGGCCGTCGTACTGCACGTGGCCGTGGTCGATCAGGATCAGCCGTGGGCAGAGCGAGGCGACGTCGGCCATGTAGTGGCTGGTCAGGAGTACGGTCGCGCCGGTCTGCTCGACGTACTCCTGGACGAACGCGCGGATCAGGCTCGCGGCGCTGACGTCGAGCCCGATCGTGGGCTCGTCGAGGAACAGGACCTCCGGGCGGTAGACCAGCGCCATCGCGAGACCGACCCGCATCCGTTCGCCGAGGCTGAGGGCACGGAGCTGGCGTTCGACCAGCGGTTCGAGGTCGAGCAGCTTCGCGAGGTCGGCGAGGGTACTGCGGAACGCCGGGCGCGGGACGTCGTACAACAGCCGCTGGTACTCCAGCGAGTCCATCACGGTCAGCTCCTGCGAGCCACCGACCGGCTGGCTGCCGCGGACGAACGCGATCCGCTTCAGGAACGGCGACCGGCGGTGCCAGGGGACGCTGCCGAGCACCTGCACCCGGCCCGACGTCGGGTGCAGGATCCCGCTGAGGATCTTCATGGTCGTGGTCTTGCCGGCACCGTTCGGGCCGATGAAACCCGCCACTTCGCCGGGCGCGATCCCGAACGAGATGTCGTCGAGGGCCTGGACGGTCTTGTACTCACGGCGTACCAGCGAACGGAAGGCCGCCCGCAGCCCGCCCTTGCGGACGGGGGCTCGGTAGGACATCGAGAGGTTTTCCACCTCGACAGCAGTCATGGGGCGACCGTAGAAACAAAAGACGCCCAGCTGTGGCTTATTTTCCTGCGATACTCGGGAGATGCGCGCGGAACGGCTCCTCCGGCTGCTCCTGCACCTACAGACGCGCGGCCGGACGACGGTCGACCAGCTCTCGCAGGCGCTGGACGTATCGCCGCGGACGATCCAGCGCGACCTGGAAGTGCTGAGCCTCGCGGGCGTTCCGGTGTACTCGATCCGCGGGCGCGGGGGCGGGTGGGCGCTGCTGCCGGACTACCGCAGCCGGCTGACCGGGCTGACGCCGTCCGAGGTCATGTCGGTGTTCGTCGGCGCGACCGCGCACGTGCTGGCCGACCTCGGGCTGGACGCGTCCAGCGACCTCGCCGTCACGAAGCTGATCGCCTCGCTCCCGGAGGGCACCCGTCGCGAAGCGGAGTACGCCCGCCAGCGGCTCCTGATCGACCACGCCGGCTGGGACGACCGCCGCGAAACCCCTCGCTGGCTCGACCTCTGCCGCCAAGCCGTCTGGGAGGAACGCCACCTCAACATCACGTACGGCGAACCATCCGAGCGCGGGCCGTTCCCTGTCGCGCCGCTCGGGCTGGTGGCGAAGGCGCGTACCTGGTACCTGGTAGCAGCCCGCACCGACGGCCGCCTACGCACCTACCGCCTGTCCCGCCTGACCTCCGCCGAGCTGGGCGACCCGTTCACCCGGCCGCCCGGCTTCGACCTCGCCGCGTACTGGGCCCAGTCCCAGCGCGAGTTCCAGGCCTTGCGCTCGTCGTACCCGATCGTCCTCAAGGTCCGCGACCACGCCGTACGCCGCTTCCGCCCGACCCAGCCGATGCTCCCCACCGACGACGGTTGGTGGATCGTGCACGCCGACCTCGAGAACGCCGACGAAGCCCAAGCCGCCGTCCTCGCCCAAGCCGGCGCCGCCCAGGCCCTGGCTCCACCAGAACTCGTCGCGCTGGTCCACAAGGCCGCCGAGCGCCTCGCGCACTCACACCGCCAGTCCTGAAGCCGGCGCCGGGCGGTTACTTCGGCAGGGTGAGGATCTCGGGGCCGTCGGCGGTGATGGCGATGGTGTGCTCGGTGTGGGCGGTGCGGCAGCCGGTGACGCTGCGGAGGGTCCAGCCGTCCTCGTCGGTGACCAGCTCCGCGGTGTCCTGCATGACCCACGGCTCCAGCGCGAGCAGCAGACCGGGGCGCAGCTTGTACCCGCGCCCGGGGCGCCCGGTGTTCGCCACATGCGGGTCCTGGTGCATGGTCGACCCGATCCCGTGCCCGCCGAACTCGGTGTTGATCGGGTACCCCGCCGCGCTCAGCACGGTCCCGATCGCGCGCGAGATGTCCCCGACCCGGGCATCCGGCACGGCGGCCGCGATTCCCGCCTCCAGCGCCCGCCGGGTGGCGTCGATCATCGCGAGATCCTCCGGCGCGGCGGTCTCGCCGACGACGAAGCTGATCGCCGCGTCCGCCGCGATCCCGCCCAGCGACACGGCCAGGTCGAGCGTCAGCAGGTCTCCGTCCGCGAGCTTGTAGTCCGACGGCTTCCCGTGCAGCACGGCGTCGTTCACCGCCGTACAGATGTAGTGCCCGAACGGTCCGCGCCCGAACGACGCCTCGTAGTCCACGTAGCACGACTGCGCGCCGGCCCCGAGGATCAGCTCCTTGGTCCACTGGTCGATGTCCAGCAGGTTCGTCCCGACCGCCGTCCGGCTCTTCAGGTCCTGCAGGATGCCGCCGACCAACGCGCCGGTCTGCTTCGCCTGCGCCAACTCACGGGTGTCCAGGATCTCGATCATGCAATAACTATACCGGCCATATTATCCCGGTACTATTATCGGATCATGGTCAGGCTCCCGCTCACCCCCGCGGAAGTCGAGCGCGGCGAACGCCTCGGCGCGCTCCTCCGCCGCGCCCGCGGCAACCGCTCGATGCTGCAGACCGCCCTCGACGCCGGCGTCTCCCCCGAGACCCTCCGCAAGATCGAGTCCGGCCGGGTCGCCACCCCCGCCTTCCCCACGATCGCCGCGATCGCCGACGTCCTTGGCCTCTCCCTCGACACCCTCTGGTCCGAGGTGACCCAGCCGGAACGCCTGGTCTCCTAGCCGTGCCAGGGGTGCCCTTCGGTCACCAGCGCGGGGTCCGTACGAGCGTCGTAGCGCCGCAACCAGTCCGGTACGACGCGCACAAGCGAGAACCCGTCCGCCAGCGCCCGCGCCCCCGGGAACTGCTCGAGGTAGACCTTTCCACAGGCCTCCCGCTCCGCGCCTGCGAGCACCGCCGCCACCCCCTCGACCTGTACCGACACGCCGTCGTCCCACCCGATCACGACCGCAACGCGTGCGTTGACCCGGATGTTGGCGACCTTCCGCGCCACGGTGTACGTGTCGAACAGCACGTCACCCGCATCGGTAACAGCCAAACCAACCAGTGCGGCTTCCGGGCTGCCCTTGGCGTCGACCGTCGCGACAACTCCCTCCCGCGCCTCCCGAACGAAGGCCACGAACTCTTCACGATTCATGGGTCCATTGTTTCCTGTGTCCCGAACCGGTAGCGTCAAGCCAGCGCGGCCGAGGCGCACCTGGAGAGTCCGGAAAGGGCCATGCCCACTCGTTCATCGACCATGGATGAACTCGAGAACCTCAGGAAACGCGCGAAACATCTCGTCCGCCAGCACCGCGCCGGTGCCTGGCCGGTTGCCGCACGGCTGCGGCTCGCGTTGCCTCGGTTTGCCGGCCTGACCGATCGCGAGGTGCTCGCCGCGGAGTTCGCTCTGCACGAGGCCCAGGAGGTCGTCGCGTCCGAACTCGGGTTCACGTCCTGGTCCGACCTGAAGGAGAACCCACCGATGCCTGTCACCGACACGTCCACGCCCCGGCTTCAGCGAGCGAGCGCGCAACTGTTCGTCACGGACTTCGCCCGCGCGATGACCTTCTACCGCACCCTGCTCGGATTCGACGTCGTCTTCACGTACGGCGAGCCTCCGTTCTACGGCGAGGTCCGCCGCGGCGACGCCGGCTTCAACGTGCGCCACGTCGACGAGTCACCCTTCGTCCCAGACGTGCGCGAACGGGAGCAGCTACTGTCCGCGTACATCGCGACCACCAACGCCAAGGACCTGTTCCTCGAGTTCCAGGCCGCCGGTGTCGAATTCCAGGAGCGCCTGCAACTGAAGCCATGGGGAGCCAACGAGTTCGTCGTCCGCGACCCGGACGGCAACCTGATCCTCTTCGGCACCCCCGCCGGCTAAACGTCGAAGGAGCCCGACGACGTCGCCGTCTCTCCCCCAACCTCTTTTTCTTTTCTCAGACGTTGAAGCGGAACTCGACGACGTCGCCGTCCTGCATCACGTAGTCCTTGCCTTCCATCCGGACCTTGCCGGCGGCGCGGGCGGCGTTCATCGAGCCGGCGTCGATCAGGTCGTCGAAGGAGACGATCTCGGCCTTGATGAACCCGCGCTGGAAGTCGGTGTGGATCACCCCGGCCGCCTCCGGAGCGGTCGCTCCGCGCTTGATCGTCCAGGCGCGGGACTCCTTCGGGCCCGCGGTCAGGTACGTCTGCAGCCCGAGCGTGTCGAAACCGACCCGCGCGAGGACGTCGAGGCCGGGCTCGTCGATGCCCATCTCGGTGAGCATCTCGCGGGCCTCGTCCTCGTCGCCGAGCTCGACCAGCTCGGCCTCGAACTTGGCGTCCAGGAAGATCGCCTCGGCCGGCGCGACCAGGTCCCGCATCTTCTGCTTGAGCTCTTCGTCGGCGAGTTCGTCGGCGTCGCAGTTGAAGACGTACAGGTACGGCTTCGCGGTCATCAGCATCAGCTCGCGGAGCGCGTCCCGGTCCACGTCGGTGGCGATGATCGGCGTACCGGCCTCGAGGTGCTTCTGCGCCTCCCGGACCGCGTCCAGCACGGCCGCGCTCTCCTTCTTCAGCCGGGCTTCCTTCTCCAGCCGCGGGATCGCCTTCTCGACGGTCTGCAGGTCGGCGAGGATCAGCTCGGTCTGGATCGTGGAGATGTCGTCGGCCGGCGAGACCTTGCCGTCGACGTGCGTGACGTCGTCGTCGCGGAACACCCGGGTGACCTGGCAGATCGCGTCCGACTCGCGGATGTGGCTGAGGAACTTGTTCCCGAGCCCCTCACCCTCGGACGCGCCGCGGACGATCCCGGCGATGTCGACGAACTGCACGGTGGCCGGAATCAGCTTCTGGGACCCGAACACCTCGGCCAGCTTGGCGAGTCGCGGATCCGGCACACCGACCACCCCGACGTTCGGCTCGATGGTCGCGAACGGGTAGTTCGCGGCGAGCACGTCGTTCTTGGTCAGTGCGTTGAACAGGGTGGACTTGCCCGCGTTCGGGAGTCCGACGATTCCGATGGTGAGTGCCACGGGAGGCAAGGGTACGCGGCGTGACCGATTCCTGCCCAACCAGGCGGTCGCGGGAAGCGTCAGGCACTGCGTGACCACGTGGACAGATCGGGCCGGAATCCCTTCACGCTTCGTGTTCGGCTGCCTGCAGTTGTGCCGGTTCGGGTGGCTGGAGGTGGTGTCCTGCCTGTTCCCGGGATTCCTGTTCGCGGGCCTGGCGATCTCGAAGTACGTCGAGTTGCCGATCGCGCGGTACGACGCGCTGCTGATCTACTGCCTCGCGCTGACCGTACTGTTCTGGGCGGTCCGGCTGGAGACCTGGCGCGAGGTGGCGGTGATCTTCGGGTTCCACCTCGTCGGGCTCGGGCTGGAGCTGTTCAAGGTCCGCGTCGGCTCGTGGGAGTACCCGGGCGACGCGGTGACGAAGTTCGGCGGCGTACCGCTGTTCGCCGGGTTCATGTACGCGGCGGTCGGCAGCTACATCTGTCAGGCGTGGCGCCGGTTCGACCTGCGGGTGAGCAACTACCGGCCGTGGCCGACCACGGTCCTCGCGGCGCTGATCTACGCGAACTTCTTCACCCATCACTGGATCCCGGACCTGCGGATCCCGATCGCACTCGGCCTGCTCGTCGTGTTACGGCGTACCTGGGTGTTCTTCACGGTCGGCGTACGGCGGTACCGGATGCCGCTGGCGATGGCGTTCGCGCTGATCGGGTTCTTCCTCTGGATCGCGGAGAACTTCGGCACCTTCCTGGACGCCTGGAACTACCCGGACCAGGTGAGTGTGTGGCGGCTCGTGCATCCGGCGAAGTTCGGCGCGTGGTCGTTGCTGGTCAGCATGAGCTTCGTACTGGTCGCGAGCGTGAAGGCGTTGGAGGGCCGGCTGTACCACCGCGGTACGCCGGCGACAGTCGAGATCTCACCGCAACATGACGGGGCCAACCATTCCGCGGGATGAGGCGTCTCTTGTGGTGTGAGGCGCTCCTGAGGGGGAGCACTGGGGAAAGAACCGCCTGAAATACAAGGGGAAACGCCATGACCCGCAAGCTGGCTGCATTCGTCACCACGATGGTCGCACTCGCCGCTCTCGGCGGCTGGCTGATGGCCACTGCGGTCGGGCAACAGCGGCAACCGCACGCGGTCGCCGTCACCACGAAGGCGACCACAGCACCGTCCGGTACGCCGACCAGTGCTCCCACTCCGAGCAGTACCCCCACGCAGCGGACGACGCCGGTCAGGCCGGTGCCGCCGAACCCGACCACATCTGTTGCCGGCGGCAAGAAGGTGCTGTTCCTGACCTTCGACGACGGACCGGACCCGACCTGGACGCCGCAGGTGCTCGCGACGCTGGCGAAGTACGGCGCGCACGCGACGTTCTTCGAGCTCGGCGAGATGCAGGGCGAACACCCGGGCCTGCGTGGCCAGGTCCTCGCCGCGGGCAACGCGATCGGCAGCCACTCGATCAGCCACCCGCAGCTGACCAAGCTGTCCGCGGCACAGCGGCACCACCAGATCTTCGACGGCCCGCGGTCCACCTGCTTCCGGCCGCCGTACGGCGCGACGAACGCGAAGGTCCGCGCCGACATCAAGGCCGCCGGCATGGTCCAGGTGCTCTGGGACGTCGACCCGCGGGACTGGGCCCGCCCCGGCACCAGCGTGATCGTGCACAACATCCTCACCCACGCGAAGAGCGGCCGGATCGTCCTGATGCACGACGGCGGCGGGAACCGCGCGCAGACCGTCGCGGCCCTGGAGCAGGTGCTGCCGGTGCTGAAGGCGCAGGGGTACACGTTCCCTGCGATGAACTGCCAACAGCGTTGAATTGACGGTATGGATGCTTCCCGGCAGCTGTACCGCCTCGTCTCCGGGTTCCAGGTGACGCAGGCCGTCCACGTCGCAGCCACGCTGCGACTGAGCGACCTGCTCGCCGAAGGCCCGAAAACTCTGACCGAACTCGCCGAGCTCACGTCAGCGGAGCCGTCCGCGCTCACACGCCTGTTGCGCGCGCTGACCGCACTGGGCCTGTACGAGGTCGACGACGACCGTTACGTGAACACCTCTCTGGGCGATGCGTTGCGGACCGACGCACCGCAGTCGATCGCCGGCTGGGCGCGGTACGTCGGCCAGGGCTCGCAGTGGCAGGCGTACGGCGCCCTGGAGCACAGCGTCCGTACTGGCGAGACGGCCTTCGCGTCGGTGCACGGCGAGTCGCTCTGGTCGTACCGCGACAAGCACCCGGTCGAGCGTGAGCTGTTCGACGCGGCCATGTTGTCGGTGTCGAAGACGCAGGCCGAGGCGATCGTGTCGGCGTACGACTTCGGCCGCTTCCCGACCGTCGTGGACGTGGGCGGCGGTCGCGGGCTGTTGCTCGGCGCGGTGCTGGAGCGGTACTCGTCGGTCGAGGGGATCCTGTTCGACCAGCCCGCGGTGGTCGCGGAGGCTGTCGTCGACTGTCAGGTGGTCGGGGGCAACTTCTTCGAGGAGGTCCCGTCCGGATCTCTGCATCTGCTCAAGTCCGTCCTGCACGACTGGGCGGACGAGGAAGCCGTCGCGATCCTTCGCACCATCCGCCGCGCGATGCCGGTCGACGGGCGGCTGCTGATCCTCGAACAACTGCTGGACCAGGCACCCGACCCCGTCCGCACGGCATTCACCGACCTGAACATGCTCGTCATGACCGGCGGCCTCGAACGAACCACCGCCGAGTACGCCGCCTTGCTGGCCGCCGCCGGGCTGCGGCTGACCCGGACGATCCCGACGTCCTCGGACATGTTCGCGCTCGAAGCAGAACCCGACCGGAACTGATCCGGCACTTTTCCGGAACTCCGGGCGCTTTCAGCACAAAACTGTCGGTGCGGTTCGGCACTATCGGTGACATGACCGGTACGACTGTGTTGCTGATCCTGCTCTTCCTGGTGGTCGGGCTGTTGCTGGGTGCTGTCTTCGGGGTGCTGTGGGTTCGCGGGCGGGACGGGGCACAGCTGGCGCGGATCACGGCGGAGCGGGACGCGGCCGAGGACCGGGTGGTCGAGCTGACGCAGGAGCGGACGTCGGTCGGGCAGCAGCTGGGCGGCCAGGCGGTCGTGAAGGAGGCGCTCGATCGCTTGCACGCGCAGCTGAATCAGCTCGAGCAGGGGCGGGCGGCGTGGCAGAGCCAGTTGCATCAGCAGGTCAACGAGGTGCGGATGAGCGGCGAGGCGCTGCGGCGCGAGACGGCGTCGCTGTCGACCGCGCTGCGCAAGCCTCAGGTCCGGGGCCGCTGGGGCGAGCTGCACCTGCGCCGTACGGTCGAGCTCGCCGGGATGGTCGCGCACTGCGACTTCACCGAGCAGACGACCACGTTCGGCGAGGACGGCGTACTGCGGCCGGATCTCGTGGTGCGACTTGCCGAGGGCAAGAATCTGGTCGTCGACTCGAAGGTGCCGCTGGCCGCGTTCCTGGACGCGAGCGAGTCCGACGACGCCGCGTTCCGCGAGGACCGCCTCCGGGCGCATGCGCGGCATCTGCGGACGCACGTCGACCAGCTCTCGTCGAAGGCGTACTGGACCCGGCTGTCTCCGTCGCCGGAGTTCGTCATCCTGTTCGTGCCTGGCGAGTCGTTCCTGTCCGCGGCGCTCGACGTCGAGCCGTCCCTGTTGGAGTACGCCGCCGAGCGCCGGGTGATCCTGGCGACGCCGACCACGCTGATCGCGACGCTTCGCGCGGCGGCCTACGCCTGGAACCAGTCGGCGCTGACCGAGTCGGCGCAGCAGGTCTTCGAGCTCGGCCGCGAGCTGTACGAGCGCCTCGGCACGATGGGCGAGCACCTCGGCCGGGTCGGGCGATCGCTGACGTCCGCGGTCGAGGCGTACAACGGCACCGTGGGCTCGTTCGAGCGCCGGGTCTTCATCACCGCACGAAAGCTGCGCGACCTCCACGTCACCGAGTCCGAACTGACCGCGATGGAGTCCATCGAGGCGTCCGTCCGCCCGCTCACCGCGCCCGAGTTCCTCGCGATCGACGAATCCCCCACCACTCGCCGCTGGCCCCCGTCCCAAGCAGGCTGACCCACACCGCCGGGCCAAGCTTGGTGGTTCGGACGGCGTTCCGGACGGGGATCGTCCGGAACCGCGGATAGCGTGCCCGGTATGGATACGACACCGTTGACGGGGCCGCCGGTTGCCGGGACTGAGGTCGACACGTTGCTGGGGGCGCTCGAGCGCAACCGGCGGACGTTTGCATGGAAGTGCGGCGGGCTGGACTCGGCCGGCTTGAACAAGGCGCATCCGCCGTCGACGGTCACGCTCGGTGGGCTGCTCAAACACCTGGCGCTGGTCGAGGACGAGTACTTCACCCGGCGCCTGCTCGGGAAGGACCTCGGCGCACCGTGGGACGGCGTCGACTGGGACGCCGACCCGGACTGGGAGTGGCACAGCGCGGCCGGCGATTCCCCCGAGGAACTGATGGGCCTCTGGGAGGCGTCGGTCGAGCGTTCGCGCGCCGCTGTCGCCGAGGTCCTCACCCGCGGCGGCGTCGACCAGCTCGCGAACTGGCAGGGCCGCAACGGCGACTCCCCCAGCCTGCGCTACATCCTGGTCGACCTGATCGAGGAGTACGCCCGCCACACCGGCCACGCCGACCTCATCCGCGAATCCATCGACGGCCTCACCGGCGAAGGCATCCCACCCCAGTAGCCCGCCCCGCCGAGTCGGGCCAGGCGGCTGGACGGTGTCGGAAAGCCGACAGTGATGGAGTGTTGACACACGGTGGTCTGCTCACGAAACGATGAGAGCGCTCTCTCAGGCGGACGTGAGGAGAAACTGATGCGCTTCAGACTGCTGGGTGTCGTCGCAGCAGCGGCGGCCGTGGCGGGCGTGCTGTCGGCGGCCCCACCCAGGCCGGCCGACGCGGCCGTGCCGGACACCATCCCGCTGACGATCACCAACAACTCAGGCCGCGGCGACGCCGTGTACATCTACAACCTGGGCACCAACCTGGCGACCGGACAGCAGGGCTGGGCCGATGCGTCCGGCACCTTCCACGCCTGGCCGGGCGGCGGCGACCCGCCGACGCCCGCGCCGGACGCGTCGATCGCGGGTCCGGCCAACGGTCAGTCGGTGACGATCCAGATGCCGAAGTTCTCCGGCCGGGTGTACTTCTCGTACGGGCAGAAGCTCGTCTTCAAGCTGACCACCGGCGGCCTGGTCCAGCCCGCGGTCCAGAACCCGTCAGACCCGAACCGGAACATCCTGTTCAACTGGTCGGAGTACACCCTCAACAACGACGGCCTGTGGATCAACAGCACCCAGGTCGACATGTTCTCGGCGCCGTACGCCGTCAGCGTGAACTCCAGCACCACCGGCCACCTCAAGTCCGGCGGATACGCCGCGGTCTACAACGGACTGCGCTCGGCCGGCTGGGGCGGGCTGATCCAGACCGCACCGGACGGCTCGACGCTGCGTGCACTCTCCCCGCTGTACGGCGTGGAGACCGGCGCACTACCCGCGAGCGCGATGGACGACTACATCAACCGCGTGTGGTCGAAGTACAGCTCGGACACCCTGACCGTGACACCGTTCGGAGATCAACCGAACACGAAGTACTTCGGCAAGGTGTCCGGCAACGTCATGAACTTCACCGACAGCACGGGCGCCGTCGTCACGTCGTTCCAGAAGCCCGACTCGGCCAGCGTCTTCGGCTGTTTCAAGTTGCTCGACGCCCCGAACGACCAGGTCCGCGGCCCGATCTCGCGCACGCTCTGCGCCGGGTACAACCGCTCCACCCTGCTGACGAACCCGAACCAGCCGGACGCGAGCGACGCGAACTTCTACGCCGACTCCGTCACGAACCAGTACTCGAAGGCGATCCACGCACAGATGGCGGACGGCCGCGCGTACGGCTTCGCGTTCGACGACGTCGGCAACCACGAGGCGCTCGTGCACGACGGCAATCCTCAGCAGGCGGCGCTGATCCTCGATCCGTTCAACTGAGGCTTGACTCCTCGCTTCGTTAGTGGCAACTTACCGTTCGTGGAAACTTACGGATCACTCGAAGCGGTCGGCCCGGTGCTGGACGCACTCGGCGACCCGACCCGGCGGGTGATCCTCGAGACCCTGCGGACCGGCGGGCCGTGCTCGGTCGGCGTACTGGCCGAGCGCGTGCCCGTCAGCAGGCCGGCGATCTCGCAGCATCTGAAGGTGCTCGGCGCGGTCGGCCTGGTCCGGCACGAGTCGCGCGGGACGCGGAACATCTACCGCGTCCACCAGTCCGGCCTCGACGAGCTGCGCAACTGGCTCGACCGGTTCTGGGGCGACACGCTGCAGGCGTACGCAGACCACGTACGGCGGACCGAGGAGGAACGGAAATGACTGTGGAACAAGACATCTCGCCATTGGTGAAGACCGTCACGGTGCCGGTCGGCGTCGACCGCGCCTTCGAGGCGTTCACCGCGGAGGCGTCGCGATGGTGGCCGTTGTTCGGCCACTCGGTCGGCGAGGACTCCGCGCGCGGCGTGCGGGTGGAAGGCGCAGTCGGCGGGCAGATCGTCGAGTACGGCGCCGACGGCGACATCGCCACCTGGGGAACACTGTCGGAGTGGGACCCGCCGGCGTCGCTGAGCTTCAGTTGGCACCCGGGGCAGGATCCCGCGGCGGCCGGGCAGGTCACCGTGACGTTCACCGCGACCGGCGCCGGCACCGAGGTGAAGCTCGTCCACGCCGGCTGGGAACGCCGCGGCGACGGCGTCCAGGCACGGCTCAGCTACGACACCGGCTGGGACTACGTGCTGGGCAAGTACGTCGAGTTCGCCCGATAGCAGGCAGACGCGTCCCGTCTCCCCGACCTCAGTAGCCCAGCGTAAAACGCTTTCTGTTGTGTTCCGGCGTCTCGATCTCGTTGACCAGGGCAACGGCATAGTCCTCGGCGGAGATGTGGTCACCGACCGGCTCGTCGCCGCTGAGCCGGAAGCTGCCGGTGCGCTCACCGGGGGCGATCACCAACGCGGGCGAGAGCATCGTCCAGTTCACGTCGTCGCCGGTGGCGCGGAGGTTCTCGAGCGCCTGCGAGACGGTCAGTGACTCATCCTTGTACTCGGCCGGAAAGTCGGGGCTGTCGACCACCCGGTTGCCGTCGACAACCAGACTGCCGGCGCCGCCGACCACGAACAGCCGGGTCGCCGTACCCCGCGCCGCGGCGATCAGGTTGTCGACGGCGTCCAGGTACTCCTGGTGGTCGCCGCCGGTCCGGCTCGGGCCGATCGCCGCGACCAGTACGTCGGCGTCGGCCGCGAGTTCCCGCGCCGTCGCGACGTCGTTCGCGCTGCCCCGCACCGCGCGAACCCCGGCCGGCAGTTCGCCGCCGGAGCGCGTGACGCCGGTCACCTCGTGGCCCCGGCCGACGGCCTCGGCCGCCACCCGGCTGCCGACCATCCCACTCGCCCCGATCACCGCGATCTTCATGAACAACTCCTGTCTCGTTGGGTCCGACCTCGACAGTATCTATTGGTAACTGGCTACTTCAACGTGCTATAAGTACCTCGTGGTAACCAAAGGCGACGTCTTCGACCCGAACTGCCCGACCCGGGTGATCCTGGACCGGCTCGGCGACAAGTGGACGGTCCTCGTCGTACTGCGGCTCCGCTCCGGCCCGCAGCGTTTCACCGAACTCCGCGACGCCATCGGCCAGGTCGCGCCGAAGGTTCTCACGCAGACCCTCCGCCGGATGGAGCGCGACGGGCTGGTCACCCGCGAGGTCTTCCCGGAGATCCCGCCCCGCGTCGTCTACACCCTGACGCCGCTGGGCACGTCTCTCATCGACCCGATCAGCGTCCTCACCGACTGGGCCGAGACCCATCTCCCGGCGATCACCAGCGCCCAGGCGACGTACGACGCGAACGCCTGAAATCCCGCTCAACCTTTGCGGCCCGCTCGGGCATCACAAGTCTGACCGAGTTGAACATGATGGGGGTTGGGATGGATCCAGGACGCGACCACGAGTTCGCCGAGTTCGTGGACGGGCGGTTCACCGCACTGCAGCGGTTCGGATACCTGCTGACGGGTGAATGGCATCTCGCGGAGGACCTGGTGCAGACCGCGCTGACAAAGGTGTGGTTCCACCGGAACTCCTTGCGCAGCGGCACCGCGCTGGAGAGCTACACCCGGACCGTGATGGTGAACACCAGCACGCAGTGGTGGCGCCGGAAGTGGCGCGGCGAAACACCGACCGAGCAGTTGCCCGAGCACCGCGCCCAGGAGCAGTACGGCACGGTCGACGACCGCGACCTGCTGCTCCGCGCCCTCGCCACGCTGCCCCGCCGTACCCGCGCGGCGCTGGTCCTGCGGTACTTCGAAGACCTTCCGGAGGCCGAGATCGCCCAGATGATGGGCTGCTCGATCGGCACCGTGAAGTCGAGCGTCTCCCGCGGGCTCGCGAAGCTCCGCGAACACGAACTGATCACCGCGATCCCCACCACGGTCCAGAAGGAGGGCTGACATGACCGACGATCTGAAGAACAAGCTCGAGCAGCTGGTTGCCGATCCGCCGCCACCGAGCGCGACGCCCAGCGAGGCCGTGTTCGCCCGGGTCCGGACCGTACGACGCCGCCGTACCGCCGGTGCGCTGACCTTGACCGCTGCCGCGGTGGTCGCCGTGGCGTTCGCCGTCAACAACGTCACCGACATCGACGGCCGCCCACCGACGTCCAACACCCCGAGCGTCGTAGCACCGACCAGCACGCCATCACCCTCGGCCGCTCCCACCGCGACGCCCACCGGAGCTCCGTCGGCGACCGGGTCGACACGGACCACCTCGTCGGCACACGTGAGCGGCGCCGTACACACCCCGAACACCAAGACCCCACCTCCCGCCTCGACCTCGAACACGCCGGCCGCACCGCAGTTCGGTCTGCACGTCAGCCTGCACCCGGTCGTGAAGGGCCGGGTGGTGACGGCGAACATGACCGCCCAGGGAACGGTGCGGGTGCCGATCGGCGACGTCAGCTCCGGCTCGTTCACCTCTGTCCTCGGCTCCGAGAGCTACACGTTCGGCGACGGCCAGCAGACCGGTTCGGACGCCGGCGCGGTCAACTGCGTCGGCTCCCACACCACGAGAACCGGTCATGAAACGCGGGCGCTGATCGACTGGAATTCCCCCGCGCCGACGCCGCCGAGCAGTCACACCTACACGAAAGCCGGGACCTACAGGATCAGCTACACGGTCAAGTACTGCGGCGCGAAGGACTGGGTCCCGGTGACTGCGACAACGAACGTGACGGTCAAATAGTCCAGGCGTGGTCGGAGGTGCCGGTGGTGGGGAGGCCGGCTGCCTTCAGGTCGGTGCGCAGGTCGCGGGGGAGAGCGAACGTCAGGCTCTCCTCCGCGGTCGTCACTTCCCGGACGTCGCCGTACCCGCGCTCGGCGAGCCAGCGCAGTACGTCGCGCACCAGCACCTCGGGCACGCTTGCACCGCTGCTGACGCCGACCGAGTCGACGCCCTCCAGCCAGGCCTCGTCGATCTCGTCGGCGAAGTCCACCAGGTAGCCGCCCTTGGCGCCGTGCTCGATCGCGACCTCGACCAGGCGGACCGAGTTCGACGAGTTGCGGGAGCCGACGACCAGCATCAGGTCGGCCTCCGGGGCGAGCTTCTTGACCGCGGCCTGCCGGTTCTGGGTGGCGTAGCAGATGTCGTCGCTCGGCGGGTCCTGCAGGTGCGGGAAGCGCTCGCGCAGCCGGCGTACCGTCTCCATCGTCTCGTCGACCGACAGCGTGGTCTGGGAGAGCCAGACGACCTTCTCGGGGTCGCGGACGGTGACGTTCGGTACGTCGTCCGGCCCGTCGACGATGTGGACGTGGTCGGGGGCCTCACCGGAGGTGCCGATGACCTCTTCGTGACCCTCGTGTCCGATCAGCAGGATGTCGTAGTCGGTGGCGGCGAACCGCTTCGCCTCGTGGTGCACCTTGGTGACCAGCGGGCAGGTCGCGTCGATCGTCTTCAGCTGCCGTGCGGCCGCCTCCTCGTGCACCACCGGGGCGACACCGTGGGCGGAGAAGATCACCGTCGCGCCCTCGGGCACCTCGGAGGTCTCGTCGACGAAGATCGCGCCGCGCTTCTGCAGGGTCTGGACGACGTACTTGTTGTGCACGATCTCCTTGCGGACGTACACCGGCGGCCCGTACAGGTCGAGCGCCTTCTCCACCGCGACGACGGCCCGGTCGACGCCCGCGCAGTACCCGCGGGGGGCCGCAAGCAGCACCCGCTTGGTCTTCGTCACGGTCGGTGCACCGGTCTCGTCAGGCTGGGAAGTCACGGCCCCATCGTACGGGCCTGGGTTCAACGCCTCCGGCCTCCGTGCCAGGCGCGAAACCCGAGGGCGCGTCCGTATCCGGGCTTTGTGAGCAGTATCACGACGGTTCGCAGCACGTCGAGGAGCCGCCCGCCCTGTCCGGACGGCTCCCCCGCGGGAGGTGTTACCAGACCTCAAGAATGCCCGCGAAAACCCTTGCCCGCAAAGGATTTAAGCGCCGCGAAGTGCCCCGCGGTCAGCCCCGTCCGCGCGTCCACCGGCAGAATCAACTGCCCCACAAACCGCTCCCGCTCCACATCCCCGACCTCGTCATCCACCCACGCGAACCCCCGATCCCCCACCCACTCCGCGACGTACGCCGTCGGCCGCGTGGGGGTTGAGGGGGCCGTCGAAATCCAGCAGCAGGAGTGGGCGCATCCCTCGATTGTCGGTGATAGGTCGTAGGGTCTGGGGGTGGCTTTGGAGACGTCGCCGGAAGCGCCTGCGGCCGTTCGGACGATTGCGAACGGGATTGCGAGCTGGATCAACCAGCTCGGGTCCGTGTGGGTCGAGGGGCAGCTGACGGACGTCTCGATCGGGCGCGGTACGACGACCGTGTTCGGCACGCTGCGGGACACCGACGCGGACATCTCGCTGCGGTTCACCTGCAACCGGCGGGTGTTCGAGACGGTCGACGTGCGGGACGGCTCCCGGGTGCTCGTGCACGCCAAGCCGAACTTCTTCGCCCGGCGCGGCACGCTCGCGCTCGCGGTCAGCGAGATCCGGCACGTCGGCATCGGTGAGCTGCTGGCGCGGATCGAGCGGCTGAAGCAGCTGCTCGGCGCCGAAGGCCTCTTCGAGCCGTACCGGAAGAAGCGCCTGCCGTTCCTGCCGCACACGATCGGCCTGATCTGCGGGCGCGACTCCGCGGCCGAGCGCGACGTACTGGAGAACGCGAAGCGCCGTTGGCCGGCGGTCGCGTTCCGGATCGAGTACGCGTCGGTGCAGGGCCCGTCGGCCGCCGCCGAGGTGATGACCGCGCTGCGGAAGCTGGACGCGGACGACGCGGTCGAGGTGATCGTGATCGCCCGCGGCGGCGGATCGCTGGAGGACCTGCTGCCGTTCTCGGACGAGGGGCTGATCCGGGCGGTTTCGAAGACGAGTACGCCGGTGGTGAGCGCGATCGGGCACGAGCCGGACTCGCCGCTGCTCGACCTGGTCGCGGACCTGCGCGCGTCCACACCGACGGATGCGGCGAAGCGGATCGTTCCCGACGTCCGCGAGGAGCTGGACGGTGTCCGGCTGCTCCGGGAGCGCGGGCTGCGGGCGGTGCGGTCGTGGCTGGACCGCGAGGCACACGCCCTGGCGGCGATCCGCTCGCGGCCGGCGCTGGCGGCACCGGTCAGCGATCTGCAGCGGCGGTCCGACGAGATCGTGGCGCTGGTCGAGCGCAGCCGGCGGACGCTCACGCATCGGCTGGACCGGGCGAGCGACGACATCGCGCATCGGCTGACGAGCGTCCGGGCGTTGTCACCGAAGGCGACGCTCGAGCGCGGGTACTCCGTGCTGCAACTGGCCGACGGCACGGCCGTCCGGGAGATGGCGCAGGTGGCGCCCGGGGACCTGCTGCAGGCGCGGGTCACCGACGGCCGCTTCGCGGTGGAAGTCAAGTCCGAGGAGAAGAAGTGAGCGGCGACCGACCCGAGATCACCTACGAGCAGGCCCGCGAGGAGCTCGTCGAGGTGGTCCGCAAACTCGAAGCCGGCGGCACCTCGCTGGAGGAGTCGCTGGCGCTGTGGGAACGCGGCGAGGAGCTCGCCACGACCTGCCAACGCTGGCTCGACGGCGCCCGCGAACGCCTCACCAAGGCCCAGGCCGCCCACGAGGAGAAGACCAACTGAGCACCGCCGGGCCGGGCGACCGGCTGGTGACGCGGCCCGCCCGCCCCGACGACCTACCGGGCGCCGCCGAGGCGCGGGTCGCCAGTTGGCGGGGTGCATTCACCGGACTGATCCCCCAGGACTTCCTGGACGCGATGGACCCGGCCGCGATCGCCGCATCGTGGGCGGACAGCATCGCCGCGGGCCGCTCGCGCATCCACGTCGCCGTACAGGACGACCAAGTCATCGGGTACGCCGGTGTCGGCCCCGAGCGTGATCCGCAAGCCCCGCCGCACACCGGGGAGTTGTACGCGCTCTTCGTTCGTCCTGAGCACTGGGGAGCCGGTGCCGGACGCGCTCTCACCGACGCGGCCTGCGCCGATCTGCGGGCCGCCGGCTGTACCAATGTTCAACTTTGGGTGCTCGAGGCAAACACCCGCGCGCGGACGTTCTACACACGCTACGGCTTCTCCGAAACCCTCGACCGCACGTACTCCTCGCTCGGAAACCTCCCGGAAATCAGGCTGATCGCGCCACTCGAGGGCAGGTTCAGGCGCTGAGCAGGTTCTTGGCGACGGCTCTCAGGCCGGACTTCATCCGCTCGAGCTCGAATCCCTGAGTACGCAAGGCGTTGTGCAGGTCTGCCGCCAGCGGCGCCAGCAGGACGTGGGCCGTGTAGTCCGCGTCGAGGTCCGGGCGGGCGGACTCGATCAGGTGCGACAGGTGCCGGTGCCAGAGGTGGTACGAGCCGATCCGGTAGCGCGCGCCGTCCGAGGCGTTCTCGCTGTCCATGAACAGCTCGACATGCCGGTCGAGCAGGTCGAGGTACGCGTCGAGGAACGCCAGCACCCGCAGGTCCGGCGACGTTCCCGGACCGAGCGGCGGCGGGCCGGTGAGCAGCCTGGCCTGGAGCTCCTGCTCGCGCTCGTCGAGCAGCGCGACCGCGAGGCCCGCGCGATCACCGAACCGGCGGAACACGGTCCCCTTCCCGACTCCCGCCGCGGCGGCGATCGCGTCGAGCGAGACGTTCTTGACGCCGTGCTCGGTGAACAGCCGCTCGGCCGCCTCCAGCACGCGCAGCCGATTCCGCCGGGCGTCGGCCCGCTCCGGGCGGGGTGCGTCCACGAGCGGCAGCCCACGTTGTGAAGCGGACTTCGGTCCGGTACTGTCGTCCATAAGACGGACTGTAGTCCGGTCAGGACGTGGGAGGAAGCATATGAGGGGTCCGGTGGCCGGCTGATGGCGTGGATCGTGTTGCTCGCGGCGGCGGCGTTCGAGATCGCGTTCGCGCTCAGCCTGAAGCCGAGCGAGGGGTTCAGCCGGCTGTGGCCGACCCTCGGAGTACTCGTGTTCGGCGTGATCTCGGTGGCGCTGCTGGCGCGGACGCTGGACCGGCTGCCGGTGGGTACGGCGTACGCGATCTGGACCGGCATCGGATCCGTCGGGGTGGTGACGCTCGGGATCATCCTGTTCCACGAGCCGGTGACACCGGCACGCCTGGCCTGCATCGCGCTGATCGTGACCGGCGTCGTCGGTCTCCGCCTCGCCGGAGCAGACTGACCGGAGCGGATCAGGGAGCTGCGCGGCGCCGGCGGCGGGCGTAGGCGCTGGGGCGGGCGGGATGCAGTTCCTCGGGCCGGCCGGGGGTGCCGGAGAGGAGTTGCTGGTACGTCGCCCAACTCGTCGCGCGCGGCGGAACGTTGCCGATGGCATCGACTCTGGTGACCGGGTGGCCGGCGTCGCGGATCGGGTTCCACAGGTCGGCGTCGCTGCGCAACTCCCGGAGTTCGCCGAACAACTCGCGGCCGAACCAGCACGGGAAGCTCTCGCCGTCGTCGTACCGGCAGACGCCGATCGGCGTGGCGACCTCCGCGACGAGCGACCAGACGGCGGCGGACGTGATCCCGGGCTGGTCACCGAGCAGTACGACGATCCCGTCGGCGCGCCGGTCGACCGCGTCCAGCGCCGGCACGATCGACGCACTGCCGGTGTCGGCATGCGGCGACTCGACCACGCGCACACCGTCGAGGTCGACCCGGTCCCGGATCTGCTCGGACGCGCCGCCCAGCGTCACCACCAACTGGTCGAACCCGCAGTCCCGCGCACCGTCCACCGCCGCACCGAACAACGTCCCGCCGCGATAGGCCAGCAACTGCCAGGGCGCACCGAGATGCGGTGCGGTATCAGCGCCCAGCAGCAACCCCGTGATGAACATCGCCGGGTCAACTCCCCGACCGGGGTGGCATGCGCATCCGAGACTCGATTCGCTGGTCCCCGAGCGTACAAAGCCGAGCTTTGATGGAAGCGCCTGTGCCGGGCAGGTGTCAACGGGCGTCCGGAAAGTGGGCGCGAACTGGTCAATACCGGGCGGTAGCTCTCAGCACGCTCTCAGTGCAACGCGGTGGCGAAGGTGGCGAGGGCCGGGTAGCCGGCGTTTCCGGTGACGATCGTGGTGATGCCGGAAGTCACCAGGACCAAGGCGTTCTCGTTCTTCCGGTCGAGCAGGACCTTGCGCTGCCAGGTCGCTCCGGCCACCGTCGCGGTGCCGTCGTCGACGGTCCGGCCGAGCTTGTCGGCGAGGAACTTCCCGGTCGCCATGTTCGACTGCTCGAGGCCGACGTACATCTTCTTGTCGGTCACCGTCCCCAGGTGCCAGGTGATCGGCTCCTGTTGCGGCGCGCGGAACTCCACACTGTTCGCGGTCCAGCCGGACGGCATCGGCTCCGGGCCGCGGACCCACGGCGCGGCCTTGCGGGCGTCCTGCAGCTGCGCGGTGTACTCGACCGCCTTCACTTCCTCGTGCTTCGGCCGCCAGGTGACGATGATCAGGAACGCCACCACGACCAGGCAGATCGCCATCGCGAACACCATGTTGCCGACAGTCTGCGACTTCGCCTTGTCCCGCCGGTACGCCTGGCGGTACTCGTTCGCCTCCGCCTGGATCTGGGCGCGTTCCCTCGCCTTCTCCTGGGCCGCAGCCTCGCCGGGAGCGTCCTGACCTGTCGAACTCATGCCCACAGTGTCTCGCGACGCGCAATCCGCCGGAACACCGCCCAAGGACGTTGGCTACGATCCGTGGACATGACGGACCCGACATCGCCACCGGCCCACCTGGAGGTCGAGGCGCACGCGCCCGACCGGAACCTCGCCCTCGAACTGGTCCGGGTCACCGAGGCGGCGGCGATGGCCGCCGGGCGCTGGGTCGGCCGCGGCGACAAGAACGGCGCCGACGGCGCGGCCGTGAACGCGATGCGGACGCTGATCGGCACCGTCGGGATGAACGGCGTGGTGGTGATCGGCGAGGGCGAGAAGGACAACGCCCCGATGCTCTTCAACGGCGAGCAGGTCGGCGCCGGCGAGGGCCCGGAGTGCGACGTCGCGGTCGACCCGGTCGACGGTACGACGCTGGTCGCGAAGGGCATGGCGAACGGGATCGCCGTGATGGCGGTCTCGCCGCGGCACTCGATGTACGACCCGTCCGCGGTGTTCTACATGGAGAAGCTGGTGGTCGGCCCGGAGGCGGCCGAGGTGGTCGACATCCGGCTCCCGGTCGCGGAGAACATCCGCCGGGTGGCGAAGGCGAAGGGCTCCACGGTCGACGACGTCACGGTCGTACTGCTGGACCGGCCGCGGCACGACGAGCTGGCCAAGCAGATCCGGGCCACCGGCGCGCGGATCAAGTTCATCTCCGACGGCGACGTGGCCGGCGCGGTCGAGGCGGCCCGGCCGGACACCGGCCTGGACATGCTGCTCGGCATCGGCGGTACCCCGGAGGGCATCATCGCCGCCTGCGCGATGAAGTGCCTGGGCGGAAAGATCCAGGGCAAGCTCTGGCCGCGCGACGACGCCGAGCGGCAGAAGGCGGTCGACGCGGGCCACGACCTGGACCGGGTGCTGGACACCGACGACCTGGTCAGCGGCGACGACTGTTTCTTCGTCGCGACCGGCATCACCGACGGCGAACTGCTCCGCGGGGTCCGGTACGGCCGCTCGACGGCCCGCACGCACTCGCTCGTGATGCGCTCCCGGAGCGGCACGATCCGCTCGATCGAGAGCGTCCACCAACTGGAGAAGCTGCGCGCGTACTCCGCGATCGACTTCGAGCACGCCCGATGAGCGCTGTGTTGGATGCCGCGACTCCGTCGCGCCTCGTTCCAGGCCGGGAGGCCTCGTGACCGCTCCTGTTCTCGTGATCGGCGAAGCCCTCGTCGACATCGTCGGTACCGCTGCGAAGCCCCGCAACGGCAACGGGAAGACCAAGGCGACGCCGGGCGGCTCTCCCGCCAACGTGGCGGTCGGCCTGGCCCGCCTCGGCGTGCCGACCGAGCTGGTCACCCGGTTCGGCACGGACGGGTACGGCGACCAGCTCGGCGCGCACCTGTTCGGGAACGGCGTGCAGCTCGCGCCCGGATCCGTCGACCCGCACTTCCGGACCAGTACGGCGACCGCGACGCTGGACCCGGCGGGTGTCGCGACGTACCAGTTCGACATCACCTGGGAACCGCCGGCGTTGTCGCTGTCCCGCGGCTGCCCGGCCGTGCACACCGGGTCGATCGCGACCGTGCTGGAGCCCGGCGCGGCAGCGATCCGGGCTTTTCTGGAGTCGGTCGCGGACCAGCCCGTGACCGTGACGCTGGACCCGAACGCGCGGCCGAGCATCACGCCGGACCCGGTCTCGACGTGGACCGCCGTACGGCAGCTGGCCGCGTTGAGCGACCTGGTGAAGCTGAGCGACGAGGACTGCGAATTCCTCCGCCCGGGGATCGAGCCGGCCGACATCGCCGCGGAGCTGCTGACCGCGGAGCGGACGCGGTGCGTGGTGATCACCCGCGGCGGCAAGGGCGCGCTCGGGGTCAGCCGGGACGCGCAGGTGGACGTGATCGCGCCGCCGATCCAGGTCGTCGACACGGTCGGCGCCGGCGACTCGTTCATGGCCGCGCTGATCGCGGGCCTGGAGAAGCGCGGGCTGCTCGGCGAGCGACGGCTGAGCGGGCTGACGCCGGAAGACCTGCACGCTGTCGTCGAGTACGCCGTACGGGCGGCGGCGATCACCTGCACGCGGCACGGCGCCGACCCGCCGACCGCGGCCGAGTACACGGCGACCTGGGGTTCCTGACGGTGTCCGCCGAGGCGTGGTCCGCCGAGCTGGAGTCGAAGGGCAGTGTGGACTTCCCGCCGCGCCGGAGCAGGTTGTGGGTACGGCTGCTCGGGTTCGGCCTGCTGATGGTGCTGTCGGCGTGGACGAACGTCGACCACCTGCGCGCGGACGGCGTCTCCGGCGCTCTCGGCGTACTGCGGCTGACGGCGCTCGCGGCGTTCGTCTACGGGACCGGGCTGACGGCGTGGCAGCTGGCCACGAACCGCCCGGTCGTCACGGTGAACGCCGAAGGCATCACCCGCGGCCGGAGCCTGCCCTGGTCGGGCATCACCGGCATCGACGAACCGGCGGGCCTCCCGCTCGCGCGAGCGGTCCAGGTACGCCCGGCAGACCGGCGTACCCGCCCGATCTCGATCTCCCAGGACAACGTCGACGACCTGGACGCACTCACGCCCTGGCTGCGCGCACTGCACCGGCAGCACCTAGCCGACTGAGCTCCGTACGGCGCTGAGGTGCTCGCGGGCGCGGGTCGCCGCGAGCTCCGGGTCCTTCGCGCGGATCGCCTCCGCGATCGCCTCGTGCGCTGCCTGGTCGTGCCGGTGCCGATGCTCGTCGTCCAGCTTCAGCATGTCGATCATCGCCCGCCGGATCCGCGGTACGAACGTGTCGAACAGCTCGGTCAGTACGGCGTTGTGCGCGGCCGTCACCACCGCGCGGTGGAACGCGAGGTCGGCCTCGATGTACCAGTCGTCCGGCGCGTTCGCCGCCGCCCGCTTGCGGTCCGCGAGCGTGTAGCGGAAGGTCCTCAGGTCCGCCTGGGTACGGCGGGACGCGGCCAGCCGGGCGCCCTCGGTCTCGATCGCCAGCCTGCCCTCGAGGACGTCGGTGATGTCGGCCTTCCGCAGGACCTTGTCCCAGTCCTCGGCGGCCTGCAGCGCGATCACGAACACCCCCGCGCCCTGCCGGCTCTCCAGCACCCGCCTCCCGGCCAGCTCCCGGACCGCTTCGCGGATCGTCGAGCGGCCGACGCCGAGCTGCGCGGCCAGCGTCGTCTCCCCCGGGAGCTTGGTGCCGAGCGTCCACTCCCCGCTGCCGATCCGGCGCAGCAGCTCCTCGGCGGCCTGCTCGGCGAGTGGGTGTCGGCGGATCATGCGGGCAAGAATAGCGGGATCCGGGTTGTCAGCTTGTCTGAGGAGTTGATAGCGTGCTCGGCATGCGCCTGCTCCCGGGTCTCCTCCTTCTTCGCCGCCACGGCGGGAGCTGATTCGACCGGCGCTCCCTTCGTGGAGTGCAGTCGTCCGCCGGTCCTCCTACAGGTTTGGAAGGACCATCCGCATGAACCGTCAGCAGCCCTCCCCGATGCCCAGCCACCGGTACCGCGACATCTTCGCGAAGGTCCCGGTCGCCCCGGTCGAACGGACCTGGCCGGACCGCCGGATCACCCAGGCCCCGCTGTGGGTGCCGGTCGACCTCCGCGACGGCAACCAGGCACTGGCCGAACCGATGGATCCCGAACGCAAGCGGACGTTCTTCGAGCTGATGGTTGCCATCGGCTACAAAGAGATCGAGGTCGGGTACCCGTCCGCGTCACAGACCGACTTCGACTTCGTCCGGTTGCTGGCCGAGTCCGACCTGGTGCCGCCGGACGTCACGATCGTGGTCTTCACGCCGGCGCGTCCCGACCTGATCGCGCGGACCGTCGAGTCGGTCGCCGGGATGCGTGGCGACGTCGTGATCCACATGTACGCCGCGACCGCGCCGGTGTGGCGGGACGTCGTACTGCGAAAATCGCGGGACGAGCTGGCCTCGATGATCTACGCCGGGTCGGAGGAGATCCAGCGGCTGGCCGGGGACTCGGTGCGGTTCCAGTTCTCGCCCGAGGTGTACAACCTGACCGAGCCGGACTACGTCCTCGAGCTCGCCGACCACCTCACCAAGCAGTGGGACGCGACGCCGGAGCGGCCCGTCATCCTGAACCTGCCGGCCACGATCGAGGCCGCGACACCGAACGTGTACGCCGACCAGATCGAGTACATGCACCAGAACCTGCCGCGCCGCGACGGCGTCATCCTGTCGGTGCATCCGCACAACGACCGCGGGACCGGCATCGCCTGCGCCGAGCTCGCCGTACTCGCCGGTGCCGAGCGGGTCGAGGGATGCGTTTTCGGAAACGGGGAACGGACCGGGAACGTCGACATCGCCACGCTCGCACTGAACCTGCACGCCCAGGGCGTCGACCCGATGATCGACTTCTCCGACATCGACAAGGTGCGCTCCGTGGTCGAGTACTGCACGCGGATGCCGATCCATCCGCGGCACCCGTACGTCGGGGAGCTCGTGTACACGGCGTTCTCGGGGACGCATCAGGACGCGATCCGGAAGGGGTTCGCCGTCCAGGGGGACGGGCTGTGGGAGGTGCCCTATCTGCCGATCGACCCGGCGGACGTGGGGCGCGGGTACGAGGCCGTCGTACGGGTGAACAGCCAGTCGGGTAAGGGTGGGATCGCGCATGTGCTGGAGTCTGTGTACGGGATCCGGCCCGCTGACGAACGTGAGTTCGCGCGGTACGTGCAGAAGCGCACGGACGAGACCGGGCGGGAAGCGACCGCTTCGGAGTTGAAGGCGTTGTACGAGGAGGTTTACGGGTGCTCGAACTGAAGGACGTCGACTTCGTCCGGGACGGCAAACTGCTGCTTTCCGGGGTTTCCTTGACCGTAGGCGAGGGCGAGCGCTGGGCGCTGCTCGGGCCGAACGGCGCAGGCAAGAGCACGATGCTCGGGCTCTGCGGCGCCGTCACCCACCCGACCCGCGGGACGGTCGAGATCCTCGGGCGCCGGCTCGGTACGGTCGACATCCGCACGCTGCGGGAGTCGATCGGCCACGTGAACCCACGGCATCCGTTGCGCTCACCGCTGAGCATCCGGGACGTCGTACTCACCGGCCTCACCGGCACCATCGAACGCATGCCCCGCTGGGAACCGACCCCCGCCCAGTCCGCCCGTGCCTCGGAACTGATCGACCTGCTGGGCGTCGGCGCACTGGCCGACGCCCCCTGGACCACCATCTCCCAGGGCGAACGCGGCCGCGCCCTGATCGCCCGCGCCCTCATCGCCGACCCGAGGTTGCTGCTGCTGGACGAACCGTCCACCGGCCTCGACGTCGCCGCCCGCGAACAACTGCTGGAGGTCCTCGACCAGATCCACAGCACCCACCCTCACCTGGCCTGGCTCCTCGTCACCCACCACCTGGAAGAACTCCCCACCTGCACCACCCACGCCGCCCTCATCCGCAACGGCCGGATCCTCGCCGCCGGTCCGGTCGAGGACGTCGTCACCACCCCGCTGATCTCGTCGACCTTCGACCACCCGATCGCGATCAACCGCCACGCCGGCCGCTGGACCGCCACCGCGGGGCGAGGTAAGCCCCACCGCTGAGTACGCGCCGAACTCTCCCCATCCGCCAAGCGTGGTGCATTACAGTGATCCTGCTCCGGGGGCGGAGTCGTGAGAGCTGGGGGCGACATGGCAGTCATGGGCGAACGCCTCCCCGAGGCATGGATCGTCGAGTGGCACCACAACCGGCGGGTCGAGTTTCCGCTGCGCAGGTGGTCGTTCCTGCAGTTCCCGTTCCTGTTCGTAGTCGGGCCTTCGGTGATGCTCCTGAGCCGACTGCCCGACATGCTCGACGACGGCGCCTGGCGGTTCGTCGGCTACCTGCTGATCGCCGCGTACGTCGGCGTCGTGATCGCGGTCGCCTGGCAGCTCATCACCCAGCGCCCGTACCTGATCGTCGACCGAACCGGGATCCACCAGGGCCGCCGCTCGATGCCATGGACCGAAGTCGGCTCGATCGGCCTCATCCGCGGCCCGAGACCGATCCGCCAACTCCCCATCCACCCCAAGAACGTGTGGGCCAACGACCTCGTCCTCTCCCAGCAACACGTGAGCGACCTACAAACGTTCCGCACCTGGCTCGAAACGATCCTCGAAGAACAGCGCCTCACAGTACGCTCACAGGACGACAATGCCGCCGATCGGTGACGGCCCCACTCAGGCTTGGACCGCCGAGCTACAGCGGTCCGGACGAGTCGAATTTCCGCGCCGGCGCGAACCGCTGCTCCGGTCCACCCGCGCCGCCGGACTGTTTGTCGTGCTCTTGGCCGTCAGCGAGCTGCCCCACGCCGTACGGAGCGGCGGCGTACTGCGGGTTGTGGGCATCGTGATCACGACGGTGGCTGTGGTCAGCGTGGGCGTCGACTGTTGGCACCTGCTCACCCGGCGGCCGGTGCTGACGGTTGACGGTTCCGGCGTACGGCTGGGGCGGAGGCGGTTCGTGGCGTGGAGCGAGATCGAGAGCATCGCCGAGCTGGACGGGCCGACAAGTGACCACACGTTCGTCGTCGTACCGAACGTACGCAAGCGGAGGCTCCGGGTCGGACACGATCACGTGCGCAACGTACCGGCGTTCCGGTTCTGGCTGGGCGACCTGCTGGACGAGCACCGGGCGTAGGTCCACTTCACACAGGAACTAAGCAGCAGGGGTCGTCTCGTCGAAGCGAACCACTAGTTGGTTGTGGAACGCGTGGGCGATGCGCTCCAGCAACGCGAGCGTAGGTACGGTGCCGCCGGCCTCGAATCGCGCGAGCGCCGACTGGGTCATCCCAGCGGCTTCAGCCAACCGGGTCTGCGCCCAGCCACGCTGCTCTCGCACCTCCCGCATCCGGCTCTTCCGGAACACGGTCAGCAGTACGATCCGCCGATCAGTGGCGATCCAGTACGCAATCCGCATCGCGTCCTGATCAAGCCAGAAGCGCAACTCACGAACAGATCTGTCGGCAGCGCTTCGAGCCAGGTCCGCACTACTCTCTGTTATCGGATAGATGCAGGCCGATCAGGTCAGGCCTAGGCGTTTGCTGAGGCGGGGGCCGCGTTTGATTTTGATTTCGCCGAGGATGGCGGTGCCGCGGATGTGGAAGCGTTTGGGGGCGGTGGAGCGGGCGTTCGGGTCGGGGACGGCTTTGAGGCCGGCTTCCTGTTCGGAGACGGAGCCGAGGATGGGGTTGCTGTCGAGCAGGACGACCGCGTTCTGCGGGACGCGGATCTTCACGTCGGCGAGGATCGACTTCACGTCGATCTGGATCTCGTCGAACGGGATCTCCGCCTCGGTGTAGTCGAGCGTCACGTCGCCGAGGACCGCGTTCACCTCCTGGCGCTGCGGGACCAGCCAGTTGCCCATCCGCTTGGTGTCGGACAGGAACACGCTGATCACCGGCCCGGTTTCCACCAGCGCGCCGCTGTACTGCGGGGTGGTGGCCGGCATGCCCTGCGAGGCACCGGGCGCCCGCGGGCCGTTGGGCAGGTCCACGGTCAGCTCGACGAGCTCGCCGTACGTCTTGGAGGCGTACAGCGTCTCCAGCCGGTCCTCGAGCTCGGAGTACGTCAGACGGCCCTCGCCGGCGGCGTCGCGCAGTACGTCGGCGACCTCCTCCCGCTCGAGGTCCGACACCCGCCGCCGCAGCGCCGGATCAACCTGCGCGGGCACCGCATCCTGCGGGCGGTTCTGCTGGGGAACGTCATCCTGAGCCACGTCAGAAACCATACGCGCGCCCACCCCCAACCGCAGACCCGTTTCCTCCCCGATTAACCCCTGAACCGTCCCCTGACCCGCATACTGTGCGCCATGAACTGGGGTGGAGTACCGAACGCCCGTCGACTGGCCGTCGCCTACCTGATCGCGTTCCCGGCCATGGTCGCCGGAATCGCTCTCGTGCTCATCGCACAGATCACAGGGCACCAGCAGCCGGCCATCCCTGGTGGGGTGTTGTTCGTCGCCGGGCAGCTGGTCATCACTGGGCTGTCCTTCGCCCTGCGCGACGTGGTCCCACCGCGCCCGGGCCGGCAGCGCGAACGGTGGCAGCTGGCCTGGAACCGGTTGTCGCTGGGGCTGGAGCTGGCGCGCGCCCGGCGGGTGTTGGTGAAGTAACACGGGGGCGGCCGTCCCGGGCGGGTGCCGAGAACTAGGATTTGGGGCGTCCAGTCCAGTTTGTGTGGAGGTATTGCGTGTCTGCGGACTTCAACTACTCCGATCTGTTGCCGTTGGGTGCTGACGAGACGGAGTACCGGCTGCTGACGACCGAGGGTGTCAGCACGTTCACCGCCGGCGACCGGACGTTTCTGCAGGTGCAGCCGGAGGTGTTGCAGCAGCTGACCGCGGAGGCGATGCACGACATCTCGCACTACCTGCGGACCGCGCACCTCGAGCAGCTGCGGCGGATCATCGACGACCCGGAGGCGTCCGGGAACGACCGGTTCGTCGCGCTCGACCTGTTGAAGAACGCGAACATCTCCGCGGGCGGCGTGCTGCCGATGTGCCAGGACACCGGTACCGCGATCGTGATGGGCAAGAAGTCCGAGGGCGTGCTGACCGGCGCGGTCGACGAGGAGTGGATCAGCCGCGGTGTGTACGACGCGTACACCAAGCTGAACCTGCGCTACTCGCAGATGGCCCCGCTGACCATGTGGGACGAGAAGAACACCGGCTCCAACCTCCCGGCGCAGATCGAGCTGTACTCGACCCCGCAGCACGGTGACCCGGCGTACAAGTTCCTGTTCATGGCCAAGGGCGGCGGCTCCGCGAACAAGTCGTTCCTGTACCAGGAGACCAAGGCGGTCCTGAACCCCAGCAGGATGATGGAGTTCCTGGACGAGAAGATCCGTTCTCTCGGTACGGCGGCCTGCCCGCCGTACCACCTCGCGGTCGTCGTCGGCGGTACGTCGGCCGAGTACGCACTGAAGACCGCGAAGTACGCCTCCGCACACTACCTGGACACGCTGCCGACGGCGGGATCACCGGTGGGGCACGGATTCCGGGACGTCGAGCTCGAGGAGGAGGTCTTCAAGCTCACGCAGCAGTTCGGGATCGGGGCGCAGTTCGGCGGGAAGTACTTCTGCCACGACGTGCGGGTGATCCGGCTGCCGCGGCACGGCGCGTCCTGCCCGGTCGCGATCGCGGTGTCCTGCTCGGCGGACCGGCAGGCGCTGGCGAAGATCACCCCGGAGGGGGTCTTCCTGGAGCAGCTGGAGAAGGAGCCGGCGCGGTTCCTGCCGGACACCACCGACGAGCACCTGGACGACTCCGAAGTGGTACGCGTCGACCTGAACCGGCCGATGAGCGAGATCCGCGCGGAGCTGTCGAAGCTGCCGGTGAAGACGCGGCTGTCGCTCACCGGGCCGCTGGTGGTGGCCCGGGACATCGCGCACGCGAAGATCAAGGAGCGGCTGGACGCGGGCGAGGAGATGCCGTCGTACCTGCGGGACCACGCGGTGTACTACGCGGGGCCGGCGAAGACTCCCGAGGGGTACGCGTCGGGGTCGTTCGGGCCGACGACGGCCGGCCGGATGGACGCGTACGTCGACCAGTTCCAGGCGGCGGGCGGATCGTTCGTGATGCTTGCCAAGGGCAATCGGTCGGCGAAGGTGACGGCGGCGTGCAAGGAGCACGGCGGGTTCTACCTGGGGTCGATCGGCGGGCCGGCGGCGCGGCTCGCGCAGGACTGCATCAAGTCGGTCGACGTGATCGAGTACCCGGAGCTCGGGATGGAGGCGATCTGGAAGATCCAGGTCGAGGACTTCCCGGCGTTCATCGTGGTGGACGACAAGGGGAACGACTTCTTCACAGACACGAGAAAACCCGTTCCGCTGACCGTCCGTCCTCGCAGTTGAAAAGCAGGGGTGGGGGTCGGTCCGTCCCACTGACCGTCCGTCCTCGCAGTTGAAAAGCAGGGGTGGGGGTCGGCCCGTTCCGCTGACCGTCCGTCCTCGCAGTTGAAAAGCAGGGGGTGGGGGTCGGCCCGTTCCGCTGACCGTCCGTCCCCGCAGCTGAAAAGCAGGGGTGGGGGTCAGCCCGTCCCACGGAGCTGGCTCAGCCGGCTTTGGTTTCGATCTCTTCGGGGAGTTTGAGGAGGAGGGCCTTGGCGGCGCGGACGAGATCTGCCTCGTTGTGGCCGAAGGCTTGGAGGTAGCACCCAAGGGCCGAGCGCAGCATCTGAAGCTCCTCGGCCTGCAGCTCGATGGTGTACATACCTCCAAGCTAATCCCACCCCCACCAGTTGTCAGCTGTGCAGCTCCTCCGCGACCAGCGTCGGCTGGTGGGTCGTCGGCGCCGCCGGCACCCGCCAGTCGGCCGGCGCGACCCACGTCTGCCACTCCTCGGAGAACGGCGCCGCCCAGGCCTCCACGTCGCGGATCGCCGCGTGCGCGTCGGCCACGATCCGCTCCGCCTCGGCAGGCGTGAACCGCCCCGCGGCCACCGCCCCCTCCAGCTCGTCCTCGTCCTTCCACTCGATACTGCGATCAGGGTTGATCCACAGATCCAGCACATGGTCCACGGTGCTGGTACGCCGGCCCGCCGGATCGCGCACGTGTTCGCGCTCCAGGTTCACGTACCATCCCCGGAAGGCCCCGTCCGAGCCCCAGAAGTACCAGACCGACCACGGCTTCCCGCTCGGCGACGCCTTGAGGATCCCGGTACCGCGCCACACGTCGAGCTTCAGCACCCGCTTCTCGGTGAACATCCCGACCGGACCGGCGTACCGCGTCTCGCGCCCGTCCGCCAGCACCGGTTTGAGCAACGGCGTACCGGGCGCGAGCCAGGCGACCAGTCCGCCGGCGTCGTCGCGCACAACCGTCATCGGCCGCACGTTCGGCAGCTCGGCGTGCCGCCCGGTGCCCTCGTACACCCACTCGATCGTGGTACCCGGCTCCCAGTACCGCGTCACGAGCCCGGCCGGGTCATCGACAGTACGTCGAGGGCCGCGTCGAGCTGCTCCTCGGTGAGGTCTCCCTTCTCGACGTAACCGTTCTCGATCACGACCTCGCGGATCGTTTTCCCTTGTTTCAAAGCGCTCTTGGCGACCGCGGCGGCGTTCTCGTATCCGATGTAGCGGTTCAGCGGGGTCACGATCGACGGTGACGACTCGGCCAGCGCGCGGGCGTGGCCGACGTTCGCGGTGATGCCGTCGACGCAGCGGTCGGCGAGCAGCCGGGAACTGTTCGCCAGCAGGGTGATCGACTCGAGCAGGTTGCGGGCGATCACCGGGAGCATCACGTTCAGCTCGAAGTTGCCGCCGGCACCGGCCACGGTGATCGTGGTGTCGTTGCCGATCACCTGCGCGGCGACCATCAGCGTCGCCTCGCAGATCACCGGGTTCACCTTGCCGGGCATGATGCTGGACCCGGGCTGCAGGTCCGGCAGCGCGATCTCGCCGAGCCCGGCGCGCGGCCCGGAGCCCATCCAGCGCAGGTCGTTGCAGATCTTGGTCAGACTGACCGCGACCGTCTTCAACTGCCCGGACAGCTCGACCAGGCCGTCACGCGCGCCCTGTGCCTCGAAGTGGTCCTCGGCCTCGGACAGCTCCAGCCCGGTCCGCCGGTTCAGCTCGGTGATCACCGCGCTCGCGAACCCGGGCGGTGTGTTGATCCCGGTGCCGACGGCCGTACCGCCCAGCGGCAACTCGGCGACCCGCGGCAGGGTCGCGCGCACCCGGGAGGCCCCGCGCCGGATCTGCTGGGCATACCCGTTGAACTCCTGGCCGAGCGTCACCGGGGTCGCGTCCATCAGATGCGTCCGCCCGGACTTCACCACCTCGGCGAACTCGGATCCCTTACGGGCAAGGGAATCCGCGAGATGCTCGAGCGCCGGCAGCAGCTCCTGCACGACGCCCGCGGTGGCCGCGACGTGGATCGCCGACGGGAAGGTGTCGTTGCTGGACTGGGACGCGTTGACGTGATCGTTGGGATGTACGTCGGCCCCGAGCGCGCGGGTGGCGAGCGTGGCCAGCACCTCGTTGACGTTCATGTTGGTCGACGTGCCGGAGCCGGTCTGGAAGACGTCGATCGGGAACTCGGCGTCGAACTCCCCCGCCGCCACCTGGTCCGCGGCGGCGACGATCGCGGCGGACCGGTCCGCGTCGAGCACGCCGAGCGACGCGTTCACGACCGCGGCCGAGGCCTTGATCTCTGCCAGCGCGTGCACCAGCGCCGGCGCGAGCGGCCGTCCCGAGATCGGGAAGTTCTCCACCGCGCGCTGCGTCTGCGCCCGCCACAACGCGTCCCGAGGCACCTTGACCTCGCCCATCGTGTCGTGCTCGATCCTGAACTCTGCGTCATCACCCATACCTGCAGAGTACGTCGATCGAACTTGTCGGAAGGCGCTGATAGACAAGCTGTGGACAACACCACAGGAGGGGGTAGGGCATGAAGTTCAGCCAGTCGTTCGAGATCACCAAGTGGGAGCAGGCGGCGTACGACGAGGCCGGCACGATCCAGCTCGGGAAGGCCTGCGTGGGCAAGACGTTCACCGGCGGTGCTCGAGGGCACCAGCACAGCCGAGCTGCTGATGGCGGGGACCGCGGACGGACCGGCGGCGTACACGGCGCTGGAGCGGTTCACCGGGACGCTCGACGACCGGAAGGGGTCGTTCGTGATGCTGCACGGCGCGACGGCCGACCGGACCGGTGCGCCGGGGAAGATCGTGGCCGCCGAGGGAGACCTGGCCGGGTTGACCGGCACGGTGCTCTACGAGCACCTGGAGGACGGGTCGCCGCAGGTCACGGTCGACTACGAGCTGCCCTGATAGACGTAGTACAGCTCGTCGCGGCCCTGGAGCTCGACCGGGACAGGCTTCACGTCGCACGCGCCGAAGGCGGCCTCGACGGCTGATTCCAGGGCGGGCGACGCCGAGGAGGACCAGACCGTGAGGACGCCGCCGGCGCGGAGCTTGGCGTGGCAGGTGGCCAGGAAGCCGGACGTGTAGATGGCCGAGTTCTCGTTGTAGACAAGAAAGTCCGGGCCGTTGTCGACATCCAGCAGGATCGCGTCGACGGACCCGTCGGGGAGGTCGGCGACCACGGTCCGGACGTCCCCCACGACCACCGCGACCCGCGGGTCGTCGAGGACCGACGGCACCAACCCGGCCCGCATCCAGGCCACCAGGTCCGGCTCGATCTCCGCGACCACGACCTCACCGAGCCGCTCGTCGGCCAGCAGCGCGCGGACGGTGTACCCGAGCCCGAGTCCACCCACCAGCACCCGGTCCGGGCGCCGTACGGTCGCCAGCGCCGCCGACGCCAGGAGCTCCTCGCTCGACGTCTCCTGGTCGTCCATCACGAACACGCCGTTGACCCGCAACTCCAGCGCCTCGTCCTCGCGGCGGCGCAGTACCAGTTCGCCACGCTCGCTGGTCGCCCGTGCCAGCTCCACCGGTGATCAGTACCAGTTCGTGGCCTGCGAGTGCCCCCAGGCGCTGCACGGGGAGCCGTATGTCGCCTCGATGTAGTCCAAGCCCCACTTGATCTGGGTGACCGGGTTGGTGCGCCAGTCGGAGCCGTACGCCGCCATCCGCCGGCCGGGGAGCGCCTGCGGGATGCCGTACGCCGAGGACGTCGGGTTGGCCGCGCTGACCTTCCAGCGGGACTCCTTGTTCCAGAGCTTCTCCAGGCAGCTGAACTGGCCCTGGCCCCAGCCGTGGTCGGGGAGGAGGTTCATCGCGACCTCCTTCGGCGTGCCCTCGTACTTCTTCCGCTCGGCGTCCCGGCTGGCGCGCTCCTCGCTCGACGAGCGGGCGGCGCGAGCCAGGGCTTCGTCGCGCTTCCGGGCGACGTTCTTGGCTGCCATCTTCTGGTCGGCCGCGTTCTGCAGGGCTACCTGCTGCTGCGCGATGGCCTCGACCTGGTTCCGCATCCGGACCGCGTCGGCGGCTGCGTCGGAGACAGCGGACTTCGACTGGGTGGAGGGCTTGTCGTCAGTCGCCAGCACCTTGCCGCTGTTGATGACGGCCATCTCGGCCCGGCCGGACACCTGCTCCGACGCACTGCTGCTCCCGGGAGAGCTGAAGAGGTCGACACTGGCGACAACGGAGACCACGGCGATTCCGGTAACTGCAAGAACCGTGACGGAGCGCTTCGCTTTCATCTGTCCTTCCGAGATACCCGACCCCCGTCGGCTGCGACGAGAACATACTCTGGCGTAAACCGTCCGTGATCACAAGCAGGTCACAGGACAACGGTGCGGCCGCCGCGTGGCGACCGCACCGTTCTTACCCTTGCTTTACAGAAAGCTATGAGCTAACTACCAAGACACCCCTTACAGATACCTTCCCCGCCCCACCGCCCCGGTCACAGCTGCAGGTCGTCGAGCATCTCGGTGACCAGCGCCGCGATCGGCGAGCGCTCCGAGCGGGTCAACGTGACGTGCGCGAACAGCGGATGTCCCTTCAGCTGCTCGACCACCGCGACCACGCCGTCGTGCCGTCCGACCCGCAGGTTGTCCCGCTGGGCGACGTCGTGGGTGAGCACGACCCGCGAGTTCGCGCCGACCCGGGACAGCACCGTGAGCAGCACGTTCCGCTCCAGCGACTGCGCCTCGTCGACGATCACGAACGCGTCGTGCAGCGACCGGCCGCGGATGTGCGTCAGCGGCAGCACCTCGAGCATGCCGCGGTCGATGACCTCGTCGATCACGTCACTGCTGGTGAGCGCGCCCAGCGTGTCGTACACGGCCTGCGCCCACGGCTGCATCTTCTCGGACTCGCTGCCGGGCAGGTATCCGAGCTCCTGGCCGCCGACCGCGAACAGCGGCCGGAACACGACCACCTTCTTGTGCTGCCGGCGCTCCATCACCGACTCCAGGCCGGCGCACAGCGCGAGCGCGGACTTACCGGTACCGGCGCGGCCGCCGAGCGAGATGATCCCGACGTCCGGGTCCAGCAGCAGGTCGAGTGCGACCCGCTGCTCGGCGGACCGGCCGCGGATCCCGAACGCCTCCCGGTCGCCGCGGACCAGCCGGACCCGCTTGTCCGGCATCACCCGGCCGAGCGCGCTGCCCCGGTCGGACAGCAGCACCAGCCCGGTGTGGGTGGGGAACTCGGCGGCCTCCGCCAGCTCCACGGCCCCGTTCTCGTACAGGTCGTCCACGACCTGGGTGCCGACCTCGAGCTCGGCCATCCCGGTCCAGCCGGACTCCAGGGTCAGCTCGGCCCGGTACTCCTCGGCCTGCAGGCCGCACGCCGACGCCTTGACCCGCATCGGCAGGTCCTTCGAGACCAGCGTCACGTCCTTGCCCTCGGCCATGAAGTTGCACGCCACGGCCAGGATCCGGCTGTCGTTGTCGCCGAGCCGGAAACCGGCCGGCAGTGTCTCCGGGTCGGTGTGGTTCAGTTCGACCCGGAGAGTTCCACCCTTCTCCCCCACTGGCAGGGGTGCGTCCAGTCGTCCGTGCAGGATCCGGAGCTCGTCGAGCAGTCGCAGCGCCGTACGGGCGAAGTAGCCGAGCTCGGGGTGATGCCGTTTGGCCTCCAATTCGGTGACGACGACCACCGGAACGATCACTTCGTGCTCGTCGAACCGCAGCATCGCGTGCGGGTCGGAGAGGAGCACCGAGGTGTCCAGCACGAAGGTGCGCTGGTCCGGTGTGGATGAGGTACTTGACGCCTTGGCGTGGATGGCCATGTCGCACGTCCTCTTCTAGGCCGTGACGTACACCCTCGCCCCGGCCCGCCAGTGGTTAGGTGATGGGTCGGGTGCCGCCCTCGGGGCCCGGTGTTGGCCCCGTCCGCGCCGCCGCAGGTGCGGCAACGGCGATCAGCGAGTTCGAGACCACAGGTCTCGGGGACTCCGTTCGGCCCCTCATGGGGCAACCGGCTGGAACGAGATTCTCAAACTGATCGGGCCTCCCGTGACAGCCGGCTTCCCCTCCGACCGTCTCTGCCAGCGTAGGAGGCTCCCGCAAACCGCGCAGCCCGACACGCCCGGCCACGGGGTTAACAGGGCGTTACACCTTCAACCGCCGGAGGGAGCTCGGTCACTCCCCTGGGTGATCCGGTACCCGCTCGCATGCGGCGACGCTCGGTACATGCGGAAGAACTGGCCGGCGTGGACCGGCTACGCCACGGCGACCTGGTCCTTCGGGTACGGAGTACTCGGCCTGTACTGGTCTTTCGGCGGCTCGGGCTACCCGTTCGCACCAGTCCCGGACGACCGCGCCACGGCCTCGATCCTGGAGGGTACGTCGTACCGCGTGGTTGCACCGGTGATGGCAACGATCGGCCTGGCTGGTGCGGTGCTGGCGCTCGTGATGACGCGCACTCGACCGCGTGGACGACTCCCGCAGGCGGTTGCCGCCGTACTCGCCGTGGGGCTCGCCCTGGTGATTCCTGACTACACACTGATCGCTGTTGTCGCGCTGGCGCCGGCACTGGTGGTGTTTGCGTTCACCGGCGTACCAGGGGCTCAGGACGGCGTCGGTGACATCCTGTACTGGCACCGGGTGAACCTGGTCATCCTGTTCGTCGGCGGTGTGCTCTGGGCGGCGACGGCGATCGCATACCACCGCCGCAGCCGCGACCTGTGTGTGTCATGCGGGCGCGGCGCCGCGGAGCACGCGTGGGCCCGCCCGGAGGCCGCGCTGCGCTGGGGGAAGTGGGCGGTCGGCGTCGCCGTAGTGGCGAACCTGCCGTACGAGTTCACCCGGGTTGCCTGGTACTTCGGCTGGCCCGTCGGCATCAGCGAGGACTTCCACCAGATGATGGCCGACACGCCAGGCATGCTTGAAATGGGCCTCGGGCTGGCTGTGATGGGGCTCGGAGGCGGAGTACTCACGCACGGGCTCGTGCACCGTTGGGGCGAGGTCTACCCGCGCTGGATCTGGTTCAAGGCCGGCCGGCGGGTCCCGCCGCTGCTGGCGATCCTGCCCGCGTCGGTCGTGGCCGTCGCACTGATCCCGGCCGGGCTGATGAACGCCCAGGCGCCGCTCGGCGGCGACAACTGGGCAACCAACGCCCCAGGCATCCTGTGGATCGCGTGGGGCGCAGCGTTGGGTACGGCGACGTACGCGTACTACCTGCGCCGCCGGACCACATGCAGACGTTGCGGTCGGTCCTAGGTGCCGAAGCGGCGCTCGCGCTGGGCGTAGCTGCGGATCGCGCGCAGGAAGTCGACATGCCGGAAGTCCGGCCAGAGCGCCTCGCAGAAGTAGAACTCGCTCAGCGCGCTCTGCCAGAGGAGGAAGCCGCCGAGCCGCTGCTCACCCGACGTACGGATGACCAGGTCGGGGTCCGGCTGGCCCTTGGTGTACAGGTGCCGGGCGATGTGCTCGACGTCGACCCGGTCGGCCAGCTCCTCGATCGAGATGCCCTTCGCGGCCTCCTCGAGGAGCAGCGAGCGCACCGCGTCGGCGAGTTCACGGCGGCCGCCGTAGCCGACGGCGACGTTCACCAGCATGCCGTTGACGTCCTGGGTCGCGGTCTCGGCCGCCTTCAGGGCCTCCGCCGTACTGCCCGGCAGCAGGTCGAGTGCGCCGACCGGGTGGATCCGCCAGCGGCCGATCGCGGTCAGTTCCTCGACGGCCTGCTCGATGATCCGGAGCAGCGGCTCCAGCTCGTCCGCCGGGCGGGTCAGGTTGTCGGTGGACAGCATCCACACCGTGACCACCTTGACGCCGACCTCGTCGCACCAGTACAGGAACTCGGAGATCTTGTTGGCCCCGGCCTCGTGACCGCGCGACACCGGGTCCCCGCCCTGACGGGCCCAGCGCCGGTTGCCGTCGATGATGACGCCGATGTGCCGCGGGATCCGGTCCGGCGACAGCGATCGGGTGAGCCGGCGTTCGTACAGTCCGTAGACCGCGTCGCGCAGCTTCTGCTTGCCAGGTGTCCGCATGGGCAGGGTGCTCTCCTCAATGACTTCTCGACCACGAGGCTAGCCCAGATTCGCCCCGGTAGGAGAGGCCCTGGAGTGCCTCACAGGAAGCTGTCAGCAAGGTCGAACTTTCCTCGAAGTTCGTGCATCGAACACGCGGAGGGGTCGCGTCGTCCGGGTGACGTCGCCTACATTTCATCCTTCTGACCGATGCAACCTACGGTGCCGTAGGTTACGGTTGCGTAGGTACGAACCGCCCGGAACCCCTCGAAAGGACGGCGATGACCGCTTCCAGCACCCAGCCCCAGGAACTCGGTCACAAGCTGTCGGGCCGGCTCGGCCCACTGAAGCCCAAGCTCCGCGGATGGCTGCACGCCGGAACGTTCCCGTTCGCCACCGCCGCGGGCATCGTACTGATCTGCCTCGCACCGCACGCCAACGCCCGCTGGGCGGCCGCGGTCTACACGGTCGGCGCGATGCTGCTGTTCGGCATCTCCGCGCTGTACCACCGGTTCTACTGGGGCCCGACCGGCGAGGCGATCCTGCGCCGGCTCGACCACAGCAACATCTTCCTGCTGATCGCCGGGACCTACACCCCGCTCGGCATGGTCCTGCTGCACGGCAAGGACCGCGTGCTGATGCTCGGCCTGGTCTGGGGCGGCGCCCTCGCCGGCATCCTCTTCCGGATCTTCTGGCTGAGCGCGCCGCGCTGGATCTACACGCCGATCTACCTCGCGCTCGGCTGGGTCGCGATCTTCTGGATGGGCGACATCTACCACGCCGGCGGCGCGGCAGTCGTCACGCTGATCGCGGTCGGCGGCGGTCTGTACTCCCTCGGCGCCGTCGTCTACGGCACCAAGCGGCCGAACCCCTCCCCCCGCTGGTTCGGCTTCCACGAGATTTTCCACGCGTTCACCGTGGCCGCCTTCATCTGCCACTACATCGCCGTCAGCATCGCCACCTACCGCGTCGGCTGACCCGGCCGGTCGCCGCCCAACTCGCGGAGGATCTCCCGCAGGGTTTCGAAGCGGTCGCCGCCCAGCAGCGCGGACCAGCTGTCCTCCACGCGTTCGATCGCGGCACGGCTGAAAGCTGCGGCCTCGTCACCTTTGGCGGTACGGCGCACCAGGCGCACGCGGCGGTCCGCGCGGAGGCGGTCGGACTCGACGTACCCGAGGCGTTGCAGGTAGTCGACATGCTGGCCGAGGCCCTGTTTCGTCATCGCCGCGACCTCCGCCAGGTCGGTGATCCTGCCGCCGTCGGCGGGAATCAGTTCGAGCAGGCGGTAGTGCGAGACACGGAGCCCGGGGAAGTGCTCCTCGGAGTTCGCCAGGATCTCCTCGCGGACCTGCCGCAGCGCGGAGCCGAGCAGCCCGGCGATGTGGTCGGACCAGGGGCCCGGCCGGGTGCCCGGCAGGTCATTGACGGATGTCATAAGGCAACTTTACTATCCAGGTAGTAAGGCTGCTTTACTTCCGTGGGGGGAAGCTCATGCACACTGCGTTGGAACCGCTGGGGCGGGACGCGTTGGGGGAGGAGGACCTGACCGCGCTCGCGCGGACGATCACCGGAGATCCGGCGGCCGTCGCGGGCGCGGTCCGGGTCGAGCCGGTCGACTACCCGATCGGTACGCCGAGCACCGCGGGGCTGTACCGCGTGTTCGGGACGGCGGGAGACGCGAACTGGTCGTGCTTCGTGAAGAAGTTCCAGTCCGTCCGGCACTGGCCGATGCTGGACCGAATGCCCGAGGAGTTCCGCGCGCTGTTCGCCCACAACCTGCCCTGGCAGTTGGAGATCGCGGTGCACCGCAGCGACATCACGAGCCTGCTCCCCGAGGGGATGCGGCTGCCGGCCGCGTACCGGATCGACGTGTACGACGACGATCGGGCGACGCTGTGGATGGAGAACGTGGTCCAGGAGTGGGGGCCGTGGCCGATCGACCGGTTCGAGCGGGCGGCGTACCTGCTCGGCCGGTTGTCGGCGCGCCGCCGGCCACACCTGGTCGCGCCGTTCCTGCCCCGGGAGCATGTCACGACACCGGGGATCGGGCTGCGCTTCTACGCGGAGGGACGGATCAAGCGGACCGCCCTGCCCGCTCTGGCGGATCCGGCGACCTGGCGGCACCCCATGCTCGCGGCAGCGGTCTGCAACCTCGGCGACCACCGTCTGAAGGAGGACCTGCTCGAGCTCGGCAGGCAGGTGCCCGCGGTGCTCGACGCCCTGGACTCGCTCCCCCAGTGCTACCAGCACGGAGACGCCAGCCCGCAGAACCTCCTGGTGCCTCACGAGAGCCCTGACGAGTTCGTGGTGATCGACTGGGGCTTCGACTGCCCGCAGGCCGTCGGGTTCGACCTAGGGCAACTGCTGATCGGTCTTGCGCACGCGGGCGAGCTGTCGGCGGAGGCGCTGCCCGCCGTACACACGGTGATCCTCAAGGCGTTCCAGGAGGGTCTTGCGGCCGACGGGATGCACGTGGACGAGGAACAGGTGCTGTACGGGTACCTGGGCTCGCTGCTGGTGAGAGCCGCCTTCACCGCGCTGCCGTTGGAGCTGTTCGGGAAGGCGGATGCGTCGCCGGACCTGTTCGAGCAGCGGGTATTACTGACGCGAGTGCTCGTCAACCTGGTGTCACAGGTGATCTGAACATTTCAGTCGTGTCACAGCTGCAACGAACGGCACCCCAACGGGTATCCCATGTGCGTGAGGAACCTGAGCAGCTACGCAGCAGTGGCCATGTGCACGGCCGTCGCGGGACTCGTGCTGACCGGATGCGGCAATGAGTCAGGATCCAGCGGTACGCCGAGCAGCACGCCATCACCGACCATGCCGACGGTCACCCAGTCGGCCCCCGTCGGCGCCGGCCTTCCGGTCACCGTCGCCCGGACCGGCGGGATCGCCGGCTTCGACGACACGGTGCAGATCGGTACGGACGGTGTCGCGACCGTGAGCTCCCGTGGCAAGCAGACGCTCCGGTGCAAGCTCGACCCGGCGTTCCTCGCCACGTTCACGGCGGCCGTCGAGAAGGTCGACTGGGCGAGCCTGGCGGCGACGAAACCGACCACGAAGCACCCTGACGACATGATCGTGTCGGTCACCGCGAACGGGAAGACCGCGCGGGTCGAGGACCCGCAGCTCAAAGTACTGGCGACTCCGGTGACCGAACTGCTCACCGAAGCCGCCATCCCACCGGGCAAACTCTGTACGAAGCTCTAGCAGCGTCGACGGGGGCGGAGTCGACGCGACCGGAACCACCTTGTGAAGAAGGGAATCCGGGGCGCGCGCGGCCTTGGGCGGAGGCTGCGCGCGCCCCGGACGTTCTCAGCTGACGGTCAGCGAGGTGTCGTCGACGACGAAGCTCGTCTGGGCCGAGGAGTCCTCCTGGCCGACGAACTTGATCGTCACGGTCTTGCCCTTGTACGCCGTCAGGTTCAGCGTCTTCTGCACGTACGACGTGTTCTTGTTCAGGTTCGAGTACGTCGCCAGCGTGCTCGTCGTCGAACCGTCGACGACCTGGACCTTCGCGGTGTCGTACGCCGTGGTCGTGGTGGTCTCCGCGGTGTCGATGCGGATCCAGAACGACAGCGTCGCGCTGGTCGCCGAGGCCGGGATCGCGACCGACTGGCCGACGTTCTCGGCGGTCGCACGGCCGTTGCCCTGCAGCCACAGCTTCCAGCTACCGGTACGCGCCGGGCGGCCGGTGTTGTCGGTGATCGGGCCGGCGGTGCCGGTCCAGTCCACCGCGCCGGACTCGAAGCCCGGGTTCTTCAGCAGGTTGCCGCCGGTCGGAGGCGGCGTGGTGCCGCCACCGCAGGCGGCCGAGCCGGCCGGGACAGAGATGCCGCCGAACGCGGCCTCGATGCCCTTGCACTGCGCGGAGTCCGCGCCGTACAGCTCGATCGCGGAGGTGATCGCACCCTCACGAGCGTCCTTGTAGGTGCTGCCCGAGCTCAGCTTGGTGCTCAGCGTCCGGTACCAGACCTTGGCCGCGACGTCGCGGCCGACACCGGCGAACGTCGTACCGTTGCAGGCCGTGCTGTTGTAGGTGACGCCGTTGATGGTCTTGCTGCCGGTGCCCTCGGAGGCCAGGTAGAACCAGTGGTTCAGCGGGCCGGACGAGTAGTGCGGGTCCAGGCCGCCGGTGCTGGTCGTCCAGCAGTCCTTGCTGGCCCCGTCCTTGGACGGCTTGTCCATGTAGCGCAGCGGCGTGCCGTCGCCGTTGATGTTGATCTTCTCGCCGATCAGGTAGTCACCCGGGTCGCTGGCGTTGTTCGCGTACCACTCGACCATCGTGCCGAAGATGTCCGACGTCGCCTCGTTCAGGCCGCCCGCGTCACCTGAGTAGTTCAGGTTGGCGGTCGCCTCGGTGACACCGTGGCTCATCTCGTGACCGGCCACGTCGATCGCGGTCAGCGGGTGCGTGTTGCTGATCCCGTCGCCGTACGTCATCTGGGTGCCGTCCCAGAACGCGTTCACGTACGCGTTGCCGTAGTGCACCCGGGAGCGGGCGCCCTGGCCGTTGTTGAAGATTCCGTTCCGGCTGTGGACGTTCTTGTAGTAGTCCCAGGTCAGCTGCGCACCGTAGTGCGCGTCCACCGCGGCGGTCGCCCGGTCCGAGGCCGCGCCGCTGCCCCAGGTGTCGTCGGCGTCGGTGAACGTGGTGCCGTTGCCGGACGTCGCGCCCTTCAGGTCGGTGGTGTAGTTGCCACCGCGGGTCGGGTCGGTCATCGAGAAGTTGCCCGACGTTCCCGACGTACCGATCGTGACCTTGCCGGCGTACATCGAGTTGCCGGTGCCTTCCTTGATCTCGTCGTTCTGCGCCAGCACCTTGCCGGAGTTGGCGTCGACGTACGTGTGCAGCACCGACGGGGTCTGGTCGGGCTTCACACCGGTCGTGACGACGTCGTACGCGAGCACCGGCTTGGCCGGGGTCACGAAGACGACGAGCTGGCCCTTGGTGGAGCTCGCCTTGAACTTCGCCGACTGTGCGCCCTTGGTGAGCGCGGCCGACTGGGACAGGGTCGGCTTCGTGGAGACCTCGACGGCCTTGGCGCCACGGTTGTACGTGACCTGGCCGATCGACTCGCCCTTGCGCTTGACGATCAGGTCGCCACCGACGACCTTCAGGCCGTTGTACGTACGGTCGTAGCGGACGTACTCCGTACCGTCCGCGTCCTTGACCACGTCGTGCACCTTGAGCTGTTCGCCCTTGCCGAGCCCGAGCGCGGCGGCCGTCTGCGATGCCAGCGCCTGCTCGGCCTTGACGGCGGCCGGCTGGTTGAAGCCGGAGGCCGGGAGCGGAGCCGAGCGGTCCGCGGCACCCGCTGTCGAAGCGGTGAATCCCGTCATACCAGTGGCAAGACCGGCGGCCGCGACAATGGCCACCGCCCCTGCTGATGTCAGTCGTTTCAAGACAACATCTCCTCACGGTGTGGTCGCCGTTTGGGCGCAGCGACCGAATTCAGTTGGGGACGCGCCGGATGCTGACGCAACAGTGCCACTGCCTCATTTGTGACACTTTGTGTCGGTGCGTGCGAGTTCTGTTACATCCGGCTTGAGGACCGACTGTTGCCGCCCGGTCGCCGTGAGTCAAGGGAACTGAGTGAAAGCTGAGGGAAAACCCGCACCCGTGCGGGGTGTCAGTGCGCAGGGCGCAACAGTTCCCGAAGGTCTTCCGGCAACGTCACAGGCAGCCGGCAGGTGAATTTCTGACAGACGTACGCCGCCGGCCGCCCGTCGAGCAACCCGCGTCCGTCCATCAACGGCACCCCCAGATCGGGTCCCCCGGCAACGATCGCCGTCCCCCACGGCGCGTTGCCGAAGGCAACACGAAGCAGCCCGGCGGCATCGGAGCCGGAGACACCCACGGAGGCGGAGGCGGGTTCGGGGGTGGTGACGATGGCGATTTCCAGGGGGCCGCCGGCGATTGTTTCGGCGATCGCCAGCGCGCGGCCGGCGAAGCGGGGTGCCCGGGTCCCGATGGCGGCCGAGGCTGCGAGGGCCTGATGGGCGGCCCGCTCGTAGTGGTCTGATCCGGTCAGGCTCGCGAGCGTGGTGAGGGCCTCGGCGGTCAGGCTCACGCCGGAGGGGGTGGCGTTGTCGGTGGCGTCCTGCGGGCGCCAGATCAGTTGCTCCGCGTCGGCGGCGGTGTCGTAGTAGGTGCCGTCAGCAACAAACTCCTCCAGCACCCGCCCGAGCAGCGCCTCCGCGATCCGGAACCACTCGGCGTCCCCGGTCGCACCCAGCAACGTCAAACAGCCCTGGGCGAACGCGGCATAGTCCTCGAGTACGCCGTCCGCACTCCCCCGCACCCCGTCCCGCGACGTCCGGTACAACCGCGCCCCGTCCAGATGCACGTCCCGGATCAACCGCGCCGCTCCAACGGCAGCCTCGACGTACTCAGGCCGCTCCAGCACCACTCCGGCCCGCGTCAGCGCCGTGATCACCAGCCCGTTCCACGCGGCAACGACCTTGTCGTCGCGCCCCGGGTAGACCCGCCTCGCCCGCGCCTCCCGAAGTACCTGCCGAACCCGGCGCCAACGGTCCGCATCCGCCGGATCCTCGCGCAACTGCAGGACGGACGAGCCGTGCTCGAAGGTCCCGGTGACATCGCACAACCGGACAACCCACGAGGCGTCGTCCTCCGACAGCACCGCGCCCAGTTCCTCAGGCGTCCAGACGTAGTACTTGCCTTCCTCCCCCTCGGTGTCCGCGTCCAGCGCCGACGCGAACCCGCCCTCCGCCGTACGCAACTCGGCGAGCAGGAAGTCAGCAGTCTCCGACGCGATCCGCCGGGCGAGGGGATCCCCCGACACGGTCCACCAGTGCGTGTACACGTCGAGCAGCAACGCGTTGTCGTACAGCATCTTCTCGAAGTGCGGCACCACCCACTGCCCGTCGACGGAGTACCGCGCGAACCCCCCGGCCAGCTGGTCGTACATCCCGCCGCGGGCCATCCGCGCACACGTCTGCGCCACCATCGCCAACGCGTCCTCGTCCCCGGTCCGCCGATGGTGCCGGAGCAAGAAGTCGAGCACCATCGACGGCGGGAACTTCGGCGCCCGCCCGAACCCGCCGTCCACCGGGTCGAACTCCGTCTTCAGCACCTCGACGGCACGCTCGAGATCGACGTCCGGCGCGGCACCGGCGGGTTGCGCCCCGAGCTGTGCGACGACCCGCTGCCCGATCCCGTCGAGCTGCTCGCGCCGGTGTTGCCAGGCGTCCGTGATCGCCTCCAGCACCTGCCCGAACGACGCCATCCCGCCGCGGGCCTCCTTCGGGAAATACGTCCCGCAGAAGAACGGCTCGCCGGTCGGCGTCAGGAACACCGACATCGGCCACCCGCCCTGCCCGGTCATCGCGACGGTCGCCGCCATGTAGATCGCGTCGACGTCCGGCCGCTCCTCGCGGTCCACCTTCACGCTCACGAAGTGCTCGCTCAGGTACGCCGCCGTACCCGCGTCCTCGAACGACTCGTGCGCCATCACATGGCACCAGTGGCAGGCGGAGTACCCGACCGACAGGAACACCGGCACGTCGCGCTCCCGCGCCTCCGCGAACGCCTGGTCGGACCACTCCCGCCACTCCACCGGGTTCCCCGCGTGTTGCCGCAGGTACGGACTGGTCGATCGCCCGAGCTCGTTCGCCATACCCCAACGCTAGAGGAGGACCTTGCGGCTACCTGCGTCCGGATGCAGGAACGCCAGCAAAGCGTCGGCCTCCTCGGCTACCGCATCCGCATCGATCAACGGCTGATACGTCCGGATCGTGAGGGTCGCCTCGTCGGCAGTCCGGCCGACCGTCCAGTCACCCGCGGTGAAGCCGTCGACCAGGAGGATCTGGGGCGCGGGACGCTGCGTGCGGTACCCCTGCCGGCCGTGCTCGTCGGTGATCACGCGCGACCGATCGGCGTACGACAGCAGCAGGTTGTCGAAGTCGTACAGGAAGCGCGGCGGCGCCGGCGTGTCCGGATCCGGGTGGACGGCATCGGGTACGTCGTACAGCGTCTGGCCCTGCTCGTCCTGGAAGACCTGCAGGCTCATCCGCTCGACGACCTCACGCAGCTTGGTCAACCCGGACCACACCTGCACGTCCTTCACGCTCGCCGGGCCGAAGGCCTCCAGGTAGCGGAGGACCATCCACTCGAGCGACGCGGGCGACGGCGAGCTCTCGCCGAGCCAGGCGTCGACGGTGGTGTGCGCAATCGGTCCGCTGCGACCCCAGACGCCGCGCGGCGGTACCTGGACCAGCGGCACCTGGTTGCGGATCGCGTAGACCAGGGACGCCGGCGCTCGATCAGGCAGGCGTTCGGCGAGCAGTGCGCCGAGTTCCTTGTTCGTCAGGGGTTTCGGGGCGAGCAGCTCGACGCCGTCGGCGACCAGCCGCGCCATGTCGATCCCGTCGACCGCCTTGCCGTGCGTGAAGTTGCGGTACAGGTCGCGATCCAGCACCGGCTGGATCAGCGGGCGCAGCGCGCGGGCGTCCTCCGGGGTGACCAGGTGGATCGTCGAGCGCATCAGCGCGATCCGGATCAGCGAACGGTCGACGAGCAGGTCGGCCGCCTGCTCCGCAGCGAAGCCGGCGAGCCGGGACCACAGCCCGACGTACCAGCTGTGCGGGGTCTGCGCCTGCAGACCGGCGAGCCGCCGTACCGCGTCGACGACCGGCAGGTCCGAGCGGCGCAACAGCAACTGCCGGTCGAGAGTCGCCCGGTTCAGCGCCCGGCGGCCGAGTACATGCGTCACGGCCCAACCGTATGTTGAATGGGACTATGTCCGTCCATCCACTGCTCGCCAGCCGTTTCAGCCCGCTGTTGTTCGACCCCGCGCGGACCCTCACGGAGGGCGACGTCGACCTGCTGCTCGAGGCCGCCCGCTGGGCGCCGTCCGCGGGCAACTCCCAGCCCTGGGCCTACTTCGTGGCCCGCCGCGACGAGCCCGAGCACAAGCGGATCGTCCGGCACCTGGCCCGCAGCTCGGCCCGCTGGGCGCCGACCGCGTCGCTGCTGATCGTCACGATGGCCCACCGGTACGTCGAGGACACCGACTGGGCGTACTCCGACTTCGCCGACTACGACCTCGGCCAGTCCGTCGCGCACCTCACGCTGCAGGCCCACGCGATGGACCTGGCCTGCCGCCAGTTCCGCGCCTTCGACCTCGAAGCCCTCACCGCCGACCTGAACCCAGGCCCCGGCTGGCACATCGTCTCGATGATCGCCGTCGGCACCCCCGCCGAGGAGCCCCCCGCCGACCGCGCCCGCCGCAGCACCGCAGACCTCCGCACCGCGCCCTGGTCCGGCTTGGGAGACGTGCCCTAGGCCGTCTGGGACAGGGCGACCGAGAGGCCGAGGGTGAGGGCCATTGCGAGGAGTTCGACGCCGACGACCCGCCAGAACGGGCGGCCGCGGTCCAGGAGGTCGTCGTGGGAGCGGGCGCGGTGGAAGGCCGCCAGGACGGTGAGGAGGACGAAGGCGATCAGCTTCGCGATGAGCAGGGCGCCGTACGCGTCGTGGGTGAGTTCGCCGGGGATCGAGCCCCAGCCGCCGCCCTTCGCGGCGAGGCGGCCGGCGGCGCTCAGCAGGCCGCTGAGGACCACGGCGACGGCCGAGATGACGGCGACCTGGCCGTACCGCTCCATCACGATCGGCAGACCGCTGCGGCTCGCCCGGCCGTACCGCACGAGACCCGCGAGTCCGCCGATCCAGGTCGTCGCGGCGATCACGTGGATCACCAGCGCGGTGCCGGCGAGTACGACGTACGACTCGTTCCTCGGGTACGCCGTGACCGCGGTCGGGACGACTGCCGCGATCGCGACCAGCACGCCGAGGCCCGCGGCCGAGGAGGTCTGCACGCGGCGGATCCCGATCGCCAGCGCGAGCACGAGGATGCCGGTGATCAGCAGCGACTTCACCTCGGGTACGCCGAGGGCGTCGTCGACACGGAGCCGCAGCAACCGGACCGGTGTGTTGAGCAGTAGCGCCGCCGTCAGGACCGCGCCGGCGAACGCACAGACCGCCCAGATCAGCGCCGCGTTGCCCGCGTCCCGGACCGCACGCCGCCCCTGGACGCCGAGCGGTCCGCCCTCGATCCGCAGCAGCACGACGGCTGCGAGCAATGCGCCCGCACAACCGACGGTGGCCAGCGTCGAGATCAGCTGGAGCATCGTCTGCAGCCAGGACACGAACTCGCCCGGTCCCCCGATCCCGCCGGCGTTCCGCGGCCGGCTGCCGGAGAGGTAGAACGCCAGCACGAGCGCCGCCGACGCGACCAGGACAGCACCCACCCCACCCGCGACCAGACGTCCGGGCATGCGATGCCGGGCGGCGCGGGTCGCGGTCACCGGACGAAGCGGTCGTGGGCACCAGTCAGCACCCGGCTCACTATAGGGTCAGCCGGAGGTGGGCAGCCCAGTCCGACACCATCTCGTGACCGGGCTCCCAGGAATCGGTGACCCGACTGAGATATGGCTACTTCGGAGAGTGCTCAGTCGAGGTCTTCGTCAGATCCGTCGGGTCCGAAGTCGTCGGCGCTGCATCGCCATCCGGGGACTGCGAGCCGGCCGGACTCGCTGGGTCGCCGGACGGTGCTGGGTCGTCCGCACCATCGCGGTCCACGTCGATCCGCTTCAGCTGCTTGCCCATGCTGCGCCACAGCAGGAACGTGGCGACACCGAGCGCCAGCACGATCAGCAGCGCGACCCAGCCCGGCTTCGCCACGTTGGGGTCGATCTCGACCGTCTGAAGGGAGATCATCGCTGTCACGCCACCATTCTCTCATTGTCCGGGCCGCCCGTCAGCGCAGCCCCGCGAACAGGTCGTTCTCAGGCAGCTCCGACTCGACCAGACTCCGCGCCAGCTCGTAGTCCTCGGTCGGCCAGGCCGCCTGGTGCACCTCGAGCGGTACGGCGAACCACGAGCCGTCCGGGTCGATCTGCGTGGCGTGCGCGAGCAGCGCCCGGTCCCGGACCTCGAAGTACTTCGCGCACTCGACCCGGGTGGTGATCCGGCGCTCGTTCTCCGGGTCCGGCTTCCAGTCCTTCAGCCGCTCGGCGTACGGCGACTCCAGGCCGCGCTCGACCATCGCGTCGTGCAGCGCCTTCATCCGCTCGTAGTGGAACGTGTGGTGGTAGTACAGCTTCAGCGGCTGCCACGGCTCGCCGAGCTCCGGGTACGCGTCCTTGTCGCCGGCCGCCTCGAACGCCGCCACCGTGATCTGGTGGCACATCACGTGGTCCGGGTGCGGGTACCCGCCGTTCTCGTCGTACGTCGTGACCACCTGCGGGCGGAACTCGCGGATCAGCTTCACCAGCGGGGCGGCGGCGTCCTCCACCTTCAGCGCCCCGAAGCAGCCCTCGGGCAGTGGCGGCAGCGGGTCGCCCTCCGGGAAACCGGAGTCCACCCAGCCCAGCCACTCCTGCCGGATGCCGAGAATCGCTCGCGCCGTGTCCATCTCCTTGCGGCGGATCTCGGTGATGTTCGCCAGTACCTCCGGGCGGTCCATCTTCGGATTCAGGATCGATCCGCGCTCGCCGCCGGTACAGGTGGCGACCAGCACCTCGACGCCTTCGGCGACGTACCGGGCGGTCGATGCGGCTCCCTTGCTCGACTCGTCGTCCGGGTGGGCGTGTACATGCAACAACCGAAGATCTCCACTCACAAGACACAATGGTCCTCCAAGCCCACGCAAAACCCACGACCGACCCCCTGGACGACCTGTGACCGAGCAATCAGCCGCCGCTCCCACCCCCGATCTCGACGCGCGGTACGGGCGTCGCGGGCGGTCCCGTCGTCCGCTGCTGATCGGCGTCCTGGGCGTCGTCGTACTGGCCGGGCTGATCTGGCTCGTCTGGGCCGCCTGGGTGCAGTCGAACCCGCCGGTCCGCTCGGAACTGCAGGGCTTCAAGATCGTCTCGCCGACCAGCGCGACGGCCACCGTGAAGGTCGACCGGAACAAGTCCGTCGAGGCCAGCTGCCGGCTGCAGGCGAAGGCCGCGGACTTCTCGATCGTCGGCGAGGTGACCGTCACGGTCCCGGCCGGCTCGCCCCGCCACCAGACCCTGCCGGTGACGTTGACAACGCAACGCTCGGCGACCTCCGTGGTGCTGGTCGGCTGTACGACGGCCGACCAGCACCGCCCGCGCTGACCCGGAACCTCCTGCCGCCGCAGCGGACTGCCGCCCGGTTCTGTTCGCGCTTGGAGAAAACCGAGGTAGCAAGCGTTTTCCACGCGTCGGGGGCGACCTGAGGCCCCTGCGTGATCTGCGGTCTCTTGCTACGCTCGTTTGATTGGTCGCCGTCGACGACGGCGGCCAAGAGTATTTTCCTGCCCATCCCACCGACACAAGGAGCAGCCCGTGACGCAGAAGATCGACGAGGACAGCGTTGTCTGGCTGACGCAGGACGGTTACGACCAGCTGAAGTCCGAGCTCGAGCACCTGAAGGGCCCTGCCCGTGCCGAGATCACCCAGCGGATCAGCGAGGCCAGGGACGAGGGCGACCTCAAGGAGAACGGCGGCTACCACGCCGCCAAGGACGAGCAGGGCAAGATCGAGGCGCGGATCCGGCAACTGGAGGACATGCTCCGCCGTGCCCGGGTCGGCGAGACCCCGAAGGCGGGCGGCAAGGTCGAGCCCGGCATGAAGGTGTCGATCAAGTTCGCCGGCGACGACGACGTCGAGACGTTCCTGCTCGGTTCCCGCGAGTTGCTCGCCCTGGACGCGTCGGTCGACATCGACGTCTACTCCCCGCAGTCCCCGCTCGGCGCCGCCATTCTCGGCAAGAAGAAGGGCGACAAGGCCACCTACGAGGCCCCGAACGGCAAGGACGTGACCGTCGAGATCGTCGCCGCGGAACCCTTCACCGGCTGACCCACCAAGCTCCCGAAGCGCCCCGGTGGACAGTCCACCGGGGCGCTTCGCATTGGGGGTCGGAAATTGTCTGAGCGTGAAGTTGAGTCCTGTCGACTCAAGTTTCTTGATACTTGAGTCGACAGGACTCAAGTCAGGTGCTTACGGTCCCCGACATGGGCATTCTGAGGCACCCCGACTTCCGGCGGCTCTGGCTCGCCGATCTGCTCAGCCAGCTCGGCAGCCGGCTGACGATGTTCGCCGTACCGCTGCTCGCGGTGCTGACGCTCGACGCGACGACCTTCCAGGTCTCGCTGCTGCGGACCTGCGAGACCGCGGCCTGGCTGCTGCTCGGCCTGTTCGCCGGCGCCTGGGTCGACCGCGTCCGCTGCCTGCCGGTCCTGATCGCGGCAGACCTCGGACGAGCCGTCCTGTTCGGGTCCGTCCCGGTCGCGGCCGTATTCGGCGTACTGAGCCTTCCGCAGCTGTACGTCGTACTCGCGCTGGCCGGCGTCCTGACCGTGCTGTTCGACGTTGCGCACAGCACGTATCCGCCGCGATTGCTGAACGCCGACCAGCTCCTCCCGGGCAACGCGAAGCTCGCCGCGAACCACTCGGTCGCCGCGGTGATCGGCGCCGGCGTGGGCGGCGTCCTCGTGCAGTGGATCGGTGCCGCGGTCACGATCGGCCTGGACGCGCTGAGCTTCGTCTGGTCGGCGATCTGGCTCCGCAGCATCCGCACCTCGGAGCCCGCTCCGGTCAAGCCTGAACGCCCGCACCTGCGCCACGAGATCCGCGACGGGCTGCAGTACGTCTTCAAGCACCCGCTGCTGCGGCCACTCGCCCTGAACACGATGGTGACGATGCTGTTCCAGGCGGCGGCCGGGGCGATCATGGTCGTCTACCTGGTCCGCGGCGTACACCTGCAACCCGCAACCATCGGCATCCTCAGCATGATCGGCCTGCTCGGCGCGATCCTCGCCTCGGCCGTCACCGAGAAGATCAGTACCAGGTACGGCGATGCGCGCACGCTGCTGCTTTCCTCGACCGGCATCGGTGTCGCGTTCACGCTGCAGGCGCTGACCGCCCCGGGCTGGCAGGTGAGCTGGTACGTCGCGGCCACGCTGCTCGCAGGCTTCTGCATCATCGTCAGCTACATCCTGCAGGTCAGCATCCGGCAGCAGCTCTGCCCGCCGGAACTCCAGGGACGGGTGAGCGCGACGATGAGCTTCGTGAGCTGGGGCGCGGCGCCGATCGGCAGCCTGCTCGGCGGTGCTCTGGGCACCGCGTTCGGCCTGCACACGACCCTGTGGATCGCGGGCCTCGGCACCCTGGCCGGAAACTCCGTCCTCTACTTCTCCCCACTCCGGAGGCTGCGCTCGATCCCCGCCGACTTCGCACCCCGGCAGACCTCATAGCGTCGCGTTCACTCGGCGCGGCTGCGGATCCCTTCGAGTTGCAATGCCAGGTGCCGGCGCCAGTCGCCGTTCCCCGACATGTTCGCCATCGCGCCGCGGGTGATCAGGACGAAGTCGCTCGCCCGGAAGTCCGCGCGGAGGACGCCGGCGTCGACGGCACGCTGCACGATCCGCTCGACGCTGCCCGCGAAAGCGTTCTTCTCGGCTTCGATGTCACCCCAGCTGGGCTCCTCCGGGCTGAGGATCGCGAACCGGAAGGCCGCGTCGGGTTCCGCGGACTCCAGGTAGCCGAACAGCAGGGTCTCGAAGGCGGCCCAGGGGTCGCTGAGCTCCTCGGCGGCCCGCGCGAGGCTGGTCACGGCTTCGAACCGGCGGCCGACGATCGCCGCTCGCAACGCCCGCTTGTCGGCGAAGTGCCGGTACAAGGTCCCGACACCGAGCCCGGCCCGGGCCGCGATCTCGTCCATCTGCACGTTGTCGCCGCGCCGGGCGAACAGTTCGCCGGCCGCGTCGAGAACGGACTCCCGGTTACGTCGGGCATCCGCGCGGAGTGAACGTTCGGGAGCGGTCATGATCACCACACTGTAGTTGACGGACACGCGACAGGCGCTATATTCGGAACCGGAGTTCAGGTTCACCTTATGGAGGTTTCGATGATCGCCGTCACTACACCGACCGGCCGGATCGGCAGCCACCTCGTCCCCCGGCTGCTCGAGCTGGGCAGCGACGTGCGCGTCATCGTGCGCGACGCCGCGCGCCTCGACGGCGCAGTGCGCGACCAGGCCGAGGTCGTCGAGGGGTCGCACGCGGATCCCGTCGTACTCGACAAGGCGCTGGCGGGCGTCGACGCGCTGTTCTGGCTCGTCCCGCCGAATCCGGCCGCGCCGAGCGCCGAGCAGCACTACGTGACGTTCGCCCGGGCCGCGGCAGCCGCGATTCAGCGCAACGGGGTCTCCCACGTTGTCGCCGTCAGCAGTGCGGGACATGGCTGGCCGCACTCCGCCGGTGTGCTGTCCGCGGCGTTCGCGATGGATGCCGAGCTGGCGGCATCCGGCGCCGCCTACCGCGCACTGTCGCTGCCCTTCTACATGGAGAACCTGCTGGGCCAGCTCGACGCGATCCGTGAGCGCGGCACGTTCTCACTGACCTGCGACGCGGACCAGCCGCTCCCGATGATCGCGACCCGCGACATCGCCGAGCAGGCGGCCGGCCTGCTCACCGACCTCACCTGGGGTGGACAGGAGAACCTCGCGGTGTTCGGTCCTGATCACCTCACGCCCGACGGAGCCGCCCAGGTGCTGAGCGAGGAACTCGGACAGCCGGTCGCCTATCGGCGCGTCACCATGGACGAGTTCGCGGCCGTCCTCCGTGCCCGCGGGGCGCACGACCAGGCGGTCAAGGACACCGTGGAGATGTTCGCGGCCCAGGACTCCGGCATCTACGAGGCTGACTGGCGTACGGCGACCATCTCGCCCACCGACTTCCGGACCTGGTGCCGCGAGGTGTTCAGGCCCGCGGTGGAACGAGCCGCGCGCGCGGAGCCGGCCTGACGGCAGGCCCCGCACATCGACGGAATCCGGCGTCGGCGGCCCGTGCTCACCGACGCCTGCGAGTGGATCAGTCCGAGGTGACCTGAGCGGTACCGACCAGAACCTCTACGTCGAGGGCGGCGCGGCCGCGGCCGATCTCCACGTCCTTGGACTGGCCGGAGACGGCGCCGGACCAGGTGACGCGGCCGAGCTGGGCCTCGGTGTGGACGTGGACGTCGGAGCCGCGGCGGAGGGCGACGTTCGCCGTACCGGACTCGACGCGGACGCGGGAGCGGCCCTTGGTGATCTGGGCGTCCAGGGTCGCGGAGCCGGCCTGGACGAGGACGTCGATCGGGCCGTCGACGTCGGCGACCTTCGCGGTGCCGGCGGTGACCCGAACCTTGGTCAGACCGGGGAGGCGTTCGGCGTTCACGCTGCCGCCGGTCACCTCGACCTCGACCTGGAGGTGCGGGTTCACGCGGATCGACAGTTCCTTGGCCAGGCCGTTGACGTGCGCCTTCAGGTCGGTCGGGTTGCGCAGCATGCTGAACCCGTCGATCGAGACGCCCATGTCGCCCTCGCTGCTGATCGCGAGGGTGTCGCCGTCGCGCTTGATGACGTGCGGCCCGTCCACCGCGACGCCGTTCACGGCCGGCTCACCGATCAGCCGCACCCGGCGCCCGATCGCCCGTACCGTCACCCGCTGCACCCCGGACGGGATCGGCACGTTGCTGTGCTCCTCCTCGGCCGGCTCCTCGGTCTTGTCCTCCGGTACGTCCGGCACGACATCCGGTACGACGTCCTGCACCGGCGACGGCTCCGCAGTGGGTGAATCGACCGCGTCCGCCCACACCTCCGGAGAGGTGAGGTCCTCGGCCGCCGGCCACCCGGTCCGGTCGCCGCCGGTCGCCTTCTGCGTGTCCTCGGCAACCGGAGCTGTGCCGGCCGGTGCCCCGGCGTCAGCCGTGCCGGCGGTCTTGAGGGCGGTGATCAGCGTGGCGCCTTCCTCGGTGGTGAGGTGGCCCTTGGCGACGCGGTCCAGGATGTCCTTGACCTTCTCGTCGTAGCTCTGGTTGCTCATGCCACCAGTCCAGCACTCCGCCGGGTCGAAACCAATCGGGGAATCCCCCGAAAAGCAGTGGTGCGGACCCCCGAGAGGGTCCGCACGCCATATATCACTGCACAGCCCCGTCCAGGGCTGGTTGTTGTCACGCCGCCGGCGTCATCTCCTCTTCCGCCAGCTCGTTCTGTACGGCGGCCAGCTCGGCCTCCTCGGCTTCCTCGGCCGCACGCCGGGCCCTGAGGCCCCGCAGACCGGTCAGCGCGATCACCAGACCGAGTGCCGCGATCCCTGTCACAACCCCGAGCCCGGACTTGTACGCCGACAGCACGTCGGCCGCCGCGGTACTGCCGGCCGTCTGACCGCTGATCACCGCGGTCACGATCGCCAGCACGACCGCGCCGCCGACCTGGTTGGAGGTGTTGAACAGCCCCGACGCCAGCCCCTGCTCATGGTCCGGGACCCCGGACACGGCCTGGATGTTCAGCGACGGGAACCCGAGCGCGAACCCGAGCCCGAGCAGCATGATCGTCGGGAAGACTGTGGAGAAGTACGCCGACTCCGGGCCGATCCGCAGGCTCAGTGCGTAGCCGGCGACGAACAGCGCCATCGCGACGATGATCATCTTCTCGGTGCCGACCCGGTCGACGATCTTGCCGACGTTCGGGGACAGCGTGGCGACCAGCAGGCCGGCCGGGAGGAACCCGAGCGCGGTCTGCAGCGACGACCATCCGAGCAGGTTCTGCAGGTACATGGTGCCGATCAGCTGGAAGGCGACGTACGAACCGAAGACGGTCAGGATGGCCAGGTTCGCGCGCCGCAGCGAGACGTTGCGCAGGATGCCGAGCCGGACCAGCGGGTGCTTGGTGCGCAGCTCGATCGCCACGAAGCCGGCCAGCAGCACGATCGCCAGCACGAACAGCCCGATCGTCTGCAGCGACACCCAGCCGGCGTGTTCGGCGCCGACGACCGCGTAGACCAGGGACAGCATGCCGCCGGTGACGGTGACCGCACCCGGTACGTCGTACCCGCCGGCGGCGTCGTCGCGCGGGCTGTTCGGGATCAGCTTGAGGCCGAACAGCAGCACGATCAGAGCGACCGGGCCGGGCATCAGGAAGGTCCAGCGCCAGCCGACCTCGGTGAGCGCGCCGCCGAGGATCAGGCCCATCGAGAAGCCGCTGGCGGCGCAGGTGGTGAAGATGCTGAGGGCCCGGTTGCGGTCCGGTCCCTCGTGGAACGTGGTGGTGATGATCGAGAGCGCGGCCGGGGCGGTGAACGCCGCGGCGACACCCTTCACGAACCGCGCCGCGATGAGCAGTTCGGGGTTGCTCGCCAGCGAGCTCAGCATCGAGACGGCGGCGAAGACGGCCAGCGCGATCAGGAAGACCCGGCGCCGGCCGAGCAGGTCGGCGGTTCGGCCGCCGAGGAGCAGCAGACCGCCGTACCCGAGCACGTAGCCGGTCACGACCCACTGCAGAGAGGCAAGGGAGACGCCCAGGTCGGCGCCGATGGACGGCAGTGACATGCCGACCATGGACACGTCCAGGCCGTCGAGGAAGATCACACCGCAGACGACCAGGAGTGCGCCCCAGAGGCGTGCGTCCCAGGTCATGCGGGCAGGCGATGCGGTTTGCGTAGTCACGAGAAGAGACTATTGCATGCACGTGCATCTAATGTCTAGGCATTAAATGCATTTGCATTGATTGCACTTGCATGCTATGTTGCCCTACATGACCGCTACGAAGGTCAGCGTTGGGACTGGTGAGGCCAACGCCGATGTCCGCGAATGGCGCGAGCTGCTGGCCCGCCACGCCGATCTGACCTGCGCCCTCGACCGGGCGCTGCAGGCCGGCCACTCGCTGGGCATGAGTGAGTACGAGGTGCTCGAGCGGCTCGCCGAGTTCCCCGAGCACTCCGCCAAGGTGGCGACGATCGCCAAGTCCGTGCACCTGAGCCAGAGCGCGCTGTCCCGGGTGATCGGCCGGCTGGAGACAGCCGGCCTGGTCGAGCGGCACATGTGCCCCGAGGACCGGCGCGCGATCAACGTCCGGCTGACCGACGAGGGCCTGCAGCGGCAGGCCGAAGCCCAGCCGACCCAGCGTCAGGTGCTCGCGCAGCGCCTGCACGCCCCGCTCGTGAAGTCCTGCGAGCCGGCGCTCTGATGCGTTGCGTCAGTTGAGCGTGTAGCTGTAGCCGTTCGCGACCAGGCCGGCGAGCAGGCGCTCACGGTGGTCCTCGCCGCGGAGCTCCAGCTGCAGCGCCACCTCGACCTCTTCCAGGCTCAGGGTTTCCGAGATGCGTTCGTGCAGGACCTCGATGAGGTTCGCGTCCAACTCGGCGACCCGGGCCAGCAGCATCGCCAGCCCACCCGGAGTGTCCGGGATCCGCACCCTCACGGACAGGTAGCGTCCGGCCGCGGCCATGCCGTGGCGGATCACCCGCATCAGCAGGAGTGGGTCGATGTTCCCGCCGGACAGTACGACGACCACCGGCGGCTCGAACCGCTTCGGCTCGTCGAGTACGGCGGCCACCGCGGCCGCGCCGGCCGGTTCGACGACGAGCTTCGCGCGTTCGAGAACCAGCAGCAGTGCCTTCGACAACGAGTCCTCGCCGACCGTCCGGACGTCGCCGACGTACCGCTGGACCGTCTCGAACGGGACCTTCCCGGGCAGCCCGACCGCGATCCCGTCCGCCATCGTGCGCATCCGCTCCAGTTGCACCGGCTCCCCCGCCGTCAGCGAGGCCGGGTACGCCGCGGCGCCGGCCGCCTGCACGCCGACCACCTCGATCGGCAGTCCGTCGCGCTGCATCGCGGCCGCGATCCCGGCGAGCAGGCCGCCGCCTCCGGTCGGTACGACGACGGTCCGGACCTGCGGGCATTGCTCGACGATCTCCAGCCCGGTCGTGGCCTGGCCCGCGACGATGTCCGGGTGGTCGAACGGATGGATGAGCACCGCACCGGTCTCGGCCTCGAACGCGCGTGCCGCGGTCAGGCAGTCGTCGATGGAGGTACCCACGAAACGGATCTCGGCGCCGTACGCCCGGGTCGCCTTCTCCTTCGGGATCGGGGCGCCGTTCGGCATGAACACCGTCGCCTTGATGCCGAGCAGCTGCGCCGCGAGCGCGACGCCCTGCGCGTGGTTCCCGGCGCTCGCCGCGACCACGCCGCGGGCACGCTCCGCCGTGGACAGCCGGGCCATCCGGACATAAGCGCCGCGCAGCTTGAAGGACCCGGTGCGCTGCAGGTTCTCGCACTTCAGGAACACGTCGCCGCCGACCAGATCACTCAACCAGCGCGAGTACTCCAAGGGCGTCGGCGCGACCACGTCGTGCAGCAGATCGGCCGCCCGCGCAACATCTCTGGCATCGATCACGACTAGCACCTTAATGGTGAAATGCAGTTGCACCTGGAACATACGCTTCTGCACATGGAAGTCCGGGCACACGTCGCACAGCAGGTCTTTACCCTCGAGCTGGCGGACGACTTCTGGTTCCCCGACGTCGAGCCGGTGCTGCAGATGCTGCGGGAGCAGTTCGGCGTCGAGGCCGTCGTACGGGAGTGTGTGTCGGAGGACCCGGTCACGTACCTGCTGGACTCGATCGACGAGCTGCCTGAGTGGTACGACGAGGTGTTGCGGTGGATCGGCAAACATGTGACCGCAACCGGACCGTGGGTCCAGGTGAAGGCGTGGGGTCTGTCCGACGTTCTGCGCATCCCGACTGCTGCGGGTGACGTGTATTTCAAGGCACTTTCGCAGGCGTCGAACGATCCTGGGGCGTTGCCGTTCCTGTTCGCACACGAGCCGCGGTTCCTGCAGCGCGCGTCCGCGGATCGCCCCGGCGAGGTCCCGGCACCGATCGCGATCGACGAGTCGCGTCGGTGGTTGTTGCTGCCCGATCTCGGAACGCCGCTCGGCCAGGAGACGGATGTCGTGCTGTGGATCGATGCCGTGCGCAACCATGCGCGATTGCAGCGGAGCTACGCCGGGGACCCTGACCGCCTGCTGGACTACAGCTGCGCCGACCGCCGGCTCGCCGTACTCGACACCGCACTCGACCGATTCCTCGAACCGAACAAGCTCACCCGTCGTCTCTCCCCCGACGACCTGGCCAAGCTCCCGGACCGCGCGAAACAGTTGCGCGAGGCAATCGCCGAGCTCGCGGAGATCGGCGTACCCGAGACGTTGCTGCACGGCGATCTACATCCCCGAAACCTCGCGGTGCGGGACGGGAAGGTGCTCGCGTTCGACTGGACAGACGCGGCGCTGGCGCATCCGTTCCTCGACCTGGTGACGTTTGTCGAGAAGCGGTCGCCGCTGTCCGCGGACCCACGGGTGCGGGACGCGTACCTGGCCGAGTGGGAGGAGTACGCCACTCCGTCCGAGCTACGCCGCGCGGTGCACCTGGCCGAAGAGCTCGGCGCGCTGTACCAGACGATCACGTACCTCCACCTGATCGACCACGTCACCGGCCCGAGCCGAACCTCCCTCCTGCGTGGCGGCGACGTCTGGACCCAGAAGCTACTCACCTGAAGACGGCCGTCAGCGGTGGAGGATTGCCAACTGGTTGCGCATACCTCGGCGTACGGGTGGGTCCAGGTGGTGGTCCCAGGTGGGGGTGCGTTCGCCGCGGAGCATGGCGTAGTAGGCGAGGGCTTCGGACAGGGCTGCCTCGCGGAGGTAGCCGCGGGCCAGGGGTTGTTTGCCTCGGCCGTTGGGGCGGGGGCGGCGTTCGTAGGCCGCGTTCGCGGTGAAGATGCCCAGCCCGTAGAACACCGTGATCAAGTCGGTGAGCGACTCGTGGTCAGGCCGAGCGGCGCGGGTGATCCGTCCGCCGCCGAGCAGCAGCTCATGGCCGACCTCATGCGCGTAGATCGCCGTCAACGCGACCGGATCGGCCGCCAGGGCGGGCGTCAGCTGGATCTCGTTCCGGCCGTCGCCGCGGATCCACCGGCCGGACGGTTCCTTCACGATGTGGGCCCGTACCGGACGACGGACCCCGTCCAGCTCGAAGCTCAGCCCGCACTGCCCCGGCCGTAGATCCATCCGCCCGTCGACCAGTCCGCACAACGCGGTCGCAGCCGCCTCGCTCCCGTCGTACCCCTCGGGGATCACGTCGGTCGGCAGCACGATCGGCCGGTGGACGACGTCCTCGCCGAACTCCTCGATCAACCAGTCCATCGACATCCGGATCCACCGCCGGCTACCGCCCGCCAACCGCTCGCGGGGCGCCTTCAGCTGGGATCGCAGCTGCTGACTTCGTTTGATCGTGCCGATCGGGTTCCTCACCCGCCGAATCATGCCTGCCCGACCCCGCAGCGAAACCTCCCGGTACCGCTGCGTCACCGACGGTTGACATCAGCGCAGCGGGGCACCCTCCTGGATCGAGTCGATCTCGGCGCGTTTGACCAGCGTCGCGAGCCGCGCGAACGTGCGGATGCGGACCGCCCGGTCGAGCTCGGCCGGCAGCACCGGAAGCAGCGACTCGGGCCACAACGTGTGCCGGCGGAAGCAGTACGCCGCCAGCGCGTCCGAGGCGCCGCGCTCCCCCAGGTACCCGAGGCTCTGGCGCATCCGACGGCGTCCGGGGACCCGCTCGACGGCCTGGTTGGCGAGGAAGATCCCGAAGCCGTGGAACACCGCGAACAGGTCGGTCACCGCCTCGGCGTCCGGCCGGTTCCGATCCATCAGGTGGTAGCCCCACAGCACCTCGTGACCCAGCTCGTGCGCGGTCGCCGCGATCACCGCGGACGGGTCCGCCGGCGTGGTTGCCGACAGCAGCACCGCCGTCCCGTCATGGCCCCCGGTCCGCAGGTCCAGCCAGGCCGCGCGCGAACCACTGCCGGCCGGTGCGGACCAGACGGCGACGGCACGCTCGTACAACTCGGCCCGCCGTTCCGGATCGGTCGCGTCCCGGAGCTCCGTACTGCGCTTCACCTCGGCGATCAGCTCCCGTTCGGCGAGGACCGCGATCTCGGGCGCGTACCCGGCCGCGGCCAGCCCGTCGACGTCACCGGCCGGCATCGTTGCCTGAAGCCCCGAAATCCCGGCCAACTCTGGGTGCTCGGCCCGCAAGCGGCGGACGGCGGTACTGCGGCCCGCGGCCCGGACGTCCTCCATCCGGAAGCTGAACCGGATCCGGTCGTCGGGCACCTCCATCCAGGCGCAGACCCGGAGGCAGAGTTCGCGGGCGGCGTGCTCGGATCCGTCGTACCGGGCGGGTACGAAAGCACTCGGCAGTACCGGCCCGCGGCGCATCGGCTCGACGCCGAACCGGCCGACGAGCCAGTCCAGCGAGTCCTCGATCCACTGCTCGGGCCCGCCGGGCAGCATGACCTTCGGCCCGTAGAGAAGATCGCGTTCACGTTGCCGACGGCGCCAGGCACCGATCAGATTCATACCCGAACTGACGCGGTCGCCCCGGGCCCCGTTCCATCGGAAATGTTGCGGCTACATCACCAACCCAACACGGTCGGCGGACCTCCGATCAGTTCCTCCAGATGGGCCGCGAAGCGGGCTCGTGGTACCGGGTCGAGCAGCTGGTGCCAGTCCGGGAGCAGCGGGCCGTCGCGGAGCAGCCGATGCTGACGGAAGCGGTACAACGCGAGCGCCTCGGCGAGGGCGTGTTCGCCGAGGTAGCCGGACGTGTGGACCCATTCGTCGTCGAGTACGGCCTCGTCAACGGCGGCGTTGACCAGCACGACACCGAACCCGTGGAACAACGCGCACAGATCGGTCAACGGTTCTTCGAGCGGCCCGGACGCCCACGGCGGCGCCGGCCGGCACAGCAGTTCGTGGCTCAACTCGTGTGACACCACGGCCAGCAGCTTCGCCGGGTCGGCGATGACGTCGGACCGAAGCAGTACGGCGCAGTGGTCAGGGATCGGGTCGAGGCCGTGGACCTTCGCACCCAGGTCGACCCAACGACCCAGCGCCCGGCCCGGAACCGCCGTCGTGTTCGCGGTCCGAGGGGCCCGCGGATCGGACGCGGCCAGCAGGCAGCGCACGATCTCGGCACCGAACTCGCCCGCGCCGAGGCGGGTGACCAGGAGCCTGAAGAAGCTCTCGCTGGAGTCGGCCGCCAGTTCCGCCTCGATGATCCGGTCGACCTGCTCGAACGACGCCGTACCGAGGCGGTTCGAATGCGTCCGGATGGCGGCCAGATCGCCGGGCGGCGTACCTCGCGAGTAGCCGTTCCCGGGGTCGACGTACGCGTCGAGCATCGCGGATCCGAGCAGCTCGGCCGCCTCGGTCACCTGCTCCAGCCGGAAGCTGAAGTGCACACGCCCGGGGTCGACTCCCATCCGCTCGCACACCCGCACACACACCGCGTGCGCCGCCGCGGCCGATCCGTCGTACCCGGCCGGCACGAACTCGTCCGGTACGACGACCGGCTGCCGCAGGACCGCCGTACCGAAGTGCTCGGCCAGTGAGCGGAACGAGTCCTCGACCCAGCGTCGCGGTCCGCCCGGCAGCGCCACCTTCGGTGCCCGCGCCAGGTCGTGGAAGGACTCATCGGTCATGCAGGTTCGGACGGTGGAGCAGGGGGTGCCGGTTCCGGCTACTTCAGCAGGAGCTTGCCCAGGCGGCGGGACGCGACGTACATCCCGAAGGTGCCCATCGCGGCCAGGTAGAGCGCGTGCACCAGCAGGAACCAGCCGACGGCACCGGTGCTGAACGCGCGCTCGAGTACGACGCCCTGGTAGAGCGGGGTGATCTCCACCAGCCAGCGGATCGCGCCCGGGTACGTCTCGACCGGGTAGAAGGTGGCCGAGAACAGGAACATCGGCATGATCGCCAGCTGCACCAGCTCGAAGTCCTGCCAGCTGCGCATGAACGTGGTCAGCGCCATCCCGGCCCCCGCGAACGCGAACCCGATCAGCACCGACGCGGGCAGTGCGAGCAGCGCCCACCACGACGAGATCAGCCCCATGATCAGCATCACGACCACGAACATCGCCGAGTAGATCGCCCCGCGCAGCAACGCCCAGGTGACCTCGCCGGTCGCCACGTCCCACGGCCGCAGTGGCGTCGCGAGGATCGAGTCGTAGAGCTTCGCGTACTTCATCCGGAAGAAGATGTTGTACGTCGAGTCGAAGATCGCGCCGTTCATCGCGGAGCTGGCGAGCATCGCCGGCGCGACGAACGCGGCGTACGCGATCTTCGTCCCGTCGGAGAGCGTGAACGCGCCGACCAGGTGCGCGACGCCGACACCGATCGAGAGCAGGTAGAACACCGGCTCGAAGAAGCCGGAGATGAACACCACCCACGACCGCCGGTAGAGCATGAAGTTCCGCTCGACCATGTGCCGTCCACCGCCCAGCCGGACCGGGACGGGGATAACGCGTGCTGCGATGGTCGCCATGTCAGCCGATCAGCTTTCTCGTGAAGCCGCGGACGGCGAGGCGGGTGCCGACGAGGAACCACGCCAGCAGGTAGACGACGTTGACGACCGCGAGCAACGGGTTGATCGAGCCGAGGCTGAGGCCGCGGGACAGGTCGACCGCGTGCCACAGCGGGCTCACGTACGCGAGCCACTCGATCCAGTCCGGCAGCTGCGAGACCGGGAAGAACGCCCCGGAGAACAGGAACGCCGGCACCACCCCGAACCGGAACACGATCGCGAAGCCGGAGTCGTTCTCCAACGTCGTCGCGTACGCCGCGATCGGCGCGGCGACTGCCATCCCGACCAGCAACGCCACCGGCAGCGCCAGCACCCCGAGCGGCGACCGCAGCCCGCCGAACAGCGCGATGATCACCAGGAACACGGTGCACGAGGTGAACACCCGGAACGCGATGAACCCGAGCTGCCCGTACACCACGTCCGCCGGACGCAGCGGGGTGGCGATCATCGAGTGGTAGAACTTCTGCCACTTCAGCCCGCCCATCACCGGGTACGTCGCCTCGCCGACCGCGATCTGCAACGCGGTCGAGGCGAGCAGCCCCGGCGCGATGAACTGCAGGTAGCTCACGCCGCCGAGCGCACCGGTCCCGTTGCTGTCCACGAACGAGCCGAGCCCGATCCCCATCGCGGCCAGATAGAGCAGCGGCAGCAGGAAACTGCTGATCACGGTGCCCTTCCAGGTCCGCTTGTAGACGGTCAGCCAGTAGTCGAACATCCGGCGACCGTTCTCCACGGCAACGGTCATGGGGCCTCCCGTCCTGGACCGAGGAGCGGAGGGAGCGTAGCGACCGGAGCGACGAGGGAAGGACGGGAGTTACAGCCCCAGGACCCGCCGCGCCGGAGGCGTGGCATGTGCGCAGCCATCAGTCCACCAACGTCCGGCCGGTCAGTCGCAGGAACACGTCTTCGAGGGTGGAACGGCGGACCAGCACGGCGGCCGGTTGCAGGCCGCGCTCGTGCACCTGGGCGACCGCGCGCTCACCGTCGTCGGTGTAGAGCAGCAGGCGGTCCGGCAGCACTTCGATCCGCTGGGCGAGGTCCTCGACCTTGCCGGCCAGCGCGTCGTGGTCCGCGAGCATCACGTCCGGGCCGAACCGCAGCTCGGTCACCTCCCGCGTCGAGTAGTCGCGGATCAGCTCGGCCGGCGACCCCTCGGCCGCGATCAACCCGCCGTCCATCACCACGAGCCGGTCACACAACTGCTCGGCCTCGTCCATGTAGTGAGTGGTGATGATCAGCGTGACGCCGGCCTGTTTGAGCCGGAAGAGCTTGTCCCACAACAGGTGCCGTGCCTGCGGGTCCAGCCCCGTGGTCGGCTCGTCGAGCAGCAGCAGGTCCGGTTTGCTGACCAGCGACCGCGCGATCGTCAGCCGCCGCTTCATCCCGCCGGACAGCTCGTCGACCTTGACATCGGCCTTCTCGGTGAGCGCGACGAACTCGAGCAGCTCGTCGGCGCGGAGCCGGCACTCCGCCCGGCTGAGCCCGAAGTACCGCCCGTAGATCGTCAGGTTCTCCCGGACCGAGAGCTCGGTGTCGAGGGTGTCGTCCTGCGGGCAGACGCCGAGCCGGGCGCGGATCGCCGGGCCGTCGGTGGCCGGGTCCATGCCGAGGATCCGGAGCGTGCCGCCGCTGATCGGGGAGACCGCGCCGATCATCCGCATCGTCGACGACTTGCCGGCGCCGTTCGGCCCGAGGAACCCGAAGGCCTCGCCGCGCCACACGTCCAGGTCGATGCCGCGGACCGCCTCGAAGTCGCCGTACGACTTCCGCAGGCCGCGGACGTGCACCAGAGAATCGCTCACCCACCAGACACTAGACGGACCGTCGGACAGTTTCCTCTTCGTTTGCCACGTACCCGAGCCGCCGCACCGCGTACGCCCGTACCCCGGCCGCCAGCCACTCGGGCAGTTCCGCGTCCACCAACTCGACGATCGCCCGCTGATCCGCGTTCTCCACGAGCAGATCGGCGAGCCCGTAGTAGGTCGTCGGCGTCGCCGGCCAGACCTCCAGCACTCCGAGGTAGTGCTGCTCGATCAACTCCAACCCCTCGGCGGAGTCCGGGAGAACACCGCGGTCCCGCGCGGCGGCCATCCGCAACAGCAAACGGCGCCCTTCGTCCCCCAACCGCTCGTAGTCCTCCCGAGTCCAACCAGACGTCTCCCGCACCGCCTTCTCGAAACCCTTCGCGGCGGATTCCCCGTACCTCTCGGCGAGCTCCTCCCGCAGACGCGCCCGCGCGTCGTTCAACCCCGCGAAGAACTCCTCGTCCGCAACGGTCTCGTCCCCCGACAGCCCCGCGATCGTCCGCTCGACCGCGCCGAGCACGTCGTCGAGCCGCTTCCGCTCCCGCAGCAACTGCTCCCGATGCCCTTCCAGCGCGGTCACCTCGTCGTCCTGCTCGTCCAGGATCCGCATGATCGACGGCAGCGGTACGCCGAGCTCGCGGAGCAGCAGGATCCGTTGCAGCCGGAGCAGCTCGGGCCGTCCGTAGTACCGGTAGCCGTTCGCGGCGACGCGCCCCGGCGGCAGCAGCCCGATCGCGTCGTAGTGCCGCAGCGTGCGCACCGAGACACCGGCGAGCCGCGCCACCTCACTGACCGTTCGCTCCACGGCACCTCCGGAAATCGGGTTGGAGTCTGACGTTACGTCACCCTTTAGCGTCCCCGACATGGCATTCACGATTCTGCACACCCGACTCGTCGACCGCGGTACGGCGCTGCCCGCGGACTGCCTGCGGGTCGCGGACGGCCGCATCGCGGCGATCGGCGGCCCGGACATCGCGAGACCGGACGACGTCCTCGTCGACGGCTCGGGGACGACGCTGCTGCCCGGGCTGATCGACGCACACGTCCACCTCGCACCAGGCTGCACACAGCTCGCAGCGATGTACGGCGTGACCACGCAGCTCGACATGTTCAGCCTGCCGGAGGTGATCGCCGCAGAGGCGCCGCGGGCCGGCTTCTTCACGTCGAGCATCGGCGCGACCGCACCGGGCGGGCATCCGACGATCGCGTTCCCGCCGTTCCCGTACGTCACCGGGCCCGAAGACGCGAAGCGGTTCGTCGCGGACCGGATCGCCGAGGGCGCCGACCATCTCAAGCTGATCTACGACGACGGATCCGGCGCGATGCTGAACATCCCGACGCTCACCCGGGACACGATTCGCGCGCTCGCCGACGAGGCGCACGCGAACGGACTCACTGTGGTGGCGCACGTCTCCACGGCCGCCGGTGCGGTGACAGTGGCCGGCTGCGGCGTCGACGTACTGGCGCATGTGCCGTCCGACCTGATGACGTCGGAGGACATCGACGCGGTCAAGAGCGTGTCGGTGATCGCGACGCTGGGCGTTGTCGACATGTTCGGGTCTACTGGTCACCTGCCGTTGCAGGACGAGCAGGAGCTGATGGCCAGAATGCCTGCGCGCTGGCGGCGCGTGCTGGACCGCCAGTCGCGGCGGTGGATGCCACCACAGCTGCCGGACGGTGCACCAGCTCGGGCAAACACGCTGGCGTTGGTGCGGGCCGGCGTACGCGTTCTGGCCGGTACCGACGCGCCCAACCCCGGGCTGGTGTTCGGAGCGTCGCTGCACCGAGAACTCGTGCATCTGGTGAGTGCTGGCCTCACACCGGCCCAGGCGCTCGTTGCTGCGACCAGTGCGCCGGCTGAGGTTTTCACACTGACAGACCGCGGCCGGTTGGTCGTAGGAGCGCGTGCTGACCTGCTCCTGGTCGACGGCGACCCACTGGTCGACATCACTGCTACACAACGGATCCGGCAGACCTGGGCCGGCGGAGAGGTGCCTGCTGAGTACGCGGGCAGCGCTGCGGAGCTGGCGTGCATCCGCTTCCTCGGTGAGACCACGGCGCGGATCGTCAAGGCGCTGAAGGAGCAGTGGCCTGGCTTCCCGTCACCGGAGGACGTGGTACGGGAGGACGGCGAGGTGCTCGGCCGCGTCGTACCTGTGACCGGTGGCTGGCTGCCGACGACCGTCTTCGGTGCCGCGCTGGGTCCGACGAGTGACCGGGACGCGGCCGTTGCCCTGGTGGAGAAGGAAGGGCTGGAGTGTCTGACCGAGACCTGGTGGGCGCGGACGGACGGGCCGTGGCAGGAGGCGGTGCTGATGGAGGCACAGCCGGAGCGGGTGCGGCTGCGCTGGAAGGACCCGTTGCTGGAGCAGCCGCCGTCGGGCCGGTGGTACGACCTGATCGACATCGACCTGTCCCGGACAAGCCCATCGATCATGCCGAACGGTTCGTGAGCCGGAGTCAGCCTCTTCCGACGTAGGGCATACCCGCCGCCATCACGGTCAGCGTCGGTACGGCGACCGACGTCGGCAGGTCGGCGATCCGGACCACGAAGTCCGCGACGATCTTCGGGTCGAACGTCGGCTCGACCGCGATCGACCCGTCCGGCTGCAGCACGCCCTGCTGCATCCGCGCGGTCATCGCGGTGGCGGCGTTCCCGATGTCGATCTGGCAGGCGGTGATCCCGTGCGCCCGCCCTTCCAGCTCGAGCCCCTTGGTCAGCCCGCTGATCGCGTGCTTGCTCGCGGTGTACGCGATTCCCTGCGGCCGCGGCACATGGGCCGAGATCGACCCGTTGTTGATGATCCGCCCGCCCTTCGGGTCCTGCCGCAGCATCACGTCGTACGCCGCCTGCGCGCAGAGGAACGACCCGGTCAGGTTGGTGTCCACCACCCGCCGCCAGTCCTCCTCCTCGACGTCCTCCACCGCAGCGGCCGGCGACCCGGTGCCGGCGTTGTTCACGAGTACGTCGACCCGCTCCAGCCCCGCGAAGAACTCCCGCACCGCAGGCCCGTCGGCGACGTCGAGGACGGCGTACCGCAACCGCTGCCCGCCGAGCGCGGCCGTCTCCTTCAGCTTGTCTTCGGTCCGTCCGGTCACCCACACCTGGTAGCCGGACCCGGCCAGCGCGAGCGCCATCTCCCGCCCGAGCCCCGACCCGCCTCCGGTCACCACCGCAACCCGCGTCACAAAAGGCACCCTTCCGCCGTCGAATGTGTGAGGCAGATTCTCCCCCACTTCGGAGAGTGACAGTCCGGCGACCGAGAGCAAATAAGTGGCGACTCAGTTGAATACCTTGGAAACTCATTTGCGTGTATCACGCAAGCATGTATATGCTTGCAGCATGCAAGTAAACGACGCGTACGCCCCACAGACCCCGATCGAGGGTGTGATGCACGCGTTCACCCGGATCGGGCGCCGGCTGAAGGCCAAGCAACCCGGGGACACGATCGACCACAGCGCGCACGTCGTGCTGTTCGCCCTGCGGTGCAACGGCGCACTGCGGCTGTCCGACCTGGCCGCCCGGCTGGAGCTGGACGCCTCGACCGCGAGCCGGCACGTCCGGTCCCTGGAGCAGCTCGGCCTGGTCCGGCGCTCCCCCGACCCCGACGACGGCCGGGCCTTCCGGGTCGAGCTCACCGAGCAGGGCATCGAGCAGTGGGAGACCAGCGCCCGGCACCGGATGGAGCTGCTGAGCGCCGCGATGGAGGGCTGGTCCGACGAGGACGTGCAGACCTTCGAGCGGCTGATGACCCGCTTCGCGGACGGCGTCACCGCCCTCACCGAAGCACCCGCGAGCGCCGCCTGGGCGGACAAGGGCTGGGCCGCGGTCGCACCGCGACTGCACCGCCCCGCCCCGGCAGAGCGCAGTACCCAAGACTCCGCGGCCGGCGGCGACCCTGCCGGCAGCGGGAACAACGACAACAACCTGGAGAGCACCAGATGAGCACCACAGAGCCTGCCACCGCCGGCGGCACTGCGCCCAGCGACGGTCCGAGCTACCTGTCCCACAAGCAGATCCTGGTGATCCTCGGTGGCCTGATGGCCGGCATGTTCCTGGCCGCACTGGACCAGAGCATCGTCGGTACGGCGCTGCCGCGGATCGTCAGCGAGTTCAACAGCCTGGACAAGCTGTCCTGGGTGGTCACGGCGTACCTGCTGACCTCGACCGCCTCGACCCCGTTGTGGGGCAAGATCTCCGACCTGTACGGCCGCCGCCCGCTGTTCATCGCGGCGATCGTCACCTTCCTCGCCGGCTCGGTACTGTCCGCGCTGTCCGGCAACATCGAGCAGCTGATCGGCTTCCGGGCCGTCCAGGGTCTCGGCGCCGGTGGCCTGATGTCGCTGGCCTTCGCCACCATCGGCGACGTGATCCCGCCGCGCGAGCGCGGTAAGTACATGGGGTACTTCGGCGCCGTCTTCGGCCTGTCCTCGGTGGCCGGCCCGCTGCTCGGCGGTCTGCTCACCGACGGTCCCGGCTGGCGCTGGATCTTCTGGATCAACCTGCCGATCGGCCTGGTTGCCCTGGGCATCGTCGGCGCCGTGCTCAAGCTGCCGCACGTGAAGCGTTCGCACAAGATCGACTACCTGGGCGCGTCCACGATCGCCGCCGCGGTCACCTCGCTGCTGCTGGCCATCTCCTGGAGCGGTCCGACCAACGGCTGGGGCACCGGCACCACGATCGCGCTGCTGGCCGGGGCTGTCGTCCTCGCCGTCGCGTTCGTCGTCATCGAGCTGCGGGTGGCCGAGCCGATCATCCCGATGGACCTGTTCAAGGGCCGGATCTTCTCCGGGTACGCCGGGTACGCGTTCCTGCTCGGGTTCGCGATGTTCGGTGCGCTGATCTTCCTGCCGCTGTACCTGCAGGCGGTCAAGGACCTGTCGCCGACCCGCTCCGGCCTGGCGTTGCTGCCGATGATCGTCGGCATCTTCTCCGCGTCGATCCCGAGCGGCCAGATGATGAGCAAGAGCGGCCGGTACAAGCACTTCCCGATCATCTCCGCGGTCCTGGTCGGCGCCGCGATGGTGCTGCTGTCCACGCTGGGCCTGAGCACGCCGTACTGGCAGCTGGCGATCTACATGTTCGTGATGGGCGCCGGCCTGGGCCTGTCGATGCAGATCACCGTCACCGCCGCGCAGAACAGCGTCCCCCGGCAGCACATGGGTAGCGCGACCTCGACGATGACCTTCTTCCGCTCGATGGGCGGTGCGATCGGTACCGCGGTCTACGGCGCCGTACTCACCAGCCGGCTGAAGGTCCACCTCGGCGACATCGTCCCGAACGCCACGCAGTCGATGGTCGACGGGCTGGCCAAGGCGGCGAACAGCGTCCAGGCGCTGCACTCGCTGAAGGAGCCGCTGAAGGGCTTCGCCCTGCACGGTCTGGTCGACGCGATGGACGACGTGTTCCTGGTCTCGCTGCCGTTCCTGGCGCTGGCGCTGATCCTCGCGGTGATCACGCCGGAGCAGCGGCTGGCCGGCCGCAACGACGGCCCGAAGCCCGACGGCGACGAGTCGCTGGAGGCTTCGGCCGCGGCCGCGATGCACTGACCGCTTGACCGAACCGATACCAAACGCCGGTTGACCTACCCGACAGCCGCCCTGGAAAGCTTTCCAGGGCGGCTGTTCCGTTGTCTGTTCCGCTGTCGGGGCGGCTGCCTGACCCTCACCGGGTCGTACTTTCGACACGTACCGCGACGACAGGACTGCCTCCCGGATGAAGACACTCGACCGGCCGCTGGACGACGACGACCGCGCGATGGCCGATCTCGCGGACGTCCGCGACTGGCGACGCCTCGGCGGTCCGCAGGCCGGCCAGACCGGACCCGTACCGGTCCGCCGGCTGATCCGCCGGGTCAAGTCGGCGACCAGCTGGAAGCCGTGGCCGATCAACCGCCGGACGGTGATCGACGAGCAGCTCGACGGCTGGGGTTTCCTGACCAAGCGGCAGACCGAGCTCGCCGTGTACGACGACCAGGTGCTGCCGCACAGCCCGTTCAGCGGCTGGGTGGCGTTCGCGATCGAGCCCTGGGACCTCGAGGACGTCGCCGTCGGCCTCGACGACCACTGGCCGGCGAAGTTCGACCTCGCGTGCCGGCACTGGGGACAGCCGGCGTACGTCGGAATCCAGACGAAGACCGGGTTCGACGACGACTGGGCCCCTGGAGCCGGCCGCGACCGCCGGCACCTGGCGGTCTGGACGCCGCCCGGCGCCGAGATCCACCTGTACAGCAACCGCCCGCGGCGCAAGCCGTTGTCGACCTCGGTCGGCATCAACTACGTGGTGTACCTCAACGAGGAGGGGTCATGACAACGATCAGGCAGTCCACCAGGGAGGCGGACCGCGACCGGGGCGCCAACAGCGGCGAACCGCCCGCCACCGGAGCGGGCGGCCGGGTCTCCCCGGAGAGCCTCACCCGGGTCGCTGTCGCGGCCGCGGCCGCCGAGCAGGCCGCCGGCCAGTCGGGCGGCCTCTCCTCCGACCTGGGCGCCGCTCTGCGCGCCGCGACCCCGCCACGTGGACCGCAGGGCACCGCCCGCGCCGCCGACACCGACGGCGCGCGCCCGGAGACCGGCGGCCGCACCAGCCCGGACCGCGGCCCCGACCGCGGCCCCGACAGCCGCTAGACAGGTCCAGCCGGTCCCTCAGATCCGTTGGGGATCCGAGGCCCGGAGTAGACCAATCCACTGCGCAGAACAGTTGTCCACAGGCAGCCGAACACCCGTTGTCGATGACCCTGGCACCGCCGTACGGTTGCCGACGACGGCTTGAACACCCACGGAAGGAACAAGCCCGGAAATGAAAACCATGGACCGGCCGCTCGATCAGGACGAGGCGGCGTTCGCCGACTTCGCCGAGATCGCGGACTGGCGTGCCATCGCGGGGCCCAACAACGACGACAGCGGGCCCGAGGTGGTCCGGGCGATCGTCCAGCGGGTGACCGCTGTCACCGACTGGCAGCCCTGGCCGCTGCAGCCGGGCGAGCAGATCGACCCCGTGCTCGCGTCCTGGGGCTTCACCACCAAGCGCGGTACGACGATGGTCGTGTTCCCGGGCCTGGCGTACGCCGACGTACTGAACGCCGGCTGGTGCGCCTACGAGCTCGGCCCGGAGGACACCAAGGCGGCTGAGGCCGGGCTGGACGAGCACTGGCCGGACCACGTGGCGCTGGCCCGGAAGTACTTCGGTGAGCCGGTGTACATGAGCGACGACAGCAACCCGAACTTCCTCGACGAGTGGGGACCTGGCGCGGGCGCCGACAAGCGGCACCTGGCGACCTGGGCCCTCAACGGCGCGCACCTGCGTCTGTTCAGCACCAAGCCCAGCAGTGACCCACTGACCCCGGCGGTCGGTGTCAGCTACGCGATCTACATCGACTAGGAGACACGATGACGACCCCTTCCGAGGGACCCGCCGGCTGGGGCCAGGGCAGCTGGCTCGACGCCACCGACTGGCTGGCCGCCCTGTCCGCCGAAGAGCAGCAGAACCTCCGCGCCGTTGTCGGGATGACGCCCGAGCAGCGGCAGGCCGCCATGGCGTTCGCGAACCTCGACGACCGCCAGCAGGGCAACCTGATGCGCGCCGCGAACCGTGATCCGCTGCGGACCCGGATCGAGAACGCGACCCGCGCCGCCGTCGCCAAGGTGCACCTGACGTACGACAACACCCGCGGCCGGATCAGCGAGATGGCGACCTCGCTCGCCTCCCAGGCACGTGACTACCGCGCCGCCGCGGTGCAGGGCGCCCGGGACCTGGGTGCGAGCGCCGCCCAGACGTACCGCGACACCCGTGACACCGTCGTACAGGCCGGGCGGAACGCGATGGATCGGGCGGAGGAGCTCGGGCAGCAGGCCGTCGGTGCCTACGAGTCCGGCCGGGACCGCGTGGTGGACATGGCGCAGCGCGGCCAGGTCGCGCTCGACCAGGCCTGGCAGAGCGGCACCGAGCGCGCCGGCGCGATCCGCGACTCGGCGGTTCAGGGTGCCCGGAACGTCGGCGCCAACGCGATGCAGGGTGCTCGCAACGCCCGCGACGCCGCGGTCGGCGCCGGGCGAAGCACCCTCGAGGCCGGACGGAACGCCGTCGGCCGGGCCGGTCGCTGGTTCGAGGGCAAGTTCAACAACGCGATGATCAAGGCCGAGAGCGCGGTGGCCAGCTACAACGCGGGCCGCCACAACCCCGACCTCGGCGCGAGCGGCCTGAGCGCGAAGGACCGGGCCGAGATGGCGCAGCGGTTCAGCGCGGCGCTGAACGCCCCGACCATGGAGGCGCGCAACGAGATCCTCCAGGACATGGCGCGGACCTCCCAGTCGCAGGTCAACCAGAGCGCCGGCGTCCAGTCGGACGTCCAGCGCAGCGCGATGGCCGCCTTCAGCGGCGTCCCCGGTCCGGGCGCCCAGGCACCGCAGACGCCGGCCGCGACCGGCCAGCAGCCGGGCGAGCACGGCGCCCAGCAGCAGACCGGCGCCAACATGGTGAAGCCGAAGGACAACAACATCCAGCGCTGACCCGCACCGCACCGGCCGTCCTCGTCTCGCGAGGGCGGCCGGTCCCGTTATGGTCCGTCCATGACGCCGCTCCAGACCAGGCTGGCCACTCTCGGGCTCCATGTCCTGCCCGGTTTCGTCCTCGCGGGCGGCTATGCCCTTCAACTGCACGGCTTCGGGAACCGTGAGTCCGACGACATCGACCTCTTCACCAACGACCTCGAGCCCGTCCACTTCGCGGAGTCCGTCGACCGGTTGGTGGCCACCTACCGCGCCGCCGGTCACGGTGTCGAGCTCGCCCGGCGGGCCCCGCAGTTCGCCAGGCTCGTCGTCGATGCGACCACCAAGGTCGACCTGGGCGTCGACCTCCGTCGGCATCCTCCGGTCGACACGGACCTCGGCGCCGTACTGTCCGAGCTCGACGCGGTCGGCAGCAAGGTCGGCGCCGTCTACTCGCGGCTCGAGGCGCGCGACTTCATCGACGTACAGGCTGTTCTCGACAGCGGACGGTACGACCGGGACGCCCTGCTCGAGCTCGCCGACCACCGCGAAGCCCACCCGCTGGATCGCCCGATGTTCGCCTCGCAACTGCGGGCCGGCGCGCGACTCCCCGATGACGCGTTCATCCGGTACGGCGTGGGAGCCGAGCAGATCGGACGCATCCGGCGTACCGCGTCCTCGTGGGCCACGAGCCTCGGCGGCGAACGCAAGGCGCAACCCGGCGACACCTACGCGTCGATGATTCCGTACGTCGTGCCGTCGTCGCTCGAGTCGCTCGACGGGCCGGCCGCGGGTGTCGTCGAGTTACCGACCCGGCTCGACTGGGGAGCCGACCGTGCGTACGACCTGGCGGAGGCCGCTGACGCGATTGCCCTGTACAGCAAGGTGATCAGCGAGGCGTCGACCGAGGCCGACCTGACCGAGTACCTGAATCACGACGTCCTGGTCGCGCTCTGGCCACGACTCCAGCTGCCACGTCGCTGTGCCGCGCTGTGGGCCATGGCGTTCCCGCAGCTCGGTTAGTCCTCGGCTGGCACTGGTCGGGGGCGGCGTCTTCGTGGGGGTTCGGGGTCCGGGTCGTTGCCGGCCAGGTGGTTGACAATGGCGTTCAGGACGGCGGCGGTGGGGACGGCTACCAGCGCGCCGACGATGCCGGCGATGACGACGCCGGTGGCGATCGCGAGGATGACGGCGAGCGGGTGGACGCTGACCGCCCGGCCCATCAGGAAGGGCTGCAGGACGTGGGCCTCCAGTTGCTGGACGCCGACCACGACCGCGAGCATCACGATCGCGATGATGGGGCCCTTGGCAACCAGTGCGACGAGGACGGCGACGATGCCGCTGACCAGGGCGCCGACCACCGGGATGAACGCACCGACGAACACCAGGATGCCGATCGCGCTGACCAGCGGCAGTCCGAGGATCGCGGCGCCGAGCGAGATGCCGATCGCGTCGACCGCGGCGACGATCACGGTCGCGCGGACGAACGCCGTCAGCGACACCCACGCCCGGCGTCCGGACGAGTCGGCCTTGTCGCGGGCGCGGCGCGGGAACAGCCGGACCAGCCACGACCAGATCTGCTCGCCCTGGTACAGGAAGAAGAACAGGCAGAACAGCGAGATGAACAGTCCGGCGACCACGTGCGTCGCCGTGGTACCGACCGCGGCCGCCTGCTGACCGAGCGCGCCGCCGGAGGTGATCTGCTTCTGGATCTGCTTGAACAGGTTGGTGATGTCGCTGTCGGTCAGGCCGAAGTTGATCCGGGCCAGGTCGCGCAGCTTCTGGACACCTTCGCCGACCTGTTTGGACAGGTCCTCGAACTGCCCGGCGATCTGCGTCCCGACCAGCGTCAGCAGGCCGGCGACCACGATGATCGTCGCGATCACGGTCACGCCGGCGGCCAGACCGCGCGGCAGCCGGAGCTTCTGCAGGCCCTTGGTCACCGGCACGAGCAACGCGGTGAGGAGGACGCCGACGGTCACCGGCACCACGACCTCGGACAGGTACCGCACGGCGTACCCGATCACACCGACGGCCGCCACGATCACCAGGAACCGCCACGCCCACGCACTGGCGATCTCCATCGCCGGCGTCACTCCGTGGTCCACCTTCGCCGATGACGTTCCGACCGCCGACTCGCTGGAGGTCTCCAGCACCTCCTCGTCGGCGACCGGACTCTCGTCCGCCGCTTCGTCCCGCCCCACGTCGCTCATTCGACCTCCCTCTCAGGAGCCTAGTGCCCGACGAGGCCCGTTCCATGAATATGCGCGGCCAGCCCCTCGGCCGCCTTCGGGGCGTCGTCCGCGAGCAGACCGACCGCGGCGAGCACGTAGTCCGCGTCGACGCACACCTCGGCACGTTCCGGGACCAGCCAGCCCTCCTCCTGCGCGTTGGTCCCGATCGCACCGAGGATCCGCGCCGCGACCTCCGGCGGGTTGTGCCGCAGCACTCCGCCGGATCCGACCAGCAGGTCGACCTCGCGCAGGTCCTTGCCGGATCGCTCGATCACCCGCCCGCCGGGCCCGAACACGATCCGCTGCCGTCCCGCGTGCCGCCGCAGCGCGACCGTCGCGGCGACACTCGCCAGCGTCTCGTCGTACGCCGCCTCGCGCCGATCGGCCGGCAGGTACGCCGGATCCGCGCGACGCCGCTCCGCCGCAGCCCGGGTCCCGTCGACGTCCACGATCAGCCCGGCCTCCGCGCCCGCGTCCACGACCGGTACGGCGCTCCACCGCATGCCGAGGTCGCCCTCCACGGTCCGGGTGACCGGATGCGTGGCAACCACCTCGCGGCCGAGGTTCGCGTCCTCGGGGTCGAGCTCGATCACCGAGTGCACGTCGGTGGTCGCGCCGCCGATGTCCACGACCGCGACGTCCCCGTGCAGACCGGCCAGCACCTCGACGCCACGCAGTACGACGTCCGGCGTCGCGGCCCGGACCATCCGCGCGAACGCCGGGTCCCTGGACAGGTTCTTCCCGCCGATCACGTGCGCGAGGAACATCTCCCGGATCGCGGCCCGCGCACTGTCCGGCGCGAACACGCCGATCTCCGGTACGACGTTGTCCGCCAGTACGTGCGGTACACCCGCTGCTGTCAGCGTGCCGGCGATCTCGTCCCGGGCGTCGACGTTGCCCGCGACAACGATCGGTTTCCGCCACCGGTACTTCGCGAGCGTCTCGGCAGCGTGGAGCAGAACGGCCGAGTTGCCGCCGTCGGTCCCGCCGAGCAACAGCACGACGTCGGGGCGATCCTTGCGCAGTTCCTTCTGGGTCGTCGCGGTCAGCCCGCCGCTGACGACCGCCACCACGCGCCCTCCGCTGGACAGCGCGACCCGCTTCCCGGCCTCCGCGGTGACGAGCTCTTCGTTGCCTACGACACCGATCCGCAGCCCACCACCCGCACTCGAACAGGCAAGTACCTCGGCGTTCCGCACACCGCGGTCAGCTTCCTCCAGTACGGCGCGACACGCGTGCCACCCGTCCATCACGTCGGTGTCGATCGTCGTCCGGTGCTCGGCCCGCGCGACCAACTCCCCCGACCCTGCATCCACCACCACCGCCTTGGTGAACGTCGACCCGAAGTCAACCCCAACTACCAGCCCCACCGCACACCCCTTCACCTCGCCCATCCACCAGCTCCACCGGCGCCACCGCCCCCGCGCCCCGGCCCGCCGCGCGCCGACGTTGACGCGAGGGGACAACCCTCGGCGTTGCCCCTTCTCCGCCCTTGACAACACCGGAGCACCATCAACGCGAGGGGATATCCCCTCGCGTCAACGCGGCCCCGCGTGCCGGGGCGAGGAGGGTGGGGTCAGGAGAGGGCGTGGTCCAGGTCTTGGAGGAGGTCGTCGATCGTCTCGATGCCCACGCTCAGCCGGATCAGGTCCGCGGGGACCTCGAGCGGGGTGCCGGCGACCGAGGCGTGGGTCATCTTGCCGGGGTGCTCGATCAGCGACTCGACGCCGCCGAGGGACTCGCCGAGGGTGAAGACCTCCGCCTTGTTGCAGATGTCCAGCGCCTGCGCCTCGCCGCCGGTGACCCGGAAGCTGACGATCCCGCCGAAGCGCTTCATCTGCTTGGCGGCCGTCTCGTGGCCGGGATGTCCGTCGAGCCCCGGGTACAGCACCTGGCTGACGGACTGGTGCCGCTGCAGGAACTCCACGACCCGCTCGGCGTTGTCGCTGTGCCGGTCCATCCGGACGCCGAGCGTCTTGATGCCCCGCAGTACCAGCCAGGAGTCGAACGGGCCCGCGACCGCGCCGATCGCGTTCTGGTGGAAGGCGATCTTGTCCGCGAGGCCCGCGTCCCGGACCACCAGCGCGCCGCCGACGACGTCGGAGTGCCCGCCCATGTACTTCGTCGTCGAGTGCACGACCACGTCCGCGCCGAGCTCGAGCGGCTGCTGCAGGTACGCCGAAGCGAACGTGTTGTCCACCACGAGCAGCGCGCCCGCGTCGTGCGCGATCTGCGCCACGATCGCGATGTCCGCGACGTTCAGCAGCGGGTTCGTCGGGGTCTCCAGCCAGACCACCTTGGTCTTCCCGGGCTGGATCGCGGCCCGGATCGCCTCCGGGTGGGTGACCGCGGCGGGCGTCATCTCGACACCCCAGTTGCTCAGCACCTTGGAGAACAGCCGGAACGTGCCGCCGTACGCGTCGTCCGGGAACACCACGTGGTCGCCGGGCGCGCACACCGACCGGATCAGCGTGTCCTCGGCGGCCAGGCCGCTGGCGAACGCGAAGCCGCGGGTGCCGGCCTCGATCGCGGCCAGACACTCCTCCAGCGCCGTCCGGGTCGGGTTCGCCGACCGGGAGTACTCGTACCCGTTGCGCAGCCCGCCGACGCCGTCCTGCTTGTAGGTGCTGGTCGCGTAGATCGGCGGCACCACCGCTCCGGTCGTCGGGTCAGGCTCGTTCCCGGCGTGGATGGCAAGTGTCTCGAAGCCGTACTGGTGTTCGGTGTTCACCGGACCAGCGTACGGCCTGGTCTGCTGAACGCCGGCAGCCCGTCCACAGCCCGGCGGATCGGCGGAACCGAGTTGTCCACAGGTACGTCGTACCGGCTGGCGGAATGACCCACCCGCCGCCTACGGTTGCTCGCAGGAGACCCGCTGGTGGGACCGGGCAGGAAGGACGACGGCGCCGGATGAAGACGCAGGACAGGCCGCTCGACCAGGACGACCTGGCGATGGCGGACCTCGCCGAGATCCCGGACTGGACCGTGATCGCGGGCCCGGACGGCGACGAGGCCGGGCCGGAGGTCGTGCGCGCGCTGGTGCATCGGGTGATGGGCCAGACGTCCTGGCAGCCGTGGCCGCTGCAGGCCGGCGAGGTGATCGCCGCCGACATGGTCTCGTGGGGGTTCACCACCCGGCGCGGGACCACGATGATCGTGTTCGACGGGCTCGCGTTCCCGGACTGCCCGGACAGCGGCTGGTCGGCGTACGAGATCGGTCCGGCCGACATCACCGCCGCCGAGGCCGGCCTGGACGCGCACTGGCCGGACCACCTGGCGCTCGCGACCCGGCACTGGGGGCAGCCCGACTACGTCGGTGACGAGAGCAGCCCGACCTTCGCGGACGAGTGGGAGCCCGGAGCCGGGACCGGCCGCCGGCACCTGGCCGTCTGGCTGCGGCCGGGAGCCCAGATCCACCTGTACAGCACCAAACCCAGCAGGGACCCGCTGACAACGTCTGTCGGGGTCAACTACGCCGTTTACATCGACTAGGAGACCTCATGAGCCAGTCCTACCCGGAGAACCCGCGCGGCATCCGCCAACGGTTCTCACGGTGGAACACGACTCGTCGTGGTACCAAGACGCTGAAGGCGGCGTACGCGCAGGCGGCCCGGGACGTCAAACGGATGGACCCTGCCGTCCGCGAGCAGATCGGCCGCGCGCACATGACGCGCGCCGACCTGCAGATGCTGGCCGGCACCCACGTCGACGCGCAGTTCCGCCCGGATCGGTACGGCGCGGTCTCGCAGCAGCTCGGTGCGGCGATGTCGGCGCGTACGTCGACGCCTGCGCCGACCAGGAATCCGTTGCGCCGGATCGCCAACCGGTACTCGCGGTGGCGGAACACGCGCCAGGGCACGAAGATGCTGAAGGCGGCGTTCACGCAGGCGGCGCGGGATGTGAAACGCACGGATCCGGCGGTGCGGTACGCGATCGGGCGGTCGACGATCAACCGGTCCGACCTGGCGGCGCTCGCGTCGGGGCGGATGGACGAGGTGTTCCGGCCGCAGGGCCGGTTCCAGAACGTGCCGGGGCAGCAGCAGGTGCAGCCGCAGCAGCCGACGACCGCTGCTCGGCAGCTGAACGACCAGATGTCGCAGCAGGTCCAGTCGCTGCAGGCGACCCTCGACCAGCAGTCACAGCGGATCTCGTCGCTGGAGCAGACCATCCAGGCGCAGGTGCACGCGCAGGCGTTGCTCGAGACCCGCGTGCAGCAGCTCCAGCAGCAGATCGCCGAGAACGGCCAGAGCGGTCCGGACCTCAACCAGCAGCAGGGCCGCCAGATCGACGACAACGTGCAGTTCGTGACGCCGGTCGCCGGCCCGGAGACCAGCAACGCGCGCGCTGTCGGCGAGGACAACGGCGACCAGTCCCTCGACGATAACCCCGGTCAACAGACCCCTGCCGGGGAGCCGCCGTCGCTCGACACGTCCAGCGAAGCAGAAACCGGCGCCAGGACGGTCGGTGAAGCGGAGACCGGCGACCGGCCAGTCGGTGAAGCGGAGACCGGCGACCGAGGTGTCGGCGAGGCGGGAGAGCCGCGGGCCGAGGTCGGCGACGCGGCACAACCGTCGATGAGCGAACGGTGGTTGGCGGGCGTCGACGAAAACGTCGTCGCCGACGAGCACCTGACCTCCGACGACAACCTCGCCGCCGACGGCCAGCTGTCTTTCGACGACCTGGCAGCTGAGGAAACCGCCGCCCCCGCCGTCACCACCGAAGAGCCAACCGCCGAAGCAGCCGCGCCGGCCGCCGACCCCCAGTCGCCCGGCGTGGACCCTCAGGCCCCTGGCGCCGACACTCGCCAGCCGACCCCAGGCCAGCAACCACAACAACCTCAGACCACCGGCCAACAGCCCCAGGTCACCGGGCAGCAGCCCCGCGGCGCGGGCGAGCCGTCGCAGACCACCGGGCAGCGGCCGGCGGCCACGGGGCAGAACGTGACGGGGGCACAGTTGGACGGCGGTCTCGCGATGCAAAGTGCCCTTCGGGGAGTTGCGCAGCCGCGTCCGACGTCTCCTGAGGCCGCCGCGAAGACGGCTGGGGCCGCCGCCAAGGACGACTCCGGAAAGGCAGCACGCTCCGGCCAGCCGAGCAGGGACACCGACAACAAACCGTCCGGCCGCGGCTGACCCCAGCCGACAGGACGAACGTACGCCGCCGGCCTTCCGGCGGCGTTCGTCGTTCAGGTTCAGAGGTCGACGAGCGCGAGGTGTGTCTCCACCGGGCTGCCCTCGGTCAGCGCTTCAGCCACGCGGACCGGCTTCTTCACCGGCAGGACGTACGTCCCGTCCTTCGCCGGAAACACCGACGTACGCCAACTGCTCCCGCCCACCGTCACCGCAACCCGAACCGACCCGAACCCACGACGCCGCCCCTCGGTCAGCTCCGTGATCTCGTCGCTGATCTCCTCAGGCACCGTCAGAAAGTGCCACGCAGCCTCCCCCGGATACAACCACAGCGGCGCCGTGAACCGATACGCGCTCACAGCACCTCCCCCCGCCGGCTCAACCCGGTGGACGCAACGTCGAGCAGCATCACCCGTACGCCGACATCCCGCACCCGGGGCACCAGCCCGGCGCACATCCCCACACAGGCCGCCTCCCCCGCAGCCGCGGCCCGCAACCGGTCGACCGGTACGTGACGATCGCGTCCACCTACGCAGCGAGCGGTTCGCGCTCCTTCTCCGGCGACCGTGGGAACTCTTCGACCTGCCGCCGCGTGCTGCACGTCACCAGCTTCTCACCTTCGTCTGCCTACCGATCAGCAGGCTGGGTGGACTTGAGGCGGACCGTGAAGATCGGCAGCAGGACGTGCACCAGAGGGCCGATCGAGAGCGCGTAGACCACCGTTCCGACGCCGACCGAGCCGCCCATCAGGAATCCGGTGGCGAGGACGGTCAGCTCGAGGGTCGTGCGGACCAGCCGGACGCTCAGGCCCGTACGGCGTACCAGGCCGGTCATCAGGCCGTCGCGCGGCCCCGGGCCGAACTGCGCGCCGATGTAGAGCGCCCCGGCCAGCGCGTTCAGGACGACGCCGGACAGCATGAACACGATCCGCAGCCAGAGCGCGTGCGGCCGGTCGATCGTGGCCAGCGTGAGGTCCGTGACCAGGCCGATCACGATCGCGTTGCTGATCGTGCCGAGCCCGGGCCATTGGCGCAGCGGGATCCAGGCGAGCAGTACGACGAAGCTGATCGCGATCACCACGGTCCCGAAGCTGAGCGCGACGTGCTTGGTGATGCCGGAGTGGAACACGTCCCACGGGTCCAGGCCGAGGTTGCCCTGGATCATCAGGCCCATCGAGGCGCCGTACAGCGAGAGGCCGACGTACAGCTGCACCAGGCGGCGCGGCAGGTGGCCGGCCTTCAGTTGCTGGATCGGGTTGATCGGGGCGAGCTGCCGTGGCGCGGCATCGGAGGTGGCGGTCACACAACCCAGTATCCGGAGGAAGTGGCCTGGCATTCGATAGCCAATTGCGCGATAGTGGACTGCATGCAAGCCCGTTATCTCCCCGCCAGTACGTTGACCGGCCTGCTCGGCGAGTGGACCGGCGGCCCGGGTCCGGCGTACCGCGTGTTGGCCGAGCGGCTCCGGCTGCTGATCGCGGACGGCCGGATCATGCCCGGCTCCCGGCTGCCGAGCGAGCGGGAACTCACCGAGGCGCTCGGGGTCAGCCGGACGACGGTGGCGTCGGCGTATCGCGAGCTGCGGGACAGCGGGTACCTGACCAGCCGGCGCGGCTCCGGCAGCGTGACCGCATTGCCGTCCAAGGTCGAGCCCGAGCTCGGGCGGCACCACGCGCCCGGTATCGACACCGAGGGGCTGTACGACTTCACCTGCGCGGCACCGTCGGCGGTGCCCGGCATCAGTACGGCGGTGGCGTCGGCGGCTCTCGAGCTGCCGCTGCACCTGGCGACGCCGGGATACCACCCGCAGGGTTTGCCGGTACTGCGAGCCGAGATCGCGGCGGCGTACTGCGAACGCGGCCTGCCGACGACCGCGGACCAGATCATCGTCACCGCCGGGGCGCTCGCGGCGACGTCGATCGCGGTCCGCGCGACCACCCAGATCGGCGACCGGGTCCTCACCGAGAGCCCGACGCACCCGAACTCGGTGGACGCGATCCGGCGCAGCGGCTGCCGGGTGGTCGCCGTACCGATGTCGCCCGGAGGATGGGACCTGCCGTTGCTGGAGGCAACCATCCGGCAGACGGCGCCGCGGGCCGCGTGGCTGGTCGCGGACTTCCAGAACCCGACCGGTTTCCTGATGCCGGCGGCGGACCGGCAGCGGCTGGCGCGGGCGTTCGCGCGGGCGCGGACGACGGCGATCGTGGACGAGACGCTGTTCGAGCTGTCGCTGGACGGGCAGGAGATGCCGCCGCCGTTCGCGTTGTACGACCCGGACGGGGTGATCACCGTGGGGTCGGTGAGCAAGTCGTTCTGGGGCGGGCTGCGGATCGGGTGGATGCGGGTGCCGGCGGCGCTGGTGGCCCGGGTACTGGACGCGCGGGCCTCGCTGGATCTCGGGGCGCCGGTTCTCGAGCAGCTCGTGGTCGCGGACCTGCTGCGAAAGCGGTCGACGCTGCTCCCGGAACGCCGTGCCTCGCTGGCCCGTCGGCGGGACGCGCTCGCGGCGGCGGTGGCTTCGGAGCTGCCGTCGTGGAAGTTCCGGCTGCCGGCGGGTGGGCTGTCGCTGTGGTGCGAGCTGCCCGAGCCGGTCGGCTCCAGCCTCGTCGGCGTTGCCCAACGCAACGGCGCCCTCCTCGTCGCCGGCTCCCGCTTCTCCCCCGACGGCGGCCTCGAGTCCTTCATCCGCCTCCCGTTCACGCTGGAGGAGGACGCGCTCCGGGACGGTGTACATCGGCTGGCCGTTTCGTACAACTCCCTGACCGATGCGCCGGCCCGTCGTACTGGGGTGATGATCGCGTGATGGCGGCCCGCCAGGCCATCAGGCAAACGTTGCTGAGTGCTGCACGTCCGCCCGTCATGGTGCCGTAAGGGATGCGAGGAAGGTTGGGCCGGCCGGGGGCGTTGGAAGACTATGAGAGTCACTCTGCGAGAGGCGTGAGAATGTCGTTCTTCACCCGCAACACCGCCATGGTCGAGCCGCAGGCCGCACTGCCCGGCCGGCCCACCCCCGGCTTCGCCGTACCGGACGAGAACATCGTCCTGCACACCCCGCAGACCGCTGCCGCGCCCGAGGGGTTCGAGGAGGTCTGGTTCGGCACCGGATGTTTCTGGGGCACCGAGGAGATCTTCTGGCAGCAGCCGGGCGTCTACACGACGGCCGTCGGGTACGCAGGCGGTTACACCCCGAACCCGACGTACGAAGAGGTCTGCACCGGCCGCACAGGCCACGCGGAGGCCGTCCGGGTCGTCTACGACCCCACCAAGACCACCTTCACCGACCTGCTGAAGGTCTTCTGGGAGACCCACGACCCGACCCAGGGAATGCGCCAGGGCAACGACCTCGGCTCGCAGTACCGCTCAGCCGTCTACTACACCACCGACGCCCAGCGCACCGAAGCCGAACGCACCCGCGACCTCTACGCCCCAGCCATCAAGCCCCTCGGCTACGACGACATCACCACCGAAATAGCCCCCGCCACCACGTTCTACTACGCCGAGGCCTACCACCAGCAGTACCTCCACAAAAACCCCAACGGCTACCGCTGCCACAGCAACACCGGGATCAAGTTCCCTGCCTGAACCCTCTGTCGGCCCCCATCAGTTGATGGGGGCCGTCGTCGTGGGTCCTAGGGTGAGTTGTCGGATCTGGCCGGACCCGTTCGTGGTGTGGGTGGAGGGTGGCGTTGGGCTGCCTGGTTGAGGAGGGTGTTATGGGTGAGTACCTCGTTGCCTTCAATGAGGAGTGGGTGCCGGAGCATACGGACGAGGAGTTGATGGCCAAGTCCGTGGCGTTGAAGCCGTTGCTGGCGGAGATGCGGGAGGCGGGGGTGTTGATCTTCACCGGGGGGCTGGACCCGGAGGCGCCGGTGTTCAGTGTGGATGCTTCGAGTGGTACGCCGATGTTCACCGACGGGCCGTACGTGGAGTCGAAGGAGCACCTGGGCGGGTTCGCCGTACTGGATGTGGCCGGCGAGGAGCAGGCGCGGTACTGGGCGGGGAGGATCGCCGAGGTGTGTGGGTGGCCGCAGCAGGTGCATCGGTTCCAGGTGCCGCGGGTCCGGCAGAGCTGAGGAACCCGCGATGATGGGGCGGTGCCGATCACCGCAACGCATGAGCTGACCGAGACCACGCCCGCCGGACCCGGACGGGTGATCCTCCTGAACGGGACGTCGAGCTCCGGGAAGTCCACCATCGCCGAGCAGTTGATGAACACGCTCGACGGCGCGTGGTACCTCCTGAAGATCGACCACTTCCACCACATCCGGAACCGGTGGGACTGGACCGAGGAGGAATTCCTGCCGATCTTCCAGCGGACCGTGCTGGGCTTCCACCGGGCCGTCGCGGGTATGGCGTCGGCCGGCAACAACGTGGTCGTCGACCACATCCTCGGCGAGCGCTGGCGGCTCGACGACTGCCTGACCGTGTTCGAGGACCTGCCCGTCCTGTTCGTCGGCGTCCGCTGTTCGCTCGCGGAGCTCGAACGCCGCGAACGCGAACGCGGCAACCGCACGATCGGCCGGGCCGCGCTGCAGTTCCCCCTCGTCCACGACCACGGCGTGTACGACGTGGAAGTGAACTCGGAGGAACTGTCACCCGCGGAGTGTGCCGCGGCCGTCGGGGCCCGGCTGGACGACGGGCCGCCGACGGCCTTCGCCGAGCTCCGCGCCTCGCGTCAGCCGGCGCGGTAGAGCGAACCACCGCCGGAGATGGCGATCGCGGTCTTCTGACCACCCACGTTCAGGTTGACGATGAATGTCGTACCGGACTGCCGGACCGAGTAGGTGACCCCGCCGGAGGCCCGGACCGGTACGACGAACGACAGGATCGACGCGGACCTGCCTGACCGGGCCAGCATCACCGTGGGGGCGGAACGGCGGTCGTAGCTGGTCGGGTAGTACCAGCCCTGGATCGGGTTGGTCTGCGCCTGCTTGACCAGGGTCGCTCCGGCCGGCAGCGCCTGCTTGAACGGCACCTGGAACAGAACCGTCCGCGTCGTGTCCCCCGGTGCCATGGCCACCGCGGTCGTCCGCGAGTAGACCGTCGCGCGCTGGTCCGGCGGCAGGTGCCACAAGGTCTGGAACGCCTGCGCGGTCCGTGCCGACGCCCGGTCCCACACGACGAGCAGGTCCGGGTCCTTCAGTACGAGGACCGAACGCGCGCGGCTGATCCCGCTCCCCGGCACGTCGGTGAACACGTAGGACTCCGCGTTGGCCTTCACCGACGAGGCGGTCAGCCGGGTCACCGGATTCGGGTACGCCGACAGCGGCGTCGTCATCACGCTGTGCGCCGCCGGGCTGACGGCCCAGGTCCGGTACGCCCCGGCGTTGTACGCCGCGTATCCGCCGTCGACGACGATGTCCCGCCCGCGGGCTGTGTACGTGATGCTCGTGTGGTCGAAGTGCCCGTGGAACGCCCGCGCCGGCCCGAACCTGATGCTGTACGCCGATTCGCCCGTGAACCCGCGCGCCGGATCGGTCCCCCAGCCCGTCCGCCCGAACACGTACCCGGCCGAGTAGACCCCGACCCGCCACGGCGGCACCGTACCGCGGGTCCCGAGCGACCCGGCGTACTCCATCGGCGTCCCCGTCCACGGGTACGTCGCCTGGACCTCGGTGTCCCCGAGCTGATGCAGCTTGCCGAGCGAGTTCGTTGCCAGCGTCAACCATTTCGCGAGCAGTTCACGGCGCGTCGCGATCGTCGTACCGGGGCTGACGCCGCAGTTCTGCAGGACCGCGATCGCACGGCCCCAGAGCGAGTAGTTGAAGGCGGCGTACCCGGTCGACTGTTCGTTGGTCGACCCTTGGGCGTCGATCGAGGTGGTGATCCCCGCCCCGAGGCGTTGTTGGGCGAGGTTCTTGTAGTCCGTCCGGCCGAGTGTGCAGCCGACGCCGAAGAGGGCGATGCTCTCGTCGGTGCCGTGGTTCCAGGCGCCGCTCCAGTAGTTCGTCAGGAAGCGGGCGTGGCTCAGCAGCGCGCTGTCGATCCAGGTGTACTTGGCCGGCAGCGTCGTGACCTGCAGCCCGGACAGGACCGCCTGGCGCAGGCAGATCAGCACGTTGGTCCGGTGCATCGTGGACTCCCACGCGCCGACGTTCGCCTTCCACGAGTACGGGTTGTCGCGGTACCAGTCGTACGCGATCGTGTTCACCCGGGTCAGCGCGGTCAGATCACCTTTGCCCGCGGCGATGATTCCTTGGCCGAGCCAACGGAGCGAGTGGAACCACATGTACCAGCTCGCGTTCTTGTACGGATTCAGCGACCAGTTGATGTTCCCGCCGCCGTTGCCGACCTTGTACGCCGCATACGGTCCCCACGCGAACTTGTCGGCGTACAGGTTCGCCAACGGGTTCGTTGCCTCCAGCCCGCTGAACCCCGGGCACGCGTAGTAGGGCGCCACCGCGGCCTGCATCCTGGCCGTCCCGATGTCGGTCGCCGCCGGTGCGGTCGCCGGTACGACGTTGCTCGCACCGGCGACGAACTGAGCGTCCACCGGCTCCTCCGGCCCCGGAACGATCCGGATGCCGGGGTTGTCCCGCGACGCTCTCGTTTCTCCTTCTGCCGTTCCTGCCCCCAGCAGCAGAACAGCGACTCCCACGGCCAGAACGGCCGTTCCCCTGAATCGCATGAAGTTGTACCTCTCCCCCACCGTCCCCGGAAGCCGACGGACGGTCTCCTGAGCGGACTGGCACGCCGCGTCGCGGCGTGCCGGACCATCGGCGACTCACGGAGTTCCGTGGGGGCGGTCAGCTCACCGAGGTTTGGTTCTCCCCTTACCAACCTCGATGCGATCAGCCGACCGAATGTTGCGACCGAATGTTGCGAGCGGGTCAGCCCATCGTCTTCTGGCCGTCGATCGTCTCCCGGATGATGTCCGCGTGGCCGGCGTGCTGGGCGGTCTCGGAGGCGATGTGCAGGAACGCCATCCGAACGGACCAGAACACGCCCGGCGGCTGCCACGGCGCGGCCTGCAACTCGTACTTGGCATCGAGATCGAGGGTGCGGACCAGTTCCTCGGTGGCCGCGGCAACCTTCTCGTACGCCGCGAGAACGTCGGCCAGCGTCTCCCCCTCGACGAAGCGGAACTGCTTCTGCCACTCCGCGATCACCTCGGGCGTGAACTCGACCGGCGCCGTCTGCCCCTTGCCCTGGGCGAACTCGGCCCAGTGCTGCTCGACGGTCATGACGTGCTTGATCAGCCCGCCGACCGTCAGTTCGCTCTTGGTGCTGCGGGTGCTCGCCTGCTCGTCGGTCAGCCCCTGCGCCGTGTGCCGCAGGAACTGCCGCCGGGTCGCGAGAAGGTCCAGGAGGTCGGCGCGCTCCGGGGTCAGGGTCTGCTCGTTCGTCGTCATGCCATGACCCTAACCGGGGATAGCGGTCAGTTTTTGACCGCTACACCCGGAAATACGAGGCGTACTACCGGTGTCGCGGACCGTCACGCACAGTGCCGAGGTGTTGTGCGGCACCGTCCACAGGCGCAAGGTCGAAACGCCCATCCTGGCCGGGAGACGGTCCCGGCCGATGGTCGTCCTGGGAGGGGATCATGGGCAGACCACGCCTCGTCATCGCTTCCGTCGCTGCCTTCGCAGCCGCACTGTCCGGCGCCGCGGTCGCCGCCTACGCGAACCAGGCCGTCGAGGTGACCGTCGGAAGCCCGCCGACGCCGTTCTCGCAGAACAAGCAGAACGAGCCCGCGGTGGCGATCGACGCGCATGATCCGTCGGTCGTCGTCGCCGGTGTGAACGACGAGATCGACATGGAGTCGTGCGCCGCCGGAGACCCGAGCACCTGCCCCTTCACCCCGGGGGTCGGCGTGTCCGGTGTCTATTTCTCGTTCGACAGCGGCAACAGCTGGACACAGCCGACGTACACCGGCTGGACCGCGCGCAACTGCCTCGGCCCGGCCGTGTGCACCCCGCAGGTGGGCAAGATCGGCACCCTGCCGCGCTACTACGAGGCGGGCCTCGTCTCGGACGGCGACCCGGCCGTCGCGTTCGGCCCGCGGCCCGGACCGGACGGCAAGTTCTCCTGGGCCAACGGCTCCCGGTTGTACTACGCGAACCTCACGGCGAACTTCTCCGCCGTACGGCAACTGGAGACGTTCCGCGGATTCGAGGCGATCGCGGTGTCGACGACCGACGACGTGCACGCGGCCGCGGCGAACGACGCGTCCGCCTGGACCGCGCCGGTGATCATCTCGAGGCAGTCGTCGACGACCTTCTCCGACAAGGAGCAGGTGTACGCCGACAACGCGGCGAGCAGCCGGTTCTTCGGGCATGTGTACGCGTGCTGGGCCAGCTTCCGCAGCAACAGCCACGGCCGAGCATTCCCGGTGCCGCTCATGGTCGGACGCTCGGCCGACGGCGGTCGCACCTGGACCACGAGCCAGGTCGGCCCGGCCACCAGCAACGGCATGAGCCAGCAGCCCGACGGATGCGTCGTACGCACCGACAGCACGGGCAACGTGTACGTGTTCGGCGTCGGCGTCCGCAGCGGTGCCAGTCTGCAGTTGATGTACAAGTCGACCGACGGCGGCGCGCACTTCACCGGCCCGACCGCGGTCGCCCCGGTGGTCGAGCCCGGCGTGCTCGACCCGGTCCAGGGTCGCCCCGTGATGGACGGGATCGCAGGCGCCCGCGTCGACCTGGCCGGCGGACCGAACGTCGACATCGCGAACGGACGCCCCAGCGGCGCAGGAGCGACCAACGAGATCTTCATGACCTGGTCCGACGGCAGGGCAGGCCTGAACCACGAGCAGTTGATGCTGACCTCGTCGCGGAACGGTGGCACCTCCTGGTCCACCCCGGCGCCGATCCCGCTCAAGGCGGGCGATCGTCCGGTCTACACGGCGCCGGCGGTGTCTCCGGACGGAACGGACCTGTACGTCGTGCACAACTCGTTCACCACGCCGTACCGGGACAACACGACGGACCCACGCGCTCTCGTCGGGGAGGTACGGCACGCGAACGTCGTGAACGGCGTACCGTCCGGGTGGACGACGCTCGAACGGACACCGGGCGGCGACCCGCGCGGTAGTAGCGCGAACAGCCTCACGTCGGAGTTCCTCGGCGACTACGTGTACGCCGCGGCGACGAACGACTCGGCGGTCGCGGTCTGGAACGACTCCCACGCCGCGGGCGTGTGCCCGGCGATCAACAGCTATCGGGCGTCGCTCTACACCGCCACCCCGGCGGCCGCACCGAATGTCCTGGGCAGTTGCCCGGCGACCTTCGGCAACACCGACATCCTCGGCGGCAGCTACCCGGACCCGACCCCGTGACCGCACGCCGGAGGGCGCCCTCCACGGCGCCCTCCGGCGGCAATCCGCTTGCCCGCCGACCCGCCCTCCAGCACGCTGGCGGACATGGACATTCGACCGCTGCGGGACGACGACCCGGAAATCATCGCCGGGGCGATGGCGGAGCTCGGCTGGGACAAACCGGTGGCGCAGTACGAGCGCTACCTGGTCGAGCAGCGTGACGGAGTGCGAGACGTCCTGGTGGCCACGGTCGACGGCGAGTACGCCGGGTACGTCACCGTGCGGTGGGAGTCGCCGTACTTCGGGGACCTCCCCGAGATCCAGGACTTCAACGTGCTGCCCAGGCTCCGCCGCCGGGGCATCGGGTCGGCGCTGATGGATGCCGCTGAGGCATTGGTCGCCGAGCGGTCGGACGTGGTGGGGATCGGCGTCGGGCTGTACCCCGACTACGGGCAGGCGCAGCGGATGTACGTCCGCCGCGGGTACCTGCCGGACGGGCGCGGGCTGATCTACGACGGTCGGCAGGTGCCGCCGATGGAGTTGGTACGGAACGACGACGCCGCGACCCTGATGTTCACCAAGCGGCTGAGGTAGCGTCGGTGGGGTGCGAGCTGTCGAGTACTCCGTGACCGGTGAGCCCGATGTCCTGACCCTGGTGGACAGGCCGATGCCCGAGCCGGCGCCGGGAGAGGTGCGGGTGCGGATCCACCGGTCGGGCGTCAACCCGACCGACTGGAAGACGCGCCGCGGAAGCGAGCCCGGTACGCCGGTGCACCCGGCGCAGGTGCCGAACCAGGACGGGTCCGGCGTCGTCGACGCCGTCGGGCAGGGCGTGGACGCGGGGCTCCGCGGGCAGCGCGTGTGGCTCTGGGAGGCGGCGTACCAACGACCTTCGGGCGGTACGGCGCAGGAGTACTCCGTGGTGCCGGTGCGGCATGTGGTGCCGCTGCCCGACGACGCGTCGTACGACCTGGGCGCCGCCCTCGGCGTACCGTTCCTGACCGCGCACCGGTGCCTGACCGTCACCGAGGACGGGCCGGTGCACCTCGGGCCGGGCAAGCTGGCCGGGCGGACCGTGCTGGTCGCCGGCGGTGCGGGCGCGGTGGGCAACGCGGCGATCCAGCTGGCGCGCTGGTCGGACGCGACCGTGATCACGACCGTGAGCAGCCCGGAGAAGGGCAACCTCGCGGCGCTGGCGGGCGCGGACCACGTCATCGACTACCGGCAGCAGGACGTGGTGTCCGAGGTACGGGCGATCGCGCCGGGCGGGGTCGACACGATCGTCGAGGTGTCACCGGCAGCGAACGCGGCGATCGACGCCGCGGTGGTCGCGACGCACGGGTCGGTGGCGGTGTACGCGACCGACGGCGGAGAGACGATGGAACTCCCGGTGCGGGCGTCGATGGTGCCGAACGCGCGGTGGCAGTTCGTGCTTTTGTACACGGCGCCGGACTCGTGGCGGCCGCGCGCGCTCGGCGATGTCGCGGCGGCGGTCGCGGCCGGGGCGATCCGGGTCGGGCCGGAGGCCGGGATTCCGCTGCTCCACTACACGCTCGCGGAGGCCGCCGAGGCGCACGCCGCGGTCGAGAACAGCATCGTCGGCAAAGTGCTGATCGACGTCAGCTAGAGCACCTCCCAGGCTGCCAGGCGTTGCTGGAGTGCGGCGGCGCAGCGGCAGGTGGGGTCGTCGGTGCAGAGCAGGGCGGTCGGGTCGGACTCGATCAGGTCGCGGGTCGCGCCGAGGACGGCTTGCTTGGGGATCCGGCGGACGCGGCTCTGGCCGATGCGGACTTCCTTGGTCGCGGAACGCAGTACCGGCTCGAGGGCGTCGAACATGTGGCTGGCGCCGGGGATGTTCGGGTACTCGACCCACAGGCCGTCGGCGGACTTCGCGTACCGGTAGAACCGGGAGCGGCCGAGGTACTGCTCGGCGAGGTGGATCGTGGTGTTCGAGGTGTGCGTGACGCCGAGCAGCAGGACGTCGCCGTCGAGCGCCTCGATCGGGCCGAGCGGCCAGTCCGGGCGCTGGGCCGCCAGGACGCGTTCGGCCGCGGGCCCTTCGGCCTGGTACGAGAACAGCGGGTGCTCGCTGCGCAACGGGGAGCGCGTCCGGCGGAACGTCTCCGGGATCCGCCCGAGCCAGCGGTCGACCGGAAGGTCCGTCCGGAAGCTGGTTGCCTGAGACAACTTCTCGTCGAACTCCGGCCAGCTCTCCGCGTTCCAGAAGGCGTTCCGCGGCCGCACCATCCCCGGCGGCGCCGGCAACCCGGTGAGGTCCCAGGTCCCGGCCGGCATCAGCACGGTCCCGCACACCTCGGTGAGCGCCGTACACACCGCCTCCGCACCGCCGTCGACGTACCCGAAGGAACTCAACGACGAGTGCACGATCACCTCGGACGCCTTGCTCAACCCAAGCCGCCGGAGCCCGTCGGACAGATCCGCCAAGGTCACGTGCATCCCAGTAATATCCCACTCTTTCCCCTACTTGCCAACGGCAACGGTCGGGTGCTGGGACGGCACCCGAGCGCCTTCAGTGAGCCTGGAACAGGCCGGTTCGCTGGTAGGCGGTGTGCAGGCAGAGGACCAGTTCGGTGGGTGGGTGGAGCGGGCCCGGCGGCGAGACGAAGAAGCCGGACTCGAGTACTTCGTCGGCCGCCGGGCGGAGGGTGCCGGTCCAGGTGCGGGTTTCGAAGCAGAGGGCGAAGCACTGGACCCTGTCGCCGTTCGGGTAGGTGAGGGTGTGGACGTCGGCGCGCGACACGCTCGCGAACGGCACCAGGTCCTCCTCGGACACCACCAGCCCGGTCTCCTCCGCGAACTCGCGGGCCGCCGTACCGCGGAAACTGTCGCCGGGTTCCGCACCGCCGGCGGGGAGCTCCCACAACCCGGTGTCACGGCTCCGCTGGAAGAGGATCCGGTCGCCGGCGTCGATCGCCAGCACCTGCGCGCCGGGCAGCAACAGCAACCGGGAACCCACGTCGCGGCGGAGCTGGGCAAGGTAAGGATCCACGGATGAGAGGGTAGAGCTGTGGAACTTGTACGGCGGCGGGCGGGATCTCTGCTGGGGCTGGGGCTGATCGGAGGGCTGGTGTGGGCGACGGCGGTCACGCTGTCCCAGCCGAACTGGTACGACCCCGGCGAGGACTGCGCGCGCACGATCGGCGCGATGAACGCCGTACCGCGGACCGGCTGGTTCCCGCCGTCCGCGAGTTGCGTGTCCGACGACGGCGTCGTCCACCAGTACATGTCGACGACGCGCTCCGTCACACTGTCGGTCCTCGGCGCACTGCTGCTCGTCACGCTCGTGACCGGCCTGATCCTGACCGTACGGCGTCTCTCCGGCGACCCCGGCCCGCTCCGTACGGCCGGCGACGTCGACCTCAGGCGCCGGCACCGGTCACACCTCGTGTTCGGGGCGCTGGACCTGGCGATCGCGTTCGCGCTGATCACGTTCCTGAACGCCGCCGCGATCGTCCTCGGCGGCCTGCCCGGCGGGGTCCTGATCATCGTCACGTCGCTCGTCGGCCTGAGCGCGTTCGGCACGGCGCTCGACCGGCACATGGGTCCGCTGCCGAGCACGGCGCTCGCCTCCCGGCGGCGCGGGACGGTCGCGGGCGTCGCGACGTACGGCGTGGTGTTCGCCGCGACCGCGCTCACCGGCCAGCTCCCGTTCTTCCGTTTCTGGGCGGTCCCCCTGGGCGGCGTCGCGTACGCCGTGATCGCAGGAGTGCAGTGGTCCCGGTCCGGCCGGGCGGTAGGTAAGGTCGAGGTGTGACCAATGCGGCGGTGATCGGTGGTGCGGGTCAGGTCCTGACCGAGGACGAGGTGACGGCGTTCATCGGCGACGCCCTGGCCGGTGCAGGGCTGGAGGGGAAGAGCGTCTGTGTGATCGTTCCGGACGCGACCCGGAGCTGCCCGCTCCCGCTGCTGCTGAAGGCGGTCACCCAGGCCCTGAAAGGCAGCCAGGTCACGATCTTGGTTGCCCTCGGCACCCATGCGGAGATGACCCCGGAGCAGCTCCGCGAGCACCTCGGCGACGACTACCCGAACGTGATCAACCACGAGTGGTGGAAGCCGGACACGTTCGCGGACCTCGGCACGATCAGCCCCGACCGGGTCGGCGAGATCTCCGGCGAGATGCTCCGCGACGAGGTCCCGGTCCGGCTGAACCGGGCGGTCGTCGAGCACGACGTGGCGCTCGTCGTCGGGCCGGTGTTCCCGCACGAGGTGGTCGGGTTCTCCGGCGGCAACAAGTACTTCTTCCCGGGCGTCGCCGGCCAGGAGGTGATCGACTTCTCGCACTGGCTGGGTGCGCTGATCACCAGCGCGAACATCATCGGTACGCCGGGGATCACCCCGGTCCGGGCGCTGATCGACGAAGCCGCCGCGCTGATCCCGGCCGAGAAGCTCGCGCTCTCCGTGGTCGCCCGGTCCGGCACCGACTCGCTGCACGCGATCGCGTTCGGCGACACGCAGTCCTCCTGGCGCGCCGCGGCGGAGATCTCGGCGCAGACCCACGTCCGCTACCTGGACCATCCGGTGCGCCGGGTGGTCTCGGTGATGCCGCCGAAGTACGCCGACATCTGGACCGCGGCGAAGGGGTTCTACAAGCTCGAACCGGTGGTCGCGGACGGCGGCGAGGTGATCCTCTACGCGCCGCACGTCACCCAGCTGGCCGCGATGCACCCGGAGATCGAGCAGATCGGATACCACTGCCGCGACTACTTCCTCGGCCAGTGGGAGAAGTTCCGCGACCTGCACTGGGGCGTCCTCGCGCACTCGACCCACCTGCGGGGCTCCGGCACCTGGGACCCGGTGAACGGCGAGCACCTCCGCGTCCAGGTCACGCTCGCGACCGGCATCCCCGAGGACGTCGTACGCGACGCGAACCTCGGCTACCTCGACCCCGCGACCGTCGATCTCACCGCCTGGGAGAACGACCCCGACACGTTCGTGGTCCCGAACGCGGGCGAGACCCTCTACCGGCTCAAGGCGTAGGCGGACGCGAGACACTCATCAACCCGTCCGATGACGCTCAGGCGGCGCCGGACCACGCTCACCCACCCCGCTCCAGAACAGGTTGATGAGTGGCGCAGGTCCGTGGATCTCTTCCGCCGCGGGCGGACGCGCCGGTAACCTCGGCTGCTATGGCTGAGGTCGTGATCGTCGGGTCCGGATTTGCCGGGTTGTGCATGGGGATCAAGCTCAAGCAGGCGGGCTGCGAAGACTTCGTCATCCTGGAGAAGGCCGACGACCTCGGCGGCACCTGGCGGGACAACACGTATCCCGGCTGCGCCTGCGACATCCCGTCGTACCTCTACTCGTTCTCGTTCGAGCAGAACCCGCGCTGGACCCGGATGTTCGCGCCCTGGGACGAGATCCTCGCCTACCTGCGGCACTGCGCGGACAAGTACGGCATCGCGGACAAGATCCGGTACGGGGCCGAGGTGACCGAGGCCGTCTTCGACGAGGCCGACGGGCGCTGGACCGTCACTGTCAACGGCGCCGAGACGATCGAGACCCAGGCCCTGGTGGCCGGCGTCGGCAGCCTGCACCGGCCGAAGCTGCCGGACATCCCGGGCCTCGACTCCTTCGACGGTACGACGTTCCACTCGGCGCGGTGGGACCACGACCAGGACCTGCGCGGGCGGAACGTCGCGGTGATCGGGACCGGTGCGTCGGCGATCCAGTTCGTACCGCGGATCGCCCCGCAGGTGGCGCAGCTGGACGTGTACCAGCGGACCGCGCCGTGGGTGACGCCCAGGCCGGACCGCGCGATCGGCCCGTGGGAACGCAAGCTGCACGAGCGCTTCCCGGCCGCGCAACGGACGATCCGGAACGCCATCTACTGGGGACTCGAAGGCCGCGGCGCCGGCTTCGCGGGGAACCCGAAACTGATGAAAGGCCTTGAGATCCAGGCGAAGCGGCACCTGCACAAGCAGGTCACCGATCCCGAACTGCGGGCCAAGCTGACCCCCGACTACCAGATCGGCTGCAAGCGGATCCTGATCTCGAACGACTACTACCCGGCGCTCGCCCGGCCGAACGTCAGCGTGGTCAGCACCCCGATCGCGCGGATCACCCCGACCGGCGTGGTCACCGCGGACGGCACCGAGCGGTCCTGCGACACGATCGTGCTCGGCACCGGCTTCGACGTCTCGGCGAACCTCACCCGGATGCCGATCCTCGGCAAGGACGGCGTCGACCTCGCCGACCACTGGAAGCGCAACGGCATCGGCGCCCATCTCGGCATCACGGTCGCCGGCTACCCGAACCTGTTCCTGCTGGTCGGCCCGAACACCCTCCTCGGCCACTCCTCGATGGTCTTCATGATCGAGGCCCAGGTCCGCTACGTGATGCAGGCTCTGCACCTCCTCCGCCGCCGCAACGCGACGTACGTCGAGGTCCGCGAGGACGTCCAGGACCACTTCGTCACCGACGTCCAACGCGAACTCGACACCACGGTGTGGCACTCAGGCTGCACCAGCTGGTACCTCGACAGCTCCGGCCGCAACTCCACCATCTGGCCCGAGTGGACCTTCACCTACTGGCACCGCACCCGCCGCCTCGACCCGACCGACTTCGCGGTCGTCCACTAACCAATCAGCTGCGGCCGTGTAGATCCCGAACCCACCGCCTGACGACGCCGTTGCCCGGAGCCGCTCTGGCAACACGCATTCCAAGCCCTCGTCACGGCCGAACGACCTGCTCTCCGGCGACCGCGGCAACAGCCTGCCCGGCTTACGGGACTCGCCCACTCCGGCGGCGGTAGCACGCCGCCGGAGGCGGCCAACAAGTCAGCCGCCGCGAAGCGGTGTCCGTTCGTGGTCCATTAGGTGATAACCCGGACTCCTGTAGTAGGAGTCCGGGTGGGGCGGTGTACGACCAAGGGATGAGCGGAAGACCGATCCGGGGACCGATGTCCGGGCGCCTCCGGTGCAGGACTCTTGAGGCATGGACATTCTTCAGATCGCAGGGGCGGCGGTCGTGGTGATCGGCATCGTGATCACCGCACTGATCGCCATCATCCCGTCAGTCGTAGACCGTTAACTAGTCGACGGACAGATGGACCAGTAGGTCCTGCCGGGTCAGCACGCCCACCGGCTTGCCGTCGTCCAGCACCATCAGGGCGTCCCGACCCTCGAGCAGCTCGACCGCCTTGGTGACCGGTTCGCCGGCGCCCAGGGACGGCAGTGCCGGGTCCATGTGCTGCTCGACGATATCGGCGAGCCGCGCCTTGCCGGAGTACAGCGCGTCCATCAGCGTCCGCTCCGACACCGCGCCGGCCACCTCGGCCGCCATCACCGGCGGCTCGGCCCGGACGACCGGCATCTGCGAGACGCCGTACTCCCGGAGGATCGCGACCGCTTCGGCGATCGTCTCGTGCGGGTGGGTGTGCACCAGCGGCGGCAGGCTGCCGTCCTTGCCGGCCAGCACGTCACCGAGCGTAGTCCCCTGCTTGGCGTGCGCGAGGAACCCGTACTGCGCCAGCCAGTCGTCGTTGAACACCTTCGTCAGGTAGCCGCGGCCGCCGTCCGGCAGCAGTACGACGATCACCGCGTCCGGGTCGTCGAGCTCGTGCGCGAGCCGGATCGCCGCGGCGGCCGCCATCCCGGCCGAACCGCCGACCAGCATCGCCTCCTCGCGGGCCAGCCGCCGGGTGAGCGCGAACGAGTCCGCGTCGGACACCTCGATGACACGGTCGCAGATCTCCCGGTCGTAGGTCTCCGGCCAGAAGTCCTCGCCGACGCCCTCGACCAGGTACGGCCGACCGGTACCGCCGGAGTACACCGAACCCTCCGGGTCGGCGCCGATGATCTGGACGCGGCCGTCGGAGACCTCCTTGAGGTACTTGCCGGTGCCGCTGATCGTGCCGCCGGTGCCGACGCCCGCGACGAAGTGCGTGATCTTGCCGTCGGTCTGCTCCCACAGCTCGGGACCGGTGGTCTCGTAGTGCGAGCGCGGGTTGTTCTGGTTCGCGTACTGGTTCGGCTTCCAGGCGCCCTCGATCTCGCGGACCAGCCGGTCCGACACGTTGTAGTACGAGTCGGGGTGCTCCGGTGCCACCGCGGTCGGGCAGACCACGACCTCGGCGCCGTACGCCTTGAGCACGTTGCGCTTGTCCTCACTGACCTTGTCCGGGCAGACGAAGACGCACTTGTAGCCCTTCTGCTGGGCGACCATCGCGAGCCCGACGCCGGTGTTGCCGGAGGTCGGCTCGACGATCGTGCCGCCGGGCTTCAGCTCGCCGGAGGCCTCCGCGGCCTCGATCATCCGGACCGCGATCCGGTCCTTCACCGAGCCGCCGGGGTTGAAGTACTCAACCTTCGCCAGGACGAGGGGCTTGGCCCCGTCGGTGGTCTTGGTCAGCCTCACCAGCGGGGTGTTGCCGACGAGGTCCAGGAGTGATTCTGCGTAGCGCACGATCTTTACTGTAGTGATACGCGACGCTTCGCCCTATTTTCACTTGCGTCGTCATAACAGCGTGTAATCCTTGTGACATGAGCAAAGCTGGGGCAGCCAAGAAGCTGGCCCAGGCCGCAGCCTTCGGGGGTGGGGGTCTCGGACTCATCGGTGCCACGCTGTACGGCGTACTCACCGCTGAGGCCGAGTACGCGAAGCGCGTGATCGGACCGATGCGCTACTACCCGACTCCGGGCAACGGCCTGTACGGCCGGTATCCAGGACATCCGATCACCTTCGCCATGATCGGCGACTCGAGTGCCGCGGGCTACGGCACCGACTCGCCCGACGAGACCCCCGGGGTGCTGATCGCCTCCGGGCTGGCCGATCTGGCCGAGCGACCGGTGCGGCTCGTCGACGTGTCGAAGACCGGGGCGAAGTCGACCGAGCTGGCCGCGCAGGTGGACACCGCGCTGCTGTCCGGGCCGCACGTCGCGGTGATCCTGATCGGGGCGAACGACGTGAAGGCCAAGATGCCGCCGTCGACGTCTGTCCGGCAACTGTCGGCCGCCGTCCGCCGGCTGCGCGCCGCGAACTGCGAGGTCGTGGTGGGCACCTGCCCGGACCTGGGCGTGGTCCCGCCGATCGTGCCGCCGCTGCGCTGGGTCGCCCGGTCCTGGAGCCACCGGCTCGCGGCTGCCCAGACGATCGCGGTCGTCGAGGCCGGCGGCCGGTCCGTGTCGCTGGGCTCGCTGCTCGGCGAGGTGTTCCGGACCGACCCGTCGATGTGGGGCCGGGACAACTTCCACCCGTCCGCCACCGGGTACGCCGCCGCGTCGGCCGCACTGCTGCCGTCGGTGGCGGCCGCGATGGGGGTCGGGCCGGAGTCGTTCGTGCACCCGGAGCCGTTCCGCGGCGAGGCGATCCTGCCGGTCGCGCAGGCCGCCGTCCAGGCCGCCAAGCTGGCCGGCACCGAGGTCGCCGCCACCGAGGTGGCCGGCCGGGAGCGGGGTCCGCGCGGCCGCTGGGCAGCGCTGCGGCACCGCCGCCGGCACCCCAAGGCCGAGGTCGAGCGGGTCGAGGAAACCGGTGCGGAAAGTCCCGCGGAAAATCCGGAAACCGTGCCCGTCTGCCAATAGTTGTTGAGGTTGTGCGTCCGCTGAGCGGCGACTTTCATGGCGGGAGTCTTGCCTCCGGGCGGCCAGGTGGTGCACAGTCGATAACTACGCGGTACCCCGATGACGGGAGGCGAAGATGGGCTTGAACCACTCCGAGGAGACGCATCAGCGTTTGGTGGAGGCCGTGCCCAGATGCACCGGACGCGCTATGACCGAGTGGTTCCAGCTGATGAACGACGGACCGTCGTTCCTGCGCTTCGACGACAGAGTTCGATGGCTCTCCAGCGAGTACGCACTTGCGCATGGGCACGCGACCGCCATCGTCCACGAGTTCGACCTGGTCAAGGCGCACCGGCGAATGAGCTGAGCCGCAAAGGAGAATCTCTCGAAGACCTGCCCTTTCAGGTGGAGGGGCAGGTCTTTCACGTTCCGGCGAGGATCTCGTTGCCCTCCGGATCCGTTGCCGGCAAGGGATTCCGGCCGGTCAGCTCGAACCGGATCCGGTTCCGCTGCGGCCGGGGTTCCCGGAGTTGCTGGAAGATCAGCACCGGGTTCAGGTCGCGCGGATCGTAGATGTCGGTGACGCCCGGCCTGGTGTCGAACTCGTACCCGAGGAACCCGGCCCAGAACGCCCGTACCGCCGGGACGTCCGAAGCGTCGATGCCGAACTGCACGAACCGCAACGGCGCCGGATCCGGCCGCAGCCCGAGCTCCTTGGCCGCCGCCTCGATCCGCCGGGCGAGTACGACGAACCCCGGATCGGTCTCCCACGCGTCCTTCCGGCCCGCGATCGTGAGACCTTCGGTCCGTACGTCGAGCTGCAAGGGAATGCCCGCGGCGTCGGCCAGCTCGGCGACCGCGGTGGTGAACCGGGTCGGCGCCTTCGGGTAGTGGACCATCGGGCTGAACAACGCGTACCAATCGGTCGTCCCGGGAACGAGCTGACCCGGGACCAGGTCGACCTCGTTGCCTTCGTCGTCGGCCAGCATCACCCCGAACGGGCCGGTCGGTTCGCGGTCCCCGCGGGCGCGCAGTGCTTCGTCGTACGGGCGGACCACGTCGACGTGGATCCGGTTCCGGAGCGGCCGCGGCTCGTCGAGGCGCCGTACCGGGAAGATCGGGGCGCCGACCACCTCGTCCCAGAAGGCCTGGATCGCGGGCGGGTCGGCCGCTGCGATCGAGACGGAAAGCGTTCGCGCGGTGCTCTCGGTCAGCCCCAGCTTGCCGGCGGCCGCCGCGACCGCGGTCAGGTCGTCGGCGCGCACCAGTACGCCGGTCGCCCGTACGTCGACGTCGGCGGTGACGGTCGCGGCCAGGGCAGCGCCGGCTGTGTGCGAGGGAGCGTCGTACCAGACGGTCTGCATGCGACCACCGTAGAACCGGAACCGGACGATCCGTGTCCGGAACGGGGAGCGCCGCGTCGTCACTGTTCCTCAGCCCCCCGGATGCACAATGACGCTCTGGGGAAAGGAGCACCCGGTGAGCTTCACCATGCTGGCGGTGGTCGTCGCGGTCGGACTGGCAGGTCCGCTGCTCGCGCTGCGGCGCGGCTGGCACATCCCGGTCGTGCTCGGCGAACTGATCGCGGGCGTGATCCTCGGCAAGACCGGGATCGGGTACCTGACCGCGTCCGACCCGAAGTTCACGTTCCTCGCCGACATCGGGTTCGGGCTGGTGATGTTCGTGGCCGGCACGCACGTCCCGGTCCGGGACGAGAGCCTGCGGCGGGCGATCCGCCCCGGCCTGCTTCGCGCGGTCGGCGCCGGGATCGTCGCGACCGCGCTCGCGTTCGCGCTGAACGCGATCTTCCACACCGGCCATGTCCCGCTGTACGCCGTCCTGATGGCGTCCTCGTCGGCGGCGCTCATCCTGCCGATCGTCGACTCGCTCGGGCTCGGCGGGCGGCCGGTGGTCGAGCTGCTTCCCCAGGTCGCGATCGCAGACGCCGCCTGCATTGTGGCGCTGCCGCTCGCGATCGACCCGCCGCACGCCGGTCGGGCGGCGCTCGGTGCGCTCGCGGTGATCGCGGCGGGCGTGGTGGTGTTCCTCGGCCTGAACAGGGCCGAGAGGTCCGGTGTCCGGCACCGGCTGCACGACGTGTCGGAGGAGCGACGGTTCGCGGCCGAGCTGCGGATCAGCCTGATGGTGCTGTTCGCGCTGGCCGGGCTGGCGACCGCGACGCACGTGTCGATCATGCTGGCCGGGTTCGTCCTCGGGCTCGCGGTGGCCGCGGTCGGCGAGCCGCGGCGGCTCGCGCGGCAACTGTTCGCCCTGACCGAGGGCTTCCTCGGCCCGGTGTTCTTCGTCTGGCTCGGCGCGTCGCTCGACCTGCGCGAGCTCGGCGCCAAGCCGGCGTTCATCGGCCTCGGCGCCGCGCTCGGCGTCGGCGCCGTGGTCAGCCACCTGTCCGGGAGGCTCACCCGGCAACCGCTGAGCATCGGTGCGCTCGCGGCTGCCCAGCTCGGAGTCCCGGTGGCGGCGGCCACGGTCGGTACGTCGCTGCACGTGCTCCAGCCGGGTGAGCCGGCCGCGTTGATCCTCGGCGCGCTGATCACGATCGCGGTCAGCGCGGTCGCGGGCGGGATCGCCGTACGTCGTGGACTGGTGGCGGCGAAATGACGGCGCGGGCCGCGACGGCTGCCTACGAGAAGTGGCTGGCGGCGAGGATCCCCGTCGTACCGGAGGATCTGGAGCTCAAGCATCACGAGCTGGCGGGTGATCCGCTGCGGTTCCTGCGCGGGACGTACTACCTGTGGCTGGAGCGGGTCGCCGTACTGACGCCAGAGCTGCTGGCGGGTCCGCAAGTGCCGACAGTCGGGGACCTGCACGTGCAGAACTTCGGGACCTGGCGGGATCATCGCGGGGTCCGGCGGTGGGGTGTGAACGACTTCGACGAGCTGGCGTGGGGTCCGCCGACGATCGATCTGCTCCGGCTCGCGGTGTCCGCCGTACTGACGCCGGAGGTGGCGATCAGCCCGAAGCGGATCTGCCGGGTGCTACTGGACGCGTGGTCGACGGCGAAGCCAGGGCAGGCCGTGGATCTCGCCGACTCCGGCGCGAAGCACCTGCGGGCGCTGGTGCCGAAGCCGTCGAGTGCCGCGCGGTACTACCGGAAGCTCCGGGACGGCGCGGCCGCCGATCCGTCGATGCTGCCGGCCGCCGTGCGGAAGGCCGTGAACGTCCCGGACGCGTCGTGGCATCGTCGTCAGGCCGGCACCGGGTCGCTCGGGCATCCGCGGATGGTCGCGGTCGGTGACGACCTCGCCCGCGAGGTGAAGGTGGTCGGGCCGCCGACCGCGGACTACGTGGATGTCGGGCTGCAGCCGGACGACCTGCTGTACGGACGGATCCTCGGCAGCCTGCGCGGGCCGGATCCGATGCGCCGGATCGCGGGCTGGCAGCTCCGGGGGCTGTCCCCGGACGTCGAGCGGATCACCATCGAGTCGCTGCGGCCGCAGGCGGTCGAGCTGGTTCTGGCATCGATGGCGCGGGCCGCTACCGACGTCCACGGAGCCCTTCCGCATCAGCTGAAGGACGCACGCCGGTACGTCGGGGCGCTACCGGGCGACTGGCTGCTCGAGGCGACGCGTCGGCTGGTGGACGACACGAAGGCGCAGTACGAGCAGTACGCCGCCGGGTGAAACGCCGGAAGGGCCGGCCCACCTGGACCGGCCCTTCCGTAGCTCTGCTGGATCAGTCGCCGCCGCGGAGGATGGCGAGGATGCGCAGGATGTTCCAGTACAGCCAGACCAGCGTGACGGTCAGTGCGAACGCCGCCCGCCAGGCCTCGTTCTGCGGGGCGCCCTGGCGGATGCCCTGCTCGACCAGGTCGAAGTCGAGGATCAGGTTGAACACCGCGAGGCCCGCGCCGATCGCGGCGAACAGGAGCCCCATCGGGCCGAAGCCGCTGATCCCCGTGCTGACCCCGAACAGGCTGAGCAGCAGGTTGATCACCAGCACACCGGCGAAGCCCATCGTGCCGATGACCACCATCCGGGTGAACTTCGGCGTGACCTTGATCGCGAAGTACTTGTAGGTCGCCAGCGTCAGGCCGGCCGTCACCATCGTGGCCAGCACGGCCTGCACGATGATGCCGGAATCACCGACCCAGTGCGCGATGAACTTGCTGCCGATCCCGAGGAACACGCCCTCGGCGGCGGCGTACACCATCACGAGCGCCGGGCTCACCTTGCGGGAGAACGACAGCACCATCGCGATCGCGAACGCGACCAGCATCCCGGCCAGGAACGCCGGGGTGACCAGCGTCGCCGGAATCATCCACCACGCCACGGCGGCAGCCGCCACGACAATGCCCAGGGTGACAGCGGTCTTCACGATCACGTCGTCCAACGTCATCGGCCGGCTCGCGGCCGGAGCCCCCTGGTACTGCGGTGGCATCCCCGAGCCGCCGTACCCGTAAGAAGCCTGCTGACCGTACGGAGCGGCCCCCGGATAGGCCTGCCCGTGGCCAGGCGCAAACGCACTCGACCGGTTCAGCACCGGGTTACTGCTCTGCATGTTTCCTCCTGATGGCCCACATCCGGGGCCGTATCAAGATCCTACGACCCGTTCCTGAACACAATCTGAGAATCAGCCATCATGTTTCCGCATCGAAACCCCTGTAAATACAGGAAATCAATCGGTTACCGATGAAGTTCCGGGAGCTGCTACCTGCAGCCACCGCATCCGCTCGGACGCCAGCGGCGCGGCACCGGACCACAACCAGCGAAGCACGTTCACCGGTTTCATCGGAAAACTCAGATGCCGCATCCCCTCGGCCATCGCGGCGGCACCGAGGACCGGCAGCAACTGGCGGTCCACCCGCCGCGTGAACCACCGCGAGTAGATGGCTACGGCTGCGATGTGCAGGAGGATCACAGCACACATCGCCAGCGGTGCGGCGAGCTGGAACGGCCACAGCGACACCGCGAAGCCCCCCAGCACGACGCCGGCGATGAAATCGGCTAGTTTGAACCAGCGGCGATGGCGGTGTGCCCCCATCCGGTAGGCCAGCAGTGCCTGGGCAATCATCAGGTCCCGCAACTCTGCACACCACTGCTCGGCGTCGGATCGCAAGTGCAGGTCGGGGCCCACCGTCCCGCCGGTCACCCGGGCCAGGTGTGTTCGTGGGGTGCACTCGACCCGGCTGATCGAAGGCATCGGGCAGCCGACGGCGGCTGCCAGCTCGCCGACCCGCAGGAACAAATGTTCGTCGTTCACATGCGGATCATCGGGTACGGCGGGGTCGCGTTACGACTCAGACGTGGGGGCGGGCGGGTTCTTGGGTGGTGAGGGCGGCGCCTACCTGGTCGGCGAGGGCTACGGCTACCAGGCGTTGTTCGAGGTCGGGGCGGGCGATCCGGGCGGCTGCGACGAGGAGGAAGCGGCCGCGGGGGACGCCGGCGTGCTGGACGGGGAGTTCGATCTCGGCGTTCGTGGGGAGGCCGTCGCGTTCGACCTTGACGACCTGGGAGCCGCGGGTGACCGAGCCGTCCCGGTTCAGCCGGGGCAAGGTCGTCTGCTTGCTTCCGGCAACGAACTTGACGCCGTCGATACCCAGTACGGCGGTCAGTTCCGCGCGCACCTGTTCGATCAGGTCGTCGGCGGACGCCCCGGTCGCGACCGCCCGCGAGGTGGTGATCACGCCGTCCAGGTACCCGCGTCGCCGGGACGCCTTCGCTTGTTGCCGACGGCCCCAGATCGCGATCTGGGTGACCGCGACGCCGATCACCAGCAGCAGGAGGGCCTGCTCCACGTCGTCGCCGCTGTCGATCGAGAAGCTGCCGTACGGCACCGTCAGGAAGAAGTCGAACCACACCGCGCTCGACACCGCCGCGAGCATCCCGGCCAGCCGGATACCGAACACCGCCACCGCGACGATCACGACCACCAGCACGAGCGCGGCGTTCGCGTTGTCGAAATGTTCGCGGAACGGGATCAGCAACGCGCAAACCGCCGGCGGAGCCAGCAACGAAGCAGTCAGGACCGGGGCGCGGTAGTTGTCCACACCCCTATTGACGCGCACCTGACCGCCTCGGATCAACAGTTCTCACAGGAGTCTGTCGCCCCTACGGTGGATTCATGTCCGAGATCGCTCGCACCCGTCCCGCCGAGGACACCGACGAACGCGGCACGCTGACCAGGCGGGATCGTCAAACACCTGACCGGCGTGGAGCGGTTCTGGTTCACGATCGACTTCGCCGGGCTGGACGTCGCGTGGCCGTGGAGCGAGGAGGATCCGCACGGCTGCTTCCCGACCGAACCGGGTGACACGGTCGACGGACTGCTGGCGGCGTACCGGGCCGAATGCGCACGTTCCCGGGAGATCGTCGCGGGGGCGGCGTTCGACGACCGGGCGCGCTCCGACGGGATGACGTTCACCCTGCGGTACGCCGTCGCGCACCTGATCGAGGAGACCGCCTTCCATCTCGGTCATCTCGACCTGCTCCGCGAGTCGACGGACGGGCTGGTCGGCGAATAACCGGTGGCTGTTCCCCGGGTGCGTGCGTAGTTTGCTGGACATGTTCCAGCTTCGTCCTGCGCAGGCGTCCGACGCTGGGTTCCTAGCTGAGGTGGTGCTGGCCGCCACCCGGGCTCAGGGGCGGCTGGCCGAGGGGATCGACGAGGTGGAATGGCGGGCCGGGTTCGTCGCCTGGTCCCATGAGTCTGTCGACGACCCGGCGACGGATCTGTACGTCGTCGAGGTGGACGACCGGCCCGCGGGACGGCTGCGGGTCAGCCGTACGCCGGAAGTCGTTGAACTGAACGGCATCCAACTCCACCCCGACGTCCAGAACCGCGGGATCGGTACGGCGATCATCACCGCCCTGCAGGAGGAGGCCACGCGGCGCAACGTACCGCTGCAACTCAGCGTCGAGCGGGACAACCCGAACGCGCGCCGCCTGTACCACCGACTCGGCTTCGTCAAGGTCGGCGAGGAGGGTGCCGAGGACGTACTGCGCTGGACCAAGGGCGTCGAGCAGAACCGGCTGTGGGACGCGGACGTCGCCGCCGGGTACGACACGCCGGACACCGGGATGTTCGCGGCGGACGTGATCGGACCGACCGTCAACCGGTTGAAGGAGCTGGCGGCGGGCGGCCGGGCGCTCGAGTTCGCGATCGGCACCGGGCGGGTCGCCGTACCACTGGCTGAGCACGGCGTCCCGGTGAGTGGGATCGAGCTGTCGACGGCGATGCTGGACCAGCTGAGGACGAAGAACGACACCATCCCGGTCGCGGTCGGGGACATGGCGACGACGCGGGCGCCGGGCGAGTTCACGCTCGTCTACCTCGTGTACAACACGATCTCGAACCTGCTCACTCAGGAGGAGCAGGTCGCCTGCTTCCGGAACGCCGCCCGGCACCTCTCCCCCGGCGGCCGCTTCGTGATCGAGCTCTGGGTCCCCGAACTCCGCCGCCTCCCACCGGGCGTCCCCGCCACCGTCGGCATCGCGGAACCCGGCTACATCCTGCTGGACACGTACGACGTACTACGACAGCACGTCGTCTCGCACCACTTCCACTTCGGCGAGGGAACCGCGGCGCAGCTCGGACGCACGCCGCACCGCTACATCTGGCCCGCCGAACTCGACCTGATGGCCCAACTCGCCGGCTTCACCCTCGAATCCCGCCACGCCGACTGGTCCGGCACCCCTTTCACCGCCGACTCAACCTCCCACGTCTCGGTCTACCGCCTGACCTGAGTCGCCCGCGCCGGGTTGCGCGCCGATGCCGATTCTACCGGTAACCGGTCGCTTGCGGTTTCGTGTCGGGGGTGGTGGGCACGGGGAGCGGAGCACACCATGAGGGGATGACTGATCCCTCGGGCGGGGGACGTTCGGTGGGTGAGATCACTCGCGAGGGGGTTTGTGAAATCTTTCACGAGCATTTAGCGTTGAAGTGAACATGAAGTCGGAGATCCACTCAGGGAGAGTGAACCGGATGACAGCCCAGGTGCCGCACATCCTCGTAGTCGGAGGCGGTTACGTCGGGATGTACACCGCGTACGGCCTGCGCCGCGCCGCCCGTCAGGGCCGGATCCGCGTGACGGTGGTCGACCCGCGGTCGGTGATGACCTACCAGCCGTTCCTGCCCGAAGCAGCGGCCGGATCGGTGGAGCCGCGGCACGTCGTGGTGCCGCTGCGCAAGACCCTCAAGGGCTGCCGGGTGGTGACCGGCCGGGTGACCGGTGTCGACCACGCGAACAAGGTGGCCCGGGTCATGCCCGAGGAGGGCCCGGAGTACGAACTCGCCTACGACCAGATCGTGGTCGCGCTCGGCTCGATCGCCCGGACGCTGCCGATCCCCGGCCTCGCCGAGGAAGCCACCGGGTTCAAGAACGTCGAAGAGGCCATTGCCCTGCGCAACAAGGTCCTGGACCGGCTGGACGTCGCCTCGTCCCAGCCCGACCCGGCGCTGCGCAAGTCCGCGCTCACGTTCGTCTTCGTCGGCGGTGGGTACGCCGGTGTCGAGGCGTTCGCCGAGCTCGAGGACATGGCCCGCTACGCGACCCGCTACTACGACAACATCAAGCCCGAGGACATGCGCTGGGTCCTGGTCGAGGCCACCGGACGGATCCTGCCCGAGGTCGGTGAGGACCTCGGCAAGTACACCGTCAACGAGCTCCGCAAGCGGAACATGGAGATCAAGCTGGAGACCCGGCTGGAGTCCTGCGAGAAGGGCCGCGTGATCCTCAGCGACGGCGACGAGTTCGACGCCGACACGATCGTCTGGACGGCCGGCGTGAAGGCCAACCCGGCGCTCGCCGCGACGGACTTCCCGCTGGACGAGAAGGGCCGGATCAAGACCCTGGCGAATCTCCGGATCGAGGGCGTCGAGGACGCCTGGACGGCCGGCGACAACGCCGCCGTACCGGACCTGACCAGCACGACCGGTGCGTACTGCGCCCCGAACGCGCAGCACGCCGTCCGCCAGGCGCGTCGCCTCGCGGCGAACATCCTGCGGGTCGTCGACGGGCAGCCGCCGCAGGACTACGAGCACAAGTACGTCGGCTCGGTCGCGAGCCTCGGCCTGCACAAGGGCGTCGCCCAGCTGTACGGCGTGAAGGTGAAGGGCTGGCTGGCCTGGTTCCTGCACCGGACGTACCACGTGTCCCGTGTGCCTACCCTGAACCGGAAGGCCCGGGTGATCCTGGACTGGACGCTCGCGCTGTTCTTCCGGCGCGAGGTGACCAGCCTGGGCAGCCTGCAGACCCCGAACGACGAGTTCCGCCGGGCGACGCAGTCGTAGGGCAGTCGTAACACCACCTGATCGGCCGGGCCTCCAACTCGCCGGGGGCCCGGCCTTCTCTTCTATTCGTGCAGCAGGTCGGCGTCGTGCACGAGCAGCGCGATCTGGACGCGGTTGTTCAGGTCGAGTTTGGTGAGGATGCGCGAGACATGCGTCTTCACGGTCGGGACGCTGAGGTAGAGCGTCGCGCTGATCTCCGCGTTCGACTTTCCCTCGCCGACCGCGACGGCGATCTCGCGTTCCCGGTCGTTCAGCTTCGCCAGCCGGGCGCCGGCCTTTGACTTGCGGCTGTCCTGGCCGGAGTCCGCGACACGCGTGATCAGCCGTTTGGTGACGGTCGGCGACAGGACCGGCTGGCCGGCCGCGATCCGGCGTACCGACTCGACGATCTCCGCGGGCGGGGTGTCCTTCAGGATGAACCCGGCGGCGCCGGCGCGGAGCGCCCGCAGTACGTGTTCGTCGGCGTCGAAGGTGGTCAGGATGACGACCTCGGGCGCGCCGGGCCGGCGGCGTACCGCCTCGGTCGCGGTGAGGCCGTCGGTGCCGGGCATCCGGATGTCCATCAGGATCACGTCCGGCGCCAGCCGGTCGATCAGCCCCTGCACCCCGGACCCGTCGCCGGCCTCCCCCACCACCCGGATCTCCTCGGCGCCGCCCAGCATCAACTTCAGCCCGGCCCGCAGCAACGGATCGTCGTCGACGATCAATACCCGAATGGTCATGGGGACTCCCGGTCTGGACTGAGGAGCGGAGCGACGAGGGAAGACCGGGAGGTCGAGCCCCATGACCCGCCGCGCCGGAGGCGTGGCATCAATAGAGTCATGCGGGCCACGGTAGCCAGGCGTGCAGGCGGAAGTCGCCTTCGGGGGTGCGGCCGTGTTCGAGGCGGCCGTCGACGAGGGCGGCGCGTTCGGTGAGTCCCTTCAGGCCCTGGCCGTCGCCGCGCCGGCGGTTCGGCGCCGGGTTGCGCAGTTCGACGGACAACCCGTTGCCGGGGGCACCGATCACGCTGATCGTCACGGGTTCGCCGGGTGCGTGCTTCACCGCGTTCGTCAGTCCTTCCTGGACGATCCGGTACGCCGTACGCCCGACGTGCTCGGGCATCGGGCCGTCGGCGTCCAGCGTGAGCTCGACCGGGATCCCGGCCGCACGCGAACCCTCCACCAGCCCGGGCAGGTCCGCGAACGCGGGCTGCGGCAGCTCGCCGACGGGTGCCCGCAGTACGCCGATCACCTCGCGGAGGTCCTGCAACGCCTGGTGCGCGCTCGCGCGGATGATCTCGGCGGCGCCGGCCACCTCCTGCGTGGATGCGTCCGGTCGGTACGCCAGCGCGCCGGCATGCACGCTCAGCAGCGACAACCGGTGCCCGAGGACGTCGTGCATCTCCCGGGCGATCTCCTCCCGCGCCCGGAGCTGTGCCTGTTCGGCCTGCAGTTTCGCCACCGTCTCGGCGCGGTCGGCGCGGTCCCGCAGCGTCTGCAGGAGCTGCCGGCGGGAGCGGATGTACTGGCCCCAGCCCGCGACGGCGACGTACAGGATAGCGGCGATGACGAGCAGCGTCTTCCAGTCCTGAACGTGCCGGACCCTGGCATAGACGACCGTGGCGAGGAAGTTCGCCGCGAAGACCCAGATCGACGTCCGCCACGGCTTGTGCACGGCGACCGTCATGATCAGCACGAGCGTCGGCCCGGAAGCGGCGTCGGAGTACGTCGAGACCGCGGCCGCGAGCAGTGCGAGCTGCACCGGCCACCGGCGGCGGAACCAGAGCGTCAGACACAGCGCCATCCCGGACCAGAAGTCGACCGCGAGCAGCATCCGCGGCACCGGGTCGGACCGGCCGTCGCTGTAGGTGAACAGCGCGATCAGGATCGCGACCACGAACGCCACGCCGTCCACGACCCAGTCGCGGGTGCTGCGTTTCGGCCTCATGGGTCGAATGTAGCGGTGAGTGAGCGAGGGTGTCCGGATACCGAAGTCGCTTCGTGGGGTACTTAGGTCGCCCGGTAGGTTTCCGGGCATGAGTCAGCTCGCTGTCACCGTCATCGGCCCGGACCGCCCGGGCATCATCGCGGACGTCACCGAGGCCCTGGTCGGTACCGGGGTCAACCTCGAGGACTCGACCATGACGCTGCTGCGCGGTCATTTCGCGATGATGATCGTCTGCGCCGGACCGTTCGACGAGGTGAAGTCGGCGCTGGAGCCGTTGCGCGGCGAGCTGGTGATCACGGTCCGGACGATGGGCCCGGAGCACCGGCACGCGCCGCTCGGTGCGCCGTACATGCTCAGCGTGCACGGCGCGGACCGGCCGGGGATCGTGGCCGCGGTGACGCGGATGATCGCGTCCGCGGGCGGCACGATCACGGACCTGTCGACGCGGCTGAGCGGCGGGCTGTACGTGCTGACCGCCGAGGTCGAGCTGCCGCCGACGGCCGAGCTGGAGATGCTGAACCGGGCCCTCGAGATCACCGCCGAGGAGCTCGGGGTCGGCGTCACGCTGCGGCCGGCCGAGAGCGACGAACTGTGATCACCGACTGGTCCCCCGCCCGGCTGGACGTCGAAGGCGCGATCCTCGAGGTCGTCCGCGCGCCGCACCCGGTGCTGGCGACCGAGAGCGCGCCGGTGGATCCGCTCGATCCGGAGATGATCCAGCTCGCCGCTGACCTGGTCGCGACGATGCGGGTCTCCCCCGGCTGCGTCGGGCTCGCCGCGCCGCAGGTCGGCGTCGCGGCGCAGATGTTCTCGCTGGACGTCAGCGGGCACCCGAAGACGCGCACCTGCCACGGCGTCTTCGTGCTCTGCAACGCGGTCGTCGTCGAGTCCTCGCGGAACGAGAAGGCCCGTGAGGGCTGCATGTCGGTGCCGGACTTCACCGGCGACGTGAAGCGCGCGACCCGGCTGACGGTCGCCGGGATCCTGCCCGGTACGACGGAACAGGTCACGATCAGCACCGACGCGTTCGAGGCCCGCGCCCTGCAACACGAGATCGACCACTGCAACGGCAAGCTGTTCCTGGACCGGGTCGCCGGTGCCCACGCGGTGTACCCGCGGAAGACGTACCAGTAACGTACTCTCGTCCCCGGAGCCCGGGTGGCGGAACGGCAGACGCAGGGAGCTTAAACCTCCTGGCCCTCACAGGCGTACGGGTTCGAATCCCGTCCCGGGCACCGTCTACTTCCTGAACACACCGAGGAAGTACGCCATGACGAGCGCGTCGATGAGCAGCGCGAGCCAGGCGAGCGTCTTGCCGCGTTCGCCGCTGTGACGCATCGCCCGCAGGGCCTGGATCGCGAAGATGATCGAGAGCGGCATGCAGAACAGCACGCTGCCGAGCGCGGCGATCGCCTTGCCGTTCACCCCGCGCTTCTCCCCGCGACGCGACGGCTCCGAGTAGGGCCCACGGTACGGCGGCGCCGTGTGCGGGTCCTGGTACGTCGGCGCAGTGTGCGGGTCCCGGTACTGCGGCGGAGTGTGCGGGTCCCGGTACTGCGGTGCGGTGTGCGGGTCCCGGTACTGCGGGGCCGTGTAGGGATCCTGATACGTCGGCGCTGTGTACGGGTCCTGGTACTGCGGGCCCGGTTGGCGCGGGGGTGTGTGCGCCTGCTGGGTGTACGGGCCGGACGACCACTCGAACGGGTCCTCGGCAGGCTCCTCCGGCTGCGGCTCCGGCTGCTCGGGCGGCGTGGGCGGTCCGTTCAGCAGTTGCAGGTAGTCGGAACGGCGCACCGGGTCGGACAGCACCTCGTACGCGCGGTTCAGTTTGGCCTGCTGGCTCGAGTCGCCGCCGACGTCGGTGTGGGTACTGCGGGACAGCCGCCGGTAGCTGCGGCGGATCTCGTCAGCGTCCGCGTCCCGGGATACGCCGAGCAGCTTCCACGGGTCGGCTCCGTCGAGATCCCGGAAGTCCCGGACCGCCGTCATCGAGCGACGTCCGCCTGGTAACAGACCAGTCGCCAGGCAGCGTGCTCCGGGCCGGCGCCGGCCGGCAGCGTGCGGTGGCCGCTGACGAACGTGACCGTCCGGTCGCCGGCCAGGTACAGCCACAGGTCGAGGTCTTCGTCGGTGCCGAAGTAGTACATCTTGTAGTGCTTGATCTGCTGCGAGCCGAGGAACGGCGTCTGCAGGCGCTGCTGGGCCTCCAGCGGCAGGTTGCCGAGGACGCCGCGCATCTTCTCGGTGAGCCCGAGCTCCGGCGCGACCGTCGGCTGCGGCTGGGCTCCGCCGCGCGACATGATCGAACGCAGACCCGAGCGCGGTCGCGTCGGCTGTTGCTGCACAACGGCGTGCTTCAGGCTGGACGGGACGAACGCGTCGACGTGCACGCTCTGCGTCCGCTGCCCGTGCGGGTTGACCCTCGGGGTGGTGACGGCGAGTCCCTTCGGACCGAGGACCACGGCGTACGGGCGGTCACGGTCGCGGTCGTCCCAGTCGGCCCACCACTCGACTGCCGGCCCGACCTGGCGCTCGACGTGCGCCTTGACGCCGTTGGACAGCTCCGCCCACCAGTAGAAGCGATCCGGTCGCTTCTTCCACGCCAAGGGCGCGGCATCGTGTGCGGAGGGCATCGCCGGTCCGCCACCCTGCGAGCGCTCGACGCCACCACCCCCGGGTCGTTGCGCCGCTGGAAAGCCCCGAGACTGCTCAGGCAGGTTGTCACGACTCATGAGCGCGCCCGTATGCCCCGGTTTGCATGGTGAAGAGCCTCCAATACCGCGGGGGGCACGGTCAACTCCCCTTCGGGCCGCCTGTGGACAACTCCTTGGCACGGGAGAGGACCGCGTCGAGCATCTCCTCGGTGAGCTTGCCGGTGAACGTGTTCTGCTGGCTCGGGTGGAAGCAGCCGAGCACGGTGACCTCGCCGTACGGCGTGGGGATCTGATACTCGACGGCGTGCCCGAACTTCGGGCGAGGGCGCGGTACGCCGGCTCCGAGGGCGACCAGCGCGGTGAGCAGGGCGTCGTACGCGAACTTGCCGAGGCAGACGATCGCTCGCGTGCTGGGGAGGACGAGTTCGAGTTCACGGCGGTACCAGGGGGCGCAGGTGTCGCGTTCCGCCGGGGTCGGCTTGTTGGCGGGCGGGGCGCAGCGCACAGCGGCGATCATCCGGGTGCCGAACAGGTGCAGGCCGTCGCCCGCGTGTTCGCTCGTCGGCCGGCTGGCGAGGCCGACGCGGTACAGGCTGGCGAACAGCCAGTCGCCGGAGCGGTCGCCGGTGAAGACCCGGCCGGTCCGGTTCCCGCCGTTCGCGGCCGGGGCGAGGCCGACGATCAGAACCTCCGGCTCCGGCACACCCCAGCCGGCGATCGGACGGCCCCAGTACGGCTGGCCCGCGAACGACTTCCGCTTGCCGACAGCAACTTCCTCCCGCCACTCCACCAGCCGCGGACAGGCCTTGCAGACCGACACCCGGGCGTCGAGTTCGCCCAGGTCTCCGGTCCGGGCCAGCTGCACGACCTCGGCCGCGTCGCGGGCGACCGGAGTACGCCGGGCCGCCGGATCCTCCGGCCAACCGGTCCCCGGCGGCACCGGGCTGTCGAACAGGTCCCCGGTCAACGGATGCGGAAGCTTCATCGGGCCAGCCTAGAGAGGGCCTCCGACAGTGTCTGCCGCGCATCGCTCGCGACCGGATCCGGTCAGGCTGAGGCCTTGACGCTGATTTAGATCGATCTCATCCTGATTTAGATCGATCTAAGTGAGGAGCACACCATGCGCATCGAGACCCAGGCGGCTCAGGCCGGGCGGGCCGACCGCGTCCCTGTCCGCCGAACGGTCCTGGCCTGTATGGCCGACTACATCGATGCCGGGTCGATCGTTGCGGCGTCGTCCGGGCTGGCGCTGTGGTCCGCCGAGTTCGGGATGAGCAAGTCGACGGTCGGCCTGCTCGGCGCCCTCGGCACGAACGCCGCGTCGTACGCCGTCGGCGCCCTGATCGGAGGCCGCCTGGGCGACCTGTTCGGCCGGAAGCGGATCTACCAGTACGACCTGCTGCTCTACGTTCTCGGCGGGCTGCTCGTGGTCGCGGCGTTCAACAGCGTCACGCTCTTCGTCGGGCTGATCATCATGGGCCTGGCCGTCGGCGCCGACGTACCGACGTCCTGGGCGCTCGTCGGCGAGATCGCACCGCAGCGGTCGCGCGGGAAGGCAATCGGGCTGACCTCGGTGTTCTGGAGCCTCGGGCCGGTCGTCAGTCTGCTGCTGGCGTTGGCGGTCGCGGACCTCGGCGTCCTCGGGATCCGGATCGTGTTCGGGCAGCTCGTGCTGGTCGCCTTCGTGACCTGGTTCCTGCGGCGGCGAATGGGTGAGTCCGAGATCTGGTCCGCGGCCCAGGCCGACCGGGCGCAGGTGACGGCCGCGCAGCTGCGCGAACTGCTCCGGCCCGCTCTCGCGAAGCCGCTGGTGTTCGTCTTCGCCGTACACACGCTCGGCAGCGTCGCGGCCGGCACCTTCGGCTTCTTCCTGCCGTACATCCTCAAAACCGTCGGCGCCAAGGGACAGGCGGCCAGCGTCGGCCTGAACGCGCTGAACTTCGCCCTCGTCGGCCTGGGCGTCGGATTCCTCTTCATGCCGCTGGTCGACCGGGTGAACAGGCGCCTGCTGTACGGCGTCGCAGGCTTCTTCTCCGTTGTCGCGGCCCTGCTGCTGATCGTCTTCCCCGTCACGAACTCGGTGGCGATCGTGGCCTTCATCGTCATCAACGCGCTCGCGTCGTCGTGCGGGCAGGAGCAGCTGTACCGGGTCTGGTGCCAGGAGCTGTTCCCGACCATGCTGCGGTCGACGGCGCAGGGGACGATCATCTTCGCCCAGAAGATGCTGCTCGCGGGGTGGAGCCTGGTGGTCCCGCTCATCGTGGCGCGCAGTTTCACCGCGTTCGCGTGGATCCTCGCGATCGCGACGTTCCTCAGCGTCCTGATCGGGACCGTCTACATGCCGCGCCGGCCGCAGTCCCTGACGGCGGTCCGATGAGCCGGCCGAACATCTGGCTGATCCTCTGCGACCAGCTGCGCGCGGACGCCCTCGGCTGCTACGGCAACCCGATCGTCGAGACGCCCGCGATCGACGCGCTCGCGGCCCGTGGTGCACTGTTCAGGTCGGCGTACACGCCGTCCCCGGTGTGCGTCCCGGCCCGTGCCAGTCTCATCACCGGACGCGAGCCGTACGTCAACGAGTGCTACGACAACGGGTCGCCGATGCCGGACGGACCGACGCTGATGAGCGAGCTGACCGCCGCGGGCTATCGAACGCACGGGGTCGGGAAGATGCATTTCACGCCGGACGGCGATGCGCTGCGCGGATTCCAGACCCGCGACAGCGAGGAGGAGTTCGGTACGACGGAGTCCGACGACTATCTGGCCTGGGTCCGCGACCAGGGCTTCGGACATGTCGAGTACCCGCACGGCCTGCGAGACGAGATGTACTACGTCCCGCAGCTCTCCCAGCTACCCGCGGAACTCCATCCCACGACCTGGGTGGCCGACCGATCGATCGACTTCCTCCGGACCGAGGACGGGCCGTTCTTCCTCTGGTCCAGCTTCATCGCGCCGCACCCGCCGTTCACTCCCCCGGCGCCGTGGCACCAGCGTTATCCGGCCTCACTGATGCCGGATCCGCAACTGCCGCTGTCCGGCGACGGGCTGCTGACGGCGTACAACCGGCTGCAGAATCGCTACAAGTACCGCGACGGCGGCCGCGACCGACGGCTCTGGCAGCTGATCAAGTCGTACTACTACGCCTCCGTCACGTACGTCGATCACCAGATCGGCCGCGTGGTCGAGGAGCTGAAGCGGCGCGGCCAGTTCGAGAACACGGTGATCGTGCTGACCGCGGATCATGGCGAGTTCCTCGGCGACTACGGATGCTTCGGCAAGCGGTCGTTCCTCGACGCGGCGGCCCGGGTGCCGATGATCTGCTCAGGCCCCGGATTCGCGCCGGGACCGGTCGACGCCCCGGCCGGCCTGGTCGACGTGCTGCCGACGGTGCTGACGACCGCGGGCGTCCCGATCCCCGCGACGGACGGCGTACCGCTGCAGAACCCGGAACGGGATCGCGTGGTGTTCGGCCAGTTCCAGCAGGGCGAGCTCGGTCTGTACGCCGTGATCACGGACGAGTGGAAGTACATCTGGTCGGCGCCGGACGCCAAGGAGTACCTGATCGACCGGCGCCGGGATCCTGGCGAGACGGTCAACCACGCCTACAACATCCGGGTCCGGGACACGGTGGTCGAACTCCGCGGCCAGGCAGCCAAGCATTTCCCGGACCTCGCGGAGACCGACTTCGACACGCTGAGCGCGAACCGTCCGCTGATCGTCGGCGCCGCGCCGGGTAACGGCGGCCGGGACGGGCTGCTCGCGCTCGACCGGGACGCGGACGCTGCGACAATCGTCGTTCAGTGGGACTGAGGAGCGACGACGGGAGCGAACGGGATGCCGAACGAGACGCGACGCCGCGTGCGCATGCTGGACGTGGCGAACTCGCTCGGCGTCTCGCGGGCCACTGTCTCGCTGGTGATGCGGGGCAGTCCGCTCGTCTCCACGGCCACGCGTGAGTCGGTACTCGCCGAGGCCGACCGCCTCGGGTACGTGTACAACCAGGCCGCCGCCAGCCTGCGGACGCAGCGCAACGACGTGGTCGGACTGGTCATGCCGGACATCGTCAACCCGCTGGTCGCCGAGGTCTCGCTCGGCGCGCAGGAGGTGCTGACCGGGCTCGGGTACTTCGCCGCGATCGTGAACACCTCCGAGAGCGTCGAGACGCAGCAGCGCCTGTTCCGCACCCTGGTCCAGCAGCGCGTGGCCGGCGTGATCATCATCCCGGCGCTGCGGACGGGCGCCGACGACGTTGCCGAGATGTCGCGGAGCCAGTTGCCGTTCGTCGTCCTCACCCGGGCCTTCCCGGACTCCGGCGTACCGTTCGTCGGCACCGACGACCTGATGATCGGGCGGATCGGCGTCGAGCATCTGACCGGTACGCACGGCTGCCGGGAGATCGCGTACTTCGGCGGCAACCTCCTCGCGACACCGCGGGTCGCCCGCGAACGGAGCTTCCGCGAGGCGGCCGCCGCGGCCGGTGCCGTGTGCGACGAGACGTGGTCGGCGCCGTTCGACGCCGGGATCGTCGACGCGTACCAGGCGGCGACCAGGCTGCTCGACCACGGGCCGCCACCGCGCGGGATTCTCTGCCACAGCGATCAGGTGGCGTACGGACTGCTCAAAGCCCTGCAGCTGAAGGGCTACACACCCGAGGACTGTTCGGTGGTCGGCATCGACGACCTGCTCCAGTCGCAACTGTGGACGCCGTCGGTCAGCAGCATCGCCGTCCAGCCCACCGAGATCGGCCGGGTCTGTGCGCGCGTCCTGCTGGCCGAGATCGGTACGCCTACCGACGGACCTCTCGCCCCGCCACAACCGGTCCTGCACCCCCGGACCTCCTGCGGCTGCGAACCCCGGTGACCCACGCGGGGCACTGACGTCCGCAGCCGAACGGGAGCATCAGGCGGCGATTTCCTCAGACACCTCGCCAGTGGCAGTCGGCACCGCGACGGTCGAGGCCGTACGGCGCGCGGCCGGGATGGCCAGGGCGAGTACGACGGCCGCGGCGGCGAAGGCGGAGAGTAGGGCGAAGGTGTCGGTGAAGCCGGACTCGGCCGGGAGGCCGGACGGCTGGGTGTGACCGGTGATGATCGAGCTGGCGAGGGCCGTGCCGATCGAGCCGCCGATCGTGCGGATGTTGGTGTTCATCCCGGTCGCCGCGCCGGTCTGTTCGCGCGGGACGTTCTGCACGATCAGGCTGGTCATCGCGGCGTACGCGAGGCCGAGCCCGAGGCCGAAGAGCGCCGTCGAGAACGCGATCTGCCACCGCGCGTCGTGGAACTCCGCGAACATCAGCGCCCCGACCAGGATCACCGACGAACCCGACACGACCTGCGCCTTCGCGCTGAACCGCGCCGCGAGCGGACCGCTGAACGACCCGGCGAGCGCCATCGTCACGAGCATCGGCAGCATCAGCAAACCGGCCTGCGTGACGCTCGCCCCGAACCCGAACCCGGCCGTCTTCGGGATCTGCAGGAACTGCGGCACGAACGCGTACACCGCGAACATCGCGGCCCCGAACAACAGTGCGACGAAGTTCGTCGTCCACACCGCGGGCAGGCGCATCATCCGCATGTCGATCAGCGGGTTCCGCGAGCGCAGTTCGACAGCGATCCAGCCGGCCAGCAGTACGGCGGCCAGCGCGAAGAGGCCGACCGTCCGTACCGAACCCCAGCCCCAGGTGCGGCCGGTGCTCAACGGCAGCAGCAACGCGATCAGCCACCCGGACAGGAAGGCGGCGGCGAGCCAGTCGATCCGCCCGGGGACCCGGTTCGGCGACTCCGGGACATACCGGCGTACCAGCGCGGTGGCGATCGTGACGACCGCCATCGGGATCCAGAACAGCCACCGCCAGCCGAGCCACTCGACGATCGGGCCGGCCAGCACGATGCCGAGCCCGCCGCCCGCGGCGATGACGGCCGACACCACACCGACCACGGATGGGACGCGCTCGGCCGGGAACTCGTCGCGGATGATCCCGAACGCCAACGGGAACACGGCACCGCCGACACCCTGGAAGATCCGGGCGGCGATCAGTACGCCGATGTTCGGCGCGAGCGCCGCGACCAGGCAGCCGACCGCGAGCGCGGCCAGCGCGATGAACATCGTGCGCTCCTTGCCCGCCATGTCGCCGATCCGGCCGAGCAGCGGGGTAGCGACGGAGACCGAGAGCAGGAGTGCGGTGAAGACCCAGGTGACCGTGCCCGGGGTGGTGTGCAGGTCGTGCTGGATAACGGGCAGCGCCGGGCTGACCAGCGACTGCAGCATGGAGAACGAGGCGACCACCGTGGCGAGGACCGCCAGGGTCAGTCGTGGATTGCCAGACCTGATGACAGGCATGCGGAAGTCCTTCGGAAAGGGGATGCTCGCGCCGGGACGCGGCGCGGGAGTTTCTCGGCCTGATAAAGTCGAGGTATGCCTCCACTATAGCGGAGGGGTACCTCCGGTACCAAGCTGGTTAAGGTGAGCAAATGAGCGAGCAGATCCGGCCCGCGCTGCGGGTCGACGTACGGCGGCCGCAGCGGGCGGACGCGCGACGGAACTTCGACGCGCTGCTCACCGCGGCCCGGGACGCGTTCGCGAGCAAGGGCGTCGGGGCCTCGCTGGAGGAGATCGCCCGGCAGGCCGGTGTCGGCATCGGCACCCTCTACCGGAACTTCCCGACCCGTCAGGACCTGCTGAACGCGGTGTACTTCGGCGAGATCGAGGAGCTCTGCATCGCCGCCGAGGACGCGGCCGGCCTGCCGCCGTGGGAGGCGCTCACCACCTGGCTGCACCGCTTCGTCGAGTACGCCGCCACCAAGCGCGCGATCTGGGAGTCGCTGAACCGCGAGTCCGAGAGCTTCCAGACCGCCCGCGCCGCGATGTACGCCGCCGGCACCCCGCTCTTCGAACGCGCCCAGCAGTCCGGCGAGGCCCGCAAGGACGTCTCGTTCGACGACCTGCTCCGGATGGTCAGCGGCCTCACCGCCGCCGGCTTCGTCGACCAGGCCCAGCGCGACCGCGTCCTCGCCATCGCCCTGGACGGCGTCCGGGCTAGGTGAGGGAGAGCGCGACCCCGTCCAGGATGTCGTGCTCGGAGACGGTGAGGGAGTCGACCGGGAGGTGGTCGACGAGGCGCTGGAGGATGAGGGCGCCGGCGCCGATCACGTCCACCCGTCCGGGGTGGATCGAGTGCAGCGCGGCCCGGTCGGCGTGGGTCGAGGTGGTCAGCCAGGTGGTCGTTTCGCGGAGCTGAGCCGTGGTGAGGCGGGCGTGGTGTACGGCGTTCCGGTCGTACTCAGGGAGGTTCAAGGCGACCGCGGCGACAGTGGTAGCGGTGCCCGCGACGGCGATCAGCGCGCGGGCCTCGTGGAGCGGGACCGTGGTGGTGTCCAGGAGTGCGTCGATGTCTTCCGCGATCGCGGCGAGTTCAGCGGGCGCGGTCGGATCGGTGGTCACGTGCCGCTCGGTGAGGCGGACGGAGCCGATGTCGAGCGACTGAGCCGCCCGTACGCCGCTCCTGTCGCCCAGCACCAGCTCGGTCGAACCGCCGCCGATGTCCGTGACGAGGTACGGCGCTGGCAGGTCGAGGGAGGTCGTCGCGCCGCGGAAGCTCAGCTCGGCTTCTTCGGTGCCGGTGATGATGTCCGGGCGTACGCCGAGCCGCTGCTCGATGCCCGCGAAGAACTCGTCGCGGTTGCTCACGTCGCGGGCGGCCGAGGTGGCGACGAAGCGGATCCTGCTGACGGCCCTGGAGCGGATGACAGCGGCGAAGTCTTCGGCTGCCGCGAACACCCGGTCCAGGGCTTCCGCTGCGAAGGCGCCGGTGGCGTCCACCCCTTGGCCGAGGCGGACGATCGTCATCCGGCGGTCGACCTCCACGAGTTGACCGTCGGCGAGGTCGGCGATCAGCAGCCGGATCGAGTTGGTGCCGCAGTCGATCGCGGCGACCCGGTCAGACACACGGGCCTCGACGACCCCAGTCCTCCAGGGCTTCCAGGGTCTCGTCACCCAGCGGATTCACGCCCGGGCCGGCAGCCAGCGAGTGGCCGGCCAGGACGTGCAGGCACTTGACGCGGGTCGGCATCCCGCCCGCGGTGATGCCGGCGATCTCCACGACGTGCTCGATCGACTCGCGGTGCGCGAGGTACGACTCGTGGGCCGCGCGGTACCGGGCCGCCAGGTCCTCGTCGTCGGCCAGGCGGTCGGTCATCTCCTTCATCAGACCCGACGCCTCGAGGGTCCCGATCGCGGACGCCAGCCGCGGGCAGGTCACGTAGTACGTCGTGGGGAACGGCGTACCGTCCGGCAGTCGCGGCTCGGTCTCGACCACGTCGGGAAGGCCGCAGCTGCAGCGGTGCGCGATCGCGCGGATGCCGCGGGCGGTCCGGCCCAGTTGCTTACTGACTGCTTCCTGGTCGGCGGGGGTGACGCTCACCTGGTCACCTTAGGTGACGGCGTCGCCGCCGGGGCCGGTGGGTTGCCGGCTCCTTCCACACTCCCCCAGAGCTTCGTGTACCAGGTCGGCTTCTGCGGGTCCGCCGTACCGTCGGCGGGCGTCGACGGCTCCGGCGGGGCGCCGACCGGCTTGCCGTCGGCGCCGATCACGCGGTACCCGACCTCGCCCGGCATCACCCAGCCGAGCCGCTGCCGGGCCTGCGCCTTCACGTACGCGTCGTCCTGCCAGCGGGCGATCTCGTCGTTCAGCTCGCCGACGCGCTTCTCCCGGTCCCGGATCTCCTGGTTCAGCGCGCTGATCTGCTGGTGCTGGTCGAACCACACCCGCAGGCTCTGCGCGTACGACACGATCAGCGCGCCCAGCACCAGCAGGACGACGGCAGCCCGGCCGGTCAGGTTGCGCGAACCGCGGGTCCGCTCCGGCTCGGCGGTCGTTCCCGCCGTACGGCGTTTCGGCTGGTCGCCCCGCCGGGCCGGTGGACGCGACTGGGTCCGGCTCGACGGACGCGAGCCGGGTCGTGCACCGGATTCCCGACGGGACGGCATACCTGTTACCTCCGAAGGATCAGCCCTGGTACCGCGGGAAGGCCGAGCGACCGGCGTACGTCGCCGCGTCGTCGAGCTCCTCCTCGATCCGGAGCAGCTGGTTGTACTTCGCGACCCGGTCGGTCCGGGCCGGGGCGCCGGACTTGATCTGGCCGCAGTTGGTCGCCACTGCGAGGTCGGCGATCGTGGTGTCCTCGGTCTCGCCCGAGCGGTGGCTCATCATGCAGGTGAAGCCGTTGCGGTGCGCCAGGTCGACGGCGTCCAGGGTCTCGGTCAGTGAGCCGATCTGGTTCACCTTGACCAGCAGGCTGTTCGCGGACTTCTCGGTGATACCGCGCTGCAGCCGCTCGACGTTGGTCACGAACAGGTCGTCGCCGACGATCTGGATCTTGCTGCCGAGCTCACCGGTGATGGCCTTCCAGCCGTCCCAGTCCTCCTCGTTCAGCGGGTCCTCGATCGAGACGATCGGGTACGACGACACCAGGTCGGCGTAGTACGCGATCATCTCGTCGGCGGACTTCTTGCCGCCCTCGAACGCGTACACACCGTCGGTGTAGAACTCGCTCGCGGCCACGTCCATGGCCAGTGCGATGTCCTTGCCGAGCTGCAGGCCGGCCTTCTCGACCGCGACGGCGATCAGGTCCAGGGCGGCCCGGTTGCTGTCCAGGTTCGGCGCGAAGCCGCCCTCGTCGCCGAGGCCGGTGGACAGGCCGCGCTCCTTCAGCACCGCCTTCAGCGCGTGGTAGACGCCGGCACCCTGCATCAGCGCCTCGCCGTACGTCGCGGCGCCGATCGGGGCGATCATGAACTCCTGGACGTCGACGTTGCTGTCCGCGTGCGCGCCGCCGTTCAGGATGTTCATCATCGGCACCGGCAGGACGTGCGCGTTCGGGCCGCCGACGTACCGGAAGAGCGGCAGGCCGGAGGTGTCCGCGGCGGCCTTCGCGACCGCGAGGCTGACGCCGAGGATCGCGTTCGCGCCGAGCTTGGCCTTGTTCGGGGTGCCGTCCAGGTCGAGGAGCGCCTGGTCGATCAGCCGCTGCTCGTGGACGTCGTACCCGACGATCTCCTTGTCGATGTCCTCGAGGATGGCGGTGACGGCCTTCTGCACGCCCTTGCCGCTGTACCGCTCCTTGTCGCCGTCGCGCAGCTCCACGGCCTCGAACTGGCCGGTGGACGCGCCCGACGGGACGGCCGCGCGGGCGATGGTGTCGTCGTCGAGCAGAACCTCGACCTCGACAGTGGGGTTGCCGCGCGAGTCGAGGATCTCGCGCGCGCCGACGGCCTCGATGGTGGCCACATTGACTCCCAAGTTCTCGATGACGAATCGCTCCCGAGCCTAGCCCCCAGACCACCTCGCTCAGTGGACCGCGTCACACCTAACGATCGCATCCGGAGGTACCTCTCGCGTCAGTAACACTCCGTTGGGCGCCCGATAGACCTCGAGATTCCCCGAATCCACACCCAGCAAGACTTCTACGCCGCTCCTCCGCCCGACCCGGCTGTCCTTCGCGGGCGCCAGATGCACGTGGGTACGGCGTCCCGCTGTGAGCCCCTCCCGCCGGATCGCGGGAAGTGCTTCGCGAGTGGTGCCGTGCCAGAGCAGGTCCTCGGGGTGAACGCGTTCCCAACTGTTCTCCAAGGCTTCACGTGTCACGGGCATGCCTTCCAGTGAATGCCCCTGGCACGCCCGGATCCGCTCGCCGTCGACCTGCAGCCGCTGCTTGTCGTTCTCCCGTACGGCGACGTCCAGACGCTCGCGGGTCAGCCCGAGCAGGCCCTGGACATCGGCGATCGCGGCCCACCCGTCCGCACTCATCGTGAGGTTGCGCTCACCGACCGTATGCCGGAGCAGCTTGGAGATCGCGCGGCTGTCACGGCTCATGTCAGCGCTCTCCTCAGTGCGTCCACCCGGGAATCGCGGGCCGACCTGGTGATCAGGTAGTACCTGATGGGCGGCAGGTCCTTGACCGGAATCTTCCGCACCGCACTCGTCGTCTTCACCGAACCGTTCACGACCGCCGGTCCGATACCGAGACGCACGAACTGGACGAGCAGTTCCCACCCTTCGGCCTCGACCGCCACGGACCACTGGATGCCCTGGTCGAGCATGCTCCGCTCCAACTGCTGCCGGTGCGGGCGGTCCTTCGGCGGTACCACGAGGGCCTCGTCCTGGAGGTCCCTCAGGCGGACGGTACGACGACCCGCCAGGCGGTGGTCGTTGCGCACGATGAGCGTCTGCGGGAACTTCGCGATCAGGGTGCAGTCGAGGTCGTCGGGCGGGACGCCGAGCGCGGTGACACCGGCGTCCGCGTCGCCGCCGCGGACCGCGGCCAGGGTCTCGGCGGCGTCGCCGGTCCGCAGCCGGAGCTCGTTGCCGCGGGCCAGGTAGCGGCGGAGTCGGTCGCCGAGCAGGTAGAGATAGGCGCCCGAGCCGGCGATCAGGACGAGCGGCCGTGGCGGCGCGGCGTCGAGCGTACGAAGGAAGTCGGCCGTGCGGTCCCGCGTGTCGTTGGCGAACGCAGCCAGCCGCTCCCCGGCACCGGTGAGGAACAACTGCCGGCCGTGCTTCTCGTAGAGCTGGGTGCCGAGTCGCGCCTCCAGCTTGCGGATCCGGACGTGCAGCGCGGGCTGGCTGACATGCAACTCCTCCGCGGCACGCGTGAAGTTCCGGCACCGCGCGAACACCGCGAACGCCTGCAGATCCTCCGCGATCAGCTCCATCACTTGAAACTATAGCTATATCGATAAGAACTAGTTCTGCTGGATAGCTCTGGCGTTGACGCTGGAGACATGAACAGACTGGGAATCGACATCGGCCGGGTGCTCATCGCCGGAGGGGCAGGCACCGGCGACACCTCGTTCTTCTCCGGCGACGCGATACGGCGAGATCTGCGGCTGCCTCGCTCCTAGTCCCTCAAAAGCGCCTACCTGTCTCGGTCTATACCGAAGGAGCGGCGGGCGTCGGCCAGGCCCTTGTGGTTGTCGGCCGGGCTGGAGATGCCGGTGAGGAGGTTGGTGGTGATCCGCCAGGCGAAGTAGCCCGCCTGTACGGCATACCGGACGCGGAGGAAGACCTCAAGGCCGTCGCGGAGTTCCGCCACCAGGTCGGGCCGCCGCTCGAGGTACGCCGGTACGACGGGCCGTCCGACGTACATCGCCGCCGACGCGACGTCGTACAGGATCGGCCCCCGCATCGCGCTGCCCCAGTCGATCAGGCCGACCCGGCCGTCCGCCTGCCGCCGGAACGCCTCCGCCGCCGGATCCCCGTGCAACCACGCCCACGACACGGGGCCGAGCGCGATCGCGTCCGCCACCGCGGACTCGACGGCCGGCCGGATCCACGGCTCGAGATCCAGCGAGTCCTCGAACGGCATCAGGAACCGCAGCCACTCCGCGGTGTCGCCCGCCTCGAGCGGCGCGGCTGAGTGCACCCGACCGAGCAGGTCACCGATCTCAGCCTGATCCGAAGGAACCAGCTCAGCCCCGTCGACATACTCGAGTACGGCGACCTGCCGCCCGTCGACCCGCTCCACCAACCGCCCGTGCTTACTCACCCACGGCCGCCCGGTCGTCACCCCGGCGTCGTCCAACCGCCGAGCCAACTCCAGCCCAGGCTCGAACCCCGCGTCATCGGCCCCGACCGCCTTCAGCACAACCCGATCCACCCCACAGATCGCCAGCCAGGTAGCCGAGTTCATCCCCCCGGTCAGCACCTCCAGCCCGGAAACCTTCAGGTCCCAGTGCTCCCGCAGTACCTCGGCGACGTCCATCCGGGCAGCCTGGCAGAGCCCGCCGGCAACTCACCAGCGGATTTCGTCATCCGTGACTCGGGCACGTGCTTCAGTCGCCGGCGACGAGGCCGGTGTGGTGGGCGACTGCGGCGGCTTCGGTGCGGGTGGAGACGTTGAGTTTGCGGAGGATGCGGGCTACGTGGGTGGCGACGGTGTTCGGGGAGACGAAGAGTTCGCGGGCGATCTCGGCGTTGGACAGGCCTCGGGCGAGGACTCGCAGTACGACGAGTTCGCGCTCGGTCAGGCCGTGCGCCGCCGGCTCTTCCCGGGCCGCCGGGGACAAGCCGGCGCGTTGCGCGAGGTCGTCGATGTCGCTGAGCAGGGGCACGGCCGCCAGGCGGGTCGCGATCTCCCGGGCCTCGTCCAGGCGGCGCCGGGCGCCGGGCTTGTTGTTCGAACGGATCGCGGCGGCGGCGCCTCCGACCAGCGCCCGAGCCAGTTCGTACACGTCGTGGACCACACGCCAGGCGTCGGCTGCCGTGTCCCAGGCCGCGACACTCCCGGCCTCGAAGGCGTCTCCGGTCCGCAACACCGCATCGACGATCGGCCAACGATCCAAGCCGGACAGGCCCTTCCGCAGCGCCTCCGATCGCACGGGCACCTGTCGCCGTCGCCCGGCCACGGTCCGCTCCACCTGAAGCGCCGCGAGGTAGAGCCGCGCTGTGACCACCACGTCGGCTGTCGGCCAGTCCGGCATCACGTCGAGCGCCTCGACCAGCAGCCGATCGGCCGTGGGCACGTCGCCGCTGCCGACCGCGAGCGCCAGCTGTACCGGCAGCCGCTGCAGACCGATCTCGCTGGCAACCCCTGACGGTGGCACGGCCATCTGCGCAAGGTGGCCGGCCGCCTCGTCGTACCTCCCGCGCCGTACGGCGATGACGGCGACCTCCATCCGCAGCGCCGCGTCGTACCACGGTGGCGGGCCGTCCGCGAGCGCGTTGTCCACCAGTTCGAGGGCCTCGTCCCAGCGTCCCAGCGAGATCAGCACCTCGGCCCGGTTCTGCGTCAGCATCGAGCCTCTGGCCCGCATCCGGCCCCACTGCGCGGCTTGGCGCCCAGCCCCTTCGAGGAGCGCGGCCGCTTCCTCGGGGCGCCCGGCGTCGGCGATCGCCCGGCCTTCCCATTGCAGCGACGTGAGGTACGTGTGGTGATCGCCGCACGCATCAGCGGCCCGCCGGGCGTCCTGCATGAGCTGCTGAACCACTCCGGGACCGCCGTCGGTGTGCAAGGCGATGCCACCGACGACCAGCCGCGCATCCGCGAGCGCCTGGTCGTCACCGGCGGCCTCCGCCAACTCGAGCGCCTGCGCCGCGTGCCGGCTCATCTCCGGTCCAGGCGTACCGACCAGCTCGGTGAATGCCAGGCCGGACAACAGCCGGCTGCGCAGTACGTCGTCGGCTCCCGGCTGCACCAGCCGCACCGCGTGGGACAGGTCGTCGCTCCCGGAACCGTCGATCCGGCATCGCAGCAGGCCGCGCAGCCGCAGAAGCCCGGCCACCCGGAGCGGCTCGGTGTCCGGGTCGAGGGCCGCCAGCGCCGCGGTCGCATGCTCCACCCCGGTCCGTGAGCGACCGGCCGTGTACGACGCGGCGGCCGCCGTCTCCTGCACAGCCGCGTAACTCACCCCGATCAGCTCACCGGCCCCGTCGACCTCGGACCAGAGCTCGAGGACCCGGTCGAGCATGTTCAGCTGCTCGTCGTACGCGTACTGCCGCTCGGCTGTCAGGGCGGCCCGCCACGCCGCCGCCAGCGCCTTGCCGGGCTCCCCGGCCACGGACCAGTGCTCGGCCAGGGCCGCCGGCGATCCGGGCCCCGCCTCGATTGCCGTCGCGAACCGTGCGTGCAGACGCCGCCGCTCACCGGGCAGCAACGCGCCGTACACCGCCTCCCGGATCAGGTCGTGCCGGATCAGGTACTCGGTGCCCGACACCGAGACCTGGTTTCGCTCGACCAGCTCACGGAGGGCGTCGTCCACCGACGCACCCGAAACCTCGGACAGCAGATCGTCCGGGACCGCGCCACCGGCCACCGCGATCGTCGCGAGTACGGCGCGGGCGGCCGGGGAGAGGTCGGCGATCCGGCCGAGCAGCAGGTCGTTGAGTCCTTCGGACGACGCCGTACCGGAGGCGTACAGGGCCTCCACGAAGAGGGGGTTTCCGCTGCTGCGACGGTGGATCTCGCTGCTCGCGACAGCATGCGGCGCGCGACCGTCGAGCGCCGCGAGCAGCTCGCCGACCTCCTTCCGGCCCAGCGGCTCCAGCTCGAGCCGAACCACCTCGGCGCGTCTGCCGAGCTCGGACAGCAACTGCCGGGTGGGATGGCTCGAAGGCAGCTCACCGGTCCGCATCGTGACGATCAGCAGCACCGCCGAGGCGGCGAGGTTGCGCACCAGGTAGACGAGAAGTTCACGGCTGGAGGCGTCCGCCCAGTGCAGGTCCTCCACCACCACGACGAGCGGGCGTTCCGCTGCCACCCGCTGGAGCAGGCCGAGGACCTCACCGAACAGCCGGACATGACCGTCAGGTCCCTCCGGCAAGGACAGCTCCGGCAGCCATCCGGCGAGCGCCGTACCGCCGGACGGCAGCGCCTCGGCGAGCCGTTCCGGGCCCCACTCGCGCAGCAGGTTGCGCAGGATCGCGAGGAACGGCATCCACGGCGTACCGTCCGCGCCGAGTTCGAGGCAGCCACCGGTCAGCACCATCGGCCCGTCCGGCACGCCGCCGGCGCGACCGGACGCACCCGCGACGCCGGAGTCTCTGAAGCTGTCGACCGCGGTCGCGACGAGGCGGGACTTGCCGATCCCCGCCTCTCCCGAGACCAGCACCGTGACCGGCTCGCCGGCACGGGCGCGCTCATAGGCCGCCCGCAGAGCTGCGAGCTCCGATCGGCGGTTGATCAACACCGGACTGACGACAACCCCCATGCCGGTCATCCTCGCATCCTCCGGGTCCCGGACGAGATGTCGTCAGATCTGGTGACGACCGGATGCGGTGTCGACGGCGAGAGTTTGAAGCACATTCGAACTCCCCAGGAGGACACCATGAATCGCACTGTGGTCGGCAACATCTCGCTGTCGCTCGACGGCCGCGTCAACGGGCCCGGCGGCGACTACGACATGGGGTGGATCGCACCGCACGCCGTCACGCCCGGTGCGCTGGCGCACATGACCCGCGTGACGTCTCCGGCGACCACCGCGCTGCTCGGCCGGAAGAACTACCAGGGCTTCGGCGGGTACTGGCCGACCGTCGCCGACGACGAGACCGCGCCGGAGGAGAGCCGGGCGTTCTCGCGCTGGCTCAACGACGTCGAGAAGGTCGTGTTCTCGACGACGCTGGACGAGGCGCCGTGGCAGAACAGCCGGATCGCCGGCACCGACCCGGTCGCCACGGTCAAGGAGCTGCGTCAGCAGGACGGCGGCGACATCGTCGTGCTGGCCAGCTCCAGCGTCATCCGCACGCTGCTCGTGGCCGGCGAGCTCGACCGGCTCTCCATCACGCTCTGCCCCGAGCTGGTCGGCGGCGGCGTACCCCTCTTCGACGAGACCGTCGCCGCCTCGTCCTGGACCCTCACCGACTCCACGCCCACCGAGAGCGGCGCCCTCTGCCTGCTCTACGACCGGTCGGTCTGAGGGTCAGTTGTTCTCGACCGTACGGACGTGGTCGGCGAGCGCGCCGACCGCGATCCGTAGGGCCTGCTCGGCGTCGATGCCGCGGGCGCGCGCCTCGCGGACGATGTCGAGGAGTTGCCGGCCGATGTCCGAGTCGCTGACCACGGGCGGCTCGGCCGGAAGCACCTTGGCGGCGCGGCCGAGGACCTTGTCGGCCAGCGCCAGTGCGGGGAGGGCCAGCGGGATGCCTTCGAGGACCGAGGAGCGTTGTTTCTCGGTCGCCTTGATGGCTTCCCAGTTGGCTTCGACGGTGGCCACGTCGGTGGCGTCGACCGCGGCGAAGACGTGCGGGTGACGGCGGATCAGCTTCTCCACGATGCCACCGGCCACGTCGTCGATCGTGAAGCCCTCGTCCGGGTCCTCCTCGGCGATGCGGGAGTTCAGGGCGACCTGGAGGAGCAGGTCGCCCAGCTCCTCACGGAGATGGGCGCGGTCCCCGGTGTCGAGCGCCTCGAGGGTCTCGTAGGTCTCTTCCAGCAGGTACTTCGCGAGGCTCTCGTGCGTCTCCTGCTGGGTCCACGGGCACTCCCGGCGGATCCGGTCCATCACCCGGACCAGGTCGATCAGCCGGGCGCCGGGCACGTCGTACGACCCGTGCAGGATCTCCACGGCGTACGGCGGCCGCGGATCGCGGGCGACCTGCTCGGCGACCACGTGCAGCAGCTCCGGCTCGCCGTCGTCACCGACGAGCCACACGACGTCACGGCCGGCCTCGGCCGCGGACGACAACCAGCTCCAGTGCTCGCCGACTCCACCCTCGACCTGGGTCACGGCCAACCCCGAACCGACAACCGCCTGCGCGTCCGCCCGCAAGCTGCCGGCGGGAGAGGCTCCTGCGGCGGCGGCGATCTCGTCGGCGGTCTCGAGGGACTGCCAGGCGGCACGGGTGAGGAGGCCTGGAGCTACCCGAGGGCTGGTCACCAGGACCGTGATCCGGCCCACCGGTCGTACGTCGGTCACCGGGTCAGGCTCAACCCTGGCCCTGCGCCTGCTGCGCGGCGTTCTCGGCGGCCTTGCGCCTGGCGGCGGTCTGGTCGGACTCCTTCGACAGCGACCCGGAGATCGTGCCGTCGAGGGTGCCGTCGCTCCACTTGCCGAACCGCGGCGCGACCGAGACGTCGATCCCCTTCGAGGCCTCGCGGACCGCGAGCACACCCTGCTGCAGCTTGGTCTGGTTCTGCAGGTCCTGGATGGTGCCGCCGGCCAGCTTGACCGTGATCACGGACGCGGTGCCGACCGCGTTCAGGAAGTCGCGGGTCTCCGCGGAGCTCTGGAACTTCTGGTACATCGACTGGTCGTCGCCCACCGAGCTGAGGGCCGCGGCGGCGGTCTCGGCCGGGGTGACCGTGATCGACTTCTGCTGCCCGATCTCGGAGACCAGCGCGTTGCTGACCAGGATGTTCAGCGCCGCGACGGTGTTGAAGCTCTGCCCGAGTGCCGAGCTGACCGCGCGCGAGGTGTTGTCGACGTCGCTGACGCTGATCTCGGTCTTGCCGACCACGGCCGCCGCGCCCGGGTGCGTGCCCGCTGCGCAACCGCCGGTCAGCAGCACGATCGCCGCCACCGCACCGAGTGCCCGAAGCCGTGTGCTCACCGAATCTCCTCGTATCTCACTAAAGGTCTACGCCGGCACCACAATAGGTTCGGCGATCACGTCGTCGATCAACCGGGTGCACCACTGCAGCAGCTCCTGGTCACGGAGCGGCTGCCCGCCGATCTGCCTGGTGGCGGGTCTCGGCACCAGAATGGTATGCAACTGCGGCTTCACCAGACTCTTCGGGTACAGCCTGTTCAGCCGCAGCACCTTCGAATCCGGCAGCTCGACCGGTCCGAACCGGATCATGTTCCCCTGCAGCGTGACGTCGTGCAGCCCCGCCCGGCGGGCGTGGTTGCGGAACTTCGCCACCTCGACCAGGTTCAGCACCGGTTGCGGGATCTCGCCGTACCGGTCGTGCAACTCCTCGACCAGCTCGGCGATCCCCGCCTCGTCGCGGACCGCCGCCAGCCGCTGGTACATCTCCAGCCGGAGCCGCTGCGACGGGACGTAGTCGTGCGGCAGGTGCGCGTCGATCGGCAGCTCGATCTTGACCTCGGGCTCCTCCGCCTGGGTGTCGCCGCGGTACTCCGCGACCGCCTCGCCGACGAGCCGTACGTACAGGTCGAACCCGACGTCCGCGATGTGCCCGGACTGCTCGCCCCCGAGCAGGTTGCCGGCGCCGCGGATCTCCAGGTCCTTCATCGCGACCGCCATACCGCCGCCGAGGTCCGCGTGCTGCGCGATCGTCGCCAGCCGGTCGTGCGCGGTTTCGGTGAGCGGCTTCTCCGGCGGGAAGAAGAAGTACGCGTACGCGCGCTCCCGGCCACGGCCGACCCGCCCGCGGAGCTGGTGCAGCTGGGACAGGCCGAGCAGGTCGGAGCGCTCGACGATCATCGTGTTCGCGTTCGAGATGTCGATCCCGGATTCGACGATCGTCGTACAGACGATGACGTCGGACTGCTTCTCCCAGAAGCCCTGGATCACGTTCTCCAGGGTGTGCTCGTTCATCTGGCCGTGCGCGACCGTGACCCGCGCCTCGGGCACCAGCTGACGGATCCGGGCGGCCGCCTTCTCGATCGTGTTCACCCGGTTGTGGACGACGAAGACCTGGCCCTCGCGGAGCAGTTCGCGCCGGATCGCGGCGGTCACCTGGTGCTCGTCGTACGCGCCGACGAAGGTCAGCACCGGGTGCCGCTCCTCGGGCGGGGTGGCGATCGTGGACATCTCCCGGATCCCGGTGATCGACATCTCCAGGGTCCGCGGGATCGGCGTCGCGGACATCGTCAGTACGTCGACCGCGGTCCGGAGCCGCTTCAGCTGCTCCTTGTGCTCGACGCCGAACCGCTGCTCCTCGTCGACGATCACCAGCCCGAGGTCCTTGAACTGGACCTCGCCGGACAGCAGCCGGTGGGTGCCGATCACGACGTCGACCGACCCGTCCGCCAGACCGTCCAGAGCGGCCTTCGACTCCTTGTCGGTCTGGAACCGCGACAGCGGCGCCACGTTCACCGGGAACGCGGCGTACCGCTCGGCGAACGTCGCGTAGTGCTGCTGGACGAGCAGCGTCGTCGGCACCAGTACGGCGACCTGCTTGCCGTCCTGCACCGCCTTGAACGCGGCCCGTACGGCGATCTCGGTCTTGCCGTAGCCGACGTCGCCGCAGACGATCCGGTCCATCGGCATGACGCGTTCCATGTCGTGCTTGACGTCGTCGATGGTGGCCAGCTGGTCGGGCGTCTCCACGAACGGGAACGCGTCCTCCAGCTCACGCTGCCACGGCGTGTCCTTCGCGAACGCGTGTCCCTTGGTCGCCTGGCGGGCGGCGTACAGCTTGATCAGCTCGCCGGCGATCTGGCGGACCGCCTTGCGGGCGCGGCCCTTGCGCTTGGCCCAGTCACCGCCGCCCATCTTGTCCAGGGTCGGCTGCTCGCCGCCGACGTACCGCGTGACCTGGTCGAGCTGGTCGGTCGGCACGTACAACCGGTCGCCGGGCTGGCCGCGCTTGCTGGCCGCGAACTCGATCACGACGTACTCGCGGGTGGCCTTTTGCGAGCCGGTGCCGACGGTCCGCTGCATCATCTCGACGTACCGCCCGACGCCGTGCTGCTCGTGCACGACGAAGTCGCCCGGCTGCAGCTCCAGCGGGTCGATCGTCTTCTTCCGTCGCGACGGCATCCGTTGCTGGGAACGCCGTTCGGCCGCCGAACGCTGTCCGGCCAGGTCGTTCTCGGTGAGCACCGCGAACTTGATGCCCTCGGCAATGAACCCGTGGTCGAGCTGGCCCTGCGAGATCAGCACGACACCCGGCTCCGGGACACCCTCGATGCCCTCGACCGCGCGGGCCGGCAGCTCCGCCTCGGAGAAGACCTCGGCCAGCCGCTGCGCGGGACCGTGTCCTTCGGTGACGCAGACGACCCGCCAGCCGTCCCGCAGCCAGCCGCGGATGTCCTCGGCCGCCGCGCCGGTCTCACCGCGGTACGGGTCGACCTCGCGGACGGCGAGGATCCTGCTGGTCACCGCGCCGGCCTCGGTGTCGATGTCGAACGCGATCCGCTCGCCCATCGAGTCCCGCAGTTCGGGGCCGTCAAGAGGCGCAGCGGCGAACGGCGACAGGCTCCACCAGGCGAGCCCCTTGTTCAGGGCCTGCGCACGAACGTCGCCGAGTGACATGTACGCCGCCGCGCCCAGGTCGATCGGTGCCTCGCCGCCACCCGCGGCCGCGGCCCACGACGCCTCCAGGAACTCCTGGCTGGTCGCGACCAGGTCGTGTGCCCGGGCCCGGACCCGCTCCGGGTCGCTGACGACCACGTGCGTGCCGGCCGGCATCAGGTCGACCAGCAGCTCCATGTCGTCGACCAGCACCGGCGCGAGCGACTCCATGCCCTCGACCGCGTGCCCCTCGGCGAGCTTCTCGAACAGCTCGGCCAGCTCGGGATGTTCCTTCGCGAGCACTCCGGCCCGCGCGCGGACCTCGTCGGTGAGCAGCAGCTCACGGCAGGGCGGCGCCCACAGGCCGTGCTCGGCGATCTCCAGGGACCGCTGGTCGGCGACCGCGAAGTACCGGATCTCCTCGATGTCGTCGCCGAAGAAGTCGACCCGCAGCGGGTGCTCCTCGGTCGGCGGGAACACGTCGATGATGCCGCCGCGGACCGCGAACTCGCCGCGCCGCTCGACCAGGTCGACCCGGTGGTACGCCGCCCCGGCCAGCCGCTCGACGACGTCCTCGAGCTCGGCGCTGTCTCCGACGTGCAGCTGCACCGGCTTGAGATCCGCGAGGCCGGCGACCTGCGGCTGCAGCACGGACCGGACCGGTGCCACCAGGATCCTGATCGGCCCGGTCGTCTCGTCGGACGGGTCCGGGTGCACGAGCCGACGCAGTACGGCGAGCCGCCGGCCGACGGTGTCCGACCGTGGGCTCAGGCGCTCGTGCGGGAGCGTCTCCCAGGCCGGGTAGTACGCGACGGTGCCGGGCTCCTCGACGAGGCACTGCAGGGCCTCGGTGAGCTCCTCGGCCTCGCGGAACGTGGCGGTGACCGCGAGCACCGGGCGGTCGGCGCCGTTCCGGGCCGCGGCGATCGCGGCCAGCAGGACCGGACGCACCGGGCCGGGTGCGCTCAGGTCGAGGGTCGTGGCGCCCTCGGCGCGGGCGTCACGAACGGCCTCGGACACCACCGGATCGGTGATCAGGGTGTCGACCAGACCGCTGAGTTTCACGAGTTGTACTTCCCTTGGGTGGACTCTAGGCCGTCGGTGAGCAGGGACTCGACCGCGTCAGCGGTCCGGTCCACGGCGAACGGGAGGTCCTTGCGTTCGGCCGCGGAGAACTCGTTGAGGACGAAGTCGGCGGGCGCCTGCCGGCCCGGCGGACGACCCACACCGAACCGGACTCGATAGTACTCACCGGTGCCAAGCGATTTGCGCAGCGATTTCAGCCCGTTGTGGCCGTTGTCGCCGCCGCCGAACTTGCATCGCAGGACACCGAAGTCGATGTCCAGCTCGTCGTGCACGATGACCAGGTTGGCCGGGTCCAGCTTGAAGAACTTCAGCAGTCCCGACACCGGGCCGCCGGACTCGTTCATGTACGCACGGGGCTTGGCCAGCACCGTCCGCAGGCCGCTGATCCGGGTCTCGATCACCTCGGCCTTGACCTGCTTGCTCTGCTTCCACTTCGCACCGGTCCGGGCGGCCAGCTCGTCGGCGACCAGGTGCCCGATGTTGTGCCGGGTGCGGGCATACGAAGGGCCGGGATTCCCCAGTCCGACGACCAACCACACGTCGTCCGCCACGGATCCCGGCCCTCCTGAAGATGTTCTGGTGGTGCGGCAGCGAGATTACTCCGCGGCGGCGGCCACCGGCTCCTCGGCGGGCTCGTCCCGCTCGATGCCCGCTTCGGCCTCGGCCTCGGCCAGCTCGCCCTCGACCTGCTCGGCGGTCGGCTGCGCGGTGACGTTCACGATCAGGGTCTCGGGCTCGATCGCCAGCGTGGAGCCGGTCGGCAGGGTCAGGTCGGACGCGTGGATCTGCGCGCCGATCTCCAGGCCCTCGATGGAGACCGTGATGCTCTCCGGGATGTGGGTGGCCTCGGCCTCGACCAGGACCGACGCGTGCTCGGTGACGACCAGCGCGTCCGAGACGGCCTCGCCCTCGAGGTGCACGGCGACCTCGACCTGGACCTTCTCGCCACGCTTGACGATCACCAGGTCGACGTGCTCGATGAAGCCCTTCAGCGGGTCGCGCTGGACCTGCTTCGGCAGCGCCAGGTGCGACTCGCCACCCTCGACCTCGATCAGCAGCAGGGCGTTGGCGGTCTTCAGGGCCAGCATGGTGTCGTGACCGGGCAGCGTGATGTGCACCGGGTCACTGCCGTGGCCGTAGAGGACGGCGGGAACCTTGTTGTCCCGGCGGATTCGGCGGGCAGCACCCTTGCCGAACTCCGTACGCGATTCGGCTTGGATCTTGACCTCGGCCACGACTGAACTCCTCAAAAGCGTTGCGGTGATCTGTTGTCTGGATAACTCGGCTGCGGCCTCAGCGGGCGCCTGCTGACCCCGGAGAAGGCGTCAGGCAACGAACCACCGCGTCGATCACGGAGCCGCGCCCAACAGTTCTCGGGGGGCGTCCCTCGCCGAGGCAACCAAAACAGTCTACCCACGAGCGCGGCCAGACGGGAAATCCGTCGGACCACGGCACTTTGCTCCTCGTTCAGCTCGTGTCGACGTGACCGGTTTCCGAACCGGTACTTCGATACGTTGTGCAGGATGATCTCGCCGTACGCCGTCCTCAGTCTGCTGTTCCCGATGGCCCTGGTCGCGGGCGTGATCTGGCTGGTCGTGTGGACGAACCGCCGACGGCGGGCGTTCCAGATGCAGCGCGCCGGGCAGGTCGCGGCGGCCGGGTGGTACCCGGTGATGCCGAACCAATGGCTGCTGCAGGTCGCCGAGGGCCTGTTCCCGCAGGGGTCGCCCGGGGATCTCGGCGAGACGTACGCCGGGGAGTACTACGGTCGCGGTCTGTGCGTCCTCGACTACAACTACGTGGTCAGCAACGGGAAAACCCAGTCGACGCGCACCGCGAACCTGGTCGCGCTGACGCTGCCGGTCGCACTGCCGCCGGTCACCGTGATGCGCGAGACCGGCCTGCGCCGGATGTTCCGCGGCCACGATCTCCAGCTCGAGAACGAGCAGTTCAACGAGCGCTTCCGGGTCGAGTGCACCGACGACCGGTACGGGTCGGCGGTGATGCACCCGCGGATGATGGAGGCCGTCCTCGCGAACCCCGGCCTGGAGTGGCAGATCGCCGGCAACGCCTTCATCTCCTGGAGCCACGGCGGTTTCACCGTCCCGGACGTCTACGCCCGCCTGCAGGCGATGACCCAGCTGATCGACCTGATCCCACCGTTCGTGCTCCGCGACTACGGCGGACCGGTGTCCTGATGACCACGACCCTGGTGGTCCTCGGCCTCGTCGCGATCGCCCTCCTGCTGCTGTACGCACGGTCCGTACGGCGCCGTCGTACCTTGTTCGACCGCCGCCTGCGCGAGGCCGCCGACCTCGGCTGGTACCCGGCGCCCACCGATCCGTGGCTGGCCGCGCTCGCGGCCAGGCTGTACTCCCCGGAGGGAACCGCCGAGCGGATGATCGCGGGCCGCGGGGTCCGCGCGCTCGACTACACCTACACGGCGAGCAGTACGTCGACCGCCGCGAAATGCCACGTGATCGCGTACGACCTGCCGTACGGGCTGCCGCCGCTCGCGGTCGGGCCGAAGAACCCGTTGCTGCCGGGCCAAGAGTTCGAGAGCGCGCGGTTCAACCAGCAGTTCACCGTGGAGTCGGGCGATCCGCGGTACGCGAGCGCGGTGCTGAACCCGCGGATGATGGCGATGCTGGTGGACGACCACGCCCACGTGGCGTGGCGGATCGAGGGGCGGACGCTGATCACCTGGGGCCTCGGCTACTGGACGACGCCGATGGTGTCCGAGGCGACGTACCTGTTCCAGCGGATCGTCGAGCTGATCCCGCCGTTCGTGGTCGAGGACTACGGGATCAGGTGAGGCCGGTCCACACCTGGCGCAACGCGCGGGCGGCGTCACCTTCGAGGCCTGCGTCGTCGAGGGTTTCCGCGAGCTCGTCGAACTCCGGGCCCCAGCGCCAGGCGACCGCGCGCAGCTGCTCGGGCAGGTTCGGGTCCTTCAGCGAACCGCCGTCCGCGCGGGTCTGCTGCGCGACGAGGGCCTCCGTCACGCCGTGCTTCGCGGCCAACTGGAAGGCCAGAACGGCAAGCGCCGCCTTGCCTTTGTTGTACAGCGCGTACGACGACTTCGCCGCACTGGCCGCGCCGGGTTCGGTACCGACCACCATCGGGGTCACCGCCGTACCCGTCCACCACCCCGCGACCTGGTCCGCCGCCGTACCGGACAGCATCAGGTGCGTCGGGCTCGGACCGCCCGTCGGCGGCGGCCCGACCACGCCGGCGTCCACGAACGTCGCCCCGGGTACGGCGGCCTGGGCCGCCCGCAACGACGTCGGCGACAGCGGATTCGCCTCGACGTACACGCCGGAGAACCCCGCGCGCCCGACCAGCCGCGCGATGTCCACAGCGCCTTGCGGGGCACACGAACACAGGACGGCGTCGGCATCCCCGACCGCCTCGGGGAACGGCGTACCGATCAGGCCGGCCGCATCCGCTCGCGCCTTCGACGACTCGCTCCGGCCCTCCGGTGCCCAGTGCACCTCGTGGCCGGCCGCAACCAGTTGGGCGGCGAGCTTCGAGCCCATCGCCCCGGGGTGGAACACAGCGATCCGCATGCGGGCGTCCGATCCTCGATCCGTTTCTGTCACCGCCAAAGCTATGTCAGTGATCGTGCACGCCGAACCGTTGCCAACCCGCCGGACGCGTGTGCAGCGTGGGGGGAACAGCGGCTCTCAGGGGGAGGGTTTGAGGATGAGTGAGAACGCAATCGGGCGCCGTCAGGCGCTCAGGGGCGCGGGGATCGCGGCGGGCGGAGTGGCGGTTGCCGGTCTGGCTACCGCTACGCCGGCGCTGGCGGACAGCGGCGGTGGATTGCTCGGCAGCTGGATGTGTGTACGACAGGACACCGGGTCACCCGACAAGATCCGGCTGGTGCTGAGTTTCGCGGGTGGCGGGGTCGTGGTGTCGCACGACATCAGCCCGGCCGGTCCGCCGCTCACCGGCACGTGGTCGTCCGAGGGGAAGTCGTTCCGGCTGACCATGTGGACCGGGCAGGCCGGCGACCAGGGGCCGGACTCGGTCGGGCCGACGATCCGGGTGCGGGCATGGGGTTCGGTGTCGCACGGGAGGCTGACCGCGAAGTACCAGGTCACCGTGTACGCGCCGGGGAGCGAGACTCAGGTCGTCGACTCCGGCACCGGAACGGTGACGGGCCGCCGGATCACCGCCTGACGCAGCCGGCTCACCGCCGCTTCCGGCGCCGGTCCGCGCGGACCGGCGCCGGCGGGGGTTCAGGCGCGGCCGTCGAAGAGGCTCGTCACCGAGCCGTCCTCGAAGACCTCGCGGATCGCGCGGCTGATCAGCGGTGCGATCGAGAGCTCGGTGAGCTTGTCGAAGCGGCGGTCCTCGGCGATCGGCAGCGTGTTCGTGACGATCACCTCGCTGGCCTGGCAGTTCTTCAGCCGGTCCACCGCGGGACCGGACAGGATCGCGTGCGTGGCCGCGATCACCACGCCCGCGGCGCCCTCGGCGTACAGCGCGTCCGCGGCCTTGGTGATCGTGCCCGCGGTGTCGATCATGTCGTCGACCAGGATGCAGACCCGGCCCTTGACCTCACCGACGACCCGGTTCGCGACCGTCTCGTTCGGCCGGTCGATGTCGCGGGACTTGTGGATGAACGCCAGCGGTGCCCCGTTCAGGCGCGCCGACCACTGCTCGGCGACCTTGATCCGGCCGGCGTCCGGCGACACCACGGCCAGCTGCTGGTCGCCGTACTTCTGCGCCACGTAGTCGCTGAGGATCGGCAGCGCCATCAGGTGGTCGACCGGCCCGTCGAAGAAGCCCTGGATCTGCGAGGTGTGCAGGTCCACGCAGATCAGCCGGTTGGCGCCCGCGGTCTTGAACAGGTCGGCCATCAGCCGGGCCGAGATCGGCTCCCGGCCGCGGTGCTTCTTGTCCTGCCGGGCGTACCCGTAGAACGGCAGCACCACGGTGATCCGCTTGGCCGACGCCCGCTTCAGCGCGTCGACCATGATCAGCTGCTCCATGATCCACTCGTTGATCGGCGAGGTGTGGCTCTGGATCACGAACGCGTCGCTGCCCCGCACCGACTCCTCGAACCGGACGTAGATCTCGCCGTTGGCGAAGTCGTACGCCTGGGTCGGGACCAGGCCGGACCCGAGCTCGGTGGCCACCTCCTCGGCGAGACCGGGATGGGCCCGGCCGGAGAAAACCATCAGGTTCTTCTCGGTGGTTCGTTTCATCCCGCTCATCGCCCGCGCCTCCCGTTGTGCTGTCTGCTGCTCAGGCCTGCTGCTGATCCGGCTGACCGGCCGGCTGGCCGGCGTCGGCCGGCTGGTCGGCCAGGGCTGCTTCGGCGGCCGCGGCCGTCTTGGTGCCGGCCCGCTTCCGCGCGACCCAGCCCTGGATGTTGCGCTGCCGGCCGCGGGCGACCGCGATCTCGCCGGGGCCGACGTCCTCGGTGAGCGCCGTACCGGCCGCCAGGTACGCGCCGTCCGCGATCGTCCGCGGGGCGACCAGCACCGAGTTGCTGCCGATGAACGAGTACTTGCCGACGTGGGTCGGGTGCTTCGCGACGCCGTCGTAGTTCGCGAAGATCGTGCCGGCGCCGATGTTCGCGCCCTCGCCGATGGTCGCGTCGCCGGCGTACGTCAGGTGCGGGACCTTCGCGCCGTCGCCGATGGTGGAGTTCTTGGTCTCGACGAAGGTGCCGATCTTGCCCTTCACGCCCAGCCTGGTGCCCGGGCGCAGGTACGCGAACGGGCCGACGCTCGCGCCGTCGCCGATCACGGCGAGCGACCCGTGCGTCCGGATGATCGTCGCGTTCTCGCCGACCTCGACGTCGGTCAGCGTGGTGTCCGGGCCGATCGTCGTACCGCTGCCGACGGCGGTCGCGCCGTGCAGCTGGGTGTTCGGCAGCAGCGTGACGTCGCGGGCCAGGTCGACGGTCCGGTCGACCCACGTCGTGTTCGGGTCGACGATCGTGACGCCCTCGCGCATGAGCTTGGTGAGCGTACGGCGGTTCAGCTCGGCGCGGAGCGTGGCGAGCTGGACGCGGTCGTTCACGCCCTCGGTCTGCATCGCGTCGTCGGTGACGTGCGAGCCGACCCGCTTGCCGTCGTTCCGGGCGATGCCGAGGACGTCGGTCAGGTACAGCTCGCCCTGCGCGTTGTTCGTGGTCAGCCGGCTCAGCCCGTCACGCAGGGTAGCCGCGTCGAAGACGTAGATGCCGGCGTTGATCTCGTCGATCGCCCGCTGCTCCGCGGTCGCGTCCTTGTGCTCGACGATCGCGGCGACCGTACCGTCCGGGTTCTGGATGATCCGGCCGTAGCCGGTCGGGTCCGGGACCCGCGCGGTCAGCACGGTGACGGCGTTCCCGTCCTTGTCGTGGGCGGCGACCAGGTCGTGCAGCGTCTCTGCCTCGAGCAGCGGGACGTCACCCGACGTGACGATCACCGAGCCGTCGAAGCTGTCCGGTACGGCGGTCAGACCCGCCCGTACGGCGTCACCGGTGCCCAGCTGCTGCTCCTGGACGGCGGTCCGAGCCTCCGGGTCGACGGTCCTCAGGTGCTCCTCGACCAGTTCGCGGCCGTTGCCGACCACGACCACGAGGTGTTCGGGGGTGAGCGCCCGGGCGGTGAGCACGGCGTGACCGACGAGACTGCGCCCGCCGATCTCGTGCAACACCTTCGGGGTCGACGATTTCATCCGGGTACCGAGCCCGGCGGCCATGATGACGACCGCCGCGGGGCGATGGGAAGTCACGCGGTCTTCTCCTCGAGTTCCCTGCGAGTTCTTTCAACCAGTATCAGCACGGGCACCCGAAACAGCGCCCGCGCAAGCCTACTTGCTCCCCGGAACTCCCTCCCCCCGCCCCAGACGAGAGCGATCTCACGCCCCGGCCAGACTCGTCCCATGCAGAACTGAAGGCAACCGGGGTGCGCTGGGTCTCCGACGACCCGATCCCCGGCTGGGTCGAGGTCGAATTCGAGGACGCCGACGGGGTCCGGCACGTCCTGGCGGACAAACCACCGATCTTCGGCGGCTACGAGCAGCTCGCGTCGGACACGGACTATCCGGTCGCGGTACTGGTCGCGTGTGAGGTCCTCGCGGTGGACGCGGACCGCGTCCGGATCACCACCGAGCGTCCGTCCGGCATCACCACCGTCGACGGCTGCACCGAGTTCGTCGTACACCGGCAACAGTTGGTCGAGAGCTGACTGCCCCCTGGAGCCGCGGTCGGGGTCGGGGTGCAGTTCGACAGGACATGTCGGGCTGTTACCTAGTGCGCCTGAGCGTGAATGCTCCCTTTGCGTACGGCGTCTCGGCGTGCTCTACCTGTCGAGCTGTACCGCGACCCCAGGAGCCCTGGTGCTGTGGCAATCGGGTTGGCGTAGGTGCTGTGGTCTCCAGAACGCCATGCACCCGGATCTCTGCCAGCCTGAAAGCATGGCACTCACTCTCGGAGCGATCGTCCTGAACGTCCCGGCGAACAGCCCTGCGGCCGACTTCTGGCGGGAAGCACTCGGGTTCACCGGCCAGGCGGGCAACCCCGACTTCCTGCTCCCGCCCGCGAACGCGCGGCCGACCCGGCTCCATCTCGACGAGAACGACCGTACGCACCTCGATCTCTGGGTCGAGGACTCGACGCAGGAAGCCGAGGTGGAACGCCTCATCGGCCTCGGCGCCGAACGGATCGAGTGGACCTACCCGCCGGACGCCGACTTCGTCGTTCTGAAGGCTCCCGACGGGACGGTCTTCTGCGTCATCTCGTGAGCAGCGCGGTGACCTCGGGCGTGTTGAAGAGCTTCGCGGTCAGCGGGAGGTGGCTGTCGCGGCCGTACGGGTCGTCGTCGTGGGCGTTCGCGATGATCAGCGAGTACGCGCAGCGGTAGACGAGCAGCTGTACGGCGTCGTACCCGAGCCTGTCGGTGAACGCCGCGTCGTACGCCGCCTCGATCTCGCGGACCCTCGGCGACCACAGGTCGATGACACTCGCCGCCGAGGCCGCCTCGAACGCCGGGTCACCGGCCATCGTCGACAACCCGAAGTCGAGCAACGTGACGGGCCGCAGGTCCCCGTCCACGAGGATGTTGCCGGCCGTCACATCACCGTGGACGAGCCGGGTCCGTGGTACGTCCGTCAGCTGACCCAGCAGGGAGTCGAACTTGGCCTCGAAATCGTCGATCACCTCCGCGAGCTGATCCCCGAACCTCGCGACCCGCTTGCGCAGGAGCCCCGTCAGCGCCTCGCTCCACGACACCCCCTCGGGCCGGAACGGAACGGTCTCGTCCAGCACCGCCGTACGCCGAAGCACCTCCGGCGCCTCCACCTGCGCCAGCGCCTCCACCACGTCCACCACGCAGTCCCGCGCCCGCTCCCACCCCGGCTCGCCGTACGCCGGCGCGACGGTGTGCAGCGGTACGCCGGGCAGCTCTTCCTCCACCGTCACGCAATACGGCCCCGTCCGGTGAAGCTCGAGCATCCGCGGCGTCCGGAAGGGCAGCTGCCCGTCGATCGCGTCGTACAACTCAGCGAGCGTCCGAAGCTCCTGCTCCCCGGCGTGGAACCAGACCTTCGCGACCTTCCCCTGCCCGAGCCGATACACCGCCCCCTGCATCCCGATCGCAAGCTCCTCCGGCGCCTGAAACCCGAGCTCCAGCAACTGTTCGTCGTACGACATGCCCGCGACCCTAGCCAGCGCCTCTCCAGCTGTCCGCTGATTTCTGTCGGTGCGGGCTGGGAGGGTTCGTCGATGGGTGAGTTGGTGGATGTCGGGGACGTGACGTTGTTCGTCCGGGAGCTCGGGCAGCGCAGCGAGAAGCCTTCTGTGGTGGTGATCCACGGCGGGCCGGATGTCGGGCACGGGTATCTGGTGCCGGGGTTCGAGCCGTTGGCGCGGGATCACCATGTGGTGATGTTCGACTTCCGCGGCTGCGGGCGGAGCAGCCGCGGACTGCCGGTGGACCAACTCCAGCCTGAGTACGTCATCCGCGACACGCACCGGTTGATCTCACGGCTCGGGCTCGGAGTGGTCGACCTGGTCGGTTTCTCCACTGGCGGCCGGGCGGCGATGCAGTTCGTGGGCCAGCATCCGGGACAGGTACGGCGGTTGGTGCTCGCGTCGACGTCGGCGTACCCGGTGGCGGACGGGGCGGCGTACTTGGCGGGCTGGCCCGAGTACCAGCGCCGGCAACGCCTCGAGGACGAGGCGAACGGCGTACTCCGCAACTCCACGATCTTCGTCTGGGACCTCGACCGCGCACAGGAGTTCCTGCAGTTGCTCGGCTCCGATCCAGGCGACTGGTCCGAGGAGCACACCAAGGAATGGGTCACCGGCGGCCCCGAGCAGATCCTTCGCGAGTTCGGTCGGCCGATCCTGATCCTGCACGGCGAAAAGGACATGGGCTTTCCCGTCCAGCTCGCCCAGCGCCTCCACCAGGCAGTCCCCAGCCAACTCCAGGTGATCCCCGACGCTGCCCACATGTGCCACTTCGAACGGCCCGAGACCTGGTCCAACCACATCCGCGACTTCCTCGCCGGCTGAAACCAGGTGCGGCGTGAGCCATGCCGCGGCTAGCATCGTGGGTCGAGTGTCAGGGCGAGAAGGAGGTGGTCTTATGCGCAGATCCTGCGCGGTGCCGCCTCGAAAACCTCGGCGGCTCTGACTCTCCCACCGGGGCTCACCGCATCCGACCTCATGCGAGGGAGTCCCGTAATGCATTCTCTGAACGCCGTCCACGAGTACTTCGCCGATTACCCCGGGCAGTACTGGATCGCCGGCGGGTGGGCGCTCGACCTGTTCGCGGACCGGGTACGTCGCGAACACACCGACGTCGACGTACTCGTCCTGGCCCGCGACCTCGACCTGGTCGCCGCCACCTTCACCGATCCGCGCCCCGCCGTCGAGAACCCGAACACCGGAGCCCAGCGCCCGTGGCAGCCGGGCGAGACGCTCACGCCCGGCCCCGACGTACTGGCGTTCCCCGACGACCTGTTGCCGATCCCGGTCCGCATCATCCTCGCGGCCGCCGACGGCGACGACTGGGTCTACCACCGCGGCCGCGGCACCATCCGCAAACCGCTCGCCGACATCACCCTCACCCGGGACGGCATCCCTTACCTGGCGCCGGAGATCGCGCTGCTGTTCAAGTCCCGCTCCGACCGCGTCAAGGACACCGCCGACTTCCACGACGTCGCCGCCCTCCTCGACGCACCCCGCCGTGCCTGGCTCCACAACCACATCGAACCCCGCTACCCCGACCACGCCTGGCTGGCCCACCTGAAGTAGGCACCGCGGCCGGGGGTGGCGGCGCCACCCCCGGCCCCTCAGCCGCCCTAGGCTGCCGCCATGCAGACGCGGCTCGACATGGAACGGATCCGGGCGGCCCGCCGGGTGATCGATCCGGTCTTCCTGGACAGTCCCCTGTACCGCTGCGAAGCCCTGGAGCCGACGCTCGGCTGCGCGCTCACCGTCAAACTCGAGACCGCGAACCCGGTCCGTAGCTTCAAAGGTCGCGGCACCGAGGTCGTCGCCGATCAACTGGCCCGCGGCAACTCACGTGCCGTGGTCTGCGCGAGCGCGGGCAACCTCGGCCAGGCCCTCGCCTGGTCCGGCCGGCACCGCGACCTCGACGTCACCGTCGTCGCGTCCCGCCACGCAACCCCCGCCAAACTCGATCGTATCCGCGCCCTCGGCGCCACCCTCGAACTCGTCGACGGCGACCACGAGCTCGCCCGCGAACGCGCCGCCGCGATCGCGCAGTACGACGGCATCCGCCTCCTCGAAGACAGCCTCGACCTGGAGACCTGCGAAGGCGCCGCCACCATCGCCCTCGAACTCGCCGCCTCCTTCGGGCAGTACAGCGACCCGTACGACGACCGGCCGCGAGCGGTCGCGCCGTACGACGGCTCCGCCGAGCGGGCGGGCGACCGGCCCGTCGTGTTAGTCGCCCTCGGCGGAGGCGCGATGGCGACCGGGATCGGGTACGTGCTGAAGACGCTCACGCCGTACGTCGAGGTCGTCTGCGTGCAACCGCACGGCGCTCCCGCGCTGACCCGGTCCTGGCACGCGCGCCGCGTCATCAGCACCGACACCGCGATCACGATCGCCGACGGCGTCGCCGGCCGCCACCCGATCCCCGAAGTACTCGACGACCTTCTGCAGGTCGCCGACGACGCCGTACTCGTCCAGGAATCCACCATCGTCACCGCGATCCGCCTGCTCCACGACCACGCCGGCCTGATCGTCGAACCGTCCGCCGCCCTCGGCATCGCCGCGATCCTGGAGGACCCGACTCGCTTCGCCGGCCGCCCGGTGACCACGATCATCTGCGGCAGCAACGTCGACCACACGAAGTACCGGAGCTGGATCTGAATGGTCCGCCAAGCAGTCAAGCTCCTCCTGCTCGACCCCGACGACCGCCTCCTCCTCATCCAGTCGCGCAACACCGACACCACCTACTGGTACCCGGTCGGCGGCGGCATCGAGCCCGGCGAATCCCTTCAGCAGGCGGCCTCCCGCGAGGCCTACGAGGAAACGGGCCTGCGGGACCTCCCGACAGGCGTACACGTCTGGCGGCGCGATCACACGTACGAGTACGAGGACCAGCGGTACGACGTACACGAGGAATGGCTGATGCACCGCGTCGACCATTTCGACCCGGCCCCCGCCGAGCTGACCCCGTACGAAGCCCGCACGATCCTCGCCTTCCGCTGGTGGTCCGCCGCCGAACTCGAAGCCACCCGCGACACGGTCTACCCGCCCACCCTCGGCCGCCTACTGACCACCCTGCTCACCGACAGCATCCAGCCATAACCGCACCTCGTCGTACACAAGCCCGCCCCGATCATGCAGCCCGCCCGGCAACCTCCCCCACTCCTCGAACCCGAGCCCGCGATAGGCCCGCTCCGCCTCGGTCCCACCCCGGCAGCTCACCTCCAGCACCGAACATCCCCATCGCGCAGCTCGCTCCCTCGCAGCACCCACGATCCGCCGCGCCAATCCGGTCCCCCGCGCCGCCGGCACGATCACGAACCCACCGAGCTCCGCCCGATGCCGCCGCATCCGGTGCTCCAACCGCCGCACGGTGGTCATCCCCGCCACACCTCGCTCGTCGGCGGCAACCAAGAAGCAGAATTGATCCCCCGTCTCCTGCTCCACCGCCGACCGCACCAGATCCGCGGTCTCCTCGATCGTCAACCCACACAGGCGATTCGCGTGCAGGCTCGCGACATCCGCCGTACAGACCCGACGGATGATCATGCGTCGGGAGTGCGGAGACCAACGGCGTCATGCCGCCAGAAAGGCTCCGCATAGACGAGCGTTCCGGTCATCCACGACTCGTACGCCGGAAGCCTGAACACCTGGAAGGCCCCGTCCGGAATACGCAACGACGGCTTCCGAAACCCCACCTCCCCGCCCGGCGTAAAGCCGAACCGGGAGTAGTAGCCCGGATCGCCTTCGAGGAACACCAGCGGAACGGACCTCTCGCCCAGTATCCCCACCCCACGCCGTACCAAGGCCGAACCGACGCCAACCCGCTGCACTTCGGGCAGCACGCCCAGCGGACTCAGCACCTGTACGTCGACCAGCCGCCGCGGAGCGTCGAGCAGGCTCCGGGTGAACATGACATGCCCGACCACCTGCCCGTCCAGCTCGGCAACCAACGACAGACCGACGATGTCCCGCAAGCTGTCGACAAGCTCCGCCACAACGGGCCCGTGATCACCGAATGCCCGCAGCTGAACCTCCCGCACAGCCTGCCGGTCGCCCACCCGCTCTTCCCGAAGCTCCATGCCCGGAGAATAGAGACCCATCCGGCGCCTCGCACCGGATTTCCCCGCGGGCTTCACCTGTGAGACTTGGGTCCATGCCCGACCAGCAGATCCGTACCCGCCCTGCCCGCCTCGACGACGCCGACCAGGTCTGGCCGCTGGCCCACGCGTTCGCCACCTCGTTCACCCCCGAACACGCAGCCTTCAACACCACCTGGCCCCAACTGGTCGACGTACCGGGCACCCTCCTGCTGGTCGCCGAAACACCCGAAGCGAACATCGTCGGCTACCTCCTGGCCAGCACCCACCTCACCTTCCTCGCCAACGGCCGCGTCGCCTGGATCGAAGAACTGATGGTCGACGAATCCCACCGCGGCTCCGGCATCGGCCGCCTCCTGATGACCCACGCCGAAGACTGGGCCACATCCGAAGGCGCCGCCTACGTATCCCTCGCCAGCCGCCGAGCCGGCCCCTTCTACCAAACCCTCAACTACGAAGACTCCGCCGTCTTCTTCAAGAAGAACCTCCACTAACAGCGAAAATGTCCCCGTGCGGACCGTGCCGTATCTACTAGCGCTGGCAGTCGCGATCGTCGTCAGCGCTCAACTGCTCCTGACCATGCGCCCCCGCCGCCCCCTCACCAAACGCCTCCGAGACCTAGGCACCACCGGCGACGCCTTCGGCCTACTGATCGCCACCGCACTACCCCTAACCACCGCCGGCGCCACCCTCGGCAGCCTCGCCGACTCCCCCGCGACCGGCGCCACAATCGGCCTACTAGCCGCCTTGGCAACCTGGACCACCGCAGTAATCCACGCCCACCGCCGCCCCCAACCCCCACCCCGCCACCGCTGAATTCTCGGGGTGCAGATGCACCTCAGTGGGCTGGTCCCTGGAAGATCGGAAGCAGGTACGCATCCCAGATCGCGTTCTGTAATAGGAGGAGCGTCAGCCAGAGTGCGGGCGGGACGAGAGCACGGAGCCGCCACGGGATGCGGTTGGCGAGGAAGCCCATCAAGGTCAGGGCGAGCCCGGCGGCGAGGCCTGGTGCGGTCAGTGCGAGAGCCTGCGGTCGCAGCGGCCAGCAGGAGGCGTAGGTGCACGGGGTGTCGGGTCCGCCGAAGGTGTACGGATGAGTGACGAGGTACGCGAGCAACGTCCCGCCAACAACCACGGAACCCCCGACGAACTGCACAACCGCCCCGCCCGCACCGCCCGAAGCCCGCCCCCGGTCGACGGTCGAGGCACGCGTCGACCGAGGAAGTCCCGCTGCGGCGAAGAGAGCCAGCAAAAGGCCGCCGACGATCACCGCCCACGTCAGGTCCATCGACCTGCCCGGCGTTGAACCGCCTCGCGGGTCGACGACAGTCAGGTATGTGTTCAGACCAGCACTCGCCCAACCGAACACCAACAGACCGATCGCCGCCACCGCCAACACACAAACCTGCGCCACCAGAAGCCGCCAGCCACCCACCACGGACAGCCGCCACGGCCCAGGCGCAGGCGGCGTACGACGGTCCGATCCGCCGGCCGCCGGCATCTCTCCGGTCCCGCAGGCGTCATCCGTCGCCAACGTCCCCACGCCCCCTCGTCGATCCGGCCCGCATCGGGCGCACGGCGTACAGCACACACCCGCCGGTACGCCGCCCCAGCCGGTCCCCCATTCTGCCCCTGCTGGCTCCCCGAACCCACCCGTTGGACTGCCCGGCGCCCCGGGTGAGCGAGCAGTCGGCACCGGGCCTAGGAGTTGGCAGGTTTGCCCTGGCAAACGGCGAGGCCGCTTTCGTTGTCGAAGGCACCAGGTGAAGTCAGGTACGGCGCGTCGCGGGCGACTGTGGTCCAGCGTTCGCCACGACAGGTGGTGCCGCGCCGGGGCTGTACGGCGTTGTCGATCCCAGGAATCTTCGACGTCCTCCTCGTACGGGAGTTGCCGCCGGGCCTCGGCCAGGCGTCGCGGCCCTGTTGGCGGGGACGATGACAAGGTCAAATGGGGGGCTGATCTTGGCGTTTCACCGTATCTTTCGCTGCGTGGATCTCCAGCAACTGATGGGTCGGTTCGGCGCAGACGCCGCCGAGCCAATCTACGGCGGCCTCTCCGGAGCAACCGTGGTCCGCCTCGCGCGCGGCCGTGAGTCCTTCTACTACAAGCAGGGTGAAATCGTCGGCGACGAGGCAGACCGGCTGGAATGGCTCGCTGCGACCGGATTCTCTTGCCCGCGAGTGGTCGACCGAGGCGACGGCTGGATGTTGACCACGGAGCTTCGTGGCCGGGATGTTACCGACGACTGGTCAGCTGCCGACCGCCCCGCCGTACTCCGCGCGATCGCAACCGGTCTCCGCGAACTGCACGCCCTACCGAGCTCGCCGTTCAGCTCACCGTTTCCGGGCACGCCAGAGGTTGTCACGCACGGCGATTACGCGGCACCGAACGTCTTCGTCGATCCTGAGACCCTGCAGTTCAGCGGCATGCTCGACGTCGGCAATCTCGGCATGGGCGACAGGTATGTCGACCTCGCACTGATGTACAAGAGCCTCGCCCACGGACGGAATCCGCAGTACGGTCTCATCCCTGCCGCGCGTACCTTCGTGGAGCAATATGGGGGCGACCCGGATGACCAGCGGATTCCGTACTACATCGGTCTCGACGATTCCGACAGCTTCTGGCAGCGGGTCTCCCTGCGGTAGGCACCCGGGTCCCCTGCCTGGCGCAGCATCTGCATGAAGTCGGCGTCCAGCCCAGCCACGAAATAGATGGCATCCTCGACCCGTGAGCGGCTTCTGTGCACAGTGGACGGAGAGTCGGGAGCGAGCTCGCCGACTCCGGCACTTGGGCTGAAGGCCTGCACGGCGAGTGTGCCTACGAGTTCGATCACTACCAGCGGACATCCGCGGCGCCGGGATGCCGGCTCGACAGCGACCACCATTAGGCGTCGGTCACCGCCGACTGCTGATTCAAGTCGCGTCGGGCCACGCATCGTCAGGTATGAGAGGAGTGCTGGGTGGGGAATGGAGCCGTTGGTTCGAGTTCGACGCGGCTGATCACGTTGCGAGGCAACAGCGGGTCAGGGAAGTCGGTGGTGGCCGCCGCGATCCGTGCCGCGCGGCCGGTCGGCACGGTTGCCGTCCTCGGGCAGGACGTCATCCGACGCGACATCCTGGGGACTGGGGACGACGCCGGAGGTCACCCGGTCGGGCTCATCGACCTGGCCGCGAGATACATGCTGGGGCAGGGCTTCGATCTGATCATCGAAGGAATCCTGAACGCGAAGTGGTACTCGCAGGTCCTCCCGCGCCTGGTTGCGGATCATCGCGGCGTGTCTCGCAGCTACATCTACGACCTGTCCTTCGAGGAGACCGTCCGCAGACACTCGACGAAGCCCGTCGCGAAGGCCTTCGGTGAAGCCGAGATGCGGCAGTGGTACCGGGGGTTCCAACCCATCACGGACCTGGACGAAAGCGTCATCACGGCCGACGAGAGCCTGGACTCCACGGTTGCACGCATCCTCGAAGACTGCTGGCCCTGAGACGAGCAGAACCCCGGCTCAGGACCTGTCCGTGCAGGCAACTCTTCGCGCTCGCGTCCGACCCTCCGAATCCCCAGGTCCTGTCCACAGCCGTCCACGCGTCTTGCCAGCAAATCCGTTAGCAAACGGACGGCATAGTTGGTCTCATGCGTGACCGACCTGATGACGCCGGGAATGCGTTGATCCTTGCCTCGGCCTCTGCACGTGGGGGCTTGGCGAGGAGCTGTCATGCTCACGTCGGCCGGGTTTGTCGTCACCGCGGGTGGGATCGGGGTCGAGACCCTTGGCCTGGTGCTCTTCGGCGTCGGGATCGTGCTCGCTGGGCTCTTCCGGGCGTGGTGGTGGGCCAAAGTGTGCGCAACAAGCCAGCTTGTCGACGACGGCAAGCACTTGGTGTGGATGTACCGGGGCGATCGCCGCGAGGCCGTGGCCTGGGCCGACCTGCGGCATGTGTTGCTCCAGCGGTGGGCACGTCAACTTGTATGGGCGATTGGGCCAAAATCAGGTGGCCCGTTCCCATTCGTTCTTGTCGATTCTCGCGCCGATCCGCCACCCTCGGGCTTCCGCCTTTTCGCTGAGGTCATGATCATCGATGGTGCCCAGCTCCGGGCAGCCGATCAGGCCCTAGCAGACGCTTGCCTACGGCACGGCGTTACCTATCACGGGCCCGATTCAGGCTGGTGAGGTCTACGAAGCGCTCGTTAAGCATGCCTGCACGTTGAAGGGGTGGCTTCCCGTCGCTCGGTGAGGCGGGAAGGCGGCCCGGTGGCATCCCGGATGGAGGTCAGGGGTCCCGGGACGGAGCCCTTGGGTTGTTCAGCGGAAGATGCCGAAGCGTGCGGCGCGGGCCGAAGGCGCGCCTTGATCTATAGGAGCCAAATCGATCGTCCGGCCCATCTCTTCAGAGGCATAGTCGTGCGTTGTCAGCGGTGCCTTCTACCTCGTGTATCCGCCCGGCCATGATCCGATACATGTCGAATTCCTGGGTTTCCACACGAGTCCCGTCCCCGGGGACACCCAGGAACGTCCTGCTGCGGGTTCCAACGTCATGCAGGTGTACGGCCAGCCACTCGCCTTCGACGACAGCGCGGACCAGGCGCCACCGGTAGTCGGGAAACGTCGCGGTCGTGGCCCGCACATCGGCGAGGTACTGGTCTTGGGTCCGCGAGAGCCCATTCACCACGACCGTCTCGGCAAGATGGCCCCTGAGTTCCTCCCACGCGCGCCGGTTGCAGGCATCCAGGTAGGCGAGGTACCGACTCACAATGTCATCACGGGTGGCCATGACCCCATTCTCGGGCCGATCGCGGGATCCGCACATCAATCGGCGCCGGGCGGTGACACCGTCACCAACCTGATGTCGGTCCTCATTCGGCAATACAACGCGCCCGCGATTCCCGGCACTCCGCTGTCGTCCACGTTTGGTGTTAGCAAACTCTGCACCGGCTGGACCGTGGTGGCTCCGATGAGGACTACGCTGGGTGACCTGCGCTGATGGAGCGAGGTGAATCGTGCCGCCACGGTGGAGGCTAGCTCTCATCATCGGCGGCTTGGGCGTCATCCCGGCCGCTCTCGCCATCGTCGGCCTGACGGCTCTCATGACTGGCGAACCCGGTCCACGCGGATACGTCGAACGCGAGGCGACCGGGCAGCTCGCCGTCGGGTATCGCAGCTGTCCGGGCGAGTCGATCAACGAGGTGGCGGTGTACGACTTGACGGCGCCCACACCTGTCATCTTGTGGAAGGTGTCGCGTGTCGCGGAGGCCGAAGTCACCCATATCGTGCTCGGCCGGGTGCCTAACGGATTCAGTGAATCATCGGCGTTTGTAGAACCGGTCGTGACCCACACGATCAGATTCGAGATCAAAGGCACGACCGGCGCCGCTTCCACGGTCCAATTCGAACCCTCCAAGCTCGGGTCCGGCCAGTACTGGCAAGCGGCTGACCCAGAGCCATCACCGCTGTCAAAACTCAAACGCACCGGTTCAAGCGACGTCGGCTGCTGAGCGCTAAGACGGTTCGACGACACGAGCCTGCGATCCCGGCCACCCGGCGTACCAAGCGGCAGGAACTCCCCCTGCCGCCGAAGCCGTGTCCTCACGCTCGGCTGCACGACCTCCGGCACGTTCACGCCACCCTGCTCCTGACAGCTGGCGTGCCGGTTCACGTTGTGGCGGAACGGCTCAGGCACGCTGACCCGGCGATCACCCTCCGCGTCTACGCGCACGTCATCCGCCAGCACGCCGACGAGGTTGCTAACACCTTCGCCGCTGCCTTCGACGGCTACACCGAAGCGGCGGGCACGAAGCCGCATGATGACGACCCGGACGCCCGGCCCCAGTGGCCTGTTAGCGAATCCGTTGGCAAAACCCCGGCTCAGAGGGTCCCGAGCCGGGGTTTGTGCTGCTCCCCCGCCAGGTTTCGATCCTGGTCTTCGAGATTCAAAGTCTCGCGGGCTGCCGATTACCCCACGGGGGATCGTGGTTGCCGGGACAGTTTGCCATGAGTGGGGTGGATGACACGCTGAGGGGTTCCAACCTACGGGTCCGTAGGTTACGGTTGCGTAGGTAAGGACCCCTGAGCGAGGGAAGAACAGTTATGACTCCACCCACTGCGACCCTGCCGGACGCGCCCACCCGTAGCGCGACCGTCGACGACGTTCACACCGGGACTCTCGGTGGTGAGCAGAAGAAGGTCTGGGAGCAGGTGGCGCTGGGATTGTTCATCGGCATCCCGTTCCTGGCGGTGCTGGCGGCGGTGCCGATCGCGTGGGGCGGGTTCCTCGGGTGGCGGGACGTCGTGCTGGCGGCGGTGTTCTACACGATCGCCGGCCACGGGATCTCGATCGGTTTCCACCGGTTGTTCACGCACAAGTCGTTCAAGCCCAACCGGACGCTGAAGATCGTGCTCGCGGTCGCCGGATCGCTGGCGATCGAGGGGCCGGTGATCCGCTGGGTGGCGGACCACCGCAAGCACCACAAGTTCTCCGACCGCGACGGCGACCCGCACAGCCCGTGGAAGTACGGGAACACGCTGGGCGCGCTCACCAAGGGCTTCTTCCACGCGCACGTCGGCTGGCTGTTCGACACCGAGCAGACGCCGCAGCGGCAGTACGCGCCGGACCTGCTGAGGGACAAGGACATCGTCAAGGTGTCCCGCATGTTCCCCCTGCTGGTAGCGGTGAGCATGCTGGCGCCGGCCGTCATCGGGGGCCTCTGGTCCTGGTCGTGGACGGGTGCGCTGACGGCGTTCTTCTGGGCCAGCCTGGTCCGGATCGCGCTGCTGCACCACGTCACCTGGTCGATCAACTCGATCTGCCACACGATCGGCGACCGGCCGTTCAAGAGCCGGGACAAGTCCGGCAACGTGTGGTGGCTGGCGATCCTCAGCCAGGGCGAGTCGTGGCACAACTTGCACCACTCGGACCCGACCTGCGCGCGGCACGGCGTGCTCAAGGGGCAGCTCGACACGTCGGCCCGGTGCATCTGGTTCTTCGAGAAGTGCGGCTGGGTGTCGGATGTCCGCTGGCCGGTCAGGGAACGGCTGGAAGCCCGCCGGGTGGACGCCTCGACGCGTACTCTGAAGGCTGCCTGAGAGCGAAAACCTACTCGCGCACGACTCGAAGTACGGCATGATGCTGACGTGATCACGACGTGACGGAACCCAAACCGCGGCGATCCGGCCGGATCCGGATGACCAGTGCCGAGCGTCGCGAGCAGCTCATCACGATCGCCCGCGGCCTGTTCGCGCAGAAGGGGTACGAGGGCACCTCGGTCGAGGAGATCGCGGCTCGCGCCGAGGTCTCCAAGCCGGTCGTGTACGAACACTTCGGCGGCAAGGAAGGTCTGTACGCCGTGGTCGTGGACCGCGAGGTACGGGCGTTGCTCGACGGCGTCACGCAGTCCCTGACGGCCGGCCGGGCGCACGAACTGGTCGAGCAGGCGGCGCTGGCGCTGCTGGACTACATCGAGAACAACGCCGACGGTTTCCGGATCCTGGTGCGGGATTCGCCGGTCGGGTCGTCGACCGGCTCGTTCATCTCGATCCTGAGCGACGTCGCGACCCGGGTCGAGCACATCCTGGCCGAGGAGTTCAAGCGCCGCGGGCTGGAGCCGAAGAACGCGCCGATGTACGCGCAGATGCTGGTCGGGATGGTCGCGCTCACCGGCCAGTGGTGGCTGGACGCCCGCAAACCGAAGAAGCAGGACGTCGCCGCCCACCTGGTCAACCTGGCCTGGAACGGCCTGTCCGGCCTCGAGGCCAAGCCCATCCTCTCGACCCGACCGCACAAATAGTCGGGCTGCCGACCCCGGTCGTACGGCGACATCCGCCCGTGGCATGACCTCCGGCGCCCGACTCCCCCGTACCCTGGCCACCATGACGGGGATGTTGACCGCGCGGCCGCTGCCTGCCCGGAGCAAGGCGTTCGACCTGCTGCTGGCCGGCGGCCTCTGCATGGTTTTCGGCTTCCTGTCGCTCGCGCAGGCGCACTTCGGCGGGCTGCTCGCGTTCGGCATGCTGTTCCCGCTGATCTGGCGCCGGACCCACCCGGAGCTGGTGTTCTTCGCGGTCTGCTCGGTCGCCACCCTGCAATGGCTGACCGGCGTCGAGCTGCAGCCCGGCAACATCGGCCTGCTCGTCGCGCTGTACGCGATCACCGTGTACGGCGACGTCCGCCTGAGCCGGGTCGCCCTCGGTATCGGCGGCCTCGGCGTGCTGATGGCGACCTCGCGCTACTGGGCCAACTCGGACTGGAAGCAGCAGGTCACGACGATGGGCGGGCTGGCCGCGCTCGTCTTCGGCGTCTGGGCTTTCGGCGAACGCCGCCGGACCCGGGGCCTGTACGTCGCCCAGCTCGAGGAGCGGGCCGCCCAGCTCGAACGGGACCGGGACCGCGAGGCGAAACTGGCCGTCAGCAACGAACGGACCCGGATCGCGCGCGAGATCCACGACGTGGTCGCGCACGGCCTGTCGATCATGATCGTGCAGGCCGACGGCGGGCTGTACGCCGCGGACCAGTCGCCGGAGGCTGCGAAGAAGGCGCTCGCCACGATCGGTGACACCGGCCGGGCCAGCCTGACCGAGATGCGGAAGATGCTGGGCCTGCTGAAGCAGGACGAGCAGTCCGAGCTCGGCCCGCACCAGCCGCGCCCGCAGCCGGGCGTGTCCAGCCTTCCGGAGCTGATCGAGAACGTCCGCGAGGCGGGCCTGGCCGTCGAGTACACGGTGACCGGTCAGGTCCGGGAGCTGCCCGCGCTGCTCGGGCTGACGGCGTACCGGATCGTGCAGGAGGGGCTGACCAACACGCTGAAACACGCTGGGCCGGGAGCGCGTACCTCCGTCGCGCTGGACTTCGGGCGCGAGATGCTGACCGTGGTGGTCACCGACGACGGCCGCGGGGCCGGGGTCGCGCCGAGCGCGGATCCGGGTCACGGCCTGGTCGGGATGCGGCAGCGCGTCTCGGTCTCGGGCGGTACGGTGAGCGCCGGACCGAAGGCAGGCGGCGGGTACGAGGTGGTCGCCAGGCTGCCGTACAACCTGCCGAGCGGAGCATAAGTGTCTGACGAAGTGATCCGGGTGTTCCTCGTGGACGACCAGGAGCTGGTCCGGGCCGGGTTCACGATGCTGGTGGACTCGCAGGCCGACATGCGGGTGGTCGGCCAGGCGGGCGACGGCGGCGAGGCGGTGGAGAAGATCCAGGTGACCGCCTGCGACGTCGTGCTGATGGACGTCCGGATGCCGCGCCTGGACGGGGTCGAGGCCACCCGTCGGCTCCAGTCGTTGCCGGAGGCACCCAAGGTGATCGTGCTGACCACGTTCGACCTGGACGAGTACGCGTTCGCCGCGATCAAGGCCGGCGCGGCCGGTTTCCTGCTCAAGAACACCCCGCCGGCGGACCTGCTGAACGCGATCCGCCAGGTGCACTCCGGGGACGCGGTCGTCTCCCCCAGTACGACGAGACGCCTGCTCGAGCACTTCGCCGGCGCGCTCCCCGACGCGGACACCGAGCGGCCGGATCTCAAGGACCTGACCGCCCGCGAGCGCGAGGTGCTGATCGAGGTCGCCCGCGGCCTGTCGAACACCGAGATCGCCAAGCTCTTCACGTTGTCCGAGGCAACGGTCAAGACCCACATCGGCCGGATCCTGGCCAAGACCGGCCTCCGCGACCGGGTCGCCCTGGTAGTCCTGGGGTACGAGACCGGCCTCGTGAAACCGGCCAAGTAATACCCAGGTCGTACGCACACTCCAGTCTGCGGTCCGACGAGATCGGCGGCCCCGCTCACTAACTTCGTCACCAACGTTCAGTTGAGTCGAGGAGTGAGATGAGCTTGCAGACACCGCAGCCCGCGGTCGGCCGGTTGCCGCAGGACGGTACGCCGCGGACCGCGATCCGCGCCCACGAGCTGCGCAAGGTGTACGGGCAGGGCGACACCGCGGTGGCCGCCCTCGACGGGGTCTCGGTGGACTTCGGGGTCGGCCGGTTCACCGCGATCATGGGCCCGTCCGGGTCCGGCAAGTCGACGCTGATGCACTGCCTTGCCGGGCTCGACACCCCGACCAGCGGTCAGGTGCTGCTCGGTGAGACCGAGCTGACCCAGCTGGCCGACGCGGAGCTGACCAAGATCCGCCGGGACCGGATCGGTTTCGTCTTCCAGTCGTTCAACCTGCTGCCGATGCTGACCGCGATGGACAACATCCTGCTGCCGCTGGAGCTCGGCAACCGCAAGCCGGACCAGCAGTGGCTGGACACGCTCATCGACGTCCTCGGCCTGCAGGACCGGCTCACGCACCGCCCGGCGGAGCTGTCCGGCGGTCAGCAGCAGCGGGTCGCGGTGGCCCGGGCGCTGGTCGGCCGGCCGGAGGCGGTGTTCGCCGACGAGCCGACCGGCAACCTGGACTCGCGGTCCGGGGCCGAGGTGCTCGGGTTCCTGCGCCGCTCGGTCCGCGAGTTCGGCCAGACCGTGGTGATGGTGACCCACGACCCGCTGGCCGCGTCGTACGCCGACCGCGTGGTGATGCTCGCCGACGGCAAGCTGGCCGGCGAACTGCAGCAGCCCACCCCGGAGAGCGTCCTGGACGCCCTGCGGCAGCTGGGGGCCTGACGTGCGACGTTCACTCCTCTCCTCGCTGCGCGCCCACCTGGGCCGCCTGGTCGCCGCCTGCCTGGCGATCGTCCTCGGGGTCGGGTTCGGCTCGCTGGCGATGATCGTGCACTCGTCGGCGTCGCACGGTATCGACGAGACGATCGGTGCGCAGTACAAGGGCGTCGACGCGGTCGTCTACCCGTCGCGGGCGACGATCTCACCGACCGATATCGCGAAGGCGCAGCAGGTCTCGCAGGCGGCCGCGGTCGTCACGCTCACCACGGCGTACCTGAACGCCGCCTACCCGGACCTGGTCCGGCCGACCGGCATCGAGGTCGACTCGCTGCACGACAGTACGGTGATCGCCGGCCCCGGCACCTCGTCCGGGCGGTTGCCGACCGCAACGAACGAGATCGCGATCGCGGCCCGGCAGGCGGCCAAGCACAAGATCGGTCTCGGCGACCAGCTACGGATCGGTTCGTTCGACGGCAAGTCCTGGACGCTGCGCGTGGTCGGCCTGCTCGACGACGAGAAATCCGTCGGTACGGCGCCCGCGGTGGTGACGCCGGCCGCGATGAAGATCATCTCGCCGGACGCGTTCGTCCGCGGGATCGCGCTGGCGGCCAAGCCCGGCGTCTCGCAGGTGCAGCTCGCGGACGCGGCCCGCGCGGTGGTCGCGGGTGAGCTGACCGTGTACACCGGCAAGGAGTTCGTCCAGCACGAGGTCGAGGACTACACGCACGGCATCGACGTGCTCGGCGGCGTGTTCGGGATGTTCGCGCTGATCGCGCTGTTCGTCGCGTGCCTGGTGATCGGCAACACGTTCACGATCGTGATCGCCCAGCGCACCCGGGAGATGGCGTTGCTGCGCTGCGTCGGGGCGTCCCGGCGGCAGGTGTTCACGTCCGTACTCGCGGAGGCGAGCGTGGTCGGCGTGGTCGCATCCGCGGTCGGCGTGGTGTTCGGCGTCGCGCTGTCCGCGCTGGCGCTGACGCTGTCCCGCGAGTTCGACTGGGGTATCCCGAAGGTGCCGCTGCACCTCGACCTCGCGTCGGTGTTCGTCCCGCTGCTGCTCGGCACGCTGGCCACGCTGATCGCGGCCGTCGTACCGGCGCGCCGGGCGACGAAGGTGGCACCGCTGGCGGCCCTCCGTCCGGAGGCTGCCCCGGCGGCCTCGTCCAGGGCCGGCGTACTGCGGTTGCTCACCGGCTTCCTGCTGCTCGCGGGCGGCGGCGTACTGCTGGCGGCGGGTGCCGCGATGCATCAGGTGCTGATCGGCGTCGCGGGCGGGGTGATCTCGTTCCTCGGGGTGCTCGCGGTCGGCGCGCTGCTGGTACCGGCACTGATCCGGCTGATCGGCGCACTGCCCGCCCGCGGTGGCGGCGTACCGGCCCGGATCGCGGTCGCGAACGCCGTACGGAACCCGAAGCGGACCGCGGCCACCACGTCCGCGTTGCTCATCGGCGTCACGCTGATCAGCCTGACCTGTGTCGGGATCGCCTCGGTGCAGAAGACGTTCGACGTGTCGATGAACGGGCAGTACCCGGTCGACCTGACGGTGACGGCGTGGAAGGAGAAGATGCCGGCCGGCGCCGAGCAGCAGCTCCGCGAGATCAAGGGCATCACCCAGGTGGTCCCGGTCAGCACCGCGGACGTGAAGGCCGGGGGTCAGGAGATGTCGGTCACCGGCATCGACCCGGCCAAGGCCGGCTCGGTGATCCACAACCAGGAGCTGGCCGGGAAGCTCAAGCCTGGCACGGCGCTGCTCGCGTACTCTACGATGCGCGCGCTGAACGTCCAGGAGGGTTCGCCGATCACGATCGTGGCGGGGCAGCACAAGCTCACGCTGACCGTCGCGCTGTCGATCGGGCTGGATCCGATCACGCTCACCTCGGCCGACCTCACGAAGCTGGCGCCGACCGCGTCGGTCACCGGGTACTGGCTGGCGTCGGACCCGAAGGCGAACGCCCCGGACGTGATCGACGCGGTGCAGCAGTCGATCCCGAGCGTGAAGGACCTGACCGTCGAGGGCGGCCTGGCCAAGCGGGCCACCTACACGCAGATCTTCGACGTACTGCTGATCGTCGGGATCGGGCTGCTCGGGGTGTCGGTGCTGATCGCGCTCGTCGGCGTCGGCAACACGCTCAGCCTGTCGGTACTGGAGCGCACCCGGGAGAACGCGCTGCTCCGGGCGATGGGGTTGTCCCGCGGCCAGCTGCGCCGGATGCTCGCCGTCGAGTCGCTGCTGATGGCGGTGGTCGCGGCGGGGCTCGGAATCGTGCTCGGCCTGATCTACGGGTGGACGGGGACGAGCGCGCTGATGGGCGGCCAGACGGTCAGCGGCGGCGTCGAGTACGCCGTACCCGGGACGCTGCTGATCGCGATCGCCGCCGTCGCCGCGGTCGCGGGCCTGCTCGCCTCGGTGCTACCGGCCCGCCGCGCGGCCAAGGTCGCCCCGGCCGGCGCGCTGGCCACGGAATGAGCCGGCGGCTCGCCCGGCTTGAGGGGGCCGGGCGAGCCGCTTGTCACACGATCTCTACGCGGTTCCCATGTCCGTCGGCGGTGTGAAACCGCCGGCGGCCGGGAATCGTCTCGTTGTCCCAGGTCACCGGGAAGCCAAGGTCCGTGAGCTTGGCGGCGAGCACATCCAGGTCGTCGACCGCGAGCGCCGGGTGCGCCTTCTTCGCAGGTTTGAAGTCCTGTTCCACCCCGACATGGATCTCCGCGGCGTCGGCCTTGAACCAGCACCCGCCGCGCGTCTTCAGCAGCTCCGGCTTCTCCACCTCGCTCATCCCGAGCGCGTCCCGGTAGAACGCCCGCGCCACGTCCTCTCCACCAGGCGGACACGACACCTGCACATGATCGAGTCGCACGCGTATCACCCCTTCTTCTGAGCGACAGCAAAGATCCGGCGGAACGGCAGCAACGTCCCGTACTCCTTCCGCGGATAAGCCTCCGCCAACCGCGCGCCGTACTCCGCCTCGAACGCAGGCCGTACGTCGTCCGGCAGCGACTGCAGCACCGGCCGCGCCCCGGTCCCCTTCACCCACTCCAGTACGGCGTTGTCGCCGGCCAGCACGTGGAAGTACGTCGTCTCCCACGCGTCGACCACACACCCGAGAGCACTCAGCACGTCGACGTACCCGGCCGGCCCTGGTACCTCGGGGCGCAGCGAGGCGTCCTTGGCGTACTCGGCGTACGGCGGGGTGTTCGCGAGCTCGCGGAGGATCGCGTGCGACGGGGCGTCCCCGTTGCCGGGGATCTGGATCGCCAGCCAGCCGCCCGGCCGCAGCGCCCGGACGAACCCGGGCAGCAGGTCGAGCTGCTCCGGGATCCACTGCAGCGTCGCGTTCGTGACGATCACGTCGAGGCCGGACCCGGTCCACTCGCGCACGTCGCCGAGCTCGAAGCTCAGCCGGTCGTCGGCGTACTGCGCGGCCGCCTCGAGCATCTGCGGCGAGCTGTCGATCCCGCGGATCGTCGCCTCCGGCCAGACCTCGCGCAGCGTCGCGGTCAGCGCTCCCGGCCCACAGCCGAGGTCGACCACGGTCCGTACGTCGTCCGCCCGGACCCGCTCCACCAGGTCCCGGAACGGCCGCGCCCGCTCGTCGGCGTACGTGCCGTACTGCTCCGGATTCCACACCGGTGACCTGCGCATCAGCCGGCCCCTTTCCCTCGATTTATCTTGATGTCGAGATACTTTACCCACGGTACTTGTCTTGATGTCAAGAGTCTTGATCGGTACCCTCGGACCATGGAGGACGAGGTCGATCGGCTGATCGAGGCCTGGCGGCGGGAGCGCCCCGACCTCGACGTGGCGCCGATGGAGGTGCTGTCCCGGGTCAGCCGGCTCGCGCGGCACCTGGACCGCGCCCGCAGCCAGGCCTTCGACACGCACGGACTGGAGTCCTGGGAGTTCGACGTCCTCGCCGCACTCCGCCGGGCCGGTACGCCGTACCAACTCTCCCCCGGCAGACTCCTCAAGGAAACCCTCGTCACCTCCGGAACGATGACGAACCGGGTCGACCGGCTGACTGCCCGCGGCCTGGTCGAGCGCCTGCCGGATCCGAACGACCGGCGCGGCGTGCTCGTCCAGCTCACACCGGACGGACGGGACAAGGTCGACGCCGCGATGGCGGACCTGCTCGCCCACGAGCGCACCCTCCTCGGCGGCATCGGCGACCGCGACCAGCAGAAGATCGCGCGACTGTTGCGCGAACTCGTCCGCCCGTTCGAATAGCCAAGAACAAAAGGCTTTGTACGCCGCGACAAAGCTCCTCGGAATTGCGCCGGAATTATCCGAAAAGACGGTGCGTCACTCCGGCCCTGTTCCAATCGTTGCTAGTTGCAACAGGATCGAGAGGCTGTCGTATCGACACCGGTCCACGCCCCTACTAGGGTCATGACCGTCGGTGGCCAATCGACTACAAAATGTCAAAACAAGGTGACTTCGGCGGCAAGAGGTGGTCCGCCGAAAGCGGCTGCGCGGTGTCCGGGGCTCGGGGCCCGAACAACGTCGGCCGGCACGGGGCCCGCTCACCCAGGAGCTCGGCGTACCCCTCCGAATCACAGGGGATCGGAGGGGACGCCGCGGCTCGAAATCCCCGCAAATCGGGGCTATTCGGCGCGTTCCGCCGCTTCGAACCAGGCGGTTTCCAGCTCGCCGCGCTCGTCCGCGAGCTTGCGCAGCTCGGCGTCCAGCTCGGACAGCCGCTCGTAGTCGCTCGCGCTCGCGGCGAGCTGGTCGTGCAGTTTCGCCTCGGTGTCGGTGAGCTTGGCGAGCTGCCGCTCGATCCGGTTCAGCTCCTTCTTCGCCGCCCGGGCCGCTGCCGCGTCAGCGGTCGTACGTTCAACCAGCTCGGCATTAGCCGTTCCCGGCAAATCCGTTGACACATCCGCCGCCGGTGTCAACGCATTCGACGTCGCCCGCCGCGGAATTCCGGCCGCGAGTTCGTCGAGATACTGCTCGACGCCGCGCGGCAGATGCCGGACCCGGCCGTCGCCCATGATCGCGTAAACCATGTCGCTGACCCGCTCCAGGAAGTACCGGTCGTGGGTGACCGTGACCACCACGCCCGGCCAGCCGTCGAGGAAGTCCTCCAGCACGGTGAGCGTCTCGACGTCCAGGTCGTTGGTCGGTTCGTCGAGGATCAGCACGTTCGGCTCGTCCAGCAGGATGCGCAGCAGCTGCAGCCGGCGGCGCTCGCCACCGGACAGGTCGGAGATCCGCGTGGTCAGCTTGTCGCCGGTGAACCCGAACCGCTCGAGCAGCTGTGACGAGGTCAGCTCACCGCCGCGGCCGGCCAGTGCCGCCGTACGGCGGATCGAGGTGATGTGGTCGAGGACCGTGACCGTGCCGTCGATCTCCTCGAGGTTCTGCGAGAGGCTCGCGACCCGGACCGTCTTGCCCTGCTTGACCAGGCCGTGGTCCGGCGGGAGCTGCCCGGTGAGCACCCGGAGGAACGTCGTCTTGCCGGCGCCGTTCGGGCCGAGCAGCCCGATCCGGTCCGCCGGGCCGAGCCGGAACGTGACATGGTCGAGCATCTTCCGGTCGCCGAAGCTCAGGCTGACGTCCTCGGCGTCGAACACGTCCTTGCCGAGCCGGGACGTCGCCAGCTGGGACAGCGCGAGCTTGTCCCGCGGCGGCGGCTCGTTCTCGATCAGGGCGTTCGCCGCGTCGATCCGGAACTTGGGCTTGGTCGACCGGGCCGGGGCGCCGCGGCGCAGCCAGGCCAGCTCCTTGCGCAGCAGGTTCTGCCGCTTCTCCTCGCTGACCTGCGCGCTCCGGGCCCGCTCCGCCTTCGCCAGCACGTAGGCGGCGTACCCGCCGTCGTACGACGTCACACGGCCGCCCTGGACCTCCCACGTGTCCGTGCAGACCGCGTCGAGGAACCAGCGGTCGTGGGTGACCACGATCAGCGCACCGGCGCGGTCGACGACGTGCTCGGCGAGCCAGCTGACCGCCTCGATGTCCAGATGGTTGGTCGGCTCGTCGAGGATCAGCAGGTCGACCTCGGTGAGCAGCAGCCTCGCGAGCGACGCGCGCCGCCGCTCACCGCCGCTCAGGCTGCCGACCAGTGCCTGGTGGTCGACCTCGCCGAGCAGGTGCTCCATCACCGAGCGGGCCTTCGGGTCCGCCGCCCAGGTGTAGGTCTCGACGTCGCCGAGGACCGCGTGCAGCACGGTCTGCTCCGGGTCGAGGTCGTCGCTCTGCCCGAGGTACCCGAGCCGCAGGTCGCGGTTGTGTGTGATCCGTCCGCTGTCCGGCGGCTCACGCCGGGCCAGGACCTGCAGGAGCGTCGACTTGCCGTCGCCGTTGCGCCCGACCACGCCGATCCGCTCACCACGGCCTACGCCGAGACTGACCGAGTCGAGCAGTGTGCGGGTCCCGAAGCCCTTCGAAACAGCTTCCAGATTGACCAAGTTAGGTGCCGCCATAACGCGCCCAAGGGTAGCCGACGCGGACGGGCATGCCAGGATCGTCCGAGTGCTGACTTCTGCCTGGCTCGACGGGCTCTCGTTGGGTGACCCGGTCGCTGCTGATCCGCTGGAGGGCGGGTACGCGAGCAAGACGTTCCGCGTCCGTACGTCCGAGGGCCGCTCGGTGGTCGTGAAGACCCAGGACAACCTGCCGCCGGACCTGTACGCGCTGGAGGCGGACGGTCTCGACGCGTTGCGCTCCCCCGGCGGATTCGCCGTACCGGAAGTGTTGCGGGTCACGCCGCATTTCATCGTGCTGACGGACCTCGGTACGTCGCAACCGTCGCCGACGTACTGGGAGGACGCCGGGCGCGCCCTCGCGCTACAGCACCTGCGGACGGCGGACAGGTTCGGGTACGACCGGGACAACTACCTCGGCGTACTGCCGCAACGAAACCCGTGGACCACGGACGGTCACGCGTTCTTCGCGGAGCACCGGCTGCTGCGGTACCTCGAGGAGCCGAACTGTCACCGTCAGCTCCCCGAGGAGGACCGCCGGCGCCTGGAACGGGTGGCCGGCCGCCTGCCTCAGCTCATCCCACCTCAGGGCCCGGCGTTGCTGCACGGCGACCTGTGGCACGGCAACCTGCTGCCCGCGCCGACCGGTGCGCCCGCTCTCATCGACCCGGCGGTGTACTACGGCTGGCCGGAGGCGGACCTGTCCACGCTGCTGATCTACGGCCGCCTCTCCGACGAGCTCTTCACGGCGTACGAGGAGATCCACCCGCTGACCCCCGGCTGGCGCGAACGGCTCCCGCTGCTGCATCTGCGGGAGCTGCTCAGCATCACCGCGCACACGCCCGACGTACCCGACACGGTCAGTGAGATCCACACGATCCTCAAGAGCTTTGATTGAGGTGCAGGAGGTACTGCTTCTCGTTGAGCGGGTTGCCGTCGGTGCGGGCGCGGATCGGAGGGGCTGCCGGGACCGGGTGGTAGCTGTCGAACGTGGTGGCGAGCATGCCCTCACCTCGCGTGAGGGTCGGTAGCTGCGACTCGAACGCGTGCGTGGCCGCCGCCGGGATCGTGCCTTCCACGTGCGTCTGAGTCGCCTGCGTGACGACGCCGCGGTGCTCCGCGAGGTGCGCCATGATCCGGGCGACGGTGTCCGCCGGGACGTCCAGCTCGACGCGGTTCACCGGCTCCAGGACCGTCGTACCGGCCTCGGCGATCGCCTGCATCAGGACGAGCGGCACCAGCCGGCGGAAGTCCGCGGCGACGGTGACCGGGCTCCAGTACGCGGTGTGCGTGAGCTCGACCCGGATGTCCGGGATCTCCCAGCCGTACAAGCCCTGGTGCAGCGTCTGCCGGACGGTCTCCTCGATCGCGGTGTGGAACGCCCGGGGCAGCGCACCGAGCTCCACCTCCAGGTGATACTCGATGCCCTCGGCAACCGGTGAGACGCGGAAGCCGACGCCGGCCGCCCACGGGCCTTCGGTGATCTCGCGCATCGCGGCGCCGGTGCCGTTCAGCCGCTCGACGTGGATCGGGGTGGTCTCGCTGAACGTGACGTCGACGCCGTACTGCGTCTCCAGCAGTGCGGCGATCACTTCCTTCTGCACCTCGCCGTAGAGGCTGACCGTGATTTCGCCGGCCTTCCGGACCCGGATCAGCGGGTCCTGCTCGGCCAGCTGGGTGAGCGCCTGGAACAGCCGCACCCGGTCCCGTGCACGCACGACGGTCTCCAACGTCGGCGGCGCGAACAGCCGTTGCGCGTACGTCGACGGTACGCCCAGCTGGTCGCCGATCCGGATGCCCTTCAGGCCGCGCAACGCCACGATCTGCCCGGCCTCGACGCGGTCCACCGGCCGCCGGGCGCCGTCGGCGTACACCTCGATCCCGCTCGGACGGGCCTGGTACGACGGTCCGTCGCCCGGATGTACCTCGACCGGTGTGCGGGCGGCGAGCGTGCCGCTGACGATCCGCGCCGAGGCGATCTTCTGGCCGGCCTCGACCCGCTCGACCTTGAACACGCGCGCCCGCAGGTCGTCGTCCGGTGATCCTGTTGCCCGTGGCAACCAGCGCCGGATACCGTCGATCACCTCGTCGATGCCGACACCGGTCATCGCGGATCCGAAGTACACCGGATGCACGTCGGCCGTCGCGACCTGCTTCCGCAGCTCCGCCGCCTGGTCGACGGGGCCCTGCAGGTACCGCTCCAGGAAGTCGTCGTTGCGCTCGGCAAGGATCTCGCCGAGCTCGGCGCGCTGTACGTCGAGCGGTACGACGGAGGCCGCCCGCGTGCCCAGGTCCGGCACCGCCTGCATCGGTACGGCGCCTGGTGTGAGCAGGCGCCGGACGTCCGCGAGCAGGTCGTCGTACCGGGCGCCGACCCGGTCGACCTTGTTCACGAACAGCAGCGTCGGGATCCGCAGCCGGCCGAGCGTACGCATCAGCAGCCGCGTCTGGGGCTGCACGCCCTCGACCGCGGAGATCACCAGTACGGCGCCGTCCAGCACCGACAGCGCCCGCTCCACCTCAGCGATGAAGTCCGAGTGTCCGGGCGTGTCGATCAGGTTCACCGGCAGGTCGCCGAGCCGGAACGACACCACCGCCGAGCGGATCGTGATCCCGCGTTTCCGCTCCAGCTCCATGGAGTCGGTCCGGGTGTCCCCGTCGTCGACCCGTCCGACCCGGTCGACGACCCCGGCGGCGTACAGCAGCCGCTCGGTCAGGCTGGTCTTACCGGCGTCGACATGCGCAACAATGCCCATCGTCAGAGATTTCAAGAGTCCTCGCGAATGCGTCGAAACGATCAGTACCGATGCGGTAGATCGATCCGCGGCGCATCCCGGTCTCCTGTCTGTCGACGAGCGAGTTCTCTCCGGGACGGTAACACCGCCGGGGGACGAGAACGAGCGGTTTTCTAGCGACTGATGATGGCAGGCAGGATCCTGGCACCCGGGACCGGGCCCTCGGCCTGGCGGACCATCCGGCAGAGGCCTGACTCGGCCAGGTCGACGGCGAGGTCGACGGCGCTGCGGCTGTCCGCGGCGAGGAACAGGCAGGTGGGGCCGGAGCCGGAGATCTGGGCGGCCAGGGCGCCGTGGTCGAGGCCGAACTGCAGGGTGTCGCCGAGCTCCGGGCGGAGCGCGAGCGCGGCGGCCTGGAGGTCGTTGCTGAGCGCAACCGCGAGGGCCGCGGGCTGGCCGGACAGCAGCGCCGAGAGCAGCTCCGGGCGCACCTGCGGCGACTCGACGCGACGCAGCGGGCGCATCCGGTCCAGCTGCCGGTACACCTCCGGCGTCGACAGCCCGCCGTCGGCGATCGCGAACACCCAGTGGAACGTCCCGCGGGACATCACCTCGGTGACCTGCTCGCCGCGGCCCTGGCCGAGCGCGGTGTGGCCGACCAGGCAGAACGGTACGTCGCTGCCGAGCTCGGCCGCGTGGTGCTGCAACTCGGTCTGGGTCAGCTGCAGGCCCCACAGCCGGTTGCAGGCCACCAGGGTCGCCGCCGCGTCCGTGGACCCGCCGGCCATCCCGCCCGCGACCGGGATCGTCTTCCGGATCGTCAGGTCGACGCCCTCGTCCACGTCGTACTCCGCCTGCAGCAGCTGCGCCGCCCGGACAGCGAGGTTCGTCTCGTCGGTCGGTACGTCGTCCGCGAAGTCGCCGGAGATCTCCACGGAGACCTCGCCGTCGTCGTCCCGCAGTACCGCGGTCACGTCGTCGTAGAGGGCCACGGCCTGATACACCGTGGCGACCGGGTGGAACCCGTCGGGGCGCGGCGGACCGACCGACAGACCGAGATTGATCTTGGCCGGCGCCCGCACCGTGACCTCAGCAGAAGGTGGCACGTCGGACAGGCTAGTGCCTTGCCCCGGCTAAGGCGGCAAAGTCTTCGATGGCGAGCATCTCGCCGCGCAGTTGTGGGTCGATCCCGGTGGCCCGGAAGATCTCGTCGAGGCGCTCGCGGTCCGGCATCCAGCGGGCCAGCGCCGAGCGGACGGTCTTCCGGCGCTGCGAGAACGCCGCCTCGATCACCGCGAACGTCTCCTCCCGGGTCGCCGCGGTCGCCGGCGGGTCACGGCGTTCGAACGCGACCAGCCCGGAGTCCACGTTCGGCGCCGGCCAGAACACGTTCCGCCCGATCGGGCCGGCCCGGCGCACGTCGGCGTACCAGGCGGCCTTCGCGGACGGTACGCCGTACGTCCGGGAGCCGGGCGCCGCCGCCAGCCGGTCCGCGACCTCCGCCTGCACCATCACGAGCCCGTGCCGCAGCGAGTCCGACACCTGCAGTAGATGCAGGAGCACCGGTACGGCGACGTTGTACGGCAGGTTCGCCACGCAGGCGGTCGGCGTACCGATCTGCTCCGGACCGACGTCCATCGCGTCCGCCTCGACCACGGTCAGGTCCGTCGCCTGCTCAGGCGCGTACGTCGCCACCGTGGACGGCAGCGCCTGCGCGAGCACCGGGTCGATCTCGACCGCGGTGACCCGGTGCCCCGCCGCGAGCAGCGCCAGCGTCAGCGATCCGAGCCCCGGGCCGATCTCCAGCACGTGCTCGCCCTCGGTGAGGTCGGCGGCGCGGACGATCCGGCGGACCGTGTTCGGGTCGATGACGAAGTTCTGGCCGCGCTGCTTGGTCGGGCGTACTCCCAGCGCGGCGGCCAGCGAACGCACATCAGCCGGACCGAGGAGTCTCGGTCCGGCTGATGTGGATGAATCAGACGAGCTCACGCCGCCAGTGTGTCAGGCTCAAGCCTTCTTGCCGCACACCGGCCACGCGCCGTACCCACCGCGGTCGGCCTTGACCTTCTCCGCGATCGCGATCTGCTGCGCCTTGGACGCACCGTTCGCGTTGTTGGCGTACGCCGTACCGCCGTAGGCCGCCCAGGTGCCGTGGTCGAACTGCAGACCGCCGTAGTACCCGTTGCCGGTGTTCGCGGCCCAGTTGCCGCCGGACTCGCACGCGGCGATCCGGTCCCAGGCGCTGGTGTCACCGCCCGACGTCGCCGGCGGCTTGTTGTCCGTCGTCGAGGTGGTCGTCTCGGTCGGCTTCGGCTTGGTGCCGACCACGACCTGCTCATCGACGGCCTTGGTCACCAGCTTCGACGAGACCACCTTCGTGGTCGACAGCTTGCCGTCCAGGTAGGTGTACAGGTACGTGACGGCCTTCGAGCCGTCGGTGCCCTTGGTCGTGGTCTTCGTGGTGCCCTCGAGCAGCGTCGCCGACTCGGTCTTGTCGGTGCCGTGCGCGATCGCCTCGGTCTTCGTGACGGTCTTCTGCAGGACCTGCACGTAGCCGACCTTGTTCACACCGAGCTTCAGCGGGGTGGCGGCGGCCGGGGTGATCCGGTCGTCGGCGTCCCAGCGGATCTTCGCCTGCGTCAGGGCCTGCCCGACGGTGTTCGCGAGCGACTTGATCGTCACGGTCTTGCCGAGGTGCACGATCTGCACGGTCTTCGGCGTGGTGACGGTCAGCTCCAGGCCCTGGCGGCCGAGCGGCGCGCTCCGGCTCGTGGACAGCTGGGCGCCGTCGTACCGCAGACCCAGGTCCGCGAGCGCCTCGTTCACGCTGTCCGCGGTGGTCCAGTAGGCCTTCTTCGTGCCGTCGGCGTTCACGGTCAGCTCGCGGCCGTACTGCACGGCGATCTCCTGGCCGTCCTTCAGCTTCGAGTCCAGCGACGGTGCGACGTTGTCGTGGTCACCGACCTGAACTTTTTCGGCCTTCAACGCGTCTGCCACGGTGGAGCCGAAGGTGTGCACCTTCCGCACCTGGCCGTCGACGGAGATGCTCACGGTCTTGCTCTTCGAGGCATATGCCACGGAGCCGCCCGCGACGGCTAACGCAGCCGTCGCACCGACGGCCACGATGATGGACTTACGCACTAACGCTCCCAGGTAGGGCTACCCGGGCACGGGGTGGGACAGCACAGGCACCGGCCGCCGCCGCTGGACTGGCTGTCCAGACTTGGTGACCCCGCCGAGGGGTTGTGCATGTCCGGGAACTTCCCCGATCCCGGCCAACATCACGGGACCATAACGAAGAAGTAGCGGAAGTGCCAATCCCCTGTTCGGCGCGTCGTAAAAAGGTGTAACAGCACCCTTACTCGGTGTGATTGCCCCACTGGCCCCGATGCACCACTTCGGCGGTCGTCCGGCGACCCCGTTTCAGCGACGGCGACCGCTTGTCCGGAGCCCGGTGGCCGACCGACAGCACCCCCACCAGATCGAACCCCGCGGGTACGCCGAACTCGTCGAGCAATCGCCTCGTTTTCTCTGCAGGCGGCCCGAAAAAGCAGGCTCCCAGGCCTTCGTCGACCACGGTCTGCAGCATCAGCAGGACCGCCATCCCGGTGTCGACGTACCAGTACGGCGCCGTCCAGCGACCCTCGTCCCGATCGGTCCAGCCCTTGTCCGGTTCGGTGTACCGATCGAGGTACGCGTCCTTGTGCGCGAACGCCAGGATCAGCAGCGGCGCGCGGCGCAACCCTGTGATCCATTCAACATACTTCTCGTCCGGATCCTCGGCCGCGATCCGCCAGTACCGGTCCCGCTCGTCCCCCTCCAACGTCAGGAACGCCCACCCCTGACTGAACCCCCCGGACGGAGCCCGCAACCCGTTCTCCAGGATCCGCTCACGAACCTCCTCAGGCACCGCCCGGTCCGGGTCGTAGTTCCTGACCATCCGCCGCCTGCGGACCACCTCACTGAACTCCATGAGATGTGTCTACCAGCGCCGCCACCCCACACCGCCCCCGGCCATCATCTGCACCCCTCGTCGAGCCACTCGGTCCCCGCCAAGGTTCACCAGGATCACCCGACCGATCACACGACCCTCCAGGCAGACGAGGCGGTCGGAAACCCTTCTGCCAAAGGCGATCCACCGCCCCGATCGCTCCTCAAGCAACGCCCCGCCCCACCTCCGAACAGCCGGACTCAGCCCCGTCCCGGCGTCCGCCTGACCGGCCGGTGATCAACCTGCTGCCCCCGCACTCGTGCCCCGTCCCCCGCGTCCTCCTTGCCCCGCTTGGCAGCCCCCGAAGCATCAGCCTGCGCCCCCGTCAACCCCCGCAACCGTCCGAGCTCAGGCGACAGCTCCCCACCCTCCGCCCGTCCACCAACCTCCCGCGCCTGCTGCACCCGCGCAGCATTGTCGATCCGGTACTTCCGTTCGACCCGATCGACCGCCCGGTCCAACTCGACGATCGCCTTCTGAGCGGCTCGGATCGAAGCCTGTGTCTTCTGGCCGTCGTTCAGCGAGTCGTCCGCGTCGACCGCTTCCAAGCCGGACAGAGCCGCGCGCAACGGAGCAACCAACTGCCGCCGCACCTCACCTCGGTCCGCCTCAGGCATCAGACCTGGCTGTGCGAGACGTGCATCGATCACCAGGTCGGCGGCGACGTTCCAGCGTTGCGCGTCGTCGGCAAGCATCAGCTTCTGTGTGACCTGTTCCTTGGGCAGCCCGCTACGGTCGGCCAGGGCCCGATCGATGTCTCGGACCGCAGACGTGAAGGCGGGATAAGCGTCAATGCTCTCCTGGGACAACACGTCCGGCACAACGTGTTCCAGACCAACGTCCGGGAACACGTCGCGGACAATATTGTCCAGATTGTCGTGCGTCCAATACTCGGTTCGGCCCTCGTTGTCGATCTCCGCCGCGGAGTCGTACGGGTAGGCGTCCGGAGCGGTCGGGTCACCGGACTCGGCAACCAGATGCGCCGCTTCGTGCGCCAGCGTGCCGATGGCGTCGCGGATCGCCAGGGCCTCGCCACCGGTCAGCGGCCGATCGAGATCCCGTGCCTTGCGCAACGGCTCGAGAACGTTGACGACGGACACCGACATACTCCCGTCGTCGCCGGCGGTCCCGAGATAGTCCGGATTGCTCTCCTCGAGCACCGCTCCGGTCCAGCAAGTCCGGGGTGCGGCCGCCGTTCCACCGAACCGCTGATCGACAGCGATCACCACCGCGGCCACCAGCCGGTACTCCCAGGTCTCCGGCGAGATCTCGACGTCGGTCACGATCCGAGGTCGGGATTTTCCCGCCGACGACGCTCGATCAGCCGCTTGAGGGTCGAGTTCATCCGCAGGATCGTCCGGAACTCACGCTCGGGAGCCGACCTGGCCAGCGTGCCGATCTCCGACACCGCACGCTCGGCGTGCTCGATCTGCTCGGCCGGGGTGCCCTTGTCGTTGATCACCTGCGTGACCAGGCTCGCCGCGCGCCAGTACTGCGGGCTCGTGCCGGGCTGCGGGCCGCTGATCAACTCGGGCAGCTTCTCCACTCTGATGACTGCCATGCGGCGGTCGTCCTCGTCCGCGATCTTCTCGGCCAATGCCTTCAGTCGCGAGACCTCTGCGGCCACCGTGGCCTCATCGGCCTCGCCCAGCGAGTCCGCCAGCGCCCGAACCTGTGTGTCGACAGTGTCGTAATCCACCTGGTCCACGAACTCAGCGTATCCGGACGGGTGGCCGGCCGACGGTCACCACGGCCCGCCGAAGGCGTTGTTCGCGTTTTCGTTGAGGGCTGTGCAGAGTTCGGGGACGGAGATGTTGAGGACGTCGGCCATTTTGCGGACGGTGTGGGGGATGAGGTACGACGCGTTGGGTTTGCCGCGGTACGGGGACGGGGTGAGGTACGGCGCGTCCGTTTCGACCAGGATGTGGTCGAGGGGGGTGACGGCGAGGGCGTCGCGGAGGGACTGGGCGTTCTTGAACGTGACGACGCCGGCGAAGCTCAGGTACGCGCCGCGGTTCACGCATTCGCGGGCGAACTCGGTGTCGCCGGAGAAGCAGTGCATCACGAGCCGGTCGGGTACGCCTTCGCGGTCGAGGATGCGCAGTACGTCGTCATGGGCGTCCCGGTCGTGGATCATCAGCGTCTTGTCGAGGCGCTTCGCCAGCTCGATGTGGGCGGCGAACGACTCGTGCTGGGCAGCCCGGCCGTCGGCGCCGGTGCGGAAGTAGTCGAGGCCGGTCTCGCCGATCACGCGGACCTTGCCGGAGCTCGACGCGAGCCGTTCGATCTCGGCGAGCGCGCTGCCGAGCTCGCCGGCCTCCTTCAGCTTCGGCGCCTCGTTCGGGTGCAGGGCGACGCCGGCGATCAGGTTCGGGTACTGCGCGGCCGCCTCGACGGCCCACTCCGCGCCGGGCAGGTCACAACCGACCTGCACGATCCGCGTCACGCCGACGGACGCCGCCAGCTTGATCGCCTCGGCAGGACTCAGCCAAGCCCCGTCCTCCCCGTCCGCGATGTCCAGATGGCAATGCGCGTCGACCACACTCATCGGCAACGGATCCGGCACCGCCGGCCGGCTCCGGTCCCGCGACCGCCCGTCCTCCCCGACCGCCGCACGCTCCCGCGTCGGCCTGCCCACCTCAACACCATCAGACATGGTGCCCAGATTACTGAGTCGATGGCGGACCGCTTCGCCGCTAGCCCTCAGCGGCTTGCTTGACCTTCGCGACGAGCGTTTCCCACATGCCCTGGGCGTGCTGGGCTTCTTCTTCGCTGCCGTTGTTGTCCTGTTCCAGCTTCAGGTGGGTGTTGCCGGTGAGGGTGTAGGTGAGCGTGTGGTAGTTCTCCGGTACGTCGGGTTGCCCGGTCAGCGGACTGTAATGGGTCAGCTTCAAGGAACGGCCCGGGTCGAACTCCAGGATCTCGCCCTTGTCCTGGTAGGTCTTGCCCTGCCACTCGCCGCTCCAGGTGATCGGGCTGCCGACCTGCCAGTCCGTCTCCACCACCGCGCCGAACCACAGCTCCGGCAGGTCCTCCGGCTTGGTGAGTACGTCCCACACCCGCTCGGGCGGGGCCGCGATGTCGATCTCGGCAACTGCCACATAACCAGTCATAGGTCGACAGTACGACCGCCGTACCTCCCCGGCTTGTAGAAAAGCGTCAGCCGGATCGTGCAGGAAGTCAGCATTCCGGGCCATGTCCGGACGCCGGGGACGGCGTTTAGGTTGCGGCGATGACGTTCCGGATCAGCTCAGCTCTCGCAGTCCTCGGCCTGCTGGCGGGAGTCACCGCCGTACCGACCGAGGCTGCCCCACCACCGATCCCGGTGCAGCTGTTCAGTCTCACCGATCTGCACGGCTACCTGTCCGAGACCGAGAACCTGACGATCGCCGGTCCGTCGGGGACCCAGCAGGTCGGCGGTGCGGCGTACCTGAAGGCGCATCTCGACCGGCTCCGGAAGCCGAACAGTTTCCTGATCGGGTCCGGCGACCAGTTCAGCGGCTGGCCCGACTACACGCAGGCCTTCGCGAACGAGCCGACCATCGAGGTTATGAACGCGCTCGGCCTGGACTTCGACGTCGCCGGGAACCACGAGTTCGACCGGGAGTTCCCGTTCCTGCGCCGGATGACGACAGGAGCCTGTTACGGCAAGCCCGGCTTCGACAGCTGTTTCAAGGACTCCACCGGCAAGAACTTCCACAGCACCGACTACGCCTACCACGCGGCGAACATCGTGGACCCCAAGAGCAAGCAGCCGGTGCTCCCGCCGTACTGGATCGCGAACGCGGGCTCGCAGCGGATCGGGTTCATCGGGCTGGGTTTCCCGGGGACGCCGACCGAGACACTGTCGATCAAGGGCTCGGGGTTCGAGTTCCAGGGCGTCGTCGAGGCGGCGAACCGGGCCGCGGCCGAACTGAAGGCGCAGGGCGTCAACGCGATCGTGGTCAGCATGCACGAGGGCGGCCAGCAGGGCGGCCTGTACGACGAGTGCAAGAACCCGACCGGTCCGATCTTCGACGCCGCGCGGGCGATCTCGCCGGACGTCGACGTGATCCTCGGCGGGCACTGGCACACCGCGTTCAACTGCATGGTCCCGGACCCGAACGGCGTACCGCGGCCGGTGCTGGAGGCGAGCAACCACGGGCGGGTGCTCGGCGAGGTGAACCTGTCGCTCGATCCGGCGACCGGCGAGGTGATCCGGTCCGCGACGACGGCGGTCAACCACGCGGTGACGAAGGACGTGACGCCGGATCCGGGCGTCCGGAAGATCGTGAAGTACTGGACGGACAAGTGGGCGGCGCGTCAGAAGGAGCCGATCACGAGGCTCGACCGGGACCTCGACTTCGCACCGAAAGCGGAGAGCCGAACGGGCAACCTCGTCGCGGACCTCTACAAGTCGGAGGCCGGCGGCGACTTCGCGCTGGTCCCGGCCGACCTCGGCGTCGACGTGATCGCGGCAGGCCTGAAGGCCGGAACCGTGACGTACGGCGACGCGTGGCCGGTCGCCGGGATCTCGCCGATCACCACGCAGTCGATGCAGGGCGCCACCGTCGAGCAGGTCCTGGAGCAGCAGTGGATCCCGCCGGCGTACGGCTGCACGCGCCTGTCCGCACTCGCCACCTCCGCGAACTTCCGCTACACGTACGACCTCGGCCAGCCGATCGGTGACCGCGTCAATCCGGCGAAGGTGCTGATCGACGGCAAGCCGTTGCAGCTCGACAAGACGTACCGCGTGACGACCAGCGCGGCGATGCCGTTGCACGGAGCGCAGTACGGCTATCCGGGCTTCCAGCAGTACAGGGACCTCACCCGGGCGCGGCGGATGGGGCAGGAGGTCTTCCTCAACTACCTGCGGACCCATCCGTTGCTCAAGGCACCGGCTCTGGGCCGGGTGACCGCGATCCCGGGTACGCCGCCGCCGTCCGACGGACCGTTCGGCCCGCTGGACTTCCTGCCGCAGAGCGAGATGACCGCGACCGCGACCAGCCAGGGCGGATCGGCGTACGGCGCGTCCGCGGCGATCGACGGCAACTGCGCGACGATGTGGCACTCGAACTGGAGCCCGCACGCACCGCTGCCGCAGTACCTCACGCTCGATCTCAAGAGCCCGCGCGCACTCCAGGCGCTCGTCTACACCCCGCGCCAGGACGCCGACGTACCGGACGGGCGGATCTCGTCGTACGACGTCCAGACCAGCACCGACGGTGTCACGTTCACCTCGGCCGTCAAGGGCTCGTGGGACGGCAGCGTCGAGGCGAAGATCGCCCGGTTCCCGGCCGGTACGACGGCCCGCTACGTGCGGCTGGTCGGGCTCGCGGGTGGTGCGGACTACGCGGCGGCAACCGAGCTCAATATAGCTCTAGCTCAGGGTTCCTGACCGCCCTCCGGTGGGCCGTCGGGGACATGCCGTACCGGCGGCCGAACTGGCGGCTCAGGTAGTGCGGTGAGTCGAACCCGACGGCCGCCGCGATCTGCGCGACGGACATGTCGGTGGCGCCGAGCAGCTCCGCGGCGCGCTGCAGCCGGAGCGCCAGTACGACGTTCATGATCGAGTCGCCCACCTGGTCCTTGAAGAGGTGGGCGAGGCGGGACACCGACACCTGCGCGAGGCCGGCCAGCGACGTCAACGTGTGCGGCCGCGCCGGGTCGGCGGTGATTGCCTCGAGCACCAGGTGGACCCGGGCGTCCAGCTGTTGCGTCTCGCGACGCAGGCTGGCGACCGCGGTCAGCAGCACCTCCTCGATGCCGTTCATCGTGAGCTCGGTCGCGACGCTCTTCTCCAGCAGGTGCAGCTCGGTGTCCCCGGTCGGCGACAGGCCGGCCCGCTGCGCGTCCCGGTGCAGGCGGTCGAACGCGGACACCACCCGGTCGGTCTCCGACGACCTGCTCAGCCGGACGTAGGACAGCCCGGGCATTGCCTGCGGCAACGAAAGCCACGAGTGCCACTCCCGGCGCGGCTGGAAGTGCGCCCACCACGACTCCCAGTACGTACCCACGGTCCCGTAGTCGTGCGGCGTCCCGGGACTGACCAGTACGACGTCCCCGTGGCGCAGCGTCAACTTGTTGTCGCCGAGCAGGTACCGGCCCGTCCCGGAGGCTGTGTAGAGCAGGTACCAGCTGCCCACACCGTCCGGCCGGACGACGCGGTAGTCGCCGCCGCTGTGGAAGTGCCCGGTCACCAGTTTGCTCGGCGGCGGGATCTCGCTGTACAGCTCGATCAGCACCTGGGTAGCAAGATCGTGCTCGAAGTCAGCAGGCTCCGTCATGGTCCATCTCCTCGTCGGCGCCCCAAGATTAGCGGCACAGCAGCAAGATCCTGCACCTCTAGTGAATCGAGGGATCCGTGCCCTTCCGCCCGGTCGCCGAGCTCGGCCACGACGCGCACACGCTGGTCTTCGAGCACGGCTGGCAGTCCTGGAGCCCGAGCGGCTGGTACCGGCTCGACGCGTCGCCGCCACGGCCGACCGCCCCGAACCACCACGTGATGGCGTACCGACCAGGCGTCGAGGCCGGCCGGTTCCAGGGCGAGGGTCTGCTCGCGGTGGCGAACAGCGACGAGGTCGTCGTGGTGTCCGCGCTCACCCCGGACGTCGTACCGTCGATCCGCGCGGAGGTTCACGGCGACAAGCTCGTGATCACCGCCGACGGCGACGTCGCGGTGAAGACCGGTACGCAGGCCAACCCGAACCAGGCACTCGCCGACTGGGCCGACACGTTCGGCGCCGGTGCGCCGCCGGTGCGCGTGTTCGGCCCGTCCTGGTGCAGCTGGTACGCGTACTGGGGCAAGGTCACCGAGCGGGACGTGATGGCCGACGTGCGGCAGTTCGACCAGCACGAGCTCAGCGTCGACCTGGTACTCCTCGACGAGGGGTACCAGTCGGCGATCGGCGACTGGCTGACGCCGCGCGACGACTTCGGGTCGACCGTCACGCTGGCCGCCGACATCCGCGCCGGCGGCCGCCGCGCCGGGATCTGGGTGGCCCCGTTCCTGGTCGCGGCCGGCAGCGAGACGGCCCGCAAGCACCCGGACTGGCTGGTTCCCGGGATCAGCGCCGGCACGAACTGGGGCGAGGAGCAACTGGTTCTGGACGTCACCCACCCGGGCGCCGCACGACACCTCACCGACGTGTTCACCGAGCTCTGCCGGCAGGGGTACGACCACTTCAAGCTCGACTTCGTGTACGCCGGCGCCATCGACGGGCCGCGGTACGAGCAGGTCGACGGCATCGCGGCGTACCGGCACGGGTTGCGACTGCTCCGGGAGGCGGTCGGGCCGAACCGGATCCTGCACGGCTGCGGCGCCCCGATCCTGCCGAGCCTCGGGCTGGTCGACTGCATGCGCATCTCCCCCGACACCGACCCGTTGGTCGATCCGCCGTCCGGCGACATCAGCCAGCCCGGTCAGCGCGGCGCCCGGTCCACGTCGGTGGCCCGCGAGTTCCTCCACGGCCGGTGGTGGGCGAACGACTCGGACTGCCTGATCGTGCGGCCGGACGTCCAGGAGCGGGAGATCTGGGCGCGGCACATCGAGGAGGGTCCCGGGCTGCGGATGTCCAGCGATCCGATCGCCGCACTCGACCGGTGGGCGCTCGACCGTACCCGCGAGCTGCTCGTCCCGAGCTCGCCGCGGCCGCACCCGCTGAAGGATCCCGATGCTTAGGCCGGCGCCCCGTACCCGACGCGGCGGACGGCACGGCCGCCAGACGGCCGCGGCGTACGCGCTCCTGGCCCCGAGCCTGGTCGGCGTGCTCGGTTTCCTGCTGGCGCCGGTGCTGATCGTGCTCGTGCTCAGCCTGTTCGACTGGAAGTTGCTCTCGACACCGGAGTTCATTGGCCTGGCCAATTATCGGAAGCTCTTCGCGGATTCCGACGTCTGGCACTCGCTGCTGGTCACGCTGTACTACGTCCTGATCTGCGTGCCCGGTACGACGATCCTGTCGCTGCTGCTCGCCCTGCTGGTGGATCGCAAGCTGCGCGGAATGAAGTACTTCCGGGCTCTGCTGGTGATCCCGTGGATGGCGACACCGGTCGCGCTCGGGCTGGTCTGGAGCTGGATCTTCGACCCCGGGCGTGGGGCACTGAACCAGTTCCTCGGGCTGTTCGGAATCCACGGCCCGGCGTGGCTGTCGTCGCCGGTGCTGGCGATGCCGAGCGTCGCGGCGGTGCACATCTGGCAGTTCGCCGGGTACAACATGCTGTTCTTCCTGGCCGGCCTGCAGAACATCCCGGCGTCGCTGCGCGAGGCCTCGTCGCTGGACGGCGCCTCCCCGGTCGCGCACTTCTTCACGATCACGCTCCCGCTGCTGCGGCCGACGATGCTGTTCGTGCTGATTACCAACGTGATCGGGTCGTTCCAGGCGTTCGACACGATCTTCGTGATGACCGAGGGCGGGCCGGGCCACAGCACCGAGGTCACGACGTACCAGATCTACGACGAGGCGTTCCACAAGTTCGATTTCGGCTACGCGTCGACGATCTCGGTGCTGCTGTTCGCGGTGGTGCTGGTCGCGACGATCTCCCAGTTCGTGTACTTCGAACGCCGTACCACCTACGAGGTGACCGGATGAAACTGCGCGTCTTCGTGTACGCCGTCCTCGTGATCGGCTGCGTGCTCGCGATCTTCCCGTACTTCCTGACCGTGCTCACCGCGTTCAAGGGCCCCGGGCAACTGTCCGCGACGATGCCGTGGGAGCCCGGGATCCCGCCCAGTACGGCGGCGTTCCACCGGCTGTTCGCGTCCGGGTTCGGCGGCTACCTGGTGAACACCGCGTTCGTCACGGCCGGGATCACGCTCGGGCAGGTGGTGTTCGCGGTGCTGGCGGCGTACGCGTTCGCGCGGCTGACGTTCCCCGGCCGGGACGCCCTGTTCTGGGTATATTTGTCGACACTGATGGTGCCGCCGGTGGTCACGATGATCCCGCTGTACCTCATGATGCAGAAGCTCGGCCTGGTCGACACGTGGGCCGGCCTGATGCTGCCGACGATGCTCGGTACGCCGTACGCGATCTTCCTGCTCCGCCAGTTCTTCCGCAGCATCCCCGCGGATCTGGAGGACGCGGCGCGGATCGACGGCGCCGGCCGGGTCCGCACCCTGGTGTCGATCGTGCTGCCGCTGTCGAAACCGATCCTGGTCACCGTCACCACCCTCGCCGTGGTGGCGAACTGGAACAGCTTCCTGTGGCCGCTGATCGTCACCAGCAGCGACGACAAGCGGCTGCTCTCGGTCGGGATCGCCTTGTTCAAGGGGGAGATCGGCGTCGACTACAACGCCGTGATGGCCGGCAGCCTGATCGCGCTGGCGCCGCTGCTCGTGCTGTTCGTCGTGTTCCAGCGCTTCATCGTCCGCTCGGTCGCGGTCACCGGGCTCAAGTAATCCGGAGGTACTGATGTCGTTGTCCAGAAGGACATTCCTGATCGGCGCGGGCAGCGTGCTCGCGCTCGCCGGCTGCGGCTCGTCGGACAACAAGGCGAGCAGCGGCGGCAAGGTCGAGCTGGTGTACCGGCTCTGGGACGAGCAGCAGGAGGTCGGCTACAAGGCCGTGTTCGCCGCGTTCACGGCCGAGAACCCGAACATCACCGTCCGGATGGAGGTGCTGCCGTGGGACCAGTACTGGACCAAGCTCACCACCGAGCTCGCGAGCGGCAAGGCGCCGGACGTGTTCTGGCTGACCGTCGACTACTTCCCGGACTTCGCGAGCAAGGGCGTGCTCGCGCCGCTCGACGACCTGATCTCGAAGGCCGGCCTGAAGCTCGCGTCGTACCACCCGAACGTCGTGCAGTCGTACAAGTTCGAGGACAAGCAACTCGGGATGCCGAAGGACATGGGCATCGTCGGTCTGCTCTACAACAAGACGCTGGTCGACAAGGCCGGGATCACGATGCCCGCCGAGCTGACCTGGGCGCCGGACGGGTCCGGAAGTTTCCTCGAGGTCGCTCGCAAGCTGACGGTCGGCGACAAGCAGTGGGGGTTCTGCTCCTGGAACCACAGCCAGACCCAGTGGCTGAACTGGATCGCCTCGAACGGCGGCCACGCGATGGACAAGCCGTACGGCACCTTCGACTTCAGCGGTGACAAGTCCGTCGAGGCGCTGCAGTTCGCCCGCGACCTGGTGTTCAAGTGGAAGGTGTCGCCCGACGGCACCCGGACGAACCCGCCGACCGGTCAGGCGACCGAGATGTTCTACCGCGGCGAGGTCGCGATGTTCCCGGCGAACAACGCGCTGCTGCCGTTCGCGCTGCCCGAGGTGAAGTTCCCGATCGGCGTCACGTCGATGCCCGCCGGACCCGCCGGCCGTACGGTCGTGATCAACGGCCTCGCCGAGGCGATGTTCGCGAAGACCAAGCACCCCGACGAGGCCGGCAAGCTGGTCACGTTCCTCGGCTCCGAGAAGGCCCAGCGCCTGATGGGCGACGCCGGCTACATCATCCCCGCGCTGAACGACGCCGGCGCCGGGTACAAGGCGTACTGGAAGAAGAAGGACATCGACGTCCAGCCGTTCATCGACTCCGCCGCCGGCAGCACCGTCAACCTCCCGATCGCCGAAGGCTGGACCGCCAAGTCCCCCGAAATCGACAAAACCGTCAACGACCTCTACCTGAACAAGGTCCCGGTCGCCGACATCGCCAAGTCCATGGACAAGATCGGAAACGACAAGTGAAAGAGCTGACCGACTCGTACGACGATGTCCTGGACGCCGAGGTGCTCCGGGCTCGGCTGGCGGCTGACGGGTATCTGTTCTTCCGGGGGCTGTTGCCGGTGGACGTGGTGGGGGATGTGCACGCGCAGCTGGCGCGGATCCTGTACGACAGCGACTGGTTGGACCGTGACGCGGACCCGGTTCGGCTGGTCGCGTCGGGGCGGGCGGTGGAGGAAGGGTCGGCCGGGTTCTTCGGGGCGTACACGGCGATCCAGAGCACCGAGGCGTTCCACCGGCTCGCCGTACGACCTGAACTGCTGGCGCTGGCCGGGCGGTTGCTCGGGGAGGAGGCGTTCGCGCATCCGGCGCACATCTGCCGGATCGCGCCACCGTCGCCCGGGGCGAACCCGACGCCGATACACCAGGACTACCGCTTCATCCAGGGCTGCGTGGACACCCTCACCACCTGGCTACCGCTGAGCGAGGCCCCGCCGGAGATCGGCGGGCTGCGGGTGTACGCCGGTTCGCCGCGGCTCGGCGTACTCCCGGTGAAGGCGTCCGACGGGCCCGGGATGATGCGCGCCGAAGCGGACGAGAACCACCCGGAGTGGCGGACCACGTCGTACCGGCCCGGGGACGTGCTCCTGTTCGGCAGCCTCACCGTCCACGGCGCCATGCCGAACCGCACGAACCGCCTGCGACTGTCGGCCGACTTCCGCTACCAGGCCCGCACTGCCCCGATGGCGCGCGACGCCCTCGGCACGGGCAAACCCCACTACCACCCGGACGTCCCCGACTTCCCCACCCTCACCCGAGGCTGGACCTCCACGGACTGCGTCGAGATCCCACCCGGCGTGAACTTCGTCGACCGCTGGGACCCCCGCGTGGACGACGTACCGACACCGCCGTCACGCTTCGCGTACATCTGAGGTCCGCACCTACGGACGGATGACGACCTTGCCGCGGGCGTGGCCGGATTCGCTGAGTGCTTGGGCTTTGCCGGCATCTGCCAGGGCGAAGGTGTCCGCGATGCGGATGGTGAGGTTGCCGTCCGCGGCTGCTCGGAGCTGGGCGGCGAGGGCGGTGCGGATCTCCTCGGGGGAGGCCGTGCCGCCGCCGGACGTCTGGATGCCGAGCTCAGCCGCGCCGAAGTCGGCGATCGTGACGATCCGTTCGGTGCCGCCGCGGAGTTCGATCGACTCCTGCAGACCGCCCTTGCCGGCGGTGTCGAACACCGCGTCCACACCCTGCGGAGCCGCCTCCCGGACGCGCTCCAGCAGTCCGTCGCCGTACCCGACCGGGATCGCGCCGATCGAGCGCAGGTACTCGTGGTTCGCGGGTGAGGCCGTACCGACGACCGTCAGCCCGGCGGCCTTGGCGAGCTGTACGGCGACCGACCCGACCGCGCCGGCCGCGCCGTGGATCAGGATGGTCTCGCCGGACCGTACGCCGAGCAGGTCGAGCACCCGCTGCGCGGTCTCGCCGGCCACCGGTACGCCGACCGCCTGTTCCCAGCTCAGCCCGGCAGGCTTGCGCGCCAGGTTCCCACCGAGGGCGTACTCCGCGTACGCACCGCCCTCCGACCAGCCGACCACCTCGTCGCCGACCGCGAACGCGGCACCGTCCCCGGCCTCGTCCACCACCCCGGCCACCTCGAACCCCGGGACGGCGGGGAACTTCGCCGGCGCGAAGTCCTTCGTGAAGCCACGCCGGATCTTCGTGTCGTACGGGTTCACCCCGGCCGCCCGGACCTTGATCCGCACCTGGCCGGGACCGGCGTGCGGCTCCGGCACGTCCTGCACCTCGAGTACCTCAGGACCGCCGTACTCCGAGAACACCACAGCCCGCATCGCGCCCGCCTCCAAGAATGAGTTGTTGCCACAAGAAAAGCCGACGCCGCCGCCCGGCATTCCCGGACGGCGGCGCGAGGCGTGTTGCGATCAGTTCTCTTCGAGGCGCGGGAACAGCGGGTCGCCCTTGGTCAGCGTCGCTCCGGCCGGCAGCTGACCCCAGGTCCCGGCGTCCTGCACCCGCTGGTCCGCCAGCGCTCCGAGCTTGTCCTCAGCCCCGAGCAGCGTCCACAGTTTCGCGGACGACTTCGGCATCGTCGGGTTGTGCAGTACGGCCACGGCCCGCAGTACCTCGGCCGCCGAGTACAGGATCGTCGCGAGCCGCGCCCGCTGGGACTCGTCTTTCGCGACCTTCCACGGCTCCTGCTCGGTGACGTACCCGTTGACCGCGCCGACGAGCTCGTTGATCGCGGCCAGCGCGTCCTGGAACGCGAGCGTGTCCAGCGCCTTGTCAGCGGTCACCACGGTGTGCGCGAGCTTGTCTGCGAGCGCCTGCTCGGCCGGACCGTGGTCGGTCGGCTCGGGCAGTACGCCGTCGAAGTACTTGCCGACCATCGCCGCGATCCGGCTGGCCAGGTTGCCGAGGCCGTTCGCGAGCTCGGAGGTGTAGACGGCGCTCAGGTGCTCCCACGAGAACGACCCGTCGGACCCGAACTGGATGGTCCGGAGGAAGTAGTACCGGAAGGCGTCCGAGCCGAAGTGGTCGGTGATTTCGTGCGGCGCGATCGCGGTCAGCTTCGACTTGCTCATCTTCTCGCCGCCGACCAGCAGCCACCCGTGCGCGAAGACCTGGCGCGGTACGGCGACCCCGGCGGCCATCAGCATCGCCGGCCAGATCACCGCGTGGAACCGGAGGATGTCCTTGCCGACCAGATGCACGTCGACCGGCCACAGCTCCTCGAACCGCTCCGGGTCGGTGCCGTACCCCGCCGCGGTCACGTAGTTCAGCAGCGCGTCGATCCACACGTACAGGACGTGGTCCTCGTCCCACGGCACCGGGATGCCCCAGTCGAACGTCGACCGGGTGATCGACAGGTCCTGCAGGCCCTGCTTGACGAACGCGATCACCTCGTTGCGCGCACTCGAGGGCGCCACGAAGCCGGGCTGCGACTCGTACAGCTCGAGCAGCTTGTCGGCGTACGCCGAGAGCCGGAAAAAGTAGTTCGTCTCGGAGACCGTCTCCAGTTCGGTGCCGTGGATCATGCACCGCTGGGTCCCGTCCTCGTCGGTACGGATGTCCGCGGGGAGCTTGAACTCCTCGCAGCCCACGCAGTACAGGCCCTCGTACTCGCCCTTGTAGACGTCGCCCTTGTCGTACAGCGTCTGCCAGAACTCGCGGACCCGCTCGGTGTGGCGCTGCTCGGTGGTCCGGATGAAGTCGTCGTACGCGATGTCGACGTCCACCCAGGCCGGCTTCCAGGCCTCCTCGACGAGCTTGTCGGTCCACTCCTTCGGCGTCATGCCCTGGGCCTGCGCGCTGCGCATCACCTTCTCGCCGTGCTCGTCGGTACCGGTCAGGTACCACTTGCGCTCGCCGCGCTGGGCGTGCCAACGGGTCAGGACGTCCCCGGCCACCGTCGTGTACGCGCTGCCGATGTGCGGCGCGGCCGTGACGTAGTAGATCGGGGTGGTGACGTAATAGGCCTTCTCGGACATGCCTTAAAGAGTAGTGCCCCGGTTAACCCGGATTACGCGCGGCCAGTACGGCGTCGTACACGGTCCGCTTCGGGACGTTGAAGCGCTTCGCGACGTCGGAGATCGCCTGCTTACGCGGCGTACCGGCCTCCTCGTCGACCGCGACCTCCCGGGCGAGGTCATCCGCCGTCATCACCTTGTCCGGGTTCGCGCCCGCGACGACGACCGTGATCTCGCCCCGGACACCCTCCGAGGACCACGTGACCAGCTCGTCGAGCCGCCCCCGCTTGACCTCTTCGTACGTCTTCGTGAGCTCCCGGCACACCGCCGTACGACGATCCGCGCCGAACGCCTCGGCCATCGCCTCCAGCGAGGCGGTCAGCCGGTGCGGCGCCTCGAAGAACACCATCGTCCGCGGCTCGTCCTTCAGCTCCCCGAGCCGCCGCCCCCGCTCCCCGGCCTTCCGCGGCAGGAACCCCTCGAACGTGAACCGGTCCACCGGCAGCCCGCTCAGCGCCAACGCGGTCAGCACCGCCGACGGCCCCGGTACGGCGGTCACCACCACGTCGGCGTCGACGGCCGCCGCGACCAGCCGGTACCCCGGATCCGACACGCTCGGCATCCCCGCGTCCGTCACCACGACCACGGTCTGCCCTTCGCGCAACGCCGCGAGCAGCTCCGGCGTCCGCTCCCGTTCGTTCCCCTCGAAGTACGAGAGCACCCGTCCGCTCAGCTGGATCCCCAGCTCGGCCGTCAGCCGCCGCAGCCGCCGGGTGTCCTCCGCGGCCACCACATCAGCCTCGGAAAGCACTCTCCCCAACCGCGGCGAAGCATCCGAAACGTCCCCGATAGGAGTCCCCGCAAGAACCAATCGCCCGGTCATCGGGCCATCATCCCAGCCGTTCCGGCCGACGGGGGGAGGCGGTCGGACCGGGGGGTCCGTAGCATGGCGGGCGTGGCTGCTGTGATCGAGGACGGGACCGTCCGGCGGAGCGAGGCTGAGGACGACCGCGAGATGCTCGGGCGGGACGTGCTCGGCAGGCGGCTGCCGCCGCTCAGGGACCGGCTGTATCCGGCGATGCCGCGGGATTTCGACGGCGGCTGGATCGCCACGCTGGCGATCACGCTGGTGGCCGGCATCCTGCGGTTCTGGCACCTGAGTACGCCGGTGAAGTTCGTCTTCGACGAGACGTACTACGCCAAGGACGCCTTCAGCCTGCTCAAGTTCGGGTACGCGCGGCAGTTCATCGACCAGCCGGAGGGGGCCGCCGACAAGGCGATCCTGGCCGGCAACCTGGACGTCTTCAAGGACACCCCGAGCCTGACCGTGCACCCCGAGGTCGGCAAGTGGATGATCGCGGCCGGTGAGCAACTGTTCGGGATGAACACGTTCGGCTGGCGGTTCATGCCGGCCTTGTTCGGCACGCTGACCGTGCTGCTGCTGATCCGGACGGTCCGCCGGATGACCCGCTCCACGCTGATCGGCGCGATCGCGGGCCTCCTGCTCGCGGTCGATGGACTGTCCTTCGTGATGTCCCGGGTCGCGCTGCTCGACATCTTCCTGGCGTTCTGGCTGGTGGCGGCCACCTCGTGCCTGGTCTGCGACCGGGACTGGACCCGCCGGCGGCACGCCGAGACCCTGGACAAGCCGGTCGAGGACGGCGGGCGCCGTACGATCGGCCGCTGGCTGCTCGTCCGGCCGTGGCGGATCGCGGCCGGCGTCTGCTTCGGCCTCGCCTGCGGCACCAAGTGGTCCGCGATCTGGACGCTGGCCGCGTTCGGCATCCTGGCGTTCGCCTGGGACTTCGGCGCCCGGCGCGCGCTCGGCGTTCGGTTCGCGTTCGTGAAGTCCGCGCTGGTGGACGGCATCCCGGCGTTCGTCAGCCTGGTGCTGGTGGCCGCGGTGACGTACGTCGCGACGTGGACCGGCTGGCTGCTGCACGACAACTCGTACGACCACAACTGGGCGGCGAGCAACCCGGCGCACGGCGTGATGAAGGTGGTCCCGGACGACTTCCGGTCACTGCTCGAGTACCACAAAGAGGTCTACGCGTTCCACACCGGCGACTACATCAAGCACGCCACCCACCCGTACCAGTCGAACCCGGCGGGCTGGCCGATCATCGCGCGGCCGATCGGGTTCGACGCGGTCAACGACATCAAGCCCGGTACGCCGGGGTGCGACGTCCCGGCCGGTCAGACGTGTCTGCAGGTGATCTCTGCCCTCGGGACGCCGCTGCTGTGGTGGGGCGGCGCGCTCGCGCTGATCGCGGCGCTGGTGCTGTGGATCAGTACCCGCGACTGGCGGTTCGGCGTACCTGTCATCGGGTTCGTGACCTGTTGGGCGCCGTGGTTCGCGTACGACCAGAGACCGATCTTCTTCTTCTACGCGGTGACGATGATCCCGTTCACCGTGATGGCGCTGGCGCTGGTCCTCGGCAAGATCCTCGGCCCGGCGCGGGCAGTGGTGAGTTCAGGCCTCAGTACCGCGACCCCGCGCCGGCTGATCGGCAGCGCGGCGGTCGGCGCGTTCGTCGTACTGGTCGTGCTGAACTTCGCCTACATCTGGCCGATCCTGACCGACAAGGTGCTCCCACACCAGGACTGGCTCAGCCGGATGTGGTTCAAGTCCTGGATCTGACCGCGTAGTCGACGTCCCCGAACGGCCAGCGGGTGGCCAGCCAGTCGCTGACCGCGTCGTACAGCTCCACGTCCAGCCCGGCCCGTGTGGCGGTCACCCACGAACGGACGTCGGTAACGGCGGAGTCCTTGCGCGACGGGTAGATGTACAGGCAGCCGATCACGACGTCGTCGGGGTCGAGCACTGTGTACGTGAAGCCGCGGCGCGCGGCGAAGTCGTCCGCGTGCCGCCGGAGATCACCGAGGTTGGCCTCCAGCGACATCCCGTCCACCGGCGGCCAACTGCCGCCGAACCCCGGCGTCGAGCGGATGTGCTCGATACTGCCGGTCCACGCGGCGTAGTCCGCGTCGTTGTGCTGCGGCCCCAACGGCTCCAGCCGGAACCGGGGCGTGCTCAGCTCGAGCGGTACGTCGAAGTCGGGGGGTACGAAGTCGGCCATGACGGCAGGCTACGAGCGAAGGTACGCCGCCGCATCCGATTAGTGCAGCTCGTGGCGGTTGCGGTGCTTGAACTTCTTGCCGTGGCGCTTCGCCGACGACTGCCCGCCGACGCCGCCGAACAACGCGAGGCCCTTGATCACGACGGTCGGCGCGTTCGGGTCCGGGGCGTCCGAGCCCTGCGCGGCGAAACCGCCGAAGATCCCGATCCCCTCGTTCCGCACGGTCACGCCCTCCGGCACGGTGATGTCGATCCCGCCGAACACCGCGACCGCGTAGATCGTCACCTCGCGGCCCTCGAACACCGCGTCGGTCATGTCCAGGTCGTGCCCGCCGAAGACGGCGAGCGCGTTCGTCCGGCGCTTCACCCGCCAGCGGCCCTTCCGCTCCCCGCCGCCGAAGATCGCCACCAGGTTGTCCTGGCTCGCGGCCGGGTCGGCCGGTTCCTCGATCGGGACCAGGCTGGTCGACGCGGCCGCGGCCGGCTGTGTCATCGGGGCGATCGGCGCGGCCTGGCCCGGCACGATCAGGTCCCGGGTGATCGGCTCCAACTCGCCGAGCGTCTTCGCCTGCAGCGTCTGCTCCAGCCGGTCGGCGTGCTCGTCCTGCGTCAACCGCCCCGACATCAGGGCATCCCGCAGTACATCGACGACCTGGTCGCGATCCACGTCGGACGCCCGCAGATGCGCGTGCGGATGCGGGTTGTCGGGCAGGTTCTCCATAAAACGGAACGATATATCGAGTACAGGCTCGTGAAACCCCCGTGACAACCCTGAACCTCCCCCTGGTTCGCGCCGGTTTGCGGAGACAAATTCGCGCCCAGCGCCGGAAAAGTTCCGGAAAGCGGTCAGCGGCGGACGCGGAGCGCGCAGCCGGCCGCGACGAGGGTGAGCGCGGCGAAGGTGAGCGCCGTACCGGGGTAGCCGCCGAGGCCGAGGCCGAGTCCGCCGAGCGCGGCGCCGAGGAACGTCCCGAGGCTCATGCCCGCCGCGTTGACGCTGAGCGCCGAGCCGCGGAGGTCACCGCTGCGCCGGACCAGCAGCGTGGTGACGCAGGCGGCGACAGTGGCGTGGCCGGCGCCCATCGCCGCGGTCAGCGCGAGCGTCAGCGGAAGGCTGGACGAGAAGTAGAACGCCGTGACCGCGACCAGCGCGACGACGACGCCGATCAGCAGCAGCCGCTCGGTCCACGCGCGGTCGGTGGCGAGGTACCGGCCGGCGAGCAGGTTGCCGAGGAAGAACGACGCGCCGCTCAGCGACCAGACCAGCGCGAACCACCCCGGCGAGAGGTCGAACCTGTCGTCGTAGAAGGCGGCGAGATAGGCGAGGTACCCCATGAACGCGGCGGTCCGGAGCATCGCCACCGCGAGCAGCGGAACGGCGCCCGGGATCCGCGCGAGTTCGCGGTACGTCGCCAGGTAGCTGACGCGCTGCTTGCCCGTCGTCGGCGCTGTCCGGCCACGTCCGCGGACGAAGAAGGCGACCGACAGGATCAGCGCGATCGCCGCCGCGGCCAGCAGGTTGCCGCGCCAGCCCCAGATCAGCCCGGGCCCGGCGAGCACCGGGGCGGCGAGCATCGCCATCGCGCTGGTGGTCGCCGACACCAGGGTCGCCGCCCGGCCGGCCGCGGCCGGGGACCGGAAGCGGTCCGCGGCCGCGGCGCCGATCGACGGCGCCAGGATCGACGTCGACGCGCCGATCAGCAAGCAGAACGCGGCCACTGCGAACACGTTGCCCACGGCACCCAATGCGGCGGAGACGCCGAGCAGCGCGAGACCGCCCGCGGCGACCAGTTCCCGCGGTACGCGGTCCATCAGCGGGGCCAACGTCACGCCGACCGCGAGCGCCGCGAGACCGCCGAGGCCGCGGAGGCCGCCGATCTCCGCGACGCTGCCGCCCGCGGCCTCGGAGATCGGCACCAGGTACATGCCGAAGACCGTGAACGGGATCAGGCTCACGGTCGAGGCGAGCAGGAACGGCCAGAGCCGCTTGGCCATGCGGAGGTCGCCCGGTACTTCGGCGGTGAGCTGCTGCGTGGTCATGTATCCGTCCTGTAGCGGTAGAGGCTGCTCGGGCGGGAGCTGAACTGGGAGAAGGGGAACGGCTCCGCGGACAGCGCGGTGACGCCGGCACCGAGGAAGGCCCGGGCCACCGCGCTTCCGGTCTGGGCGTAGATCGCGAGCGGTTTCGCTTGCTCGCGGCAACTCCGGAGCAGTACGTCGAAGCTGCCGTTGGACAGCGTCATCCCGGTGGCGACGACCGCGTCGGCGGCGTCGATCACCTCGCGCATGTCCCGGGCGACCGGCAGCCCGGAGGCGGTCTCGCGGAGGTTGAAGTCGCACGGGAGACAGACGCCGCCGCGCTCGGTGATCGCGTCGACGAGCGGGTTGACCACCCCGATCAGCGCCACTTTGGTGCCTTCGGCAACATCCAGGAGACCCGCCACGGCGGCGTCGCGGGCCTTCGCGCGGACGTCCGGCGTACCGGCGGGCAGGACGACTTCCTCGGCGTACGGCGAGGTGTGGTGCGGCTGGACCGCGGCCAGGTAGGCGTCGAGCGCGGCGATCCGGACGGGCAGCGGGTCGTCGGAGGTGAGTACGTCGGCCAGCGTGCGTCCGGAGGTGTCCGCGCAGTACGCCGGGTCGAGCTCGCCGGCCTCGAAGGAGCAGGCGCCGAAGACCTCTCCGACGCGCAGTAGGACGTAGTAGTTGCGGTAGGTCACGTCGGCGCCGGGGAGGCGGGTGGTGTGGTGCAACCAGAACGCGCTGGTGACGTCGAAGTCCGCGGGTGACGGCCTGCCGGCGAGGACGGAGGCGGTGAGCTCGGCAACGGTCATGGGCCAGCCTTTCGGGGTTGTACAGCACATCTTAATGCGACGGAGTCGCAGATGGAACCTGCTGATGGCCGGCCCGGGCGGACTCCCGGCGGTCCCAGGACATCGCAGACCACGGCACCGCGAGCTCGTCCAGCGAGTCGATCTCCCGGGGCCGCATCGACGCCATCGGCCGCGCCTCGGCATGCCGGGCGAACGCGGACTCGACGTACCGCGTGCCGGTGTCCGCCGCCAGGAAGACGTGTTTCCGCCCGCGGTCGCAGTTGTGCTCCCAGGCCGCGGACAGGTACGCCGCGCCCGCCGACAGCCCCGCGAACACCCCGGACGTCCGGAGCAGGTCCACCGCCGCGGACATCGCGTACTCGAACGAGACCCAGTGCATCCGGTCGTACAGCTCGTGCCGCACGTTCCGGAACTCGATCGAGCTGCCGATCCCGGCGATGATCATCTCCGGGTCCTGCGTGTGCCCGGCCCCGAACGTCACGCTCCCGAACGGCTGCACGCCGACCAGGTTCACGTCCCGCCCGCTCTCCCGCAGGTACGCCGCGATCGCGCCGGTGGACGCGCCCGTACCGACGCCGCCGACCAGGCACAGCGGCCCGCTCGGCACCAGCGACGCGACCAGGTCCGCGACCGCGCGGTACCCGAGGTAGTGGACGTCGTCGTGGTACTGCCGCATCCAGTGGTACGTCGGGTTGTCGCGCAGGATCTCGCCGATCCGGCGGACCCGGAGGTTCTGGTCGAGCTGCAGGTTGTTCGACGACGGCACCTGTTCGACCGTCGCGCCGAGGATCTCGAGCTGGATCTTCAGCGTCCGGTCGACCGTGGTGGATCCGACGATGTGGCACTTCATCCCGTACCGGTGGCAGGCCAGCGCGAGCGCGTGGGCGTAGATCCCGCTCGAGCTGTCGATCAGCGTGTCGCCCGGGCGGACCTGCCCGCTGTCGAGCAGGTGCCGGACGGCGCCGAGCGCGGAGTACACCTTCATGGTCTCGAACCGCAGGCAGATCAGGTCGTCCACCCGGATCGGATCAGGATCCTTGATCGCCTCCGCGAAATGCTCGTGGAGGTGGTCGTGCAGTCGCGTCATCGGCGCGGTTCGCTCCTCAGGTCGATGGGTGCGGGCGGAGATATCCGGGCGGCAGCGACCAACTGCCTTGTCAGGTCGTGCCGCGGGTCGGTCGTCAGCGTGGCCGGCGGGCCTTGTTCGACCACGTGGCCGGCGTCGAGAACCATGACCTCGTCCGCGACGGCGGCGACCAGCCCCAGGTCGTGGCCGATCCAGAGCAACGCCGTACCGCGGTCCCTCAGTTCGCCCAGCAGGTCGAGGACGAGCGCCGTACCGCGGTCGTCGAGGGCGGTGGTGATCTCGTCGCAGATCAGCACGTCAGGGTGCGCCAGGACGGCGCGGGCGAGGGCCGCGCGCTGGAGTTCGCCACCGGACAGCCGGCTGGGCGGGCGGGCGGCGGTGATCGCGGCGACGCCCAGGCGGGCGAGAGTGGCGACTGCCTCGGCGTGGGCCTGGTCCGGGGCGAGACCGCGGAGGCGTTCCGCCGTACGGGCGACCTGCCGGTCGACGGGGTGGCGCTCGTCGAAGGAGCCCCGGACCTCCTGCCAGACGTACTGCACGCGGCGATGCTGGTCGCGGGTGCGTTTGCGGAGTACGGGAAGTGCGGCGTCGTCGAGGAGGATCGTGCCGGTGTGGCGTTCGTGCAGGCCGGCGAGGCAGCGGGCCAGGGTGGTCTTGCCGCTGCCGGAGCGGCCGACGATGCCGAGGCAGCTGCCGGCACGGACCGTGAGGTCGATGTCGCGCAGTACGGGGCTGCGGCGCTGGGTGGCTGACAGGTTCATTGCCTTGAGCAACGGTTGGGCCGGGGTGGAGGTTCCCAGGTGCGGCCGGTCGGTTGCTGCCGGGAGCGTGTCGGAGAGGACGCGGCCGGCGTCGAGGACGACGACGCGGGTGGCGAGGGCACGGACCAGGTCCAGATCGTGGCTGAGCAGCAGGATGCCGAGGCCGGAGGCGGCCAGTTCGCGCAGCTCGTGGACGAGATGCAGCCGGGTGATGGAGTCGAGCCCGGTGCTCGGCTCGTCCAGGATCAGCACCTTCGGCCGGCAGGTCAACGTCTGTGCAAGCGCCACCCGCTGCCGCTGCCCACCCGAAAACTGATGCGGAAACCGCTTGAGGGTCGCGCGTTCGGCCGACAGTTGCGCGGCCCGCAGAGCCGCCTCCGGGTCGCCTCCGTGCAGCTTCCCCAACTCCCGCAAGGTCGCCCCGATCCGCCTTGCCGGGTTGAGCGCACTCCCCGGATGCTGTGGCATGTACGCCACCACCCGCCCCCGAACGTCGACCCCGGTCACCCCGTTGCCGTCGACAACCACCTCCCCGGACACCTCAACCCGCCCCGCCGGCCGAACCCCCTCCCCGAACTCCCCCAGCAACGCCAACGCGGCCGTGGTCTTCCCGGCCCCAGAAGCCCCCACCAACGCCGTCACCTCCCCCGCCACAACCTCGAACGAGACCCCATCCACCAACGTCAGCCCACCAACCCGCGCCGACAACCCCTCAACCCGAACCAGCGCCTCCCCCACGGAGTGCCGCCGCTCAACCCGGGGTGTCGGCTTGTTGGGTTCGTCCGCCTGCGGGTGGCCCATCATCTTGGGGTCTCCACAGGACGGCGGGAGTGGTGGACCAGGTGGTCGGCGAGGAGGTTGAAGCCGAGGGTGAAGGAGACGAGGAGGAACGCGGGCGCGAGGACCGACCAGGGCTGGAGCAACAGGCCCTCGCGGTTGCGGGAGACGGTCACGGCCCAGTCGGGCGCGGTCGGGCTCAGGCCGAGGCCCAGGAAGTTGACCGAGGCAACGAGGAACACGGCCAGCGTGATCCGGGTGCCGAGGTCGGCGGCGACCGGCCCGAGCACCGAGCGTCCGACGTACCCGAGCTGGATCCGCACCCAGGACTCCCCCTGCATCCGGAGCGCCTCGACCACCGGTCCGCTGGCGGCGTCGAGCGCGGCCGCGCGGACCAGCCGGGCGACGGTCGGCACGTTCAACAGCGCGACGGTCACGGTGATCGCCACCGCGGAGGCCCGCCAGCCGACCGCGACCACGCTGATCACGAGCAGCGACGGCAACGGCAGCAGTACGTCGAGGGGCCGCATCAAGACCTCGTCCAACCACCGGTGACGGGTGGACGCGGCCGTCAGCCCGATCGCCCCGCCCACGACGTACGCCAGTACCACCGCGCCGAGCGCCATCCCCAGCGCGGACCGTCCCCCGACCAGCAACAGCCCGAACACGTCCCGCCCCAACCCGTCCGTCCCGAGCACGCCCTGGGACGAGTACGGCAAGCCCTCGCGAGCGTCGTACGGCACGAACGGCCCGAACACGGCGACAACCAACGGCACCACGACAAGCCCCACCGCGACGCGCCTCATCGGAGCAGCTCCGAGCGCGGGACCAGCCGGTTGCAGACGAGGTCCGCCGCCAGATTGATCACCAGCGCGGCAACGGCCAGTACCAGCGTGAGCCCTTGCACCACAGGCACATCGCGATTCTCCACCCCGTCGACCAGCGCCGTGGCGAACCCCGGAATCGCGAAGACGGCCTCGACCACCAACACCCCGCCGAGCAGGGTGTCGCCGGTCCGGGCCAACTCCTGCACCCCGGGAACGGCCGCGTTCGGCAGCACATGCCGCAACAGCAACTGCCGTCGCGGGACCCCGAGCCGCCGGGCCTGCACCACATACTGCGCCTGAAGCGCCGCCACCGTCCCCGCCCGCACCTGACGCGACAGAAGGCAGACAGTACGACCGAGCAACACGGCGACCGGCAGGATCAGCAACGCCGGCGAGGCGAGCAGGTTCCCACCGACCCACGTCGCCGGCAACCACCCGAGTCTCAACGCGAACACCGCCACGAGCAGCACCGCGATCACGAAGTCAGGGATCGCCGACAGCGCCACTGTCACCGAGGTGAGCGCGCGATCGATCCGCCCTCCCTCGTGTGTCCCCATCACGATGCCCAGGGCAACGGCCAGCGGTACGACGACCGCCAGCGTGGCGACCGTGAGCACCAGCGTCGCGCCGATCGACCCGCGCACGATGCCCGCGACCGGTCCCCCGCTGATCAACGACGTACCGAGGTCACCCGTCAGCACGTTCCCCAGCCAGTGCACGAACCGCTCGACCGGCGGCTGATCCAGTCCGAGCTCGGCCCGCAGAGCGGCGACCTGCGAAGGGGTCAGGGTCTCGGTGAACCGCAGGTCGGCCGCGTCACCCGGCAGCAATGAGGTCAGCGCGAACACCAGCACCGAGAGCACAGCCAGCTGCACCACCGCGAGCAGCGCCCGCTGGACTGCGTAGGCCCGCATTCAGGCCAGCCACACCTTGTCGAACCGGCCCTGGTCCAAGGTGTTCGGCGGCGCTGCCTGCACCCCCTGCACCTTCGCCGAGACCGCCACCAGATAGTCCGGCAACCCCCAGGCGAGGATCCCGCCCTCGTCACGCAACGTCTTCTGCAGTGCGCCGTACCGCCGCGACCGATCACGCTCGTCCGTCGTAGAACGCGCAGCCGCGAAGGCCGCGTCGAACGCGGGCCGCCGCCAGTGCGTGACGTTGAACGGCGAATGCGACAGCAACCGATCGGTCAGGTACTGCGGGATCGGCATCGCGCCGGACCGATGGTTGCCGATAGCCCCCTTCGTCAGCAGGTCCTTGGCGTAGGTCTGCGGACTCCCGGTCGTCACCTTCAACCGCACCCCGGCCTCGGCCACCTGCTCGGCGAACAACGTCGCCGCCACCACGAACCCGGCCGACGCGTCCGCGGTGAAGATCTCCACCTGTTTCCCGGCCAGACCGGCCTTCGCCAGCAACGCCTTCGCCCGATCCACGTCCCGCTCCCGCACGGGCAGCTCGGCCGGATAGTACTGATATCCCTTGCCGAAGAGGTCGTTTCCCACCTCCCCGCGCCCGGCGAGTACGACGTCCACCAGCCGCTGCCGGTCCGCGAGCAGCTTGAACGCCAGCCGTACGTCGGGGTTGTCGAACGGCGGCTGGTCGACCTTCATCACGAACGCCTGCATCGTGCTCGCCTTCGCGGCCACGATCCGCAGGGTCTTCCCGGCCTCGGCGGTCCGCGCGAACGTCGCGGTCATGTCGTTCGCGTACTCCGCCTGCCCGCCCTGGACCGCGTTCGCCCGGGCGTCGGAGTCGGCGGACAGGATGTGCAACTCCTCGATCCGTGCCGGCCCGTCCCAGTAGTCGTCGTACCGGGAGGCGACCATCGAGCGGCCGGCCTCGAAAGACACGTACCGGAATGCGCCTGTTCCAACGGGTTTCGACGGATCCTCGAACCCGTTGCGGACGATCTGCGTGCCGATGCCGGCGAGCAGCGCGGGGAACTCGGCGTTCGGCTCGGTCAGCACCAGCTCGACCGTCGACGGGCCGATCGCCTTGCTGCGCTTGAGATCCAGCGTCCCGAGCGAGGACTGCGCGACCCGGTCCGGTACGGCGGGATCCGCGATCCGGCTCAGGCTGTACAGCACGTCGTCGGCGACCAGCTTGGCGCCGTCGTGGAACGTCGCGTCGCGCAGCGTGAAGCGCCAGGTGGTCGCCGTACCGTCGTGGTCCCACCTGGCGGCGAGCCGCGGGACCGGCTTCAGGTCCGGGCCCAGCTCGACGAGCTTCTCGTAGATCGCCTTGTGCCGCGCGATGTCCACGAACAGGCTCTGCACGTGCGGATCCAGCACTTCCTTCGCCCCGCCGCCCGCGTACACGGCCCGCAACCGCCCGCCCTGCTTCGGCTCCGCGGTCGCCGCCCCACAACCCCCGACCGCCGCCAGCCCGACCGCGCCGGCCATCCCCAGGAACCCACGCCTACCCAAAGCCTCGGACACGCGCCACATCCTCACCTTAGTGAAAACGATTGTCAAATCCAGCGCGCATCCGGACCGCCTTCATTCTTTCCGGCCAGCGGCGCCGATCGCTCTCCGTAACGGCGTGTCAGGGCGTCCTACTCGGCGCAGTCAGCAGGGCTGCAGGTGCTGGGGAGCTGACTGGCAATGCGGTCGAGCAGTGTGGTGAGTTGGGCCTGCTCGGAGGTGGTGAGGCGGTCGAAGAAGTAGTTGCGGACTGCTTCGACGTGGTCCGGGGCGGCGGCGTCGATGGCCTTGCGGCCGAGGGCGGTGAGGCGGACCATCGAGCCGCGGGCGTCCGAGGTGCACTCCTCGCGGCAGACCAGGCCGCGCTTCTCCATCCGGCTGACCTGGTGGGAGAGCCGGCTGCGTTCCCACCCGACCGAACGGCCGAGGTCGCGGGTCCGGAGCACCCCGTTCTCGGCCTCGGACAGCGGGTGCAGCAGGGCGTAGTCGGCGCCGGAGAGCCCGGAGTTGCCGATCATCCGCGCCTCGAGCGCGCGCATCAGCTCGCGATGCGTGTCGCGGTACGTCTGCCAGAGCCGCGCCTCACGCTCGTCAAGCCACTCCGTCATAGTTAGATTGTACGGACGGACGTTGACATGTCACGGAGTACGGGAGAGCGCGACGGCGAGGCCGATCGTGCCCGCCATCACCGCGAGTTCGAGGACCGCGAGTTGCCGGAACGCCGCCGGGTCGCCGGTCGCGAGCCGCGGCAGGCTGCTCCGGCGGTGCTGCCAGCCGATGAACACCAGCACCGCGAACGCGAGCGTCTTCCCCAGCACCAGCACGCCGTACCCGCTCGTCACCCACTGCGTGATCAGCCCCCACCCTCCCTGCCGTCCGTCCAGGTGGATCTCCGCGGTGAGCAGCCCGGTGACCCCCATCGTCACCGCGCACACGAACGCGAGCCTGCTGAACAACTCGACCGACTCCCGCGACCGTGTGTAGAGCAGTACGGCGCCGAGCCCGCCGACCCACGCGGTCGCGGCGACGACGTGGACGACGAGCGACACGGTCGCGAGCACCGACCACAGATTCGTGCGGTCGATCGCGCCGTGCCCGGTGAGCAGCGGGCCGATCAGCGCCGCGACCGTCAGTACGGCGGCCGCCCGGGCAGTCCGCAGCGTCTTCGTCCCGCTCAACACGACGGCGAGTACGGCGGTGAGCACGACGGCGACCGCCAGCGCGCGCACCTGACTGAGCCGCCCGGCCGAGTCCGCATGCTCCGCCAGGTGGGACAGCGGGACGCCGAGGATCACGGTCGCGGTCGCGATCAGCCCGCCGATGCTGGCGACCGCCCAGATCCCGGCGGCGAGCGCCGCGTCCTGACAGGCACGCAGCGCCTTGCCGCCGAGCTTTCCTTCGGTGGCCGGCAGGAACAGCACGACCGCGACAACGGCACCGCCGGTCGCCACCGCGGCCGCGTCGGCGAGGATCCGCAGTACCGGAACCGCCCAGGACACCCCGAGACCCGCGCCAAGCAGTCCGCTCACCGGCTTCTGCGGCGCGCCGCCGCCGGCGAACAACGCGGCCACCATCACAACGATGCCGACGGCAACCAGCCCGCCGATCGCCTGCGGACGTCTCATGACGCCGGACGGCGGCGGACGATCACCACGGCCAGCGCGACCACGACCAGCATCACCAGGCACATCGCGACGATCGTGACCGTGTTCGAACCGCCCCCGGACGGCGAGCTCGCCGGCGTCCCGGCGGCGGGCTCGGTCGCGGGGTGCCCGGCGTGGGTCACCGTGAAGGCACCGGAGACCTCGACCGGGTGGCCGTCGGCGGAGACCACCCGGGCCTCGACCGTGTACTTGCCGGCCTCGACCATCGCGCCGACCGGCTGCGTGACGGTGTTGTCGATCACCTGCACGTCCCCGCTCGCGACGTCCTTGCCGCTCGGCGACTTGACCTGGACCTGGGTCCCGTCGGAGCCGACCGGCTCGTTGAAGGTCAGCACCACCTTGGCCGGCGGCGCGGCCATCGACGAACCGTCGGCCGGCGTCATCGACTCGAGTTTGGCGTGCGCCGCCGCCACGCCGGCGGTACCCGCCAGCATGAACAGCGACGCCACCAGTACTGCGATCAATCGGCGCACGGCTACTTCCCGGGCTCCGCGGCGACCCGTCGCGGCCGCAGCCCGAACGCCAGTCCGAGCAGCCCGACCAGCAGACCGCCGCCGCCGAGCCAGCGCGCCAACGTGTCGGACGTACCCTCGGACGTGGTCGCGGCGACCGGAGTGACCGCGGCCGCCAGCTTCAGCGTCGGCGCCGGGTGCTCGGGCTCGTCCGCGCCGTCCTTCGCGGGATCGGCCCACTTCACCACCGAGCCGTCGCTGTACGTCTGCTCGGTCGGGAAGCTCAGCGCGTCCACCCCGTCCGGCAGTTTCCCGACCGACAGCGCGAACTCGTCGAAGTCGTTCGGCGGGATCCCGCCCGCGGTCGCGGTCCAGGTGACGGTCGTGATCGCCTTGGTCAGCGTGACGTCGCCGACCTTCACCGCGGCGGGCAGCTTCTCCTCCTTCTTCTGCACCTTCCACCCGTCCTTCACCTGCGCGCCGACGTGCGCGAACGGGTGGTCCTTCGGCAGCGCGACGACGACCTTCGTCGTACTGGTGTTGTCCGACTCGGTCGGCACCCGGAACACGAGCTTGCCGTAGCCGCCGGGCTTGGCGTCCGGCGACGACACCGTGACGTGGGCCGACGCCGAACTCGCGGCACCGATCACCACCAACGCGGACGCCGCGGCGATCGCGGCGGCGCGCAGGACATATCTCTTGGGCATGAGAGAACCTTTCAAGGCATACGAGTAATCCGACGCGAGCGCCGGTTCAGAGAGCTGGACCCACTCGTACGCCGGGAGGCCCGCGCCCGGAGATGCTCGTGCCGAGCCGGGCCCCGGTCGGGGTCCACGACCTGGAGAAGCCGGGCGTCGCGGGGACGAGCCGGACGGGACGCAGGACCGGTAGCTCAGGGAGCAGCCGCGCGAAGACCCGCCGTACCCGATGAACCCAGCGGTGGGCGCGGCCGATCGCGAGGATGCCGGCGAGCAGGGCGCCCAGGTGCGCGGCGGTCATCACCAGGCTGTCCGTGATCGACATCATGTGGGGCATCGTCGCTGTGTCCAGCGTCACGTGCACGAAGAGCTGGACGCCGGCCAGCACCAGGCCGGTCAGCAGCCGCTCGCCCGCCAGGTACTCGCCGAGCAGCCAGCACACGCCGGCCAGTGCCGCGAGCGGCGGGAGGACTCCGAGCGGTACGCCGCCGCCTCCGACGAGCACATGACCGAGCACCGCCACCGCCACGCTCAGCGCCGCGACTACGGACGTGCTCCTGCTCTCGGTCGGCATTCGATCCCCTCTGTCGTGTCACTCTACGGACAGCGGCGGGTTCGGGTTCCCCCGGTCCACGTGCAACCTTCGGCGGGACTCGCCACGTTGGACTCGGCATGACCAGGGAGCAGCACGGGTGAAGGCGGAGACGGAGCAGGACTATGTGGACTTCGTGACCCATCACGCGAACTCTCTGTGCCGTACCGCTTACCTGCTGTGCGGGGACTGGCGACGGGCAGAGGACGCGACGCAGGAGGCGCTGATCCGGCTGTACCGGGTCTGGGGCCGGATCCAGCGCAAGGGCGTGGTCGCGGCGTACGCCCGGAAGGTCGTGGTCTCGACCACCCTCGACGGCCTGCGGCGGAAGTCCAGCCAGGAAGTCGTCACCGGCAACGACTACTTCGTCAACGAGCCCGACGCGGACGCCTTGGGGGTGGTCGAGAGCCGGATGGTGATCACCGCCGCGCTCGCCGAACTCCCGCCCCGGCAGCGTGCCTGCGTGGTCCTGCGGTACTTCGACGAACTGTCCGTCGAGGAGACCGCGACCGCCCTCGACTGCCGCCCCGGAACCGTGAAGAGCCAAACGATGCGCGCACTCGACAAACTCCGTGCACACCCGGCGCTGGCCGATCTCGCCGACCTGATCGGAGCGAAGGCATGACCGATCTGAAGACCCTCATGGACCAGGCCACCGACCGCCGCGACGCGTTCACCCCGGACGTCGGCGCGCTCGTCGCCGCCGGGCAGCACCGGACCCGCGTACGCCGGGCCGTGGTGGGCGCAGGCGCAGGCGCCGCCGCCGTCGTCGCGGTCGCCGCCGTACTGCTGGCCGGTCCGCTCCGTAGCACCCGGAGCGAACCGCAGCCCGCTGTGACACCGGCAGTTGCCCGGCCGGCCGCGGTGACGGACCTGTGCGCCAAATCCGACGACTTCTTCCGGACCGCGAACAACGACGCCTGGCGCGCGACGGTCGTGCGGACCTGGACGGACAAGGTGGTGGAGGTCACCGACGCCGACGGCGCGATGACGGTCCGCCGGTCGCCGGACGGGACGCAGTACGCGTACTGCGTGGCCGGCGTACCGATCCAGGGGAAGCCGGTGGGCGGGTTCGGCGCGACCCTGCTGAACACCGGCATCGTCACCCGGCTGTTCCAGATCCAGCGGTACTGGAGCGTGGCGTGCGGCGACGCGAAGGTCGACCGGAGCGACGGGATCAACTGTCGGGGCGTCGTCTACAGCTACGCGGGCCGAGTGCCGGAGGGAGTCACACGGATCGCGTTCTCCGGCCTCGGGAAGCATGCGGACGCCACGATCAAGGACGGGTACTGGGCGCATCGCGTCTACACGGACGACATTCGGAACGGCAACACCGACCCGGTGTACATCACGATGTTCGACGCCTCCGGCAAGCAGGTGTTCCGGGACAAGTACTGACCTGCTGCCATGATGGCCCGATGGACGTAGCGGTGCTGGAGATCGGGGGAAGTCACGTGACGGCGGCCGTGGTGGCGCCGGGGACGTGGGACGTGACCGAGGTGGACCGGGCGGAGCTCGCGTCCCAGGCGGCGGCCGAGGTGGTGGTCGGGCAACTCGCGGACGCGGCCCGGAAGTTGCCGCTGGCAAACGGTCTCGCGGTCGCGCTGCCGGGGCCGTTCGACTTCGGCACCGGGGTCGCCTGGTACCGCGACCAGGGGAAGTTCGACCAGCTGTACGGGTTCAACCTCGGCGCTGCCCTGGGCAACGAACTCGGCGTCGACCGGCTGATGTTCATGAACGACGCGGAGGCGTTCGCGGTCGGCGAGTGGACCGCGGGCGAGGTGCGCGGCGTCGAGCGCTGCGTCGGCGTGACGATCGGCACCGGCATCGGTACGGCGTTCCTCGCCGACGGCCGGGTGCTCCGCGAGGGCAGCACCGTCCCGCCGGGCGGCGAGCTGTACAAGACGTCGTACGCCGGAAAACCGCTGGAGGACTCGATCTCCGCCCGCGCCATCCTCCGCCGCTACGCCGAGGCCACCGGCCAGGAAGCCCCCGGCGTCAAGGAGATCGCCGACCAGGCCCGCGCCGGCGACGAGGCCGCCCACCAGGTCCTGACCGCCTGCTTCACCGACCTGGCCGCCGCGCTGCACCCCTGGCTGGACCGCTTCGGGGTGACCAGGACAGTCCTCGGCGGCTCGATCTCCGGAGCCTTCGACCTGATCCGCTCCGCCCTCGACTTCCCCGCCTCCGCCACCCACGACACCGAACACTCAGCCCTGATCGGCGCCGCCGCCCACTACCAACGCACCGCCTGACGGACGGCCCCGCTACGGTCGGTGCTGTGAAGATCGCCGCGCCTCGCCTTCGTGCTCAGCTCGACTCCGCGACGCCCGAGGAGGTCGACGACGAGGAGCGGCTGCTCGATCTCGAGCTGACGGAGGTGGATCTGAGCGACGTGGAGGCCGAACACGTCGAGATCAGCGGCTGCCGGCTGACGAGGTCCAAGCTGGCCGGGTCCGAGCTGGAGAAGCTGATCCTGGTCGACACCGAGCTGACGCAGTGTGATCTCGCGAACTCCCGCTGGGCGGACGCGGCGCTCACCCGGGTCGCGGTGACCGGCTCGCGGATGATCGGTTTCGCCGGCCCGGGGGCGAACTTCCAGCATGTGACGGTCCGCGACACCGTGCTGGACTTCGCGTCGTTCCGGTTCGCCAAGTTCCAGAAGGCCGAGTTCACCGACTGCCGGTTGCAGAGCGCCGACTTCGTCTCGGCCGACCTGACCGGCGCGACGTTCCGCGGCTGCGACCTGTCCGGCGTGGAGTTCTCCCAGGTCAAGGCGGCCAAGGCGGTGTTCGTCGACTGCACCTGGGACGGCGCCAAGGGCCTCGCCTCGCTGTCCGGCGCGACGGTCGCCGCGAGTTCCCCCATCGACACCCTCGCCTTCACCAGCGCGGTCACCGTGGCGAGCGGTATCACACTCGCGCACCCCGACGACCTCGACTGACCGATCGCAGCAGCCCAGCCCTTGCACGGGGTGAGCCTGCCCACGCCCGGGTCGGTTCGGCCGGACGGCCCATTAAGGTGGGCCCTGTGACTGACTCGACGATCATCTACACCCACACCGACGAGGCTCCGGCGCTCGCCACGTACTCGTTCCTCCCTGTCGTCCAGGCGTACGCCGGCCAGGCCGGTGTCGGCGTGGAGACCCGGGACATCTCACTCGCGGGCCGCATCCTGGCCGTCTTCCCGGAGTACCTGAAGGACGACCAGCGGATCGCGGACGCGCTCACCGAGCTCGGCGAGCTGGCCAAGACGCCCGCCGCGAACATCATCAAGCTGCCGAACATCTCGGCCTCGATCCCGCAACTGAAGGCCGCGATCGCCGAGCTGCAGTCGCAGGGCTACGCCCTGCCGGAGTACCCGGACGAGCCGAAGACCGACGAGGAGCGCGAGGTCCAGGCCCGCTACGACAAGGTCAAGGGTTCCGCGGTGAACCCGGTGCTCCGCGAGGGCAACTCGGACCGCCGCGCACCCGCCTCGGTGAAGAACTACGCCAAGACCCACCCGCACCGGATGGGTGCCTGGAGCCCGGACTCCAAGACCAACGTCGCCACCATGGGGCAGGACGACTTCCGTTCGACCGAGAAGTCCACGGTGATCGAGTCCGACGGCGCTCTGCGGATCGAGCACGTCGCCGCCGACGGTACGACGACCGTGCTGCGCGAGTCGGTCCCGGTGCTGGCCGGTGAGGTCGTCGACGCGTCCGTGATGCACGTCTTCGCGCTGTGGGACTTCCTCGCCGCGCAGATCAAGCGGGCCAAGGCCGACGACGTACTGTTCTCGGTCCACCTGAAGGCGACCATGATGAAGGTCTCCGACCCGATCATCTTCGGCCACGTGGTCCGGGTCTTCTTCCCGAAGACCTTCGAGCAGTACGGCGAGACGCTCGCCAAGGCCGGCCTGTCGCCGAACAACGGCCTCGGCTCGATCCTGAACGGCCTGGCCGACCTGCCGGACGGCGCCGCGATCAAGGCCTCGTTCGACGCCGAACTGGCGGCCGGGCCGGCGCTCGCGATGGTCGACTCGGACAAGGGCATCACGAACCTGCACGTCCCGTCGGACGTGATCGTGGACGCGTCGATGCCGGCGATGATCCGTACCTCGGGGCACATGTGGGGCCCGGACGGCGCCGAGCACGACACCCTCGCCGTACTGCCGGACAGCAGCTACTCCGGGATCTACCAGGCCGTCCTCGACGACTGCCGCGCGAACGGCGCGTTCGACCCGGCCACCATGGGCTCGGTGCCGAACGTCGGCCTGATGGCGCAGAAGGCCGAGGAGTACGGCTCGCACGACAAGACCTTCGAGATCGGCGTCGCCGGCACCGTCCGGCTGGTCGACACCGACGGCAACGTCGTACTCGAGCAGGCCGTCGCGCCGGGTGACATCTTCCGCGCCTGCCAGACCAAGGACGCGCCGATCCGCGACTGGGTGAAGCTGGCCGTGACCCGGGCCCGGGCGACCGGCGACCCGGCGGTGTTCTGGCTGGACGAGACCCGCGCCCACGACGCGCAGATCATCGCGAAGGTCAAGGAGTACCTGCCGGAGCACGACACCGAGGGCCTGGACCTCAAGATCCTGGCGCCGGTGGACGCGATCAAGCTGTCGCTGGAGCGGATCCGCCGCGGCGAGAACACGATCTCGGTGACCGGCAACGTGCTGCGCGACTACCTGACCGACCTGTTCCCGATCCTCGAGCTGGGGACCAGCGCGAAGATGCTGTCGGTCGTGCCGCTGATGGCCGGCGGCGGCCTGTTCGAGACCGGCGCGGGCGGTTCGGCACCGAAGCACGTGCAGCAGCTCGTCAAGGAGAACTACCTGCGCTGGGACAGCCTGGGCGAGTTCTTCGCGCTGGCCGCGAGCTTCGAGCACCTGGCCCAGTCGACCGGCAACGCGCGGGCGCAGGTCCTCGCCGACACCCTGGACCGGGCGACCGCCACGTTCCTGAACGAGGACAAGTCCCCGACCCGCCGGGTCGGCGGGATCGACAACCGCGGCAGCCACTTCTACCTGTCGCTGTACTGGGCGCAGGAGCTGGCCAAGCAGACCGACGACGCCGAGCTGGCGAAGGTCTTCGCCCCGCTGGCGGAGACGCTGGCCGCGAACGAGCAGACCATCGTCGACGAACTGCTCGCGGTCCAGGGCAGCCCGGCCGACCTCGGCGGGTACTACCAGCCGGACCCGGCGAAGGCGGCCGCGATCATGCGCCCGTCGAAGACCTGGAACGAAGCGCTCGCTTCGCTCTGACCTGCTGACAAAGGGCGCCCGGGTTCTCCCGGGCGCCCTTTGCGTTGTCGTCAGGAAGAGAACGGCACCCGGACCCAGCTCAGTACGGCGGGGTTCCGCGGGTCGATCGTCACCCGCAGATAGTCGTCGTCGCCGGTCGAGCCGTCGACGGTGATCCGGGACAGGTTCCCGGCCGGCGTCGCACCGTAGAACTTGGTCCACGACGAGTTCGCCGCGAGCGGCTTGTCGCTGTTGTAAACGTGGCTGTCACCGTTGAACAGGTACACCGGCCCGCGGAAGTTCGCCGACTCGCGGGCGATCTCCTGCACGATCGGCTGGAAGGCGTAGTAGTCCGCGTACGACGGATTCGTCACGGTCGGGTCGAACATGTCGGCCTGAGTCAGCAGTACGACGGCCTTGTCGCGATCGGCCCGCGCCTGCGCGAACGTGTCGTGGATGCTCTGCATGACGGCCGACGTGCGGTTCAGCACCTCGGCGGTCTGCTCAGGCGTCGGCGCGGTCCTGCCGGTCCAGGGCGCCATGCTGTTGTTGCTGCCAACGATGTGCAGGGCCGCGAACGCGACGCCGCCGCGGGTGAACCGGACGTCCTCGGGGATGCCGTTCGCGACCTGGCTCTCGACCTCCACCGAGTGCTGCCCGAGCGTGCGACCGGGCTGCGGGAAGAACACCTGCCGGATCTTCGCCAGCCGCTCCAGCGGGTTGTAGCCGCCGTTGTTGGCACGGTGGCAGTCGGTCCACTCGTTGTCGCCGACGGTGTACACGAGCGGGTCCGCGAACCGGTCGAACTGCGTCTTCACCTGGGCGAAGTACTCGTCGCTGCAGACCGACGAGCCGTCCTTGATGTCGCCGAGGTGCGTGACCAGCTTGACCGGCTTGTCCGCGTTGATCTGGTCGACCACCTTCGGGAACCGGGCGATCTGCGCGGGGCCGTACGGAATGTCGCCGATCACGGCGAACGTGTACGGGTCCGGTCCCCGGTCCGCAGCGGCGTTCGGGACGCCGACAGCGACGGCGGCCAGGGCCAGGCAGGCGGTGATCACGGGCGCACGACGTACTCTCACTGAATCCTCCAGGTCTGGACGGGTACGGGCCAACTTTTCGGCCCGGTGGTGAACGCCCGGGCACTCCCGGATGAACATTGGCGCCCCGGAAATACGTGGCAGTACGTCGTGGGGGATTCCTACACTGACCGTCATGACAGCTACCCGATCCGTGCTTGCCGCGCAGGCCACGGACTTCCCCCGTTGGTTCCAGGATGTGATCGCCAAGGCCGAGCTCGCGGAGAACGGCCCGGTGCGGGGGACCATGGTGGTGCGACCGTACGGGTACGCGATCTGGGAACTGTTGCAGGAGGCAATGAATCGGCGGATCAAGGCGACCGGCGCTGCGAACGCGTACTTCCCGTTGCTGATCCCCGAGAGCTACCTGCAGCGCGAGGCCGAGCACGTCGAGGGCTTCAGCCCCGAGCTGGCCGTGGTGACGCACGCCGGCGGGAAGCAGCTCGAGGAGCCCGCGGTGATCCGGCCGACGTCGGAGACCGTGATCGGCGAGTACATGGCGAAGTGGATCCAGAGCTACCGCGACCTCCCGCTGCTGCTGAACCAGTGGGCGAACGTCGTCCGCTGGGAGCTCCGTCCGCGACTGTTCCTGCGGACCACCGAATTCCTTTGGCAGGAAGGTCACACGGCCCACGGCTCGGCCGAGGACGCCCGTGCCTACGCGACGAAGATCCTGTACGACGTCTACCGCGCGGTGATGGTCGACGTCCTCGCGATCCCGGTCGTCGCCGGCCGGAAGACGCGGCGGGAGCGGTTCGCCGGCGCGGTGAACACGATGACGCTTGAGGCGATGATGCGCGACGGCAAGGCCCTGCAGATGGGCACCTCGCACGAACTCGGGCAGAACTTCGCGCGCGCGTTCGACATCGGCTACCTGTCCCGCGAGGGGCAGCGCGAGCTGGCCTGGACGACCTCCTGGGGCAGCAGCACCCGGATGGTCGGCGGCCTGATCATGGCGCACGGTGACGACGACGGCCTCCGGGTCCCGCCGGCGGTCGCCCCGATCCAGGTCGTCGTACTCGCGGTCAAGGACGAGGCGATCGGCGCCGCGCGGACGATCGCCGGCGAGCTGACCGCGGCCGGACTGCGGGTGTCGGTCGACGACCGGGCCGACCAGCCGTTCGGGCGGCGCGCGGTGAACTGGGAGCTGAAGGGCGTCCCGGTCCGGATCGAGATCGGCCCGCGGGACCTGGCCGCCGGCGCCGCCACCGTCGTACGCCGGCTGCGCTCCGCCAAGTCCGCTGTCGCCCTGTCCGAGCTGACGCCGACCGTGGTCGACGCCCTCGAGGCCGACCAGGCCCACCTGCTGGCCGAAGCAACCGCGCGGCAGGAGTCCCGGATCGCCGACGTCGCGACGGTCGGCGAGGCGATCGAGGCCGCCGCGTCCGGCTGGGCCCGGCTGCCGTACGACGTGATCGGCGAGGACGGCGAGGACCGCCTGGGCGAGTCCGGCATCACCGTCCGCTGCCTGCAGCGCCCGGACGGCTCGCTGCCGGTGGAGGACGACGAGTCCGGACTGACGGCGTACGTCGGCCGCTCGTACTAGCGGGCCAGGTAACGCCGGACGTCATCGGCCACCTGGGCGCGATACCCGAGTCCGTACTTCCGCAGGATCGCGCTCAGGTGGGTCTTCACGGTGTTGAGGCTGACGCCGAGCTCGGCGGCGAGCTGGTCGTTGTCGAGACCGTCCGCGAGCAGCAGCGCAACGCCCTGCTGTGCCTTGGTGAGGCTGGCGAACCGGCGCTCGGGTGCCAGGTCGGTGTCCATCAGCATCTCGATCATCTCGGACTGGATGTGCTTGGTGACGTCAACGATCCGCTCCAGGTGCGCCTGCAGGGCCGAGCTCACCTCGGGCTCGTCCAGCGCCTCGGCGGCGATCTCGCGGATCGACGCGACCCGGTGCGTCAGGTACTCCATCACGTGGTCCGACGTCAGCGTGTTCGGGCTGTTGTCGCCCGCGGGCAACCGGCGCAACGCATCCCGGTCCTCGCCCTCGCGGGTCAGCACCCGCTCCACCATCTCGCACAACCACTCGAACGCCCGCACCGCGTTGTCGTCGTACGACCTGGGCTCGTAGCTCTGCATCGAGAGCATGCCGAACAGCTGGTCGGGCCCGTTCTTGGCAGACCGGAAGATCGGCACCGTGACGACGTCCGCCGCGCGCCGCCGCGGATCCGAGACCGGTACGCCGGCCCGGAGCGCGGCCCCGCCGTCCTCGGCGTACCGATAGGTTTGCCGGTGCTCGATCAGCCACGCGGTCTGCCCGGCCGGACCGTAGTTGTGGGTCGCCGGGTCGACGTACTGCCCGTCGAGGTACCCGTACGGGTAGCGCACCCGGCGGGCGCCCTGCAGCAAGCCGACGAAGAACGCGTCGACAGGGGCCACCTTCCCGGCGACCACGCGTACGTAGTCGTACAGACCGTAGTGGTCCGACCGGAACATGGTCTCGATCTTGTGGTAAGCCTCGCGCAGGATGATCGCGGTGTCCGCATCAACCCGCAGCGGGGCCCTCTTGTCCCCTTCCACGGAGCCGGCTCCCCACAACCGTTGCGGTGTCGATCCTCCGACTATCCCGCTGTATCCGTGGCTGATCAAGCAGCTGATCGCCGCCGTGGTCGCGGGTGGCGTCGCCACCACCCGCGCCCACGACCAGGACACCGCAACTGTGCGCCCCCCGCGCCGACCGGATCCGCGTGCCCCCAGGCTGATCCGCGACCCCCCGACGGTTGACCGGTGTCCTTCCTCCCCCTGTCGGCTACACAGTGCCACCGATCGCCGTGCGTGACCATCGCCCTGGGCATGAACTTGCCGGGCCCCGGTCTCACCCGCGGGGTGAGATCACTGCCAGCTGGTGTCGAGCGGCTTTCCCTCGGTGTACCCGGCGGCGGTCTGCAGGCCGACCACGGCGCGCTCGTGGAACTCGGTGAGGTTCGCGGCCCCGACGTACGTGCACGAGCTGCGGATGCCCGAGACGATCGAGTCCAGCAGGTCCTCGACGCTCGGGCGTTCGGCGTCCAGGTACATCCGCGCGGTCGAGATGCCTTCCTCGAAGATGCTCTTCCGGGCCCGCTGGAACGGCGAGTCCTCGGCGGTACGGGACTTCACGGCCCGCGCGGACGCCATCCCGAAGCTCTCCTTGTAGATCCGGCCCTGGCTGTCCCGGTGCGGGTCGCCGGGCGACTCGTACGTACCGGCGAACCAGGACCCGATCATCACGCTGGACGCACCGGCCGCGAGCGCGAGCGCGACGTCGCGCGGATGCCGTACGCCGCCGTCCGCCCAGACGTGCTTGCCGAGTTCCCGCGCCCGGGTCGCGCATTCCAGCACGGCGGAGAACTGCGGGCGGCCGACCGCGGTCTGCATCCGCGTGGTGCACATCGCGCCCGGCCCGACACCGACCTTGACGATGTCCGCGCCGGCGTTCACCAGGTCGGTCACGCCCTCGGCGGTCACCACGTTGCCGGCCACGATCGGTACGCGTGGCCCGAGGGCACGGACGCGTTCCACGACCTCGAGCATCCGCTCCTGGTGGCCGTGCGCGGTGTCCAGCACGAGTACGTCGATGCCCACGTCCAGCAGGGCTTTCGCCTTCTGCTCGGCGTCGCCGTTCATCCCGATCGCGGCGGCCACCCGGAGCTTGCCGTTGGCATCGAGTGCCGGGTCGTACAGGGTCGCGCGAAGGGCCCGCTGGCGGGTGAGGATGCCGACGATCTGACCGTTGCCGTCGACAACGGGTGCGAGCCGGTGCCGACCGTCGTGCAGCTTGTTGAACGCTGTCTCGGGGTCGATGCCGGCGGGCACAGTCAGCAGTTCCCGGGACATGATCGCGTCGAGCTGCGTGAACCGGTCCACACCGGAGCAGTCCGCCTCGGTCACCACGCCGACCGGACGGCCGTTGTCGACCACGATCACCGCGCCGTGGTTCCGCTTCGGCAGCAGGTTGAGGGCCTCACCCACGGTCCCGGTCGGCGCCAGTGTGAGCGCCGTGTCGTGCACCGGGTCGCGTTGCTTGATCCAGGCAACGACCTCCGCGACCACGTCCACCGGGATGTCCTGCGGGATCACCGCCAGCCCACCGCACCGCGCGATAGTCTCCGCCATCCGCCGCCCGGACACCGCGGTCATGTTCGCCGCCACCACCGGAATCGACGCCCCGGTCCCGTCCGCCGTCGACAGATCCACATCCAGCCGCGACGCCACCCCCGACCGGTTCGGCACCAGAAACACATCACTGAACGTCAGGTCGCCCGCCGGCTCCCGATCATGGTGAAACCGCATGCCAGACCCCTTCCGCCCGAGTACAAACCCCGCCAGCCTACCCTCGTCACCCGCTGTGGCCGGGCGTACGAAACCGGCTCCCCCTCGGGAGGGGGAGCCGGTTCGGGTGCGTCAGTTGTGCAGGTCGAAGCGGTCGAGTTCCATGACCTTGTGCCAGGCGGCGACGAACTCGGTGACGAACTTCTGCTTGGCGTCGTCGCTCGCGTAGACCTCGGCGAGGGCGCGGAGTTCGGAGTTCGAGCCGAAGACCAGGTCGGCGCGGGTGCCGGTCCACTTGACCTTGCCGTCGACGGTGCCTTCGAACGTCTCCTGGCTGTCGTCCGCGGCGTGCCACTCGGTGCCGAGGTCGAGCAGGTTGACGAAGAAGTCGTTCGTCAGCGTGCCGGGGTTGTCGGTCAGTACGCCGTACTTCGAGCCGTCGTAGTTCGCGCCGAGGACGCGCAGCCCGCCGACCAGGACGGTCAGCTCCGGAGCGCTCAGCGTGAGCAGGTTCGCGCGGTCGAGCAGCAGGTACTCGGCCGGGAGCTTGCTGCCCTTGCCGTAGTAGTTGCGGAAACCGTCCGCCACCGGCTCGAGCGCCGCGAACGACTCGGCGTCGGTCTGCTCCGCGGTCGCGTCCGTACGGCCGGGAGTGAACGGTACGACGATGTCGACACCGGCGTTCTTGGCCGCGATCTCGACGCCGACGCCGCCGGCCAGCACGATCAGGTCCGCCAGCGAGACCGGCTTGCCGAACGACTGCTGGATGCCCTCGAGCGTCCGCAGTACCTGAGCGAGCTCGTCCGGGTTGTTGACCTCCCACCCGCTCTGCGGCTGCAGGCGGATCCGGGCGCCGTTCGCGCCGCCGCGCTTGTCACTGCCGCGGAACGTCGACGCCGACGCCCACGCGGTCGAGACCAGCTGCGAGACGCTCAGGCCGGAGGCGGCGATCGCGGCCTTCAGCGCGGTCACGTCCGCGTCCGTGACCAGCTCGTGGTCGACGGCCGGCAGCGGGTCCTGCCAGATCAGCACCTCACTCGGAACCTCGGGACCGAGGTAGCGGGCGACCGGGCCCATGTCGCGGTGGGTCAGCTTGTACCAGGCGCGGGCGAACGCGTCCGCGAACTCGTCCGGGTTGTCCTTGAACCGCCGGGAGATCGGCTCGTAGATCGGGTCGAACCGCAGCGACAGGTCGGTGGTCAGCATGGTCGGCAGCTTGCCGGGTCCGCCGTGCGCGTCCGGGATGATCGCCTCGGCGTTCTTCGCCACCCACTGGTTGGCTCCGGCGGGGCTCTTCGACAGCTCCCACTCGTAGCCGAACAGGATCTCGAAGAAGTCGTTCGTCCACTGCGTCGGCTTGGTGGTCCAGGTGACCTCGAGGCCGCTGGTGATCGCGTCCTTGCCCTTGCCGGACTGGTACGTGCTCTTCCAGCCCAGGCCCATCTGCTCGATCGGCGCGCCCTCGGGCTCCGCGCCGACGTTCTCCGCCGGGCCGGCACCGTGGGTCTTGCCGAACGTGTGGCCGCCGGCGATCAGCGCGACGGTCTCCTCGTCGTTCATCGCCATCCGGCCGAACGTCTCGCGGATGTCGCGGGCGGCCGCGACCGGGTCCGGGTTGCCGTTCGGGCCTTCCGGGTTCACGTAGATGAGGCCCATCTGGACCGCGCCGAGCGGACGCTCGAGGTCGCGGTCACCGGAGTACCGCTCGTCGCCGAGCCAGGTGGTCTCCGGGCCCCAGTACACGTCGGCCTCCGGCTCCCACACGTCCTCGCGGCCGCCGGCGTACCCGAAGGTCTTGAAGCCCATCGTCTCCAGCGCGACGTTACCGGTGAGGATCAGCAGGTCGGCCCACGAGATCTTCTGGCCGTACTTCTTCTTGACCGGCCAGAGCAGCCGCCGGGCCTTGTCCAGGTTGCCGTTGTCCGGCCAGCTGTTCAGCGGCGCGAACCGCTGCTGACCGGCGCCCGCGCCACCGCGGCCGTCGTGGATCCGGTACGTACCGGCGCTGTGCCAGGCCATCCGGATCATCAGCGGGCCGTAGTTGCCGAAATCGGCCGGCCACCAGTCCTGTGAGGTGGTCAGAACCTCGGCGATGTCGGCCTTGACCGCGGCCAGGTCCAGGGTCTTGAACTCGGCGGCGTAGTCGAACTCCTCGCCGAGCGGGTTCGCGACGGCCGGGTTCTTGGCCAGGATCTTCAGGTTCAGCTGGTTCGGCCACCACTCGCGGTTGGCGTTCCCGCTGGTCGGGTGCACGCCCTGACCGTGGTTCACCGGGCAGCCACCGGTCTCGGCGCCGCGGCTCTCCGCAGAGGCCTCGCCGGGCAGGGGCTCATGGTTCTCGGACATCGGATTCCTTCCAGGACTGGACGTTGTCGGCTTCGAGCTCAGATTTGTCGTGCGCAGTCCGCGCACCGGCCCCAATAGATGACCTCGGCCTCGTCGATGACGAACCCGTGGTCCTCGGACGCGGTCAGGCAGGGCGCATGCCCGACCGCACAGTCGACGTCGGCGATCGCTCCGCACGACCGGCAGACGACGTGGTGATGGTTGTCGCCGACCCGGGACTCGTACCGCGCCACCGACCCCAGCGGCTGGATCCGGCGTACCAGGCCGGCCGCCGTCAGCGTCTGCAGCGAGTCGTACACCGCCTGGTGCGAGGTCTGGGGCAGTTCGTTGCGCACGGCACCGATAATCGAGTCCGTGTCCGCATGCGGATTCCCGTACACCGCGGCCAGCACCGCCAGCCGCGGTCGCGTCACCCGCAGCGAGACCCCACGCAACAGCCCCTGGAGCTCGTCCGTCGTCGGCATGCCCCGCAGTCTTGCGCGTTTTCTGGAATGAGTCAAGATTAGCTGCGGTGTTTCCGATCTACTCGGCCGCCTCGGGGATGAGCGGCTGGAAGAGTTCGACTGGATTGCCGGACGGGTCCTCGACCAGGATCTGTTTGCCGCCCACACCGGTCACGATGTCGTTGCGGAACACGGCTCCGGCCGCGCGCAGCCGATCGACGTCGGCCTCGATGTCCGCGACCTCGAGCGAGATCCGGTTCCAGCCGCCCGGCGCCGGCAACGTGCCGTCGGGCATCGCCCGCCCGCCGCCCGGCCCGCCCGCGGGGACGCTGAGCGTCAGCCGCAGGTCGTTCCGGGCGACCATGGCGAACGTCGGAGCCGGGTGCATCACCTCGCGGAACCCCAACAGATCGCAGTAGAAGGCGATCGCAGCGTCGATGTCATGAACTATGTAGCGAACGGTAGCCATCGCAGACCTCCATTACCCAGTCTGCACCGGCAGACCGGTCAGAGGGCCGTGGCAGGACTGCCGAGACGCCTTGAGGCGGAACCGGCGGCGGTACGGCGGGCACTGCGGAACACGCTGATACTCAAGGCCAGCGTCCAGATGCTCCACAGTGCGCCCATGCTGGCCGTCGTACCCCAGCCCTGGACGGCGTAGAAGTTCGACGGGTCGTCATTGGAGTAGATCGCCGGGACGAACGCGAGGTTGATCGCGGCGAGCACGAAAGCGGACCATCCGACCCACTTCGGCAGCAGCCGGAGGCGGGTGACGGCGATCCCGAGCGCGATCAGGAAGAGCGCCATCAACAGACGCGAGATCAGACCCTGCATCAAGTACTGCGCGGCCGCGAACGGACCCTCGCGCGTGGTGTCGATGTCGTGGTCGACCGAGATGGCGGCACCGGCCTCCATCGACTGCGGCACGAACACCATCGCCACCCAGAGCAGGCCGGCCGCCTGGATCACGCCGGCGATCCAGTCCGACGCGAGGTCGACCTGGTGGATCAGTTGCCGCAGGCCGGTGAAGAACAGGATGTAGAACACGCAGCCCACGATCCCGATCAGGCTGCGGGTCAGGATGTTCCAATCCGGCGGAGCGCCGGAGTAGAGGAAGTACAGCGGCACCTGCACCACGATCAAGGCGCTGGCGATCATCCCGAACAGGCCGGCGTAGCGGCGTACCGAGGCTTCGGACACGGTCGTTCCCTTTCCTGGCAGTGACAGTTGACGAGACGTCTCGTCTCATCACGAGACGGTAAGTCTCGTCAAGGTTCACTGTCAAGACACAACGTCTCGTCTTGTGTAGACTGCGACCCCATGGCGACGACCCCGAACCCCGACCGCCGGAACGAGCGCGCCCGGCGTGCGATCCTGGACGCCGCACTGGAGCTGTGCAGCACGCAGACGTACGCGGGCCTGACCATGGAAGGCATCGCGAAGAGCGCCGGGGTCGGCAAGCAGACGATCTACCGCTGGTGGCCGTCGAAGGCCGCGATCCTGCTCGAGGCGATCACGGAGCGGGCCGACCAGAGCCTCGACTTCCCCGACACCGGCGACCTGCTCGCAGACCTCCGCGGCCAGATGTACGAACTGGTCCGCCTGTTCACGGACCCGATGTTCGGCGCCTACGGCAGAGGTCTGATCGTCGCCGCCCAGACCGATCCGGCGATCTCTGCCGCACTCCTCGACACGCTGATCAGGCCGCGCGTGCAACTCTGTATCGAGCGCCTGGCCAAGGCCCAGCAGGCGGGAGAGATCCGCGCCGACGTGGACCTGGCCGTGGTCGTCGAACTCCTCTACGCACCCCTCTACTACCGGATGCTCCTGCACACCGCGCCGGTCAGCAGCGAGCAGGTGGACAGCGTCATCAGCCTGGTCATGTCCGGCATCAGGCCGTGATGTTCTCCAGGTCGTCGAGCAGTTTCGGGTGCTGCGGCCGCCAGTTCAGCGCCTGACGGGTGCGGGCACTCGAGGACGGCTGGTCGGCCGCGAAGATCGGGCCGAGCGGTCCGTACGTCTCCTCGGGCACCGGCTGCACCGGCAGGCCGAGACGCCGGCCGATGACGGCGGCGATATCCCGTACGGCGTCCCCCTCGTCGTCGACCGCGTGCCACGCCGTACCCGCCGGCGCGTTCTCCAGTACCAACCGGAACAGCACCGCCGCATCGAGCGCGTGGACCGCGGGCCACCGCTGCGACCCGTCCCCCGGATACCCCGACACCCCCGACTGCCGGGCGATCTGCGTGAGCAGGCCGGCGAACCCGCCGGAGCCCTCGTTGTGCACGGTCCGCGGCATCCGCACAGCGGCGCTCCGCACCCCACGCTCCGCCAGCGCGAGGGCCGCCGTCACGGAACGCCCGCGACCACCGACCGGGCCGTCCGTGGGCACCGGATCCTCCTCGGTGGACGCGCGCCCGGCGACCCACGGCGTACCTGACACGGTCACGAGCGGTCGCCCACTGCCAACCAACTCCTCCCCAAGAGCCTGCAGCGCGGCCGCCTCCTCGGCGACCCCCGCGGCCAGGGCCTCCGGACTGCTGAAATCGTTGCTGAAGGCAAGGTGAATCACCCCGTCGGCCTTCGCCGCACCTGCCCGTACGACGTCGAGATCGCCAAGGCCACCCCGCACCGCCTCGGCACCGGCCTCTCGCAACGCCGCCGCCGACCCCTCAGACCGCGCCAGCCCGACAACCTCGTGCCCGCTGCCGAGCAACTCCCGCACGACGGCGGACCCGATCAGCCCGGTACCGCCGGTGACGAACACCTTCATAGGACACTCCTCAGTGATGAGACCTTTGTCCCGTCACGATAGCACCGACGGGACAAAGGTCCCATCACCTACAATGGCGGGCATGGCGAGATGGCAACCCGGAGCCCGCGAGCGACTGGTCCTGGCAGCCGTGGACCTGTTCGCAGAGCACGGCTACGACGCCACCACCGTCGCCCAGATCGCCGACCGCGCCGGCGTCACCAAAAGCACCTTCTTCCGCCACTTCCCGGACAAGCGAGAACTCCTGGTCGCCGGCCAAGACGCCCTGAGCAGCCTTTTGTCCGAAGGAATCACCGAAGCCCCCGAAGAAGCCACACCCTTGGAAGCAGTAGCCGCAGGCCTCACCAAGGCCTCGAGCTTCATGGGCCCCATGAACCGGGAGCTGGGTCCTCGACTGAGGGCTGCAATCGCCGCAAGCACCGAACTCCAGGAACGTGACGCCCTCAAAACCGTAGGCCTGGCAAGCGCCATGACAGCAGCCCTCCGAGCAAGAGGCGTACCAACCCCGGTGGCCCATCTGGCAGCCGAATTGGGCGTTCTGGCCTTCAAACAGGGCTACGAATCCTGGACGGCAACAGAGGATGACTCAGACCTCGCCCCGCACGCACTAGCCGCGCTCAACGACCTGCAGGCAGCAACAGCCCACCTTCGCTGAGAGAATGCTGAGCGTAATGACATAAGCACAGTGGGTGGTTTAGCAGGCCCTTTTGTGGTTCATCATGTATCGCGTGTCGAACATCCCCCTTCCCGGAAGCTCCCGAAGCGCGTACACCGGTGCCGAGACAGTCGGCCCGGTCTCTCCCGACAGTTCGATCACGGTCACGCTCGTACTGCGTCGTCATACCGAGCTGGACGAAGCCCTCGTCACCGGACCCGAAACCGTGACCGCGGAGGAGTTCGCCCGCCGGTTCGGAGCCCGCGACGACGACCTCGCCCGGGTGACGGAGGTACTCACGGCAGCGGGACTGACCATCACCGATACGCACGTCGGTGCCCGGCGAGTGACAGTCCGCGGACCCGCGTCCGCGCTGACGGAGGTGTTCGGTACCGAACTGTCCCTGGTCCGCAGCCAGGACAGCGCAGGCACGCCCGTGGAGCACCGTGTCCGGTCCGGTGCAGTGTCCGTGCCCGCCGAACTCGACGGGATCGTCGTCGCGGTACTCGGTCTCGACAACCGCCCACAGGCCCGCGCCCAGTTCCGGCTGCACGCGGCCCCGGCAGCCGCGAAGGCCTTCACACCGGACCAGCTCGGGTCCCTCTACAACTTCCCGGCCCAGACCGACGGGACCGGACACACCATCGCGATCATCGAGCTCGGCGGCGGGTTCAAGCCGGCCGATCTCAGCACCTACTTCGCCGGCTTGAAGATCCCCGCTCCGCAGGTGACCGCGGTCGAGGTGGACGGCGGCAAGAACGCCCCGACCGGCGACCCGGGATCCGCCGACGGTGAGGTGATGCTCGACATCGAGGTCGCGGGTGCGCTCGCACCAGGTGCCCAGCAACTGGTCTATTTCGCGCCCAACACCGATCAGGGTTTCCTGGACGCGGTCACCACCGCAGTCCACGCGACCCCGACGCCGACCGTGGTCAGCATCAGCTGGGGACAGTCCGAGGATCAGTGGACGGCGCAGGCACGGACGGCGATGGATCAGGCGTTCGCCGACGCCGCAGCGCTCGGCGTGACCGTGTGCGCGGCCAGCGGCGACAACGGCAGTACGGACGGCCAGACCGACGGCGCACAGCACGCCGACTTCCCCGCGTCGAGCCCGCACGCTCTCGCCTGCGGCGGCACGCATCTCGAAGGCACCCCGCCCACGATCAGCTCCGAGACGGTATGGAACACCTCTGGCGGTGGCGCCACCGGCGGCGGTGTCAGCGACGCGTTCCCGGTACCGGCGTTCCAGTCCACTGCGGGAGTACCCACGCGGGCCGGCGGTGGTACCGGCCGAGGCGTACCCGACGTAGCGGGCAACGCCGATCCCGCAACCGGCTACAACGTTCTCGTCGACGGTCAGCGCATCGTGGTCGGTGGCACCAGCGCCGTAGCCCCGCTGTGGGCCGCACTCCTGGCTCGCCTCGCCCAAGCCACCGGGCGCAGCCTCGGCCTGGTCCACACCCAGCTGTACCAGGGCGTCCGCCCGGGCGCCGTACAGCCAGGCTTCCACGACATCACCAGCGGAACCAACGGGGCCTATCAGGCAGCCCCAGGCTGGGACCCGTGCACCGGACTGGGCAGTCCTGACGGCGAAGCGCTCCTGGCAGCACTTCAGACCCCGACGCACTGACCGAAAGGGCGTTCCCATGGCCAACGCCACGATCGACCACGTCATCGTGATGGTCCAGGAGAACCACACCACCGACAACTACTTCGCCTCGATGGCAGCGTTCGGGGCGAACGTCGCGACCGGTTGGCCGGCGAGCCCCAACCCGCCCGCGTCCGACCAGCCGCACGACCGCAAGGCCTACTACCGGTGGCTGACGAAGAAGAGCACCGGGGCCCACCTCCAGTTCGACACGGTCAAGGACCTGCCGTTCTATGCGTGGCTCGCGGCGAGCGGCGCCTTCATCGAGAACCACTGCGCCGGATACGGCACGAACTCGACGCCGAACCATCTGCTGATCGTCGGCGGGCAGACGCCGACGCTGCGCAACCCGTCGCGCAGCGCGCCCAGCCCGGTCTGGGACATGCCGTCGCTGCCGGGACATGCCGACGACCACGGACTGACCTGGAAGGCCTACACCGGTAGCAGCGGCTACCCGGTCGAGTTCTACGAGCAACTGAAGGGTTCTCCGAACATCGTCCGCTCGGCCGACATCATCACCGATGCGAAGGCAGGCACGCTGCCCGCGCTGTCGATGGTGTGGCACGACTCGCCGCTCGACGAGCACCCGCCGGCCAACGTGACCCAAGGCATGGACGCCGTCTGGCAGGTGGTGGACGCGGTGCGCGCCGCCGGCGCCTGGGACTCCACGGTCTTCCTGCTCACCTGGGACGACTGGGGCGGCTACGACGATCACGTGCAGACGCCGAACGTCGAGACAACCCCGGACGGCATCCAACTGGCCTACGGCCCGCGGGTGCCCCTGCTGATGTTCGGCGGCCGGGTAAAGCCCGGCATCGACCACCGCTGGTCCTGGCACCCCAGCATCCCCAAAACCGCCCTCGACCTCCTGGGCCTACCCACACTGGGCGTCCCCAGAGTCGACAACGACAAGGGCCTGGCCGACCTGGTCGACCTGTCCCCCAACGCCACCCTCAACCCGCCCCCGCCGCCCCACGGCACCACGATCGCCCAACCCGTCCCGCCCAGCCCCACACCGCACCCCACCCAGCCGCCACCTCCACCAGTCACCGTCCCCACCCCAGTCGGCCCGATCATCCTCCGCGACGGCACCACCCTCCCCCCACCCAACGACGTCCCCCTCCCCTGACGCTCGGTCACCCCGGGCGCCCGCGCCCGCTGCAGCTCATGCAGCTGCGGTGCCGCGATGAATCAGCCCACGTTGCAGTGCGGCCGCCTGACCGGCGGACACTCCGACAGCTGTCAGCATCCGGTGCGCACTGAGGACCGGGCTGGCCAGCAGGCTCACGAGCAGGTGCCACGGCTCGACGGTTTGCTGCCGGACGAGGTCGGCGACCTGCACGGACGTCGCGAGCAGCTCCTTCACTTCGCTCGACATCGTCACGAAGTCCGCGTCCCCGGCACCCGCAGCGCGGTGCGTGTCAGGCAGGCCAAGAGCCTTGAGGCCATCCGCGGCCGGTCCGGGCACGTGACGCAGCCCGCGGAGTACATCCCCCGCGTCCACCTCCGTACGCCGGTCACCGCGGGCGCTGTCCAGTGCGGCGGCGATCACCGCGAACGTCTCTTCGCTCAAGCGGTCGGGCAACATCGCTGAACCGCCTCTCCTTCCATCAAACAAGGCTCTCGAGGGTCGGGACGACCGCGTCCCGGTAACAGCTGCCGGCTGGATCTGTGCGTGGTCTGGAGTGCAGCCTCGATGCGTCCTCCAGCTCGCACTGTGGAGCAGCGCGGTTACTGTCCGACAGCACATCCTGTGTATCACTCGCGCCCAAAGACTCGCCGCCCTCGAAGACCTGCCGGGGCGTACGGGTCTTTCGGCACTGGTTCGGCGGCCGGGGCGTGCGGACGCTGGCGGCATGAACACCTACGAGGTTGTCGAGGAGCTGCGCAAGGAACAGCCGACGGCGGTGGTGTCGGCGACGTTGGCCGTACCGGACATCGGGGCCTGGCTGGGCAAGGCGTACGGGACCGTCGCGAGCACGATCCTCGCGCAGGGTGCCGCACCGGCGGGTGCACCGTTCGCCCGGTACCACCCGCTCGGCGACGGGCGCTTCGACGTACAGGCCGGGTTCCCAGTCACCGCGGCTCTCACCCCGACGAACGACGTACAAGCCGCAACCCTCCCCGCCGGCCCAGCTGCCGCCACAGTCCACATCGGTCCGTACGACACGATGGAACCCGCCTACGGTGCACTCACACAGTGGATCACCACCCACAACGCGAGCCCGATCGGCGACCCGTGGGAGATCTACTACTCCGACCCCGGCACCCACCCGGACCCCAACACCTGGCGAACCGAGATCGTCCAGCCCTACATCCCCAACCCCCACAACTAACCCAGCCACAACACCCGAGCGAAGCGAAGGCCCACCGCGGCGGCGCGCCCAACCCGACCACAACAGCCGAGCGAAGCGAAGGCCTACCGCGGCGGCGTGCCCGACTCGACCACAGCCGCCGAGCGAAGCGAAGGCGTAGGGGGTGCGGGTGGCGGAGCCCCCGCTCGCGGCAAGCGAAGCGCAGCCGCACAACACGACGAAGGCGACCCGGCCTGCGCTTTCCGCAGGCACGAGCCGCCCATCGCCTTCGTGGAGCTGAGGGGATTCGAACCCCTGGCCTCTTCGTTGCGAACGAAGCGCGCTACCAACTGCGCCACAGCCCCAGGCTTGCCCGCCAGGTTTCCCTGGCGACCGCGAAACTCTAACACGGAGAGGCCCGCGATCTAAAACTGGATATCAGTCGCCGACGGCGCGCTTCACCTCTGGCTCGACGACCGGCTCGGGGGCCGGGGTTTCGGTGGCGGCGGGCTTCTCCGCGGGGTCTGTGGTGCGGGCGCTGGAGAACACGGCGTCGTCGGTGAGGGAGATGGTCCGGACCGTGCGGTCGGGCGCCTTCTCCTTCATCACGTACGTCGGCAGCGTCACCGGCACCGGGTCCCACAGACCCTCGGTGGCCGGCTTCTCTTCCTTGGCGGCCGGCGCGGGGGCAGGGGCGGGTTCCACGGGGAGCTTGACCTCGACGGTCATCTCCTCGTCGGGGGTCGCGGGCTTGCCGGCGGGTCCGCGGTCGTGCTTGGCACGGACCCGGGTACGGCGTTCCGCGGCGGCCGCGGCGCGCGCACTGGCTTGACGCCGCAGCTGGATCCGGGTGAGAACGACGAATCCGCCAATCGTTGCCCCGGGCACCGACACGGTCCACCAGGGCAGGATCGCCAGACCGGCGAGGGCGACGACGGACAGCAGCGACAGGGTCAGGATCGACAGCACCCGCCGGCGGCGCATCGCGGCCACCCGGCGGGCTCGGTTCGGGATGTACTTCTTCGGCGGCGACGAGTCGTCGGCCGCGGCCGGTCCGGGCGGGCGCACGACGTACCGCGGCCGGGACGGATCGCGGGACAGCACCCGGGCTTCGTCGGACGACGGCACGACCGGCTTGCGCCGGGCCTCGTCACCGCGCTTCAGCCACATCGGGACGAGATAGGCAGCCCACGCGGCGACGATCGCCACATAGATCAGTCCTGTCGTCCCCATGCGACGACGCTAAGGCGCGGCGGGGGCCAGATGAGGTACGTGGCGCGGTGTGTCGCAAGAAGACTCGTGTGACTGATGTGAATAGCACGCAGCGTAGTCAGGTCAGTCGCGCTACGAGACCGGGTCCGACCTCTTCGATGTTGAGGGCAAAGATCCGGTGGTCGCGCCAGTCACCGTCGATGTGCAGGAACCGCGGCCGCTCGCCTTCGTAGCGGAAGCCGAGCTTCTCCACGACCCGCAGACTTGCCTTGTTCTCCGGGCGGATCGCCACCTCGATGCGGTGCAGGCCGAGGGTGAACCAGCAGTGGTCGGCGGCCATCGCGACAGCGGTCGGGACGATGCCGCGGCCCGCGTACTGCTCGTCGACCCAGTAGCCGAGGTTCGCCCAACGCGCCGATCCGTAGGTGACTCCGGACACCGTGAGCTGTCCGACCAGCGGCCACTTCGCGCGGGCGCCGGCACCGGCCGCTCCGCCGTACGTGATGACGAACGGGAGCATCCGCCCGAAGCGGGCCTGCCGGTTCCAGTCGCGGGCCATGGCCCGGAAGGTGCGCGCGCCGTCCTCGGCGCCCGGTGGCTGGGTCGCGTCCCACGGCCGCAGCCAGCTGACGTTGCGCTGGCGGGCAGCGGCCCATTCGCTGCCGTCGCTGGTCCGCAGCGGGCGTAGACCGACCTGCCCGTGTTGCAGCTCCACAGGCCATTGCACGATCGCCATCAGTCGGTGTCCGTCCGCACGTGGTCGCCACCGTGCACCTGCTCGACGGCATGTCGCAGCAGCGGCTCGAGGACGGCGAGACCGTCCTTCACACCACCCCGTGACCCGGGCAGGTTGACGATGACCGTACTGCCGGCGACTCCGGCCATACCTCGGGACAGTGCAGCAGTCGGTACGCCGTTCGCGATGCCGTAGGCCCTGATAGCCTCCGCGATCCCGGGCAGGACCTTCGTCAGCACGGCGGCCGTCTGCTCGGGGGTCTCGTCGGTCGGCGAGATCCCCGTACCGCCGGTCGTCAGCACGACGTCGTACGCCGCTTCGACCGCGGCTCGCAATGCCTCGCCGACGGGAGCACCGTCCGGGACGACGTCCGGACCTGACACGTCGAAACCCCACTCCACCAGGCGGGCCGCGATCAGCGGACCGGTCGTGTCGGTGTAGACCCCGGCCGCGGCGCGGTTCGAGATGCTGACGACGAGAGCTCTCACGGCCGCTCCCAGTGCCCGGTCTTGCCGCCTTCTTTCAGCTCCACCCGTACGTCGGACAGCACCGCCGCCGGGTCCAGCGCCTTCACCATGTCGATGACCGCGAGCCCCGCGACCGCGACCGCCGTCAGCGCCTCCATCTCGACGCCGGTCCGGTCGGCGGTCTTCACCTGCGCACGGATCAGCACCGCGTCGTCCGCGACCTCCAGGTCGACCTTGGCGCCGGTGATCGCGATCGGATGGCACAACGGCACCAGGTCCGGGGTGCGCTTCGCGCCCATGATGCCGGCGATCCGGGCGACCCCGAGCGCGTCGCCCTTCGGCACGCCGTCACCGCGCAGCGCCGCCACCACCTCGGCGGAGACGAAAACCTTGCCGCTGGCAACGGCCCGCCGGGCACCCACGTCCTTGGCGGACACGTCCACCATCCGCGCCGCTCCGGTCTCGTCGACATGGGTCAGGCCCGTCGGGCGCTCGGTCATCAGACACTCCCTAGCAGCATCAGCTCCACCTGGTCGCCGGCCCGGACCGACGTCACGTCCTCCGGGACCACGATCAGTGCGTTCGCCCGGCTCAGGCCGCCCAGCAGGTGGGAGCCGTGCCCGCCGACTGTACTGGCCATCCAGCCCTCGTCGCCGGAGGTGGCCGCGGCGCGGACGAACTGCCGCCGCCCCGCCGGTGAGCTGAACCCGTCGAGCGTCACTCCCGGGACCAGCGTCCGCCGGTACGGCATCTGCCCCATCATCTTGCGCAGCGCGGGCCGGACGAAAACCTCGAACGAGATGTACGCCGAGACCGGGTTGCCGGGCAGCGTGAAGATCGGCACCTCGTCGTCGCCGACCACCCCGAACCCCTGCGGCTTCCCGGGCTGCATCGCGACCTGCGGGAAGTCCACGGTGCCGAGCTTGGAGAGCTCTTCCTTGACGATGTCGTACGCCCCCATGCTGACGCCGCCGGTGGTGATCACCAGGTCGGCCCGCACCAGCTGGTCGGAGAGCGTGTCCATGATCCGTTTCGGGTCGTCGTCGACGATCCCGACCCGGTACGCCACCGCGCCGGCGTCCCGGGCACAGGCCGCCAGCGTGTAGCTGTTCGAGTCGTAGATCTGCCCCTCGCCCAGCCGGGTGCCCGGCTCGCGCAGCTCGGCCCCGGTCGAGATCACCACCACCCGCGGCCGCGGTCGCGCCTTCACCCGGGCCCGGCCGACCGCCGCCAGCACTGCGATCTGCCGCGGCCCGAGGACGGTGTCCCGGTCGAGCACCTGCACCCCGGCCGCCACGTCCTCACCGGCGTACCGCACCGACCCACCGACCGGCGGCTGCTGGGTGATCCTGACGGTGACAGTCCCGCCGTCGGTCCACTCGACCGGCACGACGCTGTCCGCCCCGCGCGGCATCGGCGCGCCGGTCATGATCCGCACGCAGGTCCCGGGGGTGACCACGATCGGCTCGCTGCGCCCGGCCCGGAACTCCCCGACCACCGGCAGGCCGATCGGGTTCTCGTCCGAGGCACCGGCCAGGTCCGCGGCGCGCACGGCGTACCCGTCCATGGCCGAGTTGTCGAAGCCCGGCAGGCTCACCCCCGAAACGATGTCCTCGCAGAGCATCAGCCCGACCGCGTCCATCAACGGCTGATCGAACGCCGGCAGGGCCGTCACCCGTCCGAGTACGGCCTCGAGATGCTCATCCACACTTCGTCTCACGAGCCCGACCTTAATCGACGGCTCGCGGGTTTCCGTCGATAGTTCCGGAGGAGTGCGTCAAGAAGTCCGGATGGGTTCCGATTCGGGGTGGTCGCCCCACGTCATCCGTACGTCCGGCGCGTGTTCCTCGTTCGCCGCGCCGTCGGTACGGCGTACCTCGTGGAAGCCGTGCCGCCGGTAGAAGGCCTGGGCCCGCACGTTGGTCTGGAACGTCCACAGCGCCAGCCCGCCGGGGCGGAGGTCCTTCGCCAGGTCGACCAGCACCGAGCCGATCCCCCGCCCGGCGGCCTCCGGGGCGACGTACAACTGGTCGAGGTCGTCGCCGTCGAGGGTCAGGACCGCGACGATCCGGTCCGCGTCGAGGGCCACCCAGGTCTGCCCGTCCGGCAGCAGTACGTCGGCGAACCAGCCCGCGACCTGCTCCGCGGTGTGGATCGCCGGCGGCAGCTGGGCTCCGTCGGCATGTCGCGACCGCCACCAGACGGCGGCGGCCTCGGCGGTGTCGGACGGCTCCAGCGGACGGACCAGGAGGTCGTCGGTCAACGCAGCTCGGTTCCGTCCGGGATCACCCGGCGCTCGCCGGCCGGCGCGGTCACCTCGACGTCCCCGACCACCGACACGTCCTTGCCGAAGGCAACGTCACCGCGGACCGCCAGCCGGTCGGCGGCGACCAGCGACGGCGGCCCGGCCGGGAACCGCGCCTCGAAGTCGGCCAGGATCTTGAAGTAGTCCGGGTCCAGGTCGACGTACGGCTCGTCGCCCTCGTGCTTCGTGGTCAGCTCACCGGCCTCGTCCAGCTCGTAGACGTCCGAGCGCAGCACGAGCAGGTCGTTCGTGGTCTTCACCGGCTTGAACCGGCTGCGGTCCACGATCACCGCCTGCGACCCCTCGAAGGTCTCGATCGCGGTGCCCATCCCGGTCTCCAGCTGGATCACCTTCGGCGATGCCGGGTCGGCCGGGTCGACGGTCTTGCGGTTCACCATGATCGGCAGCCCGAGGATCCCGTCGTGCCCGGCCATCAGCTCGGCCAGCCGGTCCAGGTCGATCCACAGGTTGTTGGTGTTGAACATCTTGTGCCGCGAGATGTCCTGGAAGTACTGCGTCTCGTCGTCGGCGACCTGGGCGCTGTCCCGCAGGATCAGCCGCCCGTCGGACTTCCGGACCGCGACGTGCCCGCCCTTGCGGTCCGACCGGGTGCGCCGGCAGACCTCCATCCCGAACGGTACGTCGTGCTCGGCCATCCAGGCCGCGATCCGCGGGTCCGCGGTGGCGCCGAGGTTGTCGGCGTTCGAGATGAACGCGTGCCGGAAACCGTGCTCGCGGAGCGCCTCCAGGGTGCCGGAGGCAACCAACGCGGTGAACAGGTCGCCGTGGCCTGGCGGGCACCAGGCGAGCTCCGGGTCCGGCTCCCACTCGGCCGGCGTCAGGTCGTCGGCGAGCAGCTTCGGCTCCATGTTCTGCTGGAAGCCGAGCGGCAGGCCGTCGATCGCGAGACCGTCGTACTCGCCGAGGATCCGCAGCGACTCGTCCTTGGTGCGGAACGAGTTCATCAGCACGAGCGGCAGCCGGACGTCGTACTTGCGCCGGGTCGCCAGGATCTGCCGGGCGATGATGTCCAGGAAGCTCAGCCCGTCCTTCACCGGCAGCGCGGACTTCGGGCCGGTGACGCCCATCGACGTGCCGAGGCCGCCGTTGAGCTTGATCACCGCGGTCTCGGCGAGCGCGGCGCGGAGCGCGTCCGGGTCGGTGTCCAGGTGGTCCAGGTGCGGCAGGTCGCCGACGGGCTCGATGTCGTCCTCGGGGATCTTGCCCTGTTGCCCGGATTCGAGCAGCCGGTAGTAGTGCGTGAAGACGCGTATTGCAACGTCGGCAGCACCGGCTGCGCGCATCTTCTCCTGCGCTTGTCTGAGACCCACCTCACCCATGCACCAACCCTAGGGGACGCACGGTAATCCCAGTGTTGTCCGCGTCACGCTTCTACGATCAGAGGGTGTTTCTGACGAAGGCCGTGGCGCGGCAGCAGTTCCTGGAGGCGCGGGGTGCTCGGCACCACGCGGAGGGACTGCTGGCGAGCGCCCAACAGGTGCTGCCGGACGTGTACCGGGTCGCTTTGTACGTGTCCATGGGGCCTGAGCCGCAGACCGGCGCACTGATCGACTGGCTGCTCTCGACGCACCACGAGGTGCTGCTCCCGATCCTGTACGCCGACAACGACCTGGGCTGGGGCGTTGCGCCCGGCGCGGCGGACCTGGTGCCCGGGCGGCTCGGGCTGTCGGAGCCACCGATCGACCTGGGCTCCGACGCGATCGCCACCGCGGACCTTGTCATCTGCCCGGCCGTGGCGGTCGCGTACAACGGCGTACGGCTGGGACGCGGCGGCGGCTCGTACGACCGGGCACTGGCCCGTGTCCGCCCCGGTACGCCGGTGTGGGCCGCCGTGTACGACACGGAGGTCGTGGACACGCTCCCGTCCGACTCCCACGACCACCCGGTGGACGCGGCGCTCACGCCTAACCGTTTGATCCCCCTGCGAAGGTCTCTGGATGCCTGACGCCGCTGTCCAAGCAGCAGCCACAGCCGCACGCTTCCTCGGGCTGACGGTGACCGACCCGACCGTCCTCTACGAAGCCTTCTCGACAGTGGTGCACCTGAAACCGTCCCCCGTCGTCGCTCGGGTGCCTATGAACCTGCCGTCGAGCCTGCAGGAACCAAAGCCCGCCGTACGTCGCCAACAGCGCGAGATCGACGCCATGACCTGGCTGGCCGAACAGGGCGTCCCGGTAGTGCAGCCGGCCCACCCCGTGCCGGTAGAGCAGGACGGGCTGTGCATGACGTTCTGGAAGTACGTCGACGTGGACCAGGCAGTTGAGCCGGACTACCTGGGTGCGACCGCACGCGTAGCTGACCTCCACACCAGGCTGGCGTCGTACCCGGGCGAGTTGCCCTGGATGACCCCGCTCCGGCTGATCGGTCCAGGTCTCACTACGGCCGAGCCCGTGCCCGGCCTGCTCGAGCAGGAGGACCTGGAGCGCGCAAGAGCCGAGTGGAAGGTGCTGGAGCCGATCCTGACCAGCCGGTCCGGTTTCGAGGCCGCTTTCCCATCCGTAGCGGTCCAGCCGATCCACGGCGACGCTCCGTCGTGGAACCTGATCAACACGGTTGACGGCCCGCTGTGGGCCGACTTCGAGGACGTGTGTATCGGCCCGCGCGAGTGGGACCTTGCCGGGTTCGGCCCGGACCTGTGCCGCGCGTACGGCGCCTCGCTCGACCCGGAGGTCCAGCAACTGATGGACCTGGCGCGTGTCCTGCAGGTCATCGTCTGCACCCCGCTGGTCCCGCAGTTCCCCGACCTGGCGGACGGCATCCGGATGTTCACGGCCCAGTGGCGCGACATGCCGTTCGCCGCCGGACAGGGCTGAGCTACTAGCTGTCCGGCTTGGTGAAGGTGAGGGAGTGCTTGCGGGTGGCCTCGACCGCGCCCTTCGTGTAGGCCCACGGCAGGGTCTCGCCCTTGACCCACAGCTTCGTCTGGTCGGTGTAGTTGGACGAGTACGCGTGTCCGGAGATACCGGTCAGGTTGATCCAGCGGGACTTGTCGAAGTCCGACAGGTCGACGACCATCCGCATCGACGGCGTCGACGTCACGTCGTACCCCTCGGAGGCGTCCCAGGAGGTGGCGTCGACGATCGACGTACCGCCGCCGAGCTCGTACGGGCCGCGGTTGAAGATCTTCTCGACCAGGCCGATCCCGGACTTGCCCAGCGTCTGGTTGGTCAGCGTGAGCTTGTGCAGCCGGCCCCACTGCCAGTTGGCGGGCTCCCGCGCCATCTTCTGGGTGATCTCGGTACGGGCGTTCACCAGCGCCTCGCGGAGGATGTCGTCGCGGCTCTCGCGCTGCGGCGTCCGGACGTCGTCCCACCAGCTGCTGTTCGGCTGGCCGAGCAGCGTGTGGATCACCTCGAACCAACGGGAGCCGCCGTCCGGCCAGGTGCCCTCGGGGAGCTGGTCGTGGAAGGTCAGCGCGAGCAGGTTGCGCCAGACGACGTTGAAGTACGCCGCGGCCGCGGAGTCCGGCGGCTGGGTGAAGTCCCAGTTCCGCAGGGTGTCCTGGCCCTGCCGGTCGAAGGCGTCGTTGATGCTGATGCGCAGCAGGTACGGCACCAGGATCTCGGCGGCCTTGTTCTTGGTGTCCAGCTGGATCGACGCCATCGCGTTCACGTCCAGCTTCCCGGCGGCCTTGATCCGGTCCAGGATCTGCTGGGCGCGGAACCCGTAGTCCCAGGAGTTGGTCAGGTAGTACGAGTACGTGTTCGGCACCACGGCCTGGTTGGCGGTGACGATGATCCCGCTCGGCGGGTCGAGCTCGGTCGGCAGCGCGTCGAAGGGTATGTAGCCCTTCCAGTAGTACTTCGGGTCCCAGCCGGGCACCGGCCAGTCACCGCGGCCGACCGAGCGGATCGGCACCAGCCCGGGCGCCTGGTAGCCGATGTGGCCGTCGGTGTCGGCGTACACCAGGTTCTGCGAGGGCACCTGGAACTGCGCGGCGGCGGCCCGGAACTGGGTCCAGTTCTGCGCGGTGTTGATCGCGAACAGCGCGTCGGCGGTCTTGCCCGGGTTCAGCGCGGTCCATTGCAGGGCGACGCCGTACGCCTTGGGGTACTTCGCCTGTGCCGCGGCCTGCTCGCCGACCTTCTTCTCGTCGTCGCCGACGTCCGAGATCAGCGGACCGTGCCGGGTCTCGCGGACGGTGATCTTGACCGGCTTGTCCTCGCCGGCCACCTTGAACGTCTCCTCACGGGTGGCCATCGGTCGCCACTTGTTGTTGTAGAGGACGTTGTTGCCGTCGACGCGCTCCAGGTACAGGTCCTGGACGTCCGGGTCGAGGTTGGTGAAGCCCCAGGAGATCGCGTTGTTGTGCCCGATCACCACACCGGGCAGTCCGGAGAAGCTGAAGCCGGATACGTCGAACGGGCAGGCCTTGCCGACGTTGTTGCAGTGCAGGCCGACCTGCGTCCAGATGCCCGGCATGGTGGCGCCCAGGTGCGGGTCGTTCGCCAGCAACGGCTTGCCGGTGGTGGTGTGGTCGCCGGACACCACCCAGGAGTTCGAGCCGACGCCGTCGCCCTGCCCGAGCAGTTGGGGCAGGCCCTTGGCGACGCTCTGCACCGAGTCCAGCGACTTGAGCAGGTCCTGCGTGAGCATGCTCCGGCGCACCTCGCTGCTGACCGGGGCGGCGCTGAACTTCCCGTCCTTGCCGACCGAGCCGGCCGGCATGATCGGCTGGTTCCGGTCGTACGGGTACTGCGGGTAGAGGCTCTCGATGTTGCGCGACGGGAACGCCGCGAGCAGCTTGGTGCGGGTGATCTCCTCGTCCAGGTTGCCGCCCAGGTCCCAGGCCATCGCCTTCAGCCAGGAGAGCGAGTCGGCCGCGGTCCACGGCTCCGGCCGGTAGTTCTTCGGCCCGCCGGGCTGCAGCGAGAGGACGCCGTACTCCAGGCTGAGACCGGAGCCGCTGTGCGTGGACAGGTAGGCGTTGACACCGCGCGCGTAGTCGTCGAGGTACTGCCGGGTGCTCGGGCTGAGCAGCGGCAGCTCCTTCTCCGCGGTCCGCCGCCAGCCGAGCGTCCGGACGAACTTGTCGGTCTCGAGGGCCGTCTTGCCGAACAGCTCGCTCAGCCGGCCGGCCGTCACGTGCCGGCGGAAGTCCATCTCGAAGAACCTGTCCTGCGCCGCGGTGTAGCCCTGCGCGGCGAACAGGTCCGCCGGGGTGTCGGCGTAGATCTGCGGGATGCCGTTGGCGTCCCGGACCACGTTCACGTCACCGTCGAGCCCCTCCAGGTCGATCGTTCCCTCGTAGGTCGGGAACGAGTGGCGGACGACGTAGACGGCGGTACCGGCGATCACCAGGAGGACCGTGGCGAGGGCGATTCCGCTGATGATGACGACTCGAAGCAGGCGACGCACGGACCAACCGTAGAGAATCCGGGCCCCCACCCCAAATGGGGTCCCTCACAACTTTGCGTTGCTCTGCGTTCCCTCGACATGAACGCAGAGTTGAGGTATGAGGGCGTACCGGTTTCGCACCTGGACCGGATCCGCTGCAACCACCACGACGATTTCGGAAACGCCGTCGTTTCCCGGGCCTCGGAAGGCGGTGAGCCGCTGCGCTGTTGCCTGACCGTCGCGGGCGCCGGCGATCGGATCGCGCTGGTCTCCCACCGGCCGATGGAGGCCGGCGGCCCGTACGCCGAGGTCGGGCCGGTCTTCGTCCACCTGACGGATTGCCCGCGGCCGGCCGCGGGCTTCCCGGCCGACTTCCGGGACCGGCGGGCGGTACTGCGGCCGTACGACAGCGCGGGCCAGATGCTGGACGGTGTCGTCACAGAGCCTGGGACCAGCGAAAAGGAGCTCCTACGGCTGTTCGAGGACCCGGCCGTGGACACCGTTCAGGTGCGGAACGTGGTGGCCGGTTGCTGGAACTTCACGGTGCGCCGACAGGCCTGAGTTGGAATACTTCGGGCCGCTGGCGCATTATTAGCAGTCGGGTAGTAGGAGTGCCAGCGGCTTGAAGGGAACCGACCGTGCCGACGTACCAGTACCAGTGCACCGACTGTGGCGAAGCGCTCGAGGTGCGCCAGAGCTTCACGGACGACGCGCTGACCGTGTGCCCGAACTGCCAGGGGAACCTGCGCAAGGTCTTCAACGCCGTGGGCGTGGTGTTCAAGGGCTCCGGGTTCTACCGCACCGACAGCCGGTCCTCCGGCAAGGGCTCGGTGCCGGCGAAGTCCGACTCGTCCTCTTCGGGCAGCTCCAAGGCGTCGGACTCGTCGTCGTCCGGCTCGGCGAGCTCGTCCGGTACGTCGGGATCCTCGTCGGCCGCGTCGTCCGGCTCGTCGTCGAGCGGCTCGTCCTCTTCGGGGACCAGCGCGGCCTGACCGCTGCCTGTGGACAACTGAACGGCGGGTGCCGGCGAAACTCGTACTTTCTCCGGCATGAATCTCTCCTCGCTGTTTCGTGATCTGCTCCGGGCCGCCCGGTGGCACCGTCGACTCCTGGCCGGCGCGGCCGCGGCAGCCGCCGTGTACTTCGGCCTCCTCGCCCTCTCCCCCGCACCGCCGCCGACGGTCAAGGTGCTGGCCGCGGCGCACGACCTCACCGGCGGCGCCCCGCCCACACGTGCCGACCTGCGCACCGTCGAACTGCCGCCGGGTGCCGTGCCCGCCGGCGCGCTCAGACCCGGCAGTGAGCTGACCACACGTGTGCTCAGCGGCCCGGTCAGAGCCGGCGAACCCCTGACCGACGCCCGATTCCTGGCGCCGGCTGCCGTGCCGGCCGGTTCGGTCGCCTACCCGTTCCGCGTCGACGACTCCGATATCACCACACTGCTGCGCGTCGGCGACCGTCTGAACCTGTACGCGGCGAACGGCACGAACGCCGATGTCGCCCGGCTGCTCGCTCGTTCGGTTCCGGTGGTCGCGCTGCCGGCGCCCCGATCGGGTACGTCGGGGGCGCTGATCGTGGTCGCGACCGCACCGGAGGTCGCGACCCGACTGGCCCAGGCCAGTACGAACTCACGCATCACCGTGGCGCTGGCGCCGGACACCGGATGATCACCCTCCGGACTCGCGGCGGCACGATGCGTTGCCGATCGGCGCGGTCCCTCGCATGGGCGACCCTGCGGCCCTACCTTGTCCGGGTACAACCACCCGCTTCGTGGAGGCACCACACATGCTCAAGGGCTTCAAGGAATTCATCATGCGCGGCAACGTCGTCGACCTTGCGGTCGCCGTCGTCATCGGCGCAGCGTTCGGCACGATCGTCACGGCTGTCGTGAACAACTTCATCAACCCGTTGGTCGCGGCGATCTTCGGCAAGGCAGACGCCAGCAAGCTGTTCTTCTTCAAGATCAACGGTGCCGAGTTCCACATCGGAAACATCGTGCAGGCGGCGCTGAACTTCCTGTTCGTCGCGGCGGCGGTCTACTTCTTCATCGTGATGCCGCTCAACAAGCTCGCCGAGCGCCGCAAGCGCGGGGTGGAGCCGGAGCCCGACCCGCTGACCACCGACCAGGAGCTGCTGACCGAGATCCGCGACCTGCTGCGTGCGCGGCAGGCGGAGCGGTAACCCGCTGCCCGAGGCAGGTGGGTGCGTAATCCTCAGCCCCTGAGCTCGCCGGCACCCACCTGCGCCCCGGCGTACCGCATCCAGCGGTACGGCACCGGCTGGCCGTCGTTCCACTCCTCCATCAACCCGGCCGGGACATCGACGAAGCCGCTGCGGTGATACGCGCGGATCGCCGGAGCGTTCTCCGGACGGACCCGCAGGAACACCTCTGAGTACCCGGCGTCCAGCGCCGGTCCGAGCAGTGCCCGGACGAGCTCGCCGCCGAAGCCGCGGCCGCGGACCGCCGGGTCCACGATGATTCGGGCGAGCTCGACCTCGTCCTCCTCGTCGTCCAGCCACACCTCGCCGTACCCGACCGGCCGCTCGCCGTCGAACAACAGATAGGAGTGAATGTCCGCGTCGGCCGTCCGCCAACTCGTCCGCAGTTCCTCCGGGAACGGGTAGGCCACCCGTCCGGACAGCAGCGCGACTTCCTTCTCGTCCACGGCCCAGGCCGCGACCTGGACCCCGTACCCGTCGTCGAACCCCCGAAGCTCCACGCTCTTCCCCTCAGTTGACGAACTCCACGATCGTTCGCACCAGCTGATCCAGGAACGGCGGGAATCCGGGCACCGGCGGTTCGGCACACCCGGGCAGCTCGCGACTCCCCCGGATCGAGCGCAGCAACGCGTCGACCGTCTTCCGCTGATGGGACGGATTCTCCGGCACCGACGGCAGGACCGCCACCGGGATACGGTCGAGCGACGCCAGCTCCGCATCCGGAACCCCACGCAGAATTCCAACCCCGAGCAGTCCGTCCGCGACCTCGGCCGGACAACCGCGGTTCATCATCCCGACCCGGGCACGTTCGTTCCCGGCGGGGTCGTCGCCGGTGGCCGGCCAGGCCAGCAGCAACCGGTCGACGAGCTCCGGAAACCTCGCCGCCAGCAGAACGGCGGCCGTACATCCATTGGAGGCCCCAACGATCCTTACCGGACCGGAACGTTTCGCCAGGTGTTCACCGAGCGCGGCGACCTCCAGATCCCATCCGGTGGCCCGCTGCGGCCGGTCGGGCGCGAGCACCTCCACCCGCCCGGACACGTCGGGGTCGAGCGCGGCGGTCAAGGCAGCGGTGATGCCCGGTCTACCCCAGAAGCCATCGGCGTCCATGGCGTCCCAGAGGCCACCGTGGACAAGGAGCACCGAGACGGTCATCCGTGGTGCGGCGGGACCTCGTTGAGGATCCGATCGTCGTCGTCGCTGCCGAAGTCGTTGTCGCCCCAGGTGCGCGGGTCGTCGTCGCGGGTCTGCTCGGGCAGCAGCGGCTCGTCGTCTTCGTACGGGCTCGTCATGTGTCCAGGTTACCGAGTCAGCCGCGGTCTTCGGGATTGAGTTTCGAGCGCAGCAGGTCCTCGTACGCGTTACCGGTCGTCCGGCCGCCGGCCGGGTTGCCCGGAGTCTCGTCCAGGATCTCGGAGTTGGCGTCGTACGGCACCTCGGCGGGTGCGTCGTACGGGACCTCGGCAACGGGTGGGCGTGGAGCGAGCGCGGCCTGGACCAGCGGGGCGATCCCGGGCTCGCCGTGCCAGCGGCCGTTCCCGTGCACGCACCACGCCGACAGCACGGCCAGCGTGGGCGTGCTCAGGCCGGCGATCCGCAGCGGCACGGCGTTCTGGAACCCGAAGGTGATCGTCCAGTTCTCCGTATCGGGGTAGAACTCCTGCACGGCGCTGTAATAGAAGCTCATCCAGCCCTTGGCCGGCAGCTGGCACATCAGCCGCAGGTTGGTGGCCAGCACCGGGAGCTCCTGGACGTCGCGCCAGGACGCCTGCATGTCGCGCTTCGCGGCTGCCTTGCGGCTCGCGTTCACCGCGGCGTTGGCGGCCATCATGCCGAGCACCATCCCCGGCTTGCCGAAGAAGAACCCGCCGCTGGTGGTGTAGCGCCCGCTCCCGCCGTACAGCCGGGAGTACTGCGCGGTGGTCTGCAGGTAGGCGACCTCGTTCGGCTCCAGGACGACGCCGTACACCCGGAGCGGTTGCGGGACGTTGCCGTCGAGCAGCCAACGCGCCCAGTCGATACCGAGCTCCCACTCCCGCTGCGCGGCGGCCTCCGCGTTCGCCTTCTTCCTGCCCACGACAAGCATCTTAGGTGCGGACGGGGACACCGGCAGCTCGGCGGGTCGCCAGCGCGTGCAGGTTACAGCTGTGCCTCGGTTGCGGATCGATCGGGCGGCGTGACCGGATAGACGCGCCGCCGTGATGTTCCGGCACGCCGGGTGAGACTCCGGTCCACCATCATGTTGCCCCTGCCAACCCGGAAGGACCGAGTCGTGAGTGCACAACGGACACGGGGCCTGATCGGTGCGACGCTCGTCGTGGCTGTGCTCGGAATCGCCGCCGCCTGCGGCACCGAGAACGCCTCGTCCCCGCCCGCCGCCCAGCCCACGGACACCCCGTCGCCCACCCCGAGCACCCCCACCCCCAGCGGCAAGCCGAGCACGGACTGCCCGAGCACGATCACCGCCGTCCGCACCGCCACCGAGAAGGTGGTCTGGGGCCAGGGCGTCGCCGCCTCGAAGTTCGTACCGGTCAGCGTGACCATCTGCCAGTACGACGCCCAGGCGACCGGGCAGGACTACGCCACCGTCACCACGAAGCGCACCGGCGAACAGGCCACCGAACTGCTGGCGCTGGTGAACGCGGCGAAACCCGTCGCGAAGAAGCCGAGCATCTGCACCAAGGAGCTCGGTCCGACCTACGTCCTGCGGTTCACCGACAACGACCGCGGCGTCCTGTCGTTCACCGCCGAGGCCTTCGGTTGCCGCCGCCTGGTGGCGACCTCGCTGGAAGGGCAGGGCAAGCCCGGCGTACTGCCGGCGCCCCGCCAGGTGACTGCCGAGCTGATCAAGTCGCTCGGTCTTCGCTGACCCCGTCACGGACGTGCACCCCGAAGCCGTCCGAGTGGGGTCGAGCCGCGCCTGCCTTGCGGGTCCCTTCCGGGGTCGACCCGCGAGGCAGGTTGCGGTGCCGGTCGCGGTGCATGCACGCTCGGCCTGAGGGGAGGGTGCATGCGTACGATCCGGCTGCTCTGTGCGCTGGTGTTGACCTGCACGGCGTGTTCGAGCCGGCAGCCGGCGGATTCCTCCTGCGCCGAGGGGTTCACGTGTACGACGCTGCAGGTCCCTCTCGACCGTCAGCGTCCGGACGGCCCGTCGCTCGACCTCCCGGTGATCGCGGCCGACAACGTGGACGCTCCCCGCGGCGTACTCCTGATGCTTTCCGGCGGCCCCGGCCAACCCGCCGTCCCGGCGCTCAGCCGCAACGTGGATCCGGACGTACTGCGTGAGTACCGGCTCGTCATGTTCGACCAGCGCGGTACCGGAGCCGGTGGTCTCAATTGCCCTGCTCTACAAGAGACTGTGGGCGGTTCCGACTTCCTCACCCCACCCGCCGAGGCCGTCGACCAGTGCGCCAAGCAGCTCGGGGCCAATGCCGGGTATTACGGCACGCCCGACACGGTCGACGACATCGAGCAGCTCCGCCAGTTCCTCAAGGTGGACCGGCTGACGCTCGACGGCACGTCGTACGGGAGCTTCACCGCGGCGCAGTACGGCCTGAAGTACCCGGACCGCGTCAAGGCGCTTGTGCTGGATTCCGTCGTACCGCACAAGGGTTTCGACCCGATGGGCGTCGACCTGATGGCAGCAACGAGCGCAGTACTCCGGTCGACCTGCCAGGGATGTACTACGGACCCCGTGGCGGACCTGGCCTGGCTCGTGCAGCACGGTGTGAGCGGCACCGACCTGATGGAGATGCTGTCCGTGTCGAGCCTCAACTCCGTCAACCCGGCCCTTGCAGGGATCCCGGCCGCCCTCCACGCGGCCCGCAACGGCGACGACTCCACGTTGAAGGAGCTGATCCAACGGACCACCAGCAAAGGCCTGCCCTACGACCAGCTCTCGGCCGGACTCCACATGGCCACGCTGTGCTCGGACCTGCGCTTCCCATGGTCGGGCAAGCCCAACCGCCAGGCGGCGCTGGATGAGGCGGTACGCCGCCTGGATCCGAAACGCCTGTACCCGTACGACGTGGCGACCGCCCGCGAGCAACTAATGATCCAGGGATGTCTGCGGTGGCCCGCCTCGCGGGTGTCGACGTACCCGACCGCGCAGGAGCTGTTGCCGCGCACACTGATCCTGCACGGGAGCAATGACCTGTTCTGCCCACTGGACTGGTCCAGATGGGAGCAGGCCCACGCCCGGTCGGCACAGCTGGTCGTCATACCGGGCAGCGGTCACAGCGTGCAGCGCGATCCCAGGGGCCGGCAGGCGGTCCGGACGTTCCTGCTGCACTAGAGATCGAACTGTGCGGCAACGGTTGCATCAGCTGGGCGACTCGATGCGTCTAATAGGTGTGAGGAGTTGTACGCCCAGCCAGGGAGCGGCGAGTGGAGTTCGAGGAGTACGTGTCCGCCCGCGGACAGGAACTGGTGCGGCTCGGGTTCACCGTCTCCGGCGACTACCAACGGGCGGAGGACCTGGCCCAGATCGCGTTGATGCAGGCGTTCCGCAAGTGGCGGAAGGTGCGCGCCGCGGACGACCCGCACCACTACGTCCGGCGGATCCTGGTGAACGAGTACCTGTCGATGACCCGGCGGCGCTCGTTCAGCGAGGCACCGACCGCCGACCTGGACCCGCAGCACACCGTGCCCGACCACGCCACCGGCATCGCGAACTCCGACGGCCTGTGGCAGGCGCTGGCGACGTTGTCCGCACGCGAACGCGTCGTGCTGGTCCTGCGTTACTACCAGGACCTCGACGACCAGACGATCGCCGACCTGCTCGGCATCAAGCCGTCCTCCGTCCGGGCGACCGCGAGCCGGGCGCTGGCGGCGCTGCGGAAGACCCACGAATCCCATCGCGTCGATGAGAGGCTGAAGTGAGCACCGATCTCGAGGACGACCTCCGAGGTACCTTCGAACGCGCCGCGGCCAGCGTGCCGCAGAGCGCGGACCTGACCGAGCGCGCCACCACCGGCGCCCGGCGCGCACAACGCCGTACCTGGATCGGCACGGGCGCGGCCGCTGTCGCGGTGGCCGCTGTCGCCGTCACCGCCTTCGGGCTGGCCGGCTCGCAGAACAAGCCTTCCCAGCCGCCGGTCGCCGGCGGCCCGCAGTCCGTCGCGACGACGCCGTCCGCCCGGCCGGTGACCGCGCAGACAGTGTCCGGCACCTGGCGCATGCAGCAGATGGACGGCTTCAGAGCACTGAAGAAGGCGCGGCCGAACGACCCGGTGATCGTGTTCAAGGCCGACGGCACCTGGTCCGGTTCGGACGGCTGCAACGGCCTCCAGGGCACGTACAGCATCGGTCAGCGCGGTGCGTTCAGTGCGACGGTCGGGCCGCAGCACATGATCGGCTGCGACAACGTGCCGCACACCGGCGTACTGGCGGCAGCCAAGCGAGTGGCGATCAACGGCGACACACTCGAGTTCTTCGGCGCCGACGGGACTCGACTTGCGAGCTACGCTCGCGCACGGTAGTCGATTCTGCTCGCAGAAAGTGATCAGCTCTTGACGGAAAGGAGTTCCTGACCGGACCATCTAGTGGTTGGTCCACCGATGTTGGGAGCTTCGTGCGACTCTCCGTTACCGTCCCGCTGGTCACACTCGGCTCAGTCTCACTGTTCGCAGTCGCCCTCGCCAGCCCCTCATCGAGTGCGGTGGCGGGCGCTGCGGCGTGCTCCCACGCCCAGCCGAGCGTGAGCTCGACCGAGGCCTCCCGGCTCGCGCAGCCGACATCCGCGTCCGACCCTCGCCCGCTCGGCGAGTCGCTCGGCGAAGGCATCTCGGCCGCGATCCGCTCGCTGGAGCCGCTGGACGCCACCGGCCGTCCGAAGTCCGGCCTGCCGTACGGGCTCAGCCAGGGCGTCGTCGGCGTGGTCGGCTCGGCCGCCAGCGGGTACGAGGTCGTCGTCGACTCGGCGAACGTGGACGCCAAGAAGTACCAGTCTGCGATGGCCCGGAACCTGCCGGCGGCCGGCAAGCAGATGGTGAAGGTGGAGCACAGTTGCCGCTCAGCTCAGGCGATCGCCGACACCTGGCGGACGGTCGGCAAGCGCGCGTGGTCCGGGGATGCCGCCCGTACGACGTTCTCGGCCGACCTCGACCCGTCCAGCGAGAACGTCGTCGTCGAGTACGACCAGGCGACCACCTCCCCCGCCGCACTCGCGGGCCTCCGCGGGCTGTCCGGCGTACAACTGGTGGCGGGTTCGCTCGCTCGTACCTCGCGGCTCAGCGACACCCCGAAGGGCGGGCACTGGGGCGGCGCGCGGATCACCTCAGCGCTGAAGAACTGCTCGGCCGGGTTCTCCGTCGTACGGCGGTCGAACGGCCAACGCGGCTCGGTCACCGCCGGGCACTGCGGCGCGCCGGGGACGGCGTGGAAGTCGGGCACGAACTACTACGGCACGACCACGGTCCGCACGAACTACCCGGACTACGACCAGTCGCTGGTCACCGGCAGCTCGTACGGCCCGAAGATCTGGACCGACGGGCCCGGCGACACGGCCAACACCCGCACGGTGACCGGCGGCGGCGACCCGGGCGTCGGAACGGTCGTCTGCCAGTCCGGGAGCTTCAGTACGTCGGTGTGCAACCTGACGGTCCGCTCCACGTCGGCCAGCTACTGCGACACCGACGGCTGCACGACGTACGTGATCCGCGCGACCCGCGGCGGCCTGGTCGCGATCATCGGCGGCGACTCCGGCGGCCCGGTCTACTCCCGCCGCGGCAGCAGCTCCGCCACCATCCGCGGCATCGCCTTCGCCGGCGCCGGCTGCGCCGCCTCCCGCTGCACCACCCTCTACGCCGAACGCTACAACTCGATAGCCGGCCACCTCGGCGTCACCGCACTGACCGGCTGACCACCCCACCTCCGCTAAGCTGTCCCGCGTGCGCCCCCGTAGCTCAGGGGATAGAGCGTCGGTTTCCTAAACCGTGCGTCGCAGGTTCGAATCCTGCCGGGGGCACCTACCGGTCGCTGGCCAGGTCGAGTGTCGGCACCGCCTCGGCGTGCTGTGGTGTGGTCGTTGATCTGGTGGCCACGGAGATGATCGCGCAGACGGCGATGTTGGCGATCAGGGCGACGATGCCGACGTTGAGGTGATGGAGCGACTGCGGCAGGAACGGCAGGATCTGGCCCACTGCGATCTTGCCGAGAGTGAGCCAGGTGACGATCGCGGTGCCGACCACCATGCCGGCGCCCGCGCCCCATTTGGTCACCGGATTCCGTCGCAGCAGGCTCATGATCATCGAGGGGAAGAGCTGGGTGACGAAGGCGTATCCGAGCAGCAGCAGGTTGACGATCGCGTCGCCCCCGGCGAAGGTCAGATACACAGCGATCGCGGTGATCACCGGAACCAGGGCCTTGGCCAGCAGGCTCACCCGCTCACTGGTCGCCCCCGGGACATAGTCCTGGTAGACGTTCTTGGCCAGCATCGTGGCTGAGGTGGTCAGCAGCATCGCACCGGGTACGAGCGCGCAGAACATCCCGGCGGCCCCGACAAGCCCGGCCACCACCGGTGGCAGCGTCTCGCGGGTGATGCGCAGCAGCGACAGGTCGCCGTTCTTCAGGCCGGGAACCACCAGCATCGCCGTGAACCCGGTGAAGAACACGAACAACAAGATCAGCTGATACAGCGGCAGGAACGTGGCGTTCCTCCGGAAGCTCTGCTCGTTCTTCGAGGCGTAGACGGCGCCGAAGTAGTGCGGCCACATGAAGAATCCGAGCGCTGACAGCAAGACCGAGGTGATGAACCAGCCGGAGTCGTGAGTCGCCTCGTGCAGGCGCAGCATGTCCGGCTTGGCGGTCTGCACGGCGTGGAACATCTGCGACACGCCGCCGAAGTGGTGCAGTGGCAGGTAGAGCCCGATTCCGACCACGACAGCCAGCACCAGTACGTCCTTGATGATGGCGTTCCAGGCGGCCGAGTGGATTCCGGAGATCATCACATAGACCGCCAGCGCGACGGCGCCGATCCAGATCGCGGCCGAGCTGGGAATGGCGCCGTACGACGTCTCCTCGACGATCACGCCGAGACCGGTCAGTTGCAGTTCCAGGTACGGGATCATCGCGATCACGCCGATGAGCGTGACCACCAGGCCGAGGTTGCGACTGCGGTACTTGCGGACGAACCAGTCAGGCTGGGAGACCAGGCGTTCCCGCTTGGCGTACCGCCAGATCGCGGGCGCGAGCCAGTACGAGATCACGTACGCCAGCGCGCCGTAGCAGAGGATGTAGAAGCTGGCGCCGCCGTACTTGTAGGAGTACCCGCTCGCGCCGAGGAAGGTGAACGTCGTGTAGATCTCGCCGGCCAGCAGCAAGAACACCACGATCGAGCCGAAACCCCGGCCGCCGACGCTCCACTGTTCCAGGTCCATCTTCTTGCCGCGCCGCGCCCGCAGGCCGAGAGCGAGCGCGACGAGGAAGAATAGGCCGAGGACCGGCAACGCCGCGTTCATCGCTCGCCTCCGCCGCGGTTCACCGGGTCGGTCCAGTAGACGATCCCCATACAGACCGACGTGAGCACCACCCACAGCACGATCCAGAACAGCAGAAACGGCAACCCCAGGACGAACGGCTCCACACGGTTCACGAACGGTGTGAGCCCGAGCAGCCCGACCCAGGGTGCCGCCGCCAGCAGAAACCGGACATAGCTGCCCGGGGTTCGCTTCCTTGACGTGAGGTCAGCCGACATCGATCCTCCATATTCCGCATTATGGAATATCAATTCCGTAGAATGAAGTTCTACGCTCGGCGGTGATGGCTGTCAAGGGGCGAGTCCGTCAAACAGTGCGAGACGGGCAGGGTCAGGCGTCGTTCTGGATGTCGCCGTAGAGCTCGACCTCGGAGAGGTCGCCGAACCAGCTCGTGGCGTTGTAGATACGCAGGTACCGGTAATGGCTCTCGCCGGAGGTCTGCTGGTCGCTCCAGGTGTTCGCTGCTGCTCCGGTGAGCGATGTGGTGAGATCGGTCCAGGTCTGGCCGTCGTTCGAGCCCTGTACGACGGTTCCGTTGGCCCGCTGTGGGTGGCTGGCCCGCGGCAGGAACAGCACCTCCTCGGGCCGTACGGTCGCGTGCGCGCCGAAGTCGAGGACGTAGTACGCGCCGGGTCCGCTGTTCAGATCGCCGTACGTATCAGGATTGCGGTCGAACAGCAGGTAGCCGACCTGGTCGGCGCCCAGTCCGTTCCCCGGCCATTGCTTGTCGGAGGCCGTGACGGTCGCCACCTTGGCAACGTCGATGTAGTGTGCGGGGTCGCCCGCCACGAAGAGCTTCGATCCGTCGGTCGTCCCGTACGCCGTCGGGCCGGCCTTGCCACTGGCATCGACGTAGTCGACCGCGACCAGGATGTTGCCGGCAGCCACGTTGTCCAGCTTGGCCGAGGCCTTCCAGTTGACTCCGTCCGCCGAGGTCGCCTTCGCCGTGATGCCCTGGACGGTGACCGTCACCTGCTGCAGCGGCTTCTTCGCGGTGACTGCAACGTCGACGGTGTCGCCGGTCATGATCTTGCCCGCGATGGCCTGAGCGGACGTGATCGAGGTCGACTTCACCAGGTTGCCGATCTCGTGCCGTTCTCCGTAGATGTGGAACTCGGTCATCTCGAACACGCCGCGCACGATCCCGTAGAGCACGTCCGGCAACTGTTTGATCATCTGGACCTTCAGGTACCGGAACTGGTCGTCCTGCAGGTCCTTGGCGACGTCGAGGGTGTTGTAGTCCTGCGTGAACGCCGTGACCCCGGGGGTGAGCCGAGTCCACGTGACTCCGTCGTTGGAACCGAACACCGCCGAGTTCGCGATCCGGTCCGCGAAGATGTTGCTCTGGAAGCCGAACTTCGTCGCGGACACCCGGTAGTCCGGCCCGAAGTCGAAGGTGTGCGACAGGTTCACGGCCTGGGGGTAAACGGTGCCTGTCTGTTCGTCGCCGTCGACCAGGTTGACGATCCGGTCCCCGGCAGTGGATGACGCGACCAGGTCCGGGTAGTCGAGGCTGCCGTCCTGAGCGATCTTCGGCGAGAGCGGGCGCAGTGCGTCAACGGCCGCCACGACAGCTGTCAGCGCGGTCAGGCACTCGGTGTCGGATCCCTTCGCGCACTGGTTGTCGGCGGCATCGACCGCACTGTGGTACGCATCCGCAGTCGCGGACTCGTACACGGTCTCGGGGTTGTAGCCGTGCTTGGCGAGTTCCACAGCGCTCAGGCGGTCACCGGTCGCGGTGAGGGTGATGCGGCGAGCGGCCATATTGGTGCCGTCGTCAGCGGCGACGGTGACCGTCCACGTACCGGCCCGGGTCGGCTTCCAGGTGAGGACGCCGGTGGCCGAGTCGAGCGTGGCGCCTTCGGGGAGCCCGGTCGCGGCGTACGTCGTACCGGCAGTGGCCGTGGCGGCGAGATTGACCTCAGCCTGAGCACCAAGCCAGCCGACGACCCGGCTTGCGGCGCTAGGAAAGACCGGCCCGGTGAGCTCGGCCGCGGCGTTGATGTTGATGTGGTCGAGGTCCACGGTGGCGCCGTCGACCTCGATGAAGAGGATGTCGTCCATGGGTCCGTCGGTGGTGACGTAGCGCCACTTGCCGCCGGTGTTCGGCACGAGCACGGGATAGTCGCGTTTCAGGGTGCGGCCGTTCCTGGCGGTGTGGAGGTGCATCACGGCTTCACCGTTGGTACGAACGCGGAAACCCAGCTTCGGGCGGTCCGTCGCGCCGTTGAGGTAGGCGATCTTCGAGCCGGAGGACATCCGTACGTATCCGTCGCCGGTCGTGACGTCGCCGGCCAGGTGCGTGTAGCGGTCCTCGACCTCGTAGATGTTGGGGTTGCTCCCCAGTGGTTGAGTTGACTCACCTGCCGCGGCGGCCGGCGCGAACAGCCAGGAATCGCCGCCGCCGTCGGCGCCGTCCCAGGAGTTGCCGATCGCTCCGCCGCGCGAGTACAGCGGGCCTGGACGTTTGGCGTAGGCCTCCGCGTAGTAGGGCGCCATCGCCTTGACGTCCTTGCCCAGCGTGAACCTGTAGTAGTAATAGATCTCCCAGAAGCTCGCGGTCACATACCGGCCGCGGTAGCCGTCGGCGATGTGGTTGTAGGTGTCGCGGATCGTGCCGTCCGGCGAGATCGCGTACGCCATCGGGGTCCACGGCGTGTCGTAGCCGAGCATGAAGCGCCAGAAGTAGTCGGCGGCGGCGAGGATCCTGTTGTTGAGGAACTCGTACGGCCCGACCGCGTTCGTCGCGTCGGACACCGTGCCGGCCACGGGGTCGACCTTTGTGCCCTGTGCCAGCAACATCCGGGAGATGATCACCGCATTGGTGAGGTCACCACCGCCGTGGGCCTGGTCACGACCCATCTCCGCGTGCTGGACGTGCGGGTTCTTGATCGGCTTCCCGGTCTTGTCGTCATGGTCGACCCAGCGGAACAGCCGCGCGATCGAGCCGTTGAAGCCCTGGTCCTTCGCGGTGGCGTTCACCGTGAACCATTCGACCGACCGCTTGTAGAGCGCGGTGTCGTCCGTGAAGATCGCACCGGCCATCGCACCCATCAACGGGTAGCTGTGCTGGTTCATGAAGTGGTTGTTGTCGTTCTGGAACGTCTCGATGACCGGGGTGACGAGGTTGCGGGCGAACGCCTGCGTGTCCGCGTCCGTCCACGGGTACGCCTCGCCGGCGCACGAGGTGTACCGCAGCAACTCGGCGGCGGACACCATCCGGTTGAGCGGGATGCCGGTATGGATGTGCGCGTCGGTGAAGTACTCGTACTTGGCCGGGTCCATCTGCTCCCAGATGCGGATGATGTCCAGCGCGTTCTTGCGGTAGACCTCGTCACCGGTGAGCACGTAGCGGACGGCCTGCGTGTAGGACTTCAGACCGTCGGCGATGAATCGGCCGTTGAAACCTTGGCTGTTGAACGCGTCGGAGGCGGGCTTGGTCGGGTCCGCGCTGCTGCGGTTGGACGATGTCACCGTCGGCCCGGCCGCCGACGACCGGAGCATCGCCTGGTACGACGACGTCCAGGGTTCGGCGCCCGCGGCGAGCTGCCGGCGGGCGTTCTCGAGGATCGGCTGGGTCAGCCCGACGCCGGGGTGGACGAATCCTTGCGGGCTGACCGTGGTGTGGAACGACAGGTCACACCCGCCCAGTTCCCGGGCCGCGGCCGGTCGGGCCGCGGCGAAGAGGAGTCCGGTGACGAGTACGAGAGCTGCGCTCAACGCGCCGAGCCGCCGGACGCGGCCGCGGACAGCGGCTGGAGTCGGATACACAGACAGCACCTTCTTTCCTGAGGCGGAGGCAGGAGAACTTCGAGTCTGTAGTTATCGGTTTCTATGCCCGGCATCATGAGGACTCCCTGGCGGCAGCGCAAGGCCTTGACGACAAGAGATTCCTCTCCTAGCTTTCATAGAAATCGTTAACTATGACGCCCGTCACCAGCCCCGATTCCCCTAGCTCACCCCGGAGATACACGCATGCCCAGAAACAGCCGTCGCGCCGTGCTGGCCGGCCTCGCCCTGTGCCTGGCCGCCACCGCGGTCGCCTGCAGCAACGACACCGGTAAGAAGTCGGCCGCCGGCCCGGTCGAGATCGACTACTGGGGCTGGACGGATATCCAGCCGGTGGTGGACAAGTTCAACGCCACCCACACCGACATCAAGGTCAAGTTCGTCAAGCAGGCGGATCTTCCCGGTACCGCGACGGCTCTGCGCAACACCGTCGCGGCAGGCAGCGCGATCCCCTGCCTGGCGCAGAACTTCGGGGACGTACCGGCCCTGCTGTCGGAAGGCCTGCTCACCGACGTGACGGACTACGTCAAGCCGGCGGAGAGCAAGTTCAATGCCACCGCGCTCAGCGGCGCCAAGGTCCAGGGCAAGTACTACGGCATTCCGCTCGGCACCGGACCGACGTTCATGATGATCAACCGCGCCGCCTACGACAAGTACGGCGTACCGGTGCCGAAGACGTGGGACGACGTGATCGCCGCCGGGAAGGCGCTCAAGCCGCATGGCGTCCAGGTGATGAATCTGGCCGGTGAGGACCCCAGCACGCTGGTCAACCTGATCGTCCAGGCCGGCGGATCCTGGTACTCGGTGCAGAACGACGCCTGGAAGGTCGACTTCCTGTCCCCCGAGTCCGTTGCCGCCGCCAACATTCTCCAGCAACTCGTGGACAACGGCCTGGTCGCTAACCAGACCTACCAGGACCGTCCCGCGCTGATCGCGTACTTCGACCAAGGCAAGATGGTCTCGCTGCCGACCTCCACCTGGCAGCTGACCAACTACGAGCTCCACTTCAAGAAGACCATCGGCGACTGGGAGCCGATCGACCTGCCGCAGTTCGCCGGCGCGACGAAGTTCGCGACGCCCGCGCACGGCAACGCGCTGCTCGTGCCGAAGGGATGCCCGCACCCCAAGGAAGCAAGTGAGGTCGGCATCTGGATGAACACGACGAAGGACGGCATCGACGCGACCTTCGACAAGACGACCGGCGCCTACGCGTGGCCGGGTGCGATGCCCGACCCGTCGCCGTGGATCGACGCCGCCGTACCGCGGAAGCTGTTCGGCAGCCACCGCTCGGAGGCCGAAGCCGTCATCAACAAGGCGTCCGCGTCCGGGGTGGACAACTGGCTGGTCGGGCCCAACTACACCGGTGTCTTCAAGGAACTGCAGGACCAGTGGGCCCAGGCCGTCACCAAGAAGATCACCTTCCACCAGCTCCTCGAGAACATGCAGAAGTTCACCGTCGACGACCTGAAGGCCAAGGGCATCAACGTCGCGAACTGAGACCGCCGACCGAGTGCGAGGAGGACGGATGTCCCTGGACCTGAAGCCGAAGCCGTTGACCACCCCACCTGCCGATCGGGCCGGGGACACCCGTTCCTCCGGTACGCGTTGGCGCCGTACCGTAGCGCTCAAGGGCGCGTCGTTCACCGTGCCGTTCTTCGCCGGATTCGTGGTCTTCACGGTGGTCCCGGTGATCATGGCACTGAGCAAGAGCCTCTACACCGCCAAGAGTTCGGGCCTCGGATTCGGCGACAAGACCGTCAGCTTCAGCGGATTCGAGAACTTCGACCGCGCCCTGCACGACGGGAAGTTCTGGGGCAGCCTGTGGCGGGTCGCGCTGTTCGCGATCGTGATCATCCCGCTGATCCAGGTGATCAGCCTGGGCTTGGCGCTGTTGCTCGACTCGGTCCGCCGACGGGTCGCCGGAAAACTCCGGATCGCGATGCTGGTGCCCTACATGAGTCCGGGCATCGTCGCCACCCTGATCTGGATCTATCTCTACAGCCCTGCCGTCGGTCCACTCACGCCGTTCTTCAAGCTGTTCGGGATCAATGCGAACTTCTACAGCAGTCAGCTGATCTGGGTGTCGGTCGGCAACCTGATGGCCTGGGGCAGCATCGGTTTCAACATGCTGATCGTGTACGGCGCCCTGCAGGCGGTGCCGCGCGACATCTTCGACAGCGCCCGGGTCGACGGGGCGTCCGAATGGCGGATCGCCTGGTCGATCAAGGTGCCGTACGTCCGGCGTTCGCTGGTACTGGTCAGCGTTCTCGGCATCATCGGAACACTGCAGATCTTCAGCGAGCCGTTGCTGTTCCGCTCGATGACCCCGGAGACCGTCACCAAGGACTTCACGCCGATCATGACCATCTACAACCAGGCGTTCGCGGTCGGCGACTTCAACTACGCCGCCGCGCTGTCCATCGTCCTCGCGCTCGTGGTCGGTCTGATCTCGGCGATCTTCTACAAACTCACGAACAAGGCTCCCGCATGACAACCACTGCTGCCCGCAGGCGTCGGTACGATGACGACCTGCCAGCCGGCCACCATCCGTCGAAGGTGTCGAGGATCCTGGTCTGGACCGGCCTCGTGTTCTTCCTGGTCTACTCGATCGCGCCGGTCTGGTTCCTGATCGTCTCCGCGACCAAGGACCAGCGCGACCTGTACACGACCAACGGACTGTGGTTCGCGGACTTCCACCTCCTCGACAACACCAGGGACCTGTTCACCTACCACGACAGCATCTTCCTGCGCTGGATGGCGAACACGCTCCTGTACGGCGTCGCCGGCACGGTCGGCATGACCGTCGTCTGCGTCGCCTGCGGATACGCCCTGGCGATGTACCGGTTCCGCGGCCGTGGCGTCCTGATGGGCTGCATCATCGCCTCGTTCCTGATCCCCGGCGCGCTGCTGACCATCCCGTCGTTCCTGCTCTACAGCCGGTTGCACATGGTCGACACGCCCTGGGCGATCATCGTGCCGCACTTCTTCAGCGCCTTCTCGGTCTATCTGGCCAAGGTGTACGCCGAGGGCGCCGTACCGCCGGAGCTGCTCGAGGCGGCCCGCGTCGACGGAGCGGGCGAGTACCGGGCCTTCTTCACGATCGGAGCGCGGCTGATGACGACCGGATCGGCGACCGTCTTCCTGCTCGGGTTCGTCGGCTCCTGGAACTCCTTCTTCGGACCGCTGGTGTTCCTGCGCGGTGAACAGAAATGGACCGTCATGCTCGGCCTGTACTCCTGGCTGAACATCAAGGTCGACCAGTCCGTCGACCTCACCGGGCTGGTCATCGTCGGCGCGATCGTCTCGCTCGTCCCGATCGTCGCGCTGATGCTGTCCATGCAGAGGTACTGGCGCTCCGGCATCACGCTGGGCAGCCTGAAATAGCCTTCCACCCACGAACGGAGGAACCCGTGGCCGACCGCCCTGCGGCGCTATTCGCCCTCGGTGCACACCACCTGCCGGACCTGTACCCACCGCGGTCCATGCACCGGCTGCAGCAACTCGTGCGAATCGACCCGACCGTCGTCGCCGAGCGGTTCGACACCGATGACGCCCGGGCCGCCCTGGCATCGGCCGACTTCTTGATCACCGGTTGGGGCTGCCCGCCGATCACCGCGGATGTCCTCGACCTGGCACCCCGGCTGCAGGCGGTCCTGCACACCGCGGGTTCGGTCAAGGCACTCCTGTCCCCGGCTTTCTGGGAACGCGGCCTGGCGATCACCTCGGCGGCCGCGGCGAACGCCGTACCTGTGGCTGAGTACACCGTCGCCGCGATCCTGTTCGCCGGCAAGAACGTGTTCGGTCTCCGCGACCGGTACCACTCGACCCGGCACTTCACCCTGGCCGAGGTCCAGACGGGGGTGGGGAACTACGGCCGTACGGTCGGACTCATCGGAGCGTCCCGGATCGGTCGGCGCGTCATCGAGCTGCTCCGTCCGTTCGACCTCGAGGTGTGCTTGTTCGACCCGTACGTCGACGCCGCCGGTGCTGCCGAGCTCGGCGTACGGCTGGTCGACCTAGACACGCTGCTGCGTACCAGTGACGTCGTCAGTGTGCATGCTCCCGCGAATCCACGGACCGATCGCCTCGTCGGGGCCGAACAGCTCGCGCTGATGCGCGACGGGGCGACACTGATCAACACCGCACGTGGCAGCCTCGTCGACACCGACGCGCTGATCGGGCACCTTCAGGCCGGACGGCTGTACGCCGTACTCGACGTGACCGAGCCCGAGCCGCTGCCGACCGGCTCCGCGCTGTGGGAGCTACCCAACACGTTCCTGACACCGCACATCGCCGGCTCACACGGCAACGAGCTCGCAAGGATGGGCGACTGCATCATCGACGAACTCGAACGCTTCCTCAGCGGCCGCCCGTTCGCCCACGCAATCGCGGCCTCCGATCTGGACCGGGTCGCCTAGCCTATCGTTGACCCGTTCCAGTTCTCTTTCGAAAGGGGCCGCGGTGGCGCGACAGCCGACCTCTGGCGAACGGCCGACGGTCAAGGACGTCGCCGCCTCGTCGGGTGTTTCCGCCACCACGGTCTCCCGGGTGCTGGCCGGCAACTACCCGGTCTCGGCGGAGACCCGTGCGCGGGTGATGAAGGCCGTCCGCGAGCTCGACTACGTGATCAACGCCCAGGCGCGTGCGCTCGGGGGCGGGGGCACCAAGACCGTGGCGTTCATCGTCCACGACCTGGTCGGCCCCGCGTTCGCGTACGTCGGCCAAGGCGTCGAGCAGCAGGCCACGGCCGAGGGACGGCTGTGCCTGGTCTGTACTAGCCACGGCGATCCGGACCGCGAACTGGAGATCGTCGAGCTCATGCGTGAGCAGCAGGCCGAGGCAGTCGTCCTGGTCGGCGGCGGCAGCGGCAACCGGAGCTACGTCGACCGGTTGACGCAGGCAGCCCGCGCGCTCGACAAGTCGGGGTCCCGGCTTGTGCTCTGCGGCCGTCCGCCGCTCGGCACCGACGCACCCGCGACCGTGGTCGAGTACGACAACGAAGGCGGCGCGTACGCCATGACCAGTTATCTGATCTCCCTGGGACATCGCGACATCGCCTTCCTCGGTGCAGGCGAAGCCGGCCACAGTACGGTCGACGGACGCCTCCGCGGTTTCGAGCGCGCCCACGAGGCGCACCACCTGCCGATGACGTCGCACCGGACCAGCGCGGTCACGTTCGACCGCGAGTCCGGATACCAGGCCACTCGCGAGCTGCTGGCGCGCGACCGGAAGTTCACCGCGATCTTCGCGGCGACCGACGTCGTGGCCAGCGGCGTACTGGTCGCGTTACGAGAAGCCGGTCTCCGGGTGCCGGAGGACGTCTCGCTCGTCGGGTACGACGACATTCCGCTGGCCAGGGACCTCACCCCCGAGCTGACGACCGTGCACGTGGACTATGAGGAGCTGGGCCGGACCGCCGTACGGCACGCACTCAACCGCGAACGCCACGCGCTGAGCCAGCACACCATGATCGGTACGCACGTGATCATCCGCGACTCCGCCGGTCCACCTCCCAGCCCGTGATCAGCCTTTGAAGGCTCCGTCCATGATGCCGCTCACCAGGCGGCGGCCGACGAAGGCGAACAGCACCAGCAGCGGCACGGTGGCCAGGAACGAGCCGGCCATCGCGAGCCCGAGGTCGACGACGTAACTGTTCTGCAGCGCCTTGATGGCGATCTGGGCCGTGTACATCTCCGGGGACTTGAGAATGATGAACGGCCAGAGGAAGTCGTTCCAGGCCGTCACGAACCCGAGCAACCCGAGCACGAACGCGGCCGGCCGGACCAGCGGGAACACGATCTGCCAGAAGATCTGCCAGCTGTTCGCCCCGTCGATCCTTGCCGCCTGCAACAACTCGTCGGACACCGTCGACCCGATGTGCTGGCGCATCCAGAAGATCCCGAACGCGCTGGCCAGGCCGGGCACGATGAGTGCCTGCAGCGTGTCCACCCAGCCGAGCTTCGACATGATCATGTACTGCGGGATCACGGCCAGCTGGGTCGGTACGGTCATCGTCAGCACAACGATCAGGAACAGCGTGTTCCGGCCCGGGAACCGCAGCTTCGCGAACGCGAACCCCGCCAGCGCGCAGAGCACCCCCTGACCGACTCCGATCGCGACCGCGACCACGGCGCTGTTGACCAGCGACCGCACGAACGGGACCGTACTGAACACGAGCTGCGCGAGGTGGAACAGGTTCCCGCCCGGAAAGATCCGCGGTGGCATCTTGTACGCGGTCGCGGAGTCGTTCGACGCGACCACGAACATCCAGTACAGCGGAAAGACCGCACCGGCCACGGCCAGCACCAGCAGGACGTAGACCCACCACGGCACGCGGTCGATCCGGCGACGTGTCGAACTCATGGCTTCTCCCGGCGGAGGCGTGTTGACAGCAGGAAGTTGAGCAGCGCGAACGCGACGATCAGTACGAACAGCGAGACGCCGATCGCCGCGCCGTACCCGAACTTGAACTGGCCGAAGCCCTGCTCGAACAGGAACAGCGTCAGGGTCTGGCATTGCCGGACCGGTCCGCAGGTCATCGGCGAACTGCGCGACACCAGCAGCGGTTCGGTGAAGATCTGCAGGCCGCCGATCGTCGAAGTGACGATCGTGAACACGATGACCGGGCGGAGCGACGGAATGGTGATGTGACGGAACTGCTTCCAGTTGCCGGCGCCGTCCACCGACGCCGCCTCGTAGATGTCCCGCGAGATCGCTTGCAGCGACGCGAGGTAGAGCAACGTCGTGTAACCCGTCCAGCGCCAGATCACCATGGTTGCGATCATCACCTGGCTGCCCCAGGTGGATTGGGCGAAGTCGATCGGGCCGGCACCGACCAGGTGCAGCACCCAGTTCAGCAGGCCGTAGTCGCGGTCGAAGAGTTGCGCGAACACGACCGTGGTCGCGGCGACCGAGGTGATGTACGGGACGAGCATCGACATCCGGAACAGCGTCGCGAACCGCAGGCGCGCGTGATTGAGCAGGTGCGCCAGGCCGAGCGCGATCAGCAGCTGCGGCACGGTGGACAACACCCAGATGCTGATCGTGTTCCACAACGCGTTCCAGAACCGGGTGTCGTCCAACAACCGGGTGAAGTTGTCGAGGCCGACGAACGTGTGCGCCCCGACGGGATTCCAGTCGAACAGCGCCACGTAGAACGTGAACAGCAACGGGAACAGGCCGAAGACCGCGAAGATCAGGAAGAACGGCGCGATATAGGCGTACGGCGCGACGCGTTCGCCGAGGCTTTGCCGCATCCGGGACCTCGACGCGACGGGTGGTCGCGTCGAGGTCCGCGGTGCGGTGAGCGTACTGCTCACTTCCCGATCGCCGTCTTGATGTTCTGCAGGGCGGTGTCCCAGGCCTTCGCCGGATCGCCCTTGCCCGATTCCACGTTCGTGACCGCGTTCAGGAACTCCTGGCCGATCGCCGAGCTGTCCGGGCCGATGTAGAACGGCTTCAGGCCCAGCAGCGAGTCGGTGTAGATCTTGCCGGTCGGCGCGTTCGAGAAGAACGGGTCGCTGTGCGAGGTCAGCTTCGGGTCCTTGTAGACGGACGGGGTCGACGGGAGCGAACCTGCCTCGACGTAGTGCGCGAGCTGCGACTGCGGCGACTGCATCTCCTTGATGTAGTCCCAGGCCGCCTTCGGGTTCTTCGCGTTCTTCGGGATCGCCAGGTAGCTGCCGCCCCAGTTCCCGGCACCGCCGGGGATCGTGGCGATGTCCCACTTGCCCTTGGTGGACGGGGCGTTGGTCCGGATCGAGCCGAGCATCCAGGACGGCGCCGCGACCACGGCGAAGTCACCCTTGGCCATGCCGGCCGACCAGCTCTCGGTGAACGAGGCGAGCTTGGCCGTGATGCCGGACTGCGCCGCGGCGATCCCGTAGTCGAAGGCCTTGCGGACCTGCGGGCTGCGGTCGTAGGCGAGGTTGCGGTCCGCGTCGTAGTACTTCATGTCGCCCTGCTGCACGGCCTGGTAGAACACGCTCGTCCCGGCGTTGTCGATGAACGCCTTTCCGGTCTTTGCCTTGTACTGCTTGCCGACGTCGAGGAACTTGTCCCAGGTCGGCCACAGCTTGCCGACCGCGACCCGGTCCGTCGGCAACCCGGCCGCCGCGAACAGGTCCTTGCGGTACGCGATCGCCAGACCGCCGACGTCGGTCGGGATGCCGAGCACCGGACCGTCCTTCGCGACACTCTGCGACCAGACCCAGTCCAGGTAGTCCTTCTTGATGTCGTCCGCGCCGAGCGTGCGCAGGTCGACGAAGTTCTGCGGCTGCTCGACGAACTTCGGCATGTCGTCGCCCTGGATCAGCACCAGGTCCGGAACCTTGCCGCCCGCGAGCGCCGTGGTCAGTGCCTGCGCCGTCTCGACCGAGGAGCCGACCTCGGTGAGCTTCACGTGCAGGTCGGGATGCTTCTTCTGGTACTCCTCGACGGCTGCCTTCTGGTTGATCCCGGAGAACGACCAGAAGTCGAACGACTTCGAGTCGCCGCCCGACCCGGAACTGTTGCCCGAGCATCCGGCGGCGACAAGCATCGCGACGCCCGCGGCGACGGCGGCGATACGACGTTTCATGGCGAACCTCCTGCAGTGCGGACACACCGATGAAGCCTGAAAGTTTCGGAATTGAATCCGAAAGAACGCCGGAACTGTAAGGCGGGTCACATTCGAGGTCAATGCCTCATTCCGGAAGTTCTTCCGAAACATTCAGGCCGGAATTTTCGGAGCTACACTCGCCGCCATGACCGGTACCACCGATCCATCGCTCGCGGCCGAGACGACGGCTCCGGAGATGACCGTGGCCCAGATCGCCGAGCTGGCCGGCGTCTCCGTACCGACCGTCTCGAGGGTGATCAACGGCCGCTCGGACGTCGCGCCGCGGACGCGCGCCAAGGTCGAGGAGGTGATCAGCCGGCACGGCTTCCGCCGGCTGAAGAAGCCCGCCGGCCGGTCCGCGCTGGTCGAGCTGGTGTTCCACGAACTGGCCGGCGCCTATGCGATGGAGATCATCAAGGGCGTCGAACGTGTCGCCGACCAGAACGGCCTGGCCGTCGTACTGTCCGAGATGCGTGGACACACTCCTGGCCGGGGCTGGATCGAAGGTGTACTGGCCCGGCGGCCGATCGGCGTCATCGCGGTGTTCTCCGGCCTCACCCCGCAGCAGAGCGACCAGATCCGCAGCCGCGACATCCCGTTCGTGTTGCTCGACCCGACCGGCGATCCGGGTCACGCGTTCCCGTCGGTCGGCGCCGCGAACTGGAGCGGCGGTTTCTCGGCGACCAGGCATCTGCTCGAGCTCGGGCACCGCAGGATCGCGACGATCACCGGACCGCACCGGATGCTGTCGAGCCGGGCCAGGCTCGACGGCTACCGCGCCGCGATGGACGCCGCGGGTACGCCGGTCGCACCCGACCTGATCTACGAAGGCACCTTCCAGACCGAGGACGGGCTGGTCCACGGCCGGACCCTGCTCGAGCTCGTGGACCGGCCCACCGCGGTCTTCACGCACAACGACCTGCAGGCACTCGGGCTCTACCGAGCCGCCGCCGAGGCCGGGCTGCGCATCCCCGAGGACCTCAGTGTGGTGGGGTTCGACGACCTTCCGGTCACGAACTGGGTCACTCCCCCGCTCACCACGATCCGCCAGCCGTTGACCGAGATGGCCGCGTCGGCCGCCAACCTCGCGATCGCCCTCGGCCGCGGCGAGACACCGAAGCACCACCGGCTGGAACTCGCCACCGAACTCGTCGTCCGCGGCAGCACCGCGCCCGCGCCGCGCTGACGGCTGGTCAGAAAGTTGTGGTCATTCCGCCGTCGACGGCGAGCGTTTGGCCGGTGACGAAGGACGCCATGTCGCCGGCCAGGAACACGACCGCGCCGGCGATCTCCTCGGGCCGGCCCCAACGGCCCAGTGCCGTGCGGGTGCGCAGCCAGTCCACCCAGTCCGGATCTGCCGCCAGGTGAGCGTTGACCTCGGTCGCGAACGTTCCCGGCGCCACCGAGTTCACCGTGATGCCGTGTGGTCCGAGGTCGGCCGCGAGTGCTCTCGTCAGCCCGTCCAGGGCCGCCTTGGCGACCGGATAGGCGACGTCGCCGGACCGCCCGAGCTGTCCCATCACCGACGACACGTTGATGATCCGCCCGGGTCGGCCGGCGTCGATCAGCCGTTGCGCGACCTGCCGGCTCAGCGAGTACGCCGACGCCACGTGCACGTCGAGCATCCGCCGCAGATCCGCAGCGTCCAGTACGCCGAATCCGCGCCGATCGCGATGCCCCACGTTGTTCACCAGGATGTCGATCGGCCCGAGGCCGTCGACCGCGGCGCGCGCCGCCTCGAGATCGGTCACGTCGAACGCAGCATGCCCGACCCGCCCCGGCACCCCACGCGCCGCGGCAGCGACCGTCTCCTCGTCGCGCCCGTTCAGCAGCACCCGGGCCCCCGCCCCCGCGAGACCACGGGCCATCTCCAGCCCCAGCCCTCGCACCGACCCGGTGACCAGCGCCGTCCGACCGTCCAACGAGAAGTCCACACCACCACCTCCAAGGAAACATTCATGTCAGCAGGCTCGGTCCGCAGCAGGCCGGGAAGCCCGTCGCGGACCAGGAGCGCCCCTGGTGGACGCCTACCATCGTGAGCATGTCCACTTCGCCGTACCCTGATCTGCCGTCCGTTACCGACGTCGCTGGTGACATCTCGGGCGTGGTTCAGCGGATGACGCACGGCGACACACATGCGTTCGCGTTCGGAGACGATGGTGTGCCTGAGGCCGTCATCGCGAGCTACGACCAGTACGACGACCTCAACGGCGACGAGACCCTCGGCCGCTACCGGGAAGTCGTCGCTCCCGACGTACTCGTCCGGCAACTGCCTGAGATGGTGGAGGCGATGCGCCGCGGCACCTTCGGGCCTCCCGTCCTCGTGGGCAGCGCTGCCGAACCGGTGCTGGTGGTGATGTCGACCCAGCAGTACCGGACCATGCGCGGCGACGACGAGCCACCGCCGGGCGTGCTGGACGATCCGACGGTCCGCAGCTACGACTCCGCACCGACGCCAGGCAGTAAGCCGTTCAGCCTCGACGAGTGGGCCAAGGACGACCCGTTCACCCAGCAGATGCTCGACGAGATGCGCCGCGAACGCGGCTCCAGCGATGGCTGAGGACGAGTCAGAGCGACCGTTCCAGGTCCTGCTCGGTGAGGACGCCGTCCAGGACCTGACACGCCTGCGGGACGCGGCCGCCGCGGAGGCCCAGCAGTACCCCGATGACAAGTCGCCTGCGCACAACGCGAATCGCAGACTCTTCAAGAACACGTTGCGTGAGCTGGAGGATCTCGAGACCGGAGCGTCCAAAGGACATCACGTCCTCGGTGAGCACCGGGGGCTTGGCGACGGCCGGGACATCGTCGTGTCCAAGGTCGAAGACGGCACCGGACCGCCTAGCCATCGGCTCACGTTCCGTGAGATCCCGGGCCGGAACGCCGGTGGGACCGATGCGCGCGATGTGATCGCCGTCGGCCACCGGCACGGCAACAACAACGTGTATCAGCGGACGGCGGAGCGCCTCGGACGGGCTCCGGACCAGCGGCTCCCGCAACTCGACCGGTTCGGTGCGGCGCAGGTGGGCAGCGGCGGCAAGGCGCATCAGCGGCACCCGGTCCTCGACGCGAACCGCGCGATCGCGCATGCCTTCGATGGGCAGAAGCCGTTGACGGGAGCGCGGCCGCTGAGCGAGACCGCGTTCGGGAGCCGATCGTCAGCGCCCACCTCCAAGCAGGCGGGCAAGCAGAGCGGACACCAGACAAATCCTCAGCGGGGAGAGTAGAAGTTCGTCAGAATCTTCTGTGATGAAGAAGCCGACGTTGTATCTGACTGTGGGGTTGCCGGGGACGGGGAAGACGACCTGGGCGCGGGGGGTCGAGGCGGAGGGGGCGCTTCGGTTGACGAAGGACGAGTGGGTGAAGGCGCTCTACGGGGACGGGAACCCGGAGGTTGCGTCGACTGTGATCGAGGGGCGGTTGATCGGGGTCGGGTTGCGGGGGCTGGAGCTCGGGGTTGACGTGGTGATCGACTTCGGGTTGTGGAGCCGGGAGGAGCGGGACGCGTTGCGGGATGCGGCGGCGCGGGTGGGGGCCCGGGTCGAGGTGCGGTACTTCGAGGTGCCGGCGGACGAGCAGCGGCGGCGGTTGGACGAGCGGCTGGCGGCGCGGCCGGAGGACACCTGGCCGATCTCGGACGAGGAGCTGGCGTCCTGGGCGGCGCGGTTCGACGTGCCTACGGCGGGTGAGCTGGACGGGAGTGATCCGGTCGGTGATCCGCCGGACGGTTTCGGGAGTTGGCGCGAGTGGATCGCGGATCGGTGGCCCGCGACGGTCGGAAAGCGCTCTACCTGAGAGGACCTTCAGCTCCGCGAATACACAGGCTGTTTGATCTGTACTGTGTGGGCTGGTCGGCTGGAAGGGAAGCGTGTGCGGGTCGTAGTGGGTGCTGGTGCGGTCGGGAGTGTCGTGGCGCGACTCCTGCTGGCGCGCGGCGAGCAGGTTCGGGTGATCACCCGGTCCGGCGCCGGGCCGGACGGGGCCGAGCTGGTCGCGGCGGACGCCAAGGCCGGATTGACGCAGTACGTCGACGGCGCCGCGGCGATCTACTCGTGCGCGGGACCGGCGTACGACAAGTGGACGACGGAGTGGCCGCCGCTCGGTGCCGCGCTGATCGCGGCGGCGGAGGCGTCCGGGGCGGTGCTGGTCACGACCGGGAACCTGTACGGGTACGGCCCGGTCGACGGGCCGATGACCGAGGACCTCCCGCTGCGGCCGAACACCGTGAAGGGGCGGGTGCGGGCGCGGCTGTGGAACGACCAGCTGACCGCGCACGAGGCGGGACGGATCCGGACCGCCGAGGTCCGCGGGTCCGACTACCTGGGCGCCGGCGCAGTGTCGCCGTTCAGCGTCACCGTGCTGCCGAAGGTGGTTCGCGGGAAGCGCGGGATGCTTCCTGGCGACCTGGACGCGCCGCACAGCTGGACGTACGTCGGTGACGTCGCGCGGATGCTGATCGCGGTCGCCGACGACGAGAAGGCGTGGGGCCGCGCCTGGCACGTACCGACACCGGAGCCGCTGTCGGTCAACCAGCTCGCCGCGCGCGCCGCCGTACTGGCGGGTGCACCGCCGGCGCGGGTCGCCGCGATGCCGGCGGCGGTACTCCGGCTGGCCGGGTTGGTCGATCCGGCCGCCCGGGAGATGGTGGAGATGCAGTACCAGTGGCAGCGACCGTTCGTGGTCGATTCGACCGCGGCTACGGTTGCCTTCGGCATCCAAGCGGCGCCGACCGACGACGCGCTCCGGGAAATGATCGGGAAGGGCAGTCATGAGTCCTAGCAGGCAGGGCCGGGGTTTGCGCCGGCTCGTCGTCACGCTGGTGGTGCTGGTGGTGTTACTGGTCGCCGTCGACCGGATCGCGGCGGTCGTCGCACAGAACCAGCTCGCGTCGATGGCGCAGAAGGAGGCGGCGAAGTACCAGGTGCGCTCCGCCGACACCTCCGTGAAGATCGGCGGGTTCGGGTTCCTTCCGCAGCTGATCAAGCAGGACTTCTCGAAGGTCACGCTGACGATGGGCAAGCCGGCGTTCGCCAAGGTTCCAGGCGAGAAGCTGACCGTGGACATGAAGAACGTGCACGTCCCGCGGTCGCTGCTGTTCGGCCAGAGCGGCACGGTCACCGTCGGCACCACCGACATGCAGGTGAAGTTGTCGCCGCGGGAGCTCGGCCGGCTGGCGGTGAGGACCACGAACATCCAGGGGCTGTCGACGGAGGTGGTCGGCGGCAAGCTGCATCTGAAGTACGCGGCGAACGGGATCAACCTCGACGTGCCGGTGTCGCCGCAGCTTCAGGACGGCAAGATCGCCCTCGTGCTCGCGGACCAGTCCGGCTCGATCCCGGGGGCCCTGAAGAGTCAGCTCGCCGGTGGGATCGAGCTCCCGAAGCTCCCGTACGACGCCCAGCTGACGCAGGTGAGCATCCAGGACAACGCGGTGGTCCTCGACGCGACCGTGAAGGTCCTCAGCTTCACCCGGTGACTCCCTTGGGTTGCGATGGTTCGCGATATATCGTCGAACTATCGCAATCACATTCGTGAGGGACGGGTGGTCGAGATGACCGGATCGGCGTACGCCGCGGGGTTCCCGTGGCAGGACTTCGTGCGGCAGTTCGAGCGGCAGCTCGGGCGGAACTGTGCTGCCTTCGACGACATCAAGGACGAGCTGCGCGCGGCGATGACCGGCCGCCGCGGGCACCAGGGACACCGCGGCGGGCACCAGGGCTTCGGGCCGCAGTGGGGCATGTTCGGCGGCGGGCAGATGTTCGCGCCGCCGTGGGGTCCGCCGCCGCCGCGCTGGCGCGGGCCGAAGGCGCGCCGCGGTGACGTCCGCGCGGCCATCCTCGCGGTCCTCGCCGAGCAGCCGATGAACGGGTACGGCATCATCCAGGAGATCGCCGAGCGCAGCGGCGGGGTGTGGAAGCCGAGCCCCGGCTCGATCTACCCGACGCTGCAGCAGCTCGAGGACGAGGGGTTGGTGACGGCGGACGCGGAGGTCGGGCGGCGGACGTTCCGGCTGACCGACGAGGGACGCGCGTACGTCGCCGAGCACCAGGACGAGGTGTCCGCGCCGTGGGAGGCGATGAGCGCGCCGTCCGGCGACGACGAGAACGGGTTCAAGCCGCTGTTCGGGCAGGTCGCGACGGCGATGTGGCAGGTGCTCGCGAGCGGTACGCCGGAGCAGCAGGCGAAGGCACGCGAGGCGGTCGTGGAGTTGCGGCGGAAGCTGTACGGGATCCTCGCGGAGACCGACGACGACGGCGAGCAGGAGCCGTCATGAGCCCCGCCGACCGGGACCGCCGGCGCCGAGGCGGTCCCGCCGGCCGCCGCCGGCGCGACTGGCAGGGCGGCCCGACCTGGGACGAGGGCTGGAACGGGTGGTTCGACGAGCCGCACGCCCGCTCCCGGCAGCACAACTGGGGCGGCGACTGGCACGCCCGCGGCTGGTCCGGTGACTGGCGAGCCACGGCGTGGAGCGATCCAGCCGGACCACGCGAGAACCCGGTGACCGACCAGCCCGCGAATCTTCCGACGAACGACGTACCGGCGAAGCGGGTGCGGATCGGGGATGCCGAGCGGGACCAGGCGGTCGCGATGCTCAGTGAGCACTTCGTGGCCGGGCGGTTGACGCAGGAGGAGTTCGAGGAGCGGAGCGAGCGGGCGACCAAGGCCCGGTACGCCGACGAGTTCGACGTGCTCTTCGACGAGCTTCCGCGGTCCGCCGCACTGCAGCCCGTCCCGGCCGGTCCGCCGGCGCGGCGCTCCGGGCCGCCGCCGGCGTTCCTGATGATCGCTCCGTTCCTGATGATCGGCCTCGTGGTCAGCTCGGTCGCGCTCACCGCACCGTGGCTGCTCTGGGGTGTCTTCTGGGTCGTCATGATCAGCGGCATCTCCCGCGGCCGCTGGCAGCACTACCGGCGCTGACGGGTCCGCGGGATCTCCTCCGCGAACTCCACGACGAACCCGTCCGGGTCGGCGACGTGGACCGTCCGGTGTCCCCACGGACGGTCCGCGGGCCCGCTCAGCACCTCGACGCCCGCGCTCCGCAGCCGGGCGACGCACGCGTCCACGTCCTCGACCGTCACCACCACTTCTCCACCCGCTCCCGGCGTCACCGCACGCCCGGTCAGCCATTCCGCGCGACGCCGTTCGTACAGCCCGAACCGCAGGCCGCCCGCGTCGAACTCCGCATACCCCGCATCGGTGAACTTGTACGCGAGCCCCACCACGTCCCGGTAGAACCCCACCGACACCGCCAGGTCCTCGACATACAAGATGACGTACCCGATCTCCATACCGGCAATTGTCGGTCGCGAAGGAGTACGGGCGGGGGTTGCGGATTCCTGAGGCGCAGCTGGACTGGACGCGGTGATTGGATGGGCCTATGACGACGGTGCTGCGGTACGCGGCCTTCACCTCCGACCCGGCCGGCGGCAACCCCGCCGGGGTGGTGCTCGACGCGCGTGACCTCGACGACGCCGCGATGCAGACGATCGCGGCGGACGTCGGGTACTCCGAGACGGCTTTCCTCATGCAGCCGAGCGGCGTACAGCCGGTGCGCTACTTCTCTCCCGAGGCCGAGGTGCCGTTCTGCGGGCACGCGACCGTCGCGACCGCCGTCGCCCTCGCGGAGCGCAACGGCCCGGGCGAACTCGTCTTCTCGACGAAGGCCGGACTCGTCCCGGTCACTGTCGACGCGGAGCTGCGCGCCACGCTCACGAGCGTCGAGCCGTCCGTCGAGGAGGCCGACGACGTCCCGGGCGCGCTGGCCCTGCTCAACTGGTCCGCCGACGACCTGGACCCCGACCTGCCGCCGAGGATCGCGTACGCCGGTGCCCGCCATCTCGTGCTGGGAACGCGAACCCGTCAGCGCCTGGCCGACCTGGACTACGACTTCGACGGCCTGCGCCGGTACATGCTCGACCGCGACCTGACCGCGCTGCAGCTCGTCTGGCCGGCATCGCCGACCGTGTTCCACGTCCGCGACCCGTTCCCGGTCGGCGGCGTCGTCGAGGACCCGGCGACCGGTGCCGCCGCGGCCGCGTTCGGCGCGTACCTCCGCGAGCTCGGCCGCGATCAGCCGAAGATCACGCTCCACCAGGGCGACGACCTCGGGCGGCCGAGCCTGATCACGGTCGAGCTGCGCCCGGACGACCGGCGGGTGCGGGTCAGCGGCAACGCCGTACCGATCACGGCACCCGCGTAAGCCACTCCTCGGTGCCGAACTTCGCCGCCACCCGCTCCTCGGCGAGCGCCACGGTGCCGGCGGAGATCGTGCCGTCCGCGAGCCCGTAGCGGTTCCGGAAGGTGCCGACCATCCGCGAGATCACCTCCGCCCGGTCGAGGCCGGTCTGGCTGCGGAGCGGGTCGACCCGCTTGTTCGCGCTCGTCGTGCCCTTGTCGGACAGCTTCTCGCGGCCGATCCGCAGTACGTCGAGCATCTTCGAGGCGTCCATGTCGTACGCCATCGTCACGTGGTGCAGCACCGCACCGCCGGCGAACCGCTTCTGCGCGGCGCCCGCGATCTTCCCGGCCGGGGAGGTGATGTCGTTGATCGGCTGGTACGTCGCGGCGATCCCGAGGTCGTTGAGGGCACCAATGACCCAGTCGTCGAGGAACGCGTACGACTCGACGAACGACAGCCCGGAGACCAGCGACTCCGGGACGTACAGCGAGTACGTGATGGTGTTCCCCGGCTCCACGAACATCGCCCCGCCGCCGCTGATCCGGCGTACCACGGTGACGTCGTTCCGGGCCGCACCGTCCAGGTCGACCTCGTTGCGCACGGACTGGAAGCTGCCGATGATGACCGCGTTCGACGCCCACTCCCAGACCCGCAGCGTCGGCGGCCGCTCGCCCGCACCGACCTCCTCGGTCAGCACCTCGTCGAGCGCCATCTGCAGCGCGGGCTCCCGCGGTACGTCGTGCACGAACTGCCACTCGTGATCGTGCCAGCCGGTCGCTCCGGTCAGCGCCCGCCGGACGGCGACCGCGACGGCCTCGGGCGAGAACCCGAGCATCTCGACGCCGTCGCCCAGCGCGCCCCGTACCCGGGCCGCGATCTGCGCGGCGGCCGTGTCGACCTGCAGCCCGGCGAGCGCACCGTTGATCCGCTCCAGCGCGTCGTCCGGCTCGAGGAAGAAGTCCCCGGAGATCTGCGCCGAGCGCACCCGGTCGTCCACCACGTCGAGGTCCGCGACGACGAGCTTCCCGCCGGGGACCTTGTACTCACCATGCATGCTCAGAACAACTGGCTCCGGAGAGCGCTTGTTCCCTACGCCGCGAGCTTGAGCTGCACCGCCACCTGGCGGACCTGGACGCGGACCGTGTCGATGTCGGGCGACGCGTCGACCTCGTGGTCGATGCCGCGGGCGGAGTAGAACTCGAGCAGCGGCGCGGTCTGCTCGTGGTAGACCTCGAAGCGCCGCCGGATCACGTCTTCGGTGTCGTCCGAGCGATGCTCGATCTCGGCGCGCCTGAGGAGCCGGCCGACCAGCGCGTCGACCGGGACCTTCAGCACCACGGCCGCGTCCAGCGAACGGCCCTGCTCGCTGAGGATGCCGTCGAGTACGCGGGCCTGCTCGAGGGTCCGCGGATACCCGTCCAGGACGAATCCCGGACGGGCGTCGGTCGCCGCGAGCCGGTCGCGGACCATGTCGTTGGTGACCTCGTCGGGCACGTACTCCCCGGCGTCGAGGTAGCGCTGCGCGGTGCGGCCGAGCTCCGTACCGTCGGCGATGTTGCGACGGAACAGGTCGCCGGTGGAGATCACCGGTACGCCGAGATGTCCGGCCAGGTGGCCCGCGTGCGTGCCCTTACCCGCTCCGGGCGGCCCCATCAGCAAGACAGTCGTCACGGCGCACTCCTGACTCTCGGTAAGTCCCCAAGATTATGGGAACTCCGGTACCCCGCGGTACGGCGTACGTCACTCGAAAAATCCGACGTACGTCACATCCGCGCGGAACTGTGCGCAAGCGCGTTCAGAACTCCATCTCCGGACGCAGCTCGATCACGTCGCCCGGACCGGCGAACTTCGCGGCCAGCTCCTCCGCCCGCGCCCGGCTGGCGCAGTTCAGCACGAAGAACCCGGCGAGCTGCTCCTTCGACTCGGCGTACGGGCCGTCGGTGCTGACCGGCTTCTTGCCTTCCCAGCGATAGGTCCGCGACGTCGACGGCGCGTCCAGCGCCAGTCCGCTGACCAGCTCGCCGGACGCGGACAGCTCGGTGAGCAGTTCGTCGAACTCCTTGCCCATCGCCGCCCGCTCGTCGGCCGGGATCGCCCGGCCGACCTCGGTGAAGTCGATCGTCGGGTGTCCCCACGGCTGCGGGTTGGAGTGGATCAGGACCACGTACTTCATCTCAGAACCTCCTGTGTTGTGCCGATACACCCCGGACGTCGGAGGCAGTGGCAGGCCCTCGACATTTTGCCTGGCTGTATTCCAGCTCACATTCGGTCACACTCACCCCGCCGGGCTCCGTCAGCGCTACAAGACCCCGAGAACGGAGCAGGAATCATGAGCACAGTGCTGGTGACCGGCGGAACCGGACGGATCGGCCAACAGGTCGTGCCGCTGCTGCAGGCGGCCGGCTGCACGGTGCGGGTCCTCAGCCGGCATCCGAGCGACCGCGGCGACGGCGTCGCGTACCTGGCCGTCGACCTGCGGATCGGCGACGGGCTGGACTCGGCCCTGGACGGCGTCGACGTGGTCCTGCATCTCGCCGGTGCGCCGAAGGGCGACGAAATCACCACGGCGAACCTGGTCAAGGCCGCCGAGCGGGCGAAGGTCGGCCACCTGGTGCACATCTCGGTGACCGCGGTCGACCGGCTGCCGTTCGGCTACTTCAAGTCCAAGCTCGGCGCCGAACAGGCGGTCCGGCGCTCCTCGGTCCCGTCGACCGTACTGCGGGTCGCGCAGCTGCACGACTTCGCCTGGACGACGGTGCGGGCGATGGCGAAGCTGCCGGTGATGCCGATGCCGGGCGGGATCCGGTTCCAGCCGGTCGACGGCCGGGACGTGGCCGCGCGGCTCGCCGAGCTGGTCCTCGGTGAACCGCAGGGCCTGGTCGCCGACCTGGTCGGGCCGAAGGTCTACACGCTGCCGGAGCTGGCCCACGACTACCTGCGGGCGACCGGCAAGCACCGGTTGTCGGTGCCGATCCGTGTCCCCGGCAAGGCGGGCAAGGTGTACCGCGCGGGCGCCAACCTCACGCTGACCGGAGCGACATTCGGTACTCACAGTTGGGAAGACTTCGTGGAAGGTCAGGAGGCCGCGCACGTGTAGGGCTCGAGCAGTTCCTCCAGGTCGGGCCGCCCGCGCCGTGCGATCCCGGCCAGGAAGTCGGCGACCTGGACCCGCGGATCCTCCCGCGAGTCGACCTGCACGAACGACCGCAACGGCGGCGGATCGACCCGCGCGGCCAGGAACTGCCCCAGCCGGTCCACCCGCCCCGGCGTCAACGCACTCTGCTCGTCGTGTACCACGGCGACCGAACGGCCGCCGGCGCTCCAGTACAGCACCGTCTCGGCGAGCGCCGGGACCAACGGTTCCAGCGGCGGCGGGAGCTCGGGGTCCTCGTCGATCAGCCGCTGCATGACCGTCTCGACCCGGGCCCGGGTCAGCGCCCGCAAGGCGGGTACGTCGGCCGGCATCGTCGCGAAGAACCGGTCGACCGCCGCATGATCCATCAGCCGCACCCGCTTCGTCCGGGTCAGCTCCACGAACGCGGCGAGGAACCCTGTCCGGTGCCGGAGCGCCTCGGCGGCTGCCGAGTGGTCCGATCCGAGGCTGGTGCCGGCGCCGTACGTCGGCTCCTCGGTGAACAGCTCGAACACCCGCGCGGCGACGTACGCGGTCTTGTCGATGACGTGCACATGCGCCCGCCCGCGCAGCGTGGTCAGCAACCACTCGAGCGCGGGCCGCTGCTCCGGACGCAGCAACTGGTTGGACTTGTACTCCGAACTCCGGCGCAGACTGGTCCGCAGTACGGCGATGACGTCGGCGGCCGCGGACACGTCGAGATCGACACCGGCGTGGGTGATGACCGGCGAGGCGGGATCGAGCAGGTTGGTACCGGAGAACCCCGACTCGTCGCACGCCACTTCGATGCAGTCCGTCCGCGATGTCATGTACCCGCCATGATGGACCGGTCCGCACCGGATCGCGATGAGTTTTCCGGCCGCCGCTCGTCTCAACAGCACATCCCCGCTACGAAAGGAACGACCATGGCGAAGGTGCTGTACTCCGTGACGCTGTCGGTGGACGGCTTCATCAGCGGACCCGGCGGCGACATGCAGTGGATGCGCCCGTACCTCGGCCCGAACCCGGAGGTCGACGAGCTCGTGCCGCGGATCGGCGCGCTGCTGGTCGGCCGCCGGACGCACGACGGCGACGACCCGCACAAGGGCGACCCGAACGAGGGCGAGGCGTTCGGCGGCGGCTACGACGGACCGGAGTACGTCGTCACGCACCGCCCGCCGGCCGACGTACGGCCCGGTGTCATGTACGTCGACGACTTCGCGAAGGCACTCGCACAGGCGAAGGAGGCGGCCGGGGACCGGTACGTCAACGTGATGGGCGCGACCATCGCCCGGCAGTGCATCGAGGCCGGCGAACTCGACGAGGTCCTGGTGCTCTACGCGCCGGTGATGCTCGGCGACGGCACCCGGCTGTTCGCGCACCCGGGCGGTCGCACGGTCCGCCTGGAACGCCGGAGCGTCACCGAAACCCCGCTGGCCACCAGCCTGTGGTTCGACGTGGTCTAGAGATCAACTGCCGCCGGGTGCATCAGCGCGCGGATCTCGACGGAGCGGCCGCCGGTCCGTGCGTCCGGCAGCAGGCGGGCGAGCTCGACGGCGCGGTCGCGGTCCTCGACATCGATCACGTAGTACCCGTCGATGCGCGAGGGTTCGCCGGCCGGGAGCTGGACGGACAGTTGCGGATCGGCGAGCAGTTCGCCGGACACCAGTTCGCCCGCGTCGCCCGCGGCCCGTTCGAACACTTCGCGCGGCAGCCGCGGGTCACCGGCACCCTGCAGAATCAGTAGGAACTTCATCGGCGCTCTCCTCTCACCAACAGGACGGAGCCGAGCGCCGGGTTTTGACATGCAAAGGTGAGTGGACGGACGACCTGTTGTACGGCTTTCTCAACCCGCAGCGGCCCACGCGCGTGCCGTGAGTCTGATCGAGCCGTCCGCGCCGATCGGCAAGCGCTTCCGTACGGCGTCGCGTAGCGCCTCCTGGTCCGGGACCTCGAGCCCGCGAAGGTAGGCCGGTGCGACGCCCTGACCGCCCAGGAACGGCTGCCAGTAGTCGTCGAACGACTCGAACACCGTCGGCACGACGATCTCCCGGGTCCGCACGTCCGTGAACCCGGCCTGGCCGAACAAGCGCTCGAGCCCTTCCGCCGTACAGAACGGGAACCGGCGCCCCTCGTCGACCTCCCGGTCCTGCGGGCGGAGCTCGGTCATCGCGTCGAAGAAGTACCGCATCAGCTGCATGCCGCCCGCGTAGTCCCAGACGTAGACCGCGACCGTGCTCCCGATCTCCCGCATCCGGCGCAGGGCCTCGACCCGCTCGGGGACGAAGTTCAGCACCAGCCCGGCGACGACCGCGTCGTACGGGCCGTCCGGCAGCTCGGCCGCGGACCGCACCTCGAACGCGGCCCGCTCGTCGTCGACGGTCTGCCGCGCGTACTCGACGAAGCCCTCCGACGGGTCGACGCCGAGCACCGACCCCGGGTCCGCCGTACCGAGGATCGTGCTGGTCAGCGCGCCGGTGCCGCAGCCGACGTCCAGCCAACGCTGTCCCGGCGGCTGCTTCAGCCAGTCAACGAACTCGGCTGCGACGAGACGGCTCCATCGGCCGACGTACGACTCGTAGATTCCCCCACTGGACCACTCGCTCACTTCCGCAGCATAGAGGGCAACGCGACTCCCGTCAGGGTCTCGGAGACCCGCCACAGCCGGGCGTTGACCGCCGGGTCGGTCGCGGTCTTCGGGTTGCGGACCAGGGTGGTCCTGCCGACCAGTCCGAGGATTCCGTCAGGCCCGTAATACTCCCCCGACCTGGCCGCGGGGTCGGCGGCCGCGAACAGCAGCGGCTCGGTGCCGGTCTCCACGTCCTGCTTGGGCAGCGGGTTGTAGCCCATCATCAGCCGGTTCAGCGCCGACGGCCGTTCCCGGCCTAGGGCGGCACCGGCGGTCTGCAGGTTGGTCCGGGTGTAACCGGGGTGCGCTGCGACGCTGGTCAGGCCCCAGCCGCGCTCGACCGACAGCTGCGCGAGGTGGTTGCTGAGCATCAGGTCGGCGAGCTTGGACTGCGCGTACGACGCGGTCCGGCGGTACCGGCGGGTCTGCCACTGGAGGTCGTCGAAGTCGATCTTGCCCAGGTACGCCGCCCCGCTCGACATGGTGGCGATCCGTGGCGCAGGGGCGGCCAGGATCAGCGGCAGCAACCGGACCGTGAGCGCGAACGGGCCGAGGTAGTTCGACCCGAACTGCAGCTCGAACCCGTCCAAGGTGGCGATCCTGGTCGGCGGGGTCATCACGCCGGCGTTGTTCACCAGCACGTCCACGTGCTGCTCGTCGGCGGCGAGCCCATCGGCGAACTCCCGCACCGACGCCAGGTCGGCCAGGTCGATCCGGCGGATCTCGAGCTGGGCGTCCGGGTGCTCGGCGAGGATCTCGGCGCGGGCCGCCTCGCCCTTCGCCGGGGTGCGGACCGCCATCACCACGCGGGCACCGGCCGCGGCGAGGCGCTTGGTGGCCTCCTTGCCGGTACCGCTGTTGGCACCGGTCACGACAACGAGTTTGCCGGTCTGGTCAGGGACCTCGTACATGCTGCACGCTCCATAAAAGACTGGTGGTCTGTTATGGCTCGACGCTATCAGACCAGCGGTCCGATAACAATAGACCGCCGGTCTGTAGAATGTGTGAGATGAACTTCAAACGCGCCCGGAGCGCCGAGCAGCGGGCCGAGCGGCGGCGGGCGATCCTCGCGACCGCGGCCACGATGCTGACCGAGATGCCGGTCGCGGACCTCAGCCTGAACGAACTGAGCCGGCGCGTCGGCCTGGCGAAGTCGAACGTGCTGAACTACTTCGACTCCCGCGAGGCCGTCCTGCTCGAGCTGTCGAGCAGCGAGCTGACGGAGTGGGTGGCCGAACTGTCGGCGACGCTGGCCGGAATCTCACCGACGCTGCCGCGCGACGAGCGCGCGGAGAAGTTGATCACCGCGGTCGTCGGCACGCTGACGAAGCGGCCGGTGCTCTGCGACTTGATCAGTGCGCAGGCGGCGGTGCTGGAGCGGAACATCAGCACCGAGACGGCGCTGGCGTTCAAGCGCGCCGCCGCGGTCAGTTACGAGCGGATGATCGCCGCGGTGGCCGCGGTCGTGCCGGAGCTGGGCACGGACGGGGCGGGCCACTTCATCGCCACCGGCAGCCTGCTCGCCGGTGCGATCTGGAGCCACTCCCACCCCGTCCCTGCCATCCTCGCCGCCTACGCGGCCGATCCGTCGCTGGAGGCGATCCGGATGGCCTTCGAGCCGTCGCTCACGGCCGGACTGCGGACCCTGCTGTACGGCGTCCTGCCGCGCGACTAGGGCAGGTAGTAGTTCGGGTTCGGCAGCTTGAAGGTGCGGTCGGCGTACCCGCCCTTGAGGTCGGAGAACTGGTCGCCGAAGTTCGCGACGATGTCGTACCCGAGGGACTCGATGTGCGCGCGGGTGGCCGACTTGTAGTGGATCGTCGTACACGAGCCGTTCGGGTCGTTCGCGCAGGCCTGCTTCAGGTAGTCCGGGTAGTTGGCGACGGCCGGCTTGGTGAACAGGCCGTCCTCGCCGTCGCTCAGCGTCGTCGGCTTCGGGAAGCCCGCGTCCACGCCGACGCCGTCCTCGGTCAGGTTGCCCAGCGTGGCCTGCTCCTGCGCGGCACCGCGGCCGGTCAGGAAGAAGATCGCGTAGCCCTCGCGCTCGGCGGCCTTCACCAGGTCCACCATGCCGGGCACGGCCGGGAACTTCTGGTTCAGCACGTAGTCCGCGTTGCTGGTCGGGTTGTACGCCCAGTTGCTGGCCAGCTCGTAGTTCCAGGTGGCCAGCGCCGTGTCGTCGACGTCCAGGAGGATCGCCTTCGTCTTGCGGGTGTGGTGCGGGACGGAGATCCAGCGCGTCCCGGCGGCGGCCACCGAGCGGGCCTCCTTGGCGTAGTTGCTGTCCGCGCCGAACGTCCCGGTGCCGAGCGGGTCGCCGTAGTAGTTGCGCAGCTGCTGCCGCAGTACGTCGAGGTTGGTGACCTGGTTCTCGCTGCGCGGCGTCGACGTCTGGATGGCCGGCTGCTGCGTGGCGGCACCGGCCGAGTACGCGACCCCGCCGACGACCGATGTCATCGCGACCGCGGCGACGCTGGTCAGGACCATCCGCCGGGACGGCCGGCGCCAGGAACGGAATGCCCCTAAATGCATGGTGACCTCTTCAGAACGGGAATGCTTGCCAGGGCACGCTAACCCCGTTCCGGCCCGGTCGGCTGCGGGACAAGCTCCGCAACAAGGGGAATCCTGCGGATCAGACCGGTTTCACGTACCGGTGACACGGCACCGGCAACGTTCCGCTACCGACCGCTGCCGGATAGTCGAACGGGCCGCGGTCGGTCCAGCCCTGGCGCTGGTAGAACCGGCGGGCCCGCGCGTTCCCGGTGGCGACGGCCAGCCAGGCCTCGTCGTACCCGTTCGCCCGCACCTGCCGCTCGGCCTCCGCGAGCAGCGTCCCGGCGATCCCGGATCCGCGGTGCGCACCGCCGACGTACACCTGCTCGACCTCGTCCGCCACCACCATCACGAACCCGGCAACCGTCTCCCCGACGACGGCCACCGTGGTGTCCACGATTCGCTCGGCCGCCCGGGTCCCGAACGACTCCTCGGTCCGTACGGCGACCAGCGCCTCCGGCACGTGCCCCAGATGCCCGTCCCGCCAGCCGGCGTACCAGATGTCGGCGATCGCCCCGGCGTCCGCGTCGACAGCAGGCCTGAGAGTCATTTCGCCAGCGTAGTGGCCCTCGCGGCAACCTAGGCTTGCTCCATGGCCGAGTTGCTCCCCTACGACTCCCCGGCGAGCGCGTGGGCAGAGTCGATCGTCGGTGTCGCCGGGCCGAGCGGCGTCGACACCCGCTGGGACGGCGAGGTCATGGTCCGCGAGTCGGACCGGATGCCGAGCGCGACGACGTCCGAGTCCGGGATGAACGGCGCGCAGTACTACCTGTTCATGCTCCGCGAGCACGTCGACGCCGTACAGCAGGATTCGGCGCAACTGACCGCCGAGCAGCGGCAGGAGCGCTGGGACACGCTGGTCGAGGCGACCGGTTATGTCGCGTCGCAGGCCACCGGGCTGCTGACCCCGCTCGCCGACATGCACCCGGTCGGACAGGCGGACGCCGACCTCAACGGCGGCCTGGCCGACGTCTGGACCCAGGAGCGGTTGCAGTACGTCTGGGAGAACGGCGACTCCGCCCGCCTGATGTCGGCCGCCGACGTCCCGAACCCGGACTTCTCGTACGCCGGCCGTGGTCCGGCGGCCGACGCCACCCGCGACGTCCTCACCGAGCTCGCCCGCCAGAACGGGCAGGACCCGTCCTACGTCGGCACCTGCGAGGACCTGATCCGGATGAAGCCCGACGGCCGCTGGGCCACGCTGGTCAGCTCGATGCCCGGCGGCGACAAGCTGACCCGCGACGAGCGGATGAACCTCGGCCACCGGCTCCGTACCCAGTTCAAGTCCGCGGTCGACGCCCGCAACCCCGGCAGCGGTACGCCGGAATCCCCGGCGGCCGTCGCCACCCGGAAGCTGGCCGCGGCCGTCCGCACCACCACCGACGGCCGGCCCGGACCCGTCGACGACCGTACGGCCGGGTTGGCCAAGGACCCGGCGCTCCGATCGCCTACTCCGGGTCGTACGCCAGGTTCGGACGAAGCCAGCGCTCGACCTCGTCCGTCGGGAGTCCGCGCCGTACTGCGTAGTCTTCGATCTGGTCGCGGTTCAGCCGGCCGACACTGAAGTACCGGGACGCCGGGTGCGCGAAGATCAGGCCGCTGACCGCCGCGGCCGGCGTCATCGCATACGACTCCGTCAGGCCCAGGCCGATCTTCTCCGCTTCCAGCAGCTCGAACAGGTCCTTCTTCTCGGTGTGGTCCGGGCTCGCCGGGTACCCGAGGGCCGGCCGGATGCCGCGGAACCGCTCCGCGTGCAGGTCCTCCAGCACCGGCTCTACGCCGGGCTCGAACCACGCCTTCCGCGCCTCCAGGTGGATCCACTCCGCGAACGCCTCCGCCAGCCGGTCGGCGAGCGCCTTCACCATGATCGCCTTGTAGTCGTCGTTGCGTTCCTCGTACGACTTCGCCAGCGCCCCGGCACCGTGGATCGCGACCCCGAATCCGCCGAGGTGGTCGCCGGACGGCGCGACGTAGTCGGCCAGGCACCGGTTGTGCCGGCCGGCCGGCTTCTCCGTCTGCTGCCGCAGCATCGGGAACGACCGGTCCAGCCCGTCGAGCACGATGTCGTCACCTTCGCTGTGCGCCGGCCAGAAGCCGTACACACCTTCGGCGGTGAAGGACCCGTCCGCGATGATCTCGTCCAGCAAGGCGTTCGCGTCGTCGAACAGCTCGCGCGCCACCGGCTGCTCGAGAATCGCCGGGTACTTCCCCTTCAGCTCCCAGGCCAGGAACAGGAACTGCCAGTCGACCATCTCGCGCAGCGTCTCGATACTCGGTGACACCCGCTTCAGCCCGGTGAACGCCGGCACCGGCAGCTCGCCGTACTCCACCGGCTCCTTGTTCGCCCGGGCTTCGGCCAGCGTCAGCATCGGCGCGCGCTGCTTGTTCGCGTGCTGCTCGCGGAGCCGCTCCTGCTCGATACTGTTGCTCTTGGCAAGCTGTTCGGCGCGGTCGTCGTCGAGCAGGTCGGACACCACGCCGACCACCCGGGACGCGTCCAGGACGTGCACGGTGGTGTTCTCGTACGCGGGCGCGATCCGGACCGCGGTGTGCTGCTTGGACGTGGTCGCGCCGCCGATCAGCAACGGCAGCTTCAGCCCGCGGCGCTGCATCTCGCTCGCCACCGACACCATCTCGTCCAGCGACGGCGTGATCAGCCCGGACAGGCCGACCGCGTCCGCGCCCTCGGCCACCGCGGTGTCCAGGATCCTTGCCGCCGGCACCATCACGCCGAGGTCGATCACCTCGTAGTTGTTGCAGCCGAGCACCACGCCGACGATGTTCTTGCCGATGTCGTGGACGTCGCCCTTCACGGTCGCGAGCACCACCTTGCCCTGCCCGCGGACCATCTCCGCCCGGCCTTCGCGGCGGGCCTGCTCCTTCTCCTCCTCCATGAACGGCTCGAGGTACGCGACCGACCGCTTCATCACCCGCGCGCTCTTCACCACCTGCGGGAGGAACATCTTCCCGGCCCCGAACAGGTCGCCGACGATCTTCATGCCGTCCATCAACGGACCCTCGATCACGTCGAGCGGCCGCGGCAACTGCTGCCGTGCCTCCTCGGTGTCGGCCTCGATGTAGTCGACGATGCCGTGCACGAGCGCGTGCGACAGCCGCTGCTCGACCGGGCCCTCGCGCCAGGTCAGGTCGACCTCGCGCTGTTTGCCCTTGCCCTTCACGGTCTCGGCGAACTCGACCAGCCGGTCGGTGGCGTCGTCGCGGCGGTCGAAGATCACGTCCTCGACCAGCTCCAGCAGGTCCTTCGGGATGTCCTCGTACACCGCGAGCTGCCCGGCGTTCACGATTCCCATGTCCAGACCGGCCTTGCCGGCGTGGTACAGGAACGCCGAGTGCATCGCCTCCCGGACGATGTCGTTGCCGCGGAACGAGAACGACAGGTTCGAGATCCCGCCGCTGATGTGCACCCCGGGGCAGCGTTCCTTGATCCGCGGCAGCGCCTCGATGAAGTTCTTCGCGTACGCGTTGTGCTCGGACATGCCGGTCGCGACGGCCAGCACGTTCGGGTCGAAGATGATGTCCTCGGCCGGGAAGCCGATCCCGGTCAGCAGGTCGTACGCCCGCGCGCAGATCTCGACCTTGCGGTCGACGGTGTCCGCCTGCCCCTGCTCGTCGAACGCCATCACCACCGCGCCGGCACCGTAGTCGCGGATCTTCCGGGCGTGCTCGAGGAACTGCTCCTCGCCCTCCTTCAGGCTGATCGAGTTCACCACGCCCTTGCCCTGCACGTGTTTCAGCCCGGTCTCCAGCACCGACCACTTCGAGCTGTCGATCATGATCGGGATCCGGGCCACCTCGGGCTCGGTCGCGATCAGGTTCAGGAACGTGGTCATCGCCTGCTCGCTGTCCAGCAGGTCGGCGTCCATGTTCACGTCCAGCAGGTTCGCGCCGCCGCGGACCTGCTCCAGCGCCACGTCCACCGCGGCCTGGTGGTCGTCGCCCTCGATCAGCCGGCGGAACTTCGCCGACCCGGTGACGTTGGTCCGCTCGCCGATCATCACGAACCCGGTGTCCGCACCGATCTTGAAAGGCTCCAGCCCGGAGAACCGGGTGGTGTGGTCGGTCGGTACGACGGTCCGCGGCTCGAGCGGCCGTACCGCCTCGGCGATCTTGGCGATGTGCGCGGGCGTCGTACCGCAGCAACCGCCGACGATGTTGACCAGACCCGACTCGGCGAACTCCTGCAACAGCGCCGACGTCTCCGCGGGCGTCTCGTCGTACCCGCCGAAGGCGTTCGGCAGGCCGGCGTTCGGGTGCGAGGCGACGTACGTGCCGGCGAACCGGGCCAGGTCGGCCACGTGCGGGCGCAACTGGGCGGCGCCGAGCGAACAGTTCACGCCGACGACCAGCGGCTCCGCGTGCTCGACCGAGCTCCAGAACGCCTCGACGGTCTGGCCGGACAGCGTGCGCCCGCTCAGGTCGACGATCGTCACCGAGATCCACAGCGGCAGCTGCGGCGCGACCTCGCGGGCCGCGGCGACGGCCGCCTTCGCGTTCAGGGTGTCGAAGATGGTCTCGATCAGCAGCAGGTCGACACCGCCCTCGGCGAGCGCCGCGATCTGCTCGGCGTACGCGTCCTTCACCTGCTGGAAGGACACCGCGCGGTACGACGGGTCCTCGACCCGCGGGCTCAGCGACAGCGTCACGTTCAGCGGGCCGATCGAGCCGGCCACGAACTTCCGGCCGTCGCACTCGTCGGCGGCCTGCCGGGCGAGGCGTGCGCCGGCGACGTTCATCTCGCGGACGTACTCCTGCAGGCCGTAGTCGGCCTGCCCGATGCTGGTCGCGGTGAACGTGTTCGTGGTGGTGATGTCGGCGCCGGCCGCCAGGTACTGCCGGTGGACGTCGAGGATGACGTCCGGACGGGTCAGGTTCAGCAGGTCCGGGTCGCCGGTGACGTCGTGCGTGTGGTTGCCGAAGCGATCGCCCTGATAGTCGGCGGGCTCCAGTTTCGCGCCCTGCAGCATCGTGCCCCAGGCCCCGTCGAGGACCGCGATCCGCTGGTCCAGCAGCTCGCGCAACGCGGCTTCACTCATCTGCCAACCCCTCCAGAAGAACTCTCCGGAGGCGCCCTTGCAGTCGGTGCTCCAGGTCGAGCGTGGCGGACCTGGGTCCGTTGCAGCGCCTCTCGGCCTGGATGCTCCATGTTAGTGGCGTCACATCGTCCGCCAAGTCCTCCGTCCACATAGTAGGACGGGTGTTCAATCAGTGGATGAGATCCTGGATCGCCGGGGCGTAGAGGCCGGCGACGACCTCCGGGGTCGCCGCCGCGACCGGGCCGGTCTTGTCGATCGCCAGCAGCGCGCCGAGGCCGAGCAACTGGGCGGTGATCAGCCCGGCCCGGAGTTCGGCGTCCGGCCCGGTCAGGCGGGCCGCGAAGGCTCGTGTCACCTGGTCGCGGAAGTGCTCGCGGATCTGTGCCCGCTCGTCGCCCTTGCCGGCCGCGAACACAACCCGGACGAGCAGGTCCTGGTCGTTCTCCCGGCGGTACTCGACGAGGGTCCGGACGGCATGCTCGCCGAGCCGTTCGTTCGGGGCGGCGAGCAGCAACTGCGCCGCCTCGCTGAAGTCGGCGACCCGCTCGAACAGCGCTTCCTTGCTGCCGAAGTGCTTCACGATCAGCGCCGCGCTGACCCCCGCGTCCGCGGCCACCCCGCGGAGCGTGACCGCGTCGTACGGTTCCCGCGCGAACGCCTTCCGGGCGGCCCGGAGGATCGACGGACGCCCGGGATCGGTCACGGCCCGTCCACCTTCACAGTCACCTCGTACGCGGGCTCGGGGCGCCGTACCGGGATCAGCAGCACCAGCCCGGAGGCGACCGCGGCCGCGATCCCCGCGATCACGAACACGATCAGGTACGCCGACAGCGCGGGCGCGACCTTTCCGGCCTGCGAGATCGTCACGTTGGCCAGCACGGTCGCGACGATCGTGCTGCAGATCGCCTGCCCGATCGTGCGCATCAGCGTGTTGAGGCCGTTCGCCGCGGCGGTTTCGGTCACCGGCACAGCATGCATGATCAACGCCGGGAGTGCCGAGTACGCCACGGCCGTTCCCGCACTGACCACGGTCGCGCCCACGACGATCCCGGCCACACTCCCGCTGGTGAACAACCGCACCACATATCCGGCCGCCATGATCACCGACGCGATCCCGAGCGTGAACCGCGGGCCTTTGGCAGTGGAGATCCTCGCCGACACCGGCGACAGCAACACCATCGCGACGCCACCGGGGAGCAGGCACAGCCCGCTGACCACGATCGATTCGCCCAGCCCATAGCCCGTCCACGTCGGTTCCTGCACCAGTTGGGCCGTGGACAAGGAGTTGGCGTAGAACGCGAACCCGATCAGCAGAGCACTCAAGTTGGTGAACAGCACGGCGGGCCGCGCCGACACCCGCAGATCGACGAGCGGGCTGATGGTGCGCAGTTCGTACCATCCCCACAGCGGCACGAGCAGCACCGCAACGGCGTACAGCCCGACGAGGGTCGGCGTACTCCAGGTGCTGCTCTTCGACACCGCGAGCAGCAGGCAGACCAGGAACGCGCTCAGGCCGAGTGCCCCGAGGACGTCGAAGCGCCCGCTGCTGCGGACGGCGGACTCCGGGACGATCAGCAGCACCAGGACGATGTCCAGCAGGCCCAGGCCGAGGTTGATCCAGAACATCGTGTGCCAGTTCGCGTACTCGACCACGAGCGTCGCGGCCGGGATGCCGAACGCGGCGCCGATACCGAGCGTCGAACTCATGATCGCGATCGCCGGGATCACCCGGCGCGGCGGGAGCTCGTCGCGGAGGATGCTGATCCCGAGCGGTACGACGGCGACCGCGGCGCCCTGGAACGCCCGGCCGGCGATCAGCACGGTCAGGTTCGAACTGGTCGCGCAGAGCAGCGAGCCGATGATCATCGAGGACAGCGCGATCAGCAGCACCCGGCGTTTGCCGTACATGTCGCCGGCCCGGCCGAGCAGCGGGGTGAAGACCGCGCCGGTGAGCAGCGTGACGGTGATCAGCCAACTGACGTCGGCCACCGGGCTGCCGGTGATCGCGGGAAGGGCGGGGAGCAGCGGTACGACGATGGTCTGGCTGACCGAGACCAGGACGCCGCAGAAGGCGAGTGCGGACAGGATCAGGCGGGGACGGGCAGTCAAGCGGATCCTCACAGGGGTGAACTGCTGTTTACTCAGGAATCGTAAACGCTTGTTCACCGGACCGGAAATGGACCGGGAAACCGCTCGCCGATTGGACCAGGCGGGCAGCCGGGGCACTGACTACGGTTGGTCGGCATGAGGATCTTCGTCGCCGGCGCCACCGGCGTGATCGGCCGCCGCCTCGTCCCCCTCCTGGTCGCCCAGGGCCACGAAGTCACCACCCTCAGCCGGCATGCCGGCCAAGGAGCGGGCGGCGTGACGCGCGCCGTCGGGGACGTGTACGACCGGGACGGGTTGCACGCGGTGCTGGCCGCGGCACGGCCGGAGGTGGTGATTCACCAGCTGACGGACCTCGGGACGCGGGACTTCGCCGCGAACAGCCGGATCCGGCGTGAGGGGACGCGCAACCTGGTGGACGCCGCGCTGGCGGCCGGGGTACGGCGGGTGATCTCGCAGAGCATCGCGTGGGCGTACGAGCCGGGGGCCGGCCCGGCGGACGAGTCGACGCCGCTCGATGTGCGCTCGGCGGACGAGACCCGGCGTACGACGGTCGAGGCAGTCGCCACGCTGGAGGCGATCACGGCGGAGGCGCCGGAGTCGGTGGTGCTGCGGTACGGAATGCTCTACGGGCCGGACACCTGGTACACGAAGGGCGGCCTGATGGCGACCGCCCAGCTCCCGACCGGCCCCGACATCACGAGCTTCCTACACATCGACGACGCCGCCGAGGCTGCGATGGCGGCCCTCACCTGGCCGTCAGGCCCGGTGAACATCGTCGACGACGAACCCCTCCCCGCCTCCGCCTGGTCCCCAGCCTTCGCCGCCTCCGTCGGCGCTCCCCCACCAGCCCCGGCCGACCCAACGCCGGCGGACGCACCCGCACGAACGCCGTGGGCGCGGGGGGCGACTAATGCGCGTGCGCGCGCTCTCGGTTGGGTCCCGGCACACCCGCACTTCCTCGACGCGCTCACCTGAGCGCCGGGTTCGCACACAGTGATCGGACCCGGCGCTCCGAGGGGGAGGGGAGCGCGCGGGTCCGATCAGCTGGGGTGGGGAGGGTGGACGTTAGCGGACCGGGCCTTCGATGAGTTGGATGGTGGTCTTGTGGGTCTGGCCGTTCTGGTCGGTCCAGCCGACCTCGACCTTGTCGCCCGGGTGCTGCTGGTTGAGCAGCGTGGACAGGGTGTCCGGCGAGTCCACGGTGTGACCGGCGAACGATGTGATCACGTCACCGGCGGTGATGCCGGCCTCGTCCGCGTGGCCGTTCGCGAGCACGTCGCCGACGACCGCGCCGCTGGTACCGGCGCTGGTCACGACCGAGACACCGAGCATGGCCGAGTCGCCGATGTGGACCGACGCTGAGGACTTGCCGTTCTCGATCTGCTTCGCGATGTCGAGCGCCTCGTTGATCGGGATCGCGTACCCCTCGGTCGTCGCCCCGGTCCCATTGCCGGTCCCGTTCCCGTCGCCGTTCCCGGAACCGTCGCCGTACCCGTTGCCGTTCCCGGAACCGTCGCCGTTGCCGTTTCCGTAGCCATTGCCGTTGTCGAACGGGAAGCCGGTGCCATCACCGTCGCCGTACCCGTTGCCGCCGCCCCAGGCGGCCAGCGTCGCGGTTGCCGCCTGCGCGGTGGACACCGAGCTCTGCCCCGGACGCCCCTGCCCGCCGTTGCTGCCACCGTTCCCGGCCACGTCGACGCCGACGACGTCGCCGTTCGCGTTCACCAGCGGCCCACCTGAGTCGCCGGCCTGGATGTTCGCGTCGGTCTCGATCAGGTTCGTCAGGTTCTCCGGGTCCTGCCCGTTCTGGTCGGTCGCGGTGATCGACTGGTTCAGTCCGGTCACCTTGCCGGCCGCGTAGCTCGGCGTACCGCCGGTGCCGCCCGCGTTCCCGACGCCGACCACCTGGTCGCCGAGCTTCACCTGGTCGGAGTTCCCGGTCTTCGCGGTCTGCAGCCCGGACGCGTCCTTCAGCTTCAGTACGGCGATGTCGTGCGTCTCGTCGTACCCGACGACGCTCGCGGTGTACGTCTTCCCGTTGCCGATGTCGGTGACCGTGATCGCCGTCGCGCCCTCGATCACGTGGTGGTTGGTGAGCACCTCGCCGTCGGACGTGAGCACGATCCCGGTGCCGGCGGCCCGGGCGTTCTCGTACCCGAGGGTGGTGTTCACGTCGACCAGCCCCGGCGACACACTGGCCGCGACGGACGAGGCGTCGAACGCCTTCTGCGACAGCTCCGCGTTGTGCCCGGTCGCTCGCTGGCCGATGCCCCAGGCAACCGATCCGGCGACGAGCACCGCGGCCAGCCCGAGCGCTCCGGCGCCGAGCAGCCGCCGCCCATGCTTCTTCGGGGGCTGCTGCTGCGGTCCGAACGGGTACTGCGGCCCGTACGGCCCCGGCTGGTACTGCGGACCGTATACGGCCTGCTGGTACTGCGCCCCCGGTTGGTACTGCGGCACCCCCTGCTGGGGCTGCCCACCGTTGTACGGTCCCGGTCCAGCGCTCTCGTTCATTACTGTCGCCCTCCTCGGCCCAATTCCCTCTGCTACGAGTAGACCGCGCCAGGCTGAGAACTCCATCGGCTCAACCAATGAGTTAGCTGAGAATCCGCTCCACGGCCGCCACCACCGCCGCACGGCGTACTTTCGCGTCCGGGAGCTCCGCGCCGTACTCCGGATTCATCGACGACCAGCTGGTCGCGATCGCCTGGATCAGCGACAGCAGGCTCACCGGCGTGAACCGGCGGGACACGGTACGTCGCCGCATCCCGCGCTGCAGTTCCTCCAACCGCTGCTGGTTGACCGCGATGATCGCCTCCAGCGGCTGCCCGTCCGGCCGCTCCAGCCGGTACCAGACGGAGAGCCGCAGCCGGTCCGGATGCGCCTCGAAGTAGTCGAACACCTTGCCCGCGTAGGCCGGCAGGTCGTCGACGTCGAAGCCGACCTCGGCGAGGTACTTCTCCAGCGACGCGCTGAACACCGCGTCGAACAGCTCGTCCTTGTTGCCGAAGTACGCGTACAGCATGGCCTTGTTGCAGCCGGCCACCTCCGCGATCCGGTTGATCCGCGCACCGCCGATCCCGCGGGCGGCGAACTCCTCGGTGGCCGCGTCCAGGATGCGCGCCCGGGTCCGGTCTGCGTTCCGTTCCTGCATGCCCGCAGCATACCAACCAACCGGTTGGTTGATTTCTAACCAACCAGTTGGTTAGATTGAGACAGATCCGAACCAACTGGTTAGTTAGGAAGTAGAGATGAGCAAGATCTGGCTGATCACCGGCAGCTCGCGCGGCCTCGGCCGGGCGCTGACCGAGGCGGTGCTGGCGGCCGGCGACCGGGTCGTCGCGACGGCACGCAGGCCCGAGCAGCTCGACGACCTGGTCACGAAGTACGGCGATCAGCTCCGGGCCGTGGCGCTCGACGTGACGGACCCCGGCGCCGCGCGGGCCGCCGTACGGACGGCCGTCGAGGAGTTCGGCGGGCTGGACGTCGTGGCGAACAACGCGGGGTACGCCAACAGCGGGTCGATCGAGGAGCTGGCGGACGAGGACTTCCGGGCGCAGATCGAGACGAATCTGTTCGGGGTGGTCAACGTGACGAAGGCCGCGCTGCCGGTGTTCCGGGAGCAGCGCAGCGGGCACTTCCTGCAGTTCTCGTCGATCGGCGGGCGGGCCGGCGGGACACCGGGGATGGGTGCGTACCAGACCGCGAAGTTCGCCGTCGAGGGGTTCTCCGAGGTGCTGAACAACGAGGTCCGGCCGTTCGGCGTCAAGGTGACGATCATCGAGCCGGGCGGGTTCCGGACCGACTGGGGCGGCTCGTCGATGCAGCTCCACGAGGTCCACCCGGACTACGAGGACACCGTCGGCGAGATGCACCGCCGCCGCCTGGAGATGGACGGCAAGCAGCCCGGAGACCCGGTCCGAGCCGCCCGGGCGATCCTCGAGGTGGTGGACGCCGAGGCCACGCCGCTCCGGCTGCTGCTCGGCAGCGACGCCCTGGCCCTCGCCGACAGCTCGTCGCGGTCACGCGCCGAGGAGGCGCAGGCCTGGGCCCACCTCACAACCTCAACTGATTTCCGGTAGTCAGCTCCGCAGGTCGTGGAAGAACGCGCGGACGTCCGCGACCAGTTCCTCCGGGATCTCGAGGGCGGCGAAGTGGCCGCCGTGGTCCAGGTCGGTCCAGCGGGTGATGTTGTTCGAGGTCTCGCAGTACCGGCGGATCGCGACGTCGTGGGCGGTGGCCAGGACGGCGGTCGGGACACCCGAGTTCGGGCGCGGGGCCCACGAACGCGGCTGGGCGTAGCCGATGTACGCCGCCGACCCGCCGGTCCCGGTCAGCCAGTACAGCATCACGTTGGTGAGCAGCCGGTCCTTGCCGATGATTGCCTCCGGCAAGGACTCTCCCGGCCACGTCCAGGACTTGAACTTGTCCATGATCCAGGCCAGCTGCGCGACCGGCGAGTCGACCAGCCCGTACGCCAGCGTCTGCGGCCGGGTCGACTGGATCGAGATGTAGCCGAACTCGTCCTTCATGAACTGCCCGATCCGCGCCATCCTGTGCTGCTCCAACGGCGTCAGCGACTTCAGCTCCTCGTCGGACAGCTGCAACGGCGGCAGGTTCGTCCCACCGTTGGTGTGTACGCCGACGACGTGCGAAGGCGCGGCCCGGCCGACCTCAGGTGACACCGATCCGCCGAGGTCCCCACCCTGTACGCCGTACCGCTCGTACCCGAGCTCGTTCATCAGCGCCGCCCACACCCGCCCGATCCGCTCGAACGTCCAGTTGCCGTCCGACGTCGGCCCGGAGAACCCGAACCCGGGCAGCGCCGGGATCACCACATGGAACGCGTCCGCGGCCTGCCCGCCGTGCGACACCGGGTCGGTCAGCGGCCCGATCAGGTCCAGGAACTCGACGATCGACCCCGGCCAGCCGTGCGTCAGCAGGAGCGGCAACGCGTCCGGTTCCGCCGAGCGGACGTGGATGAAGTGGATCCGCTGCCCGTCGATCTCCGCGGTGAACTGCGGGTACGAGTTCAGCTCCTTCTCCGCCGCCCGCCAGTCGTACGACGTGCGCCAGTAGTCGACCAGCGACGACAGCCACGACACCGGTACGCCGGTGTTCCAGTCGTCGCCGGGCAGCGGTGCGGGGAACCGGGTGCCGGCCAGTTTCGCGGCGAGGTCGTCGAGTGCGCTCTGCGGGACGTCGATGCTGAATTCCTTGATCATGGCTCTACTGTGCCGCCTACCTAGGACAGCTTCGGTCCTAACCCGTTGGCACACTGAAGACATGATCGAAACGTCCGCACGACTGCTCAAGCTCCTGAGCCTCTTGCAGCAGCCCAAGGAGTGGAGCGGCTCAGCCCTGGCCGGTGAGCTCGGTGTCGGGGTCCGGACGGTACGGCGGGACGTCGACAAGCTGCGCAACCTCGGCTACCCGATCGACGCCGTACCCGGGGTGGCCGGCTACCGCCTCGGTGCCGGCGCGGCGCTTCCGCCGCTGCTGCTCGACGACGAGGAGGCGGTCGCCGTCGCGGTCGGCCTCCGCGCCGCCGCCAACGGAACCGTCGCAGGTACCGAGGAGGCCGCCGTACGCGCACTCACCAAGCTCGAGCAGGTCCTGCCGTCCCGCCTCCGCTACCGCATCGAGCTGCTCCAACAGGTCACCGTGACGCCCGCGGGCGGCCCGTCCGTGCAACCCGACGTCCTGCTGGCCGTCGCCGCGGCCTGCCGCGACCGCCACCGGCTGCGCTTCGACTACCGCAACCACGACGGTACGGCGACCACGCGGACGGCCGAGCCGCACCGGCTCGTGCACACCGGACGGCGGTGGTACCTGGTCGCGTGGGACCTCGACCGCGACGACTGGCGCACGTTCCGCGTCGACCGGCTGGAGCCGCGGGTCCCGACCGGTCCGCGGTTCACCCCGCGCGAAGTACCGGAGCTGGCCACTACGAACCGTGGCGTGGCGTACGGCGGCTACCGCTACCAGGCGCGGATCCTGGTGCATGCGTCCGCCGCGGACGTCGCCGACCGTTACGGCCCGAACGTCGCCTCGGTGACCGCGATCGACGAGACGACCACACTGGTCGAGACCGGCGCTCACGAACTCGATCAGATCGCGGCGCACCTCGGCCTCCTCGGCCTGCCGTTCGAGGTGCAGGACCCTCCGGAACTGATCGACGCCATCCGCGCCCTGGCGACCCGCCTGAACGCCGCGATGCCCTGATCGACGACCTCTTGTCGATCAGGGCATCGCGGGGAGGTGCTCAGCTGACGACGGCCCCGGTCTTCGGGTCCAGGATCAGCTGCTTGGTGTTCGGGTGCGACCACCAGCTGAACAGGCTGTTCAGGCTGCCGGCCCGCTCGTCGAACGAGTGGTCACCGATCCGGCCGGTCCCCCAGTTGTCCTCGATGAACTTCAGGATCGAGGTCTGGTCGGTCAGCGCGTGGTCGACGTGGTTGGTCTTCGCGTACGGCGAGATCACCAGCAGCGGGAGCCGCGGGCCGTAGCCGCAGCGGTCGGCGTACCCGCCCGCGACGTGCTTCTGGCCGCACAACGCCGCCTGGTCGAGCGCCGCGTCGTTCGAACCGTTGACGCTCGGCGGCGTCACGTGGTCGTACCAGCCGTCGGAGTCGTCGTAGGCCAGCACGATCGCGGTGGACTTCCACTCCGGCGACTTCTGCAGCGCGTTGATCTCCTTGACGATGAACGCCTGCTCGTCCAGCGGGTCGGAGTACCCGGCGTGGCCGTCCTGGTACGCGCCGGCCTTCAGGAAGCTGACCGCCGGCAGGTTGTTCGCCGCCAGCGCCGCGTCGAAGTCCGACGTGTCGTACTGGTGGTTGGCCTGGTCGGTGTGACCGATCGCGGCCACCGACGACGGCGGCAGGTGCTTCGGGTTGGACGTCGACTTGTAGTACATGAACGGCTCGTGGTGCGGGCTGTAGTCGTTCACCGCGTTGCCGCCGACGTTGGTGTGCTGGGCACCGCAGACAGCCTTGCCGTTGGCCGTACCGGTCGGCTTGAAGCCGCCCTGGAACCAGCCCCAGGTGACCTTCTGCTTGTTCAGCAGGTCACCGATGTTCTGCCCGTGCATCACGGCCAGGTTGTTCGTCGACTTGCCGTTGTTGTCCGAGCAGTCGTCGTAGAACGGGTCGGGATCGTTGGTCATGGTGCCGATCCCGTTGGCGTCCGGCGACTGTACGGCGTACGCGTCGGTGGTCGGCTGCCCCGTCTTCGGGTCGTAGGCCTGGACGCCGTGCGTCTGCCCGGAGATCAGGTTGATGGCACCCGGGCTGGACGGGCCGTACACGGAGTCGAACGAGTTGTCGCTCAGCGAGTAGTGCTGGGCGTAGTTCCACATCGCGGTGACGGTGTTGCCGTCGAAGTAGTCCATCACCAGACCCGGCTCACCGAACAGGACGGGCTGCCCGGTGCACTTGGACGTCTCGGTGTACTCGACGTACTTGTCGTCCTTGCCGCCGTTGACGGCCTTCTGCTCCGCGGAGTACCCGTGGTTCTGGTCGCAGGTCATCGCCTGCGACGGCGACAGCCGCTTCGGGTTGTACGCGTTCGGGTTGTTCGTCAGCAACTGGTTGGTCAGACCATTGACCTGGGGCGTGTGCCGGGCGGCCGTGAACGGCGTACCGTCGGTGTTGGCCGCCTTCGGGTAGGTGCCGAAGTAGTGGTCGAACGAGATGTTCTCGCCGAAGATCACCACCACGTGCTTGATCGGCGTGGTGGTCCCAGCCGGACGGTACGACGCGGCGTCGGCCGCCGTGAACGCCGCGCCGGCGTCGGTCACCTGCTGGGCGGCGCCGGGTGCGCCGCAGGCGGCCAGCAACAAGCCCGTCGCGGCAGCGACTGCCGTGGCGGCGACAGGGAGTCTTGCGCGCATGCCTTCTCCTCCTGATGAATACCTCATGCGAGCAACGACCGCGCGAAGTGGTCGTTGCCGTCCCGTACACCGGGAAGCGTGAAGAAATAGCCGCCGCCGACCGGCCGGATGTAGTCGACGAGCGGCTCGTCGGCCAGCCTGGTCTGGACGGCCTCGAACTGCCGGGCGATGTCCTGCTGGTAGGCGCAGAACAGCAGGCCCAGGTCCAGGTCACCGACGGCGTCGGTGCCCTTGTCGTAGTTGTAGCCACGGCGCAGGAACTGGCTGGACGCGGTGTCCGGCGTCCGCGGGTTCGCCTTGCGAATGTGGCTGGTCAGCGGGATCGCCGAGCCGGTCGGGTCGGCCGGGTAGTCCGGCAGGTCGGTCTCGCTGCTGCCGTCCAGCGGCGCACCGGTGTCGCGGCGGCGGCCGAACATGTTCTCCTGCTCGCCGAGCGACACCCGGTCCCAGAACTCGACCAGCATCCGGATCTGGCGCAGCACCTGGTAGCTGCCGCCCTCGGTCCAGGCCGGTTCGCCGTTGCCCTTGCCGACCCACACGAGCTTGTCGTGGTCGGCCGAGGCCGGTTGGACGATCCCGTCCTTGAAGCCCATCAGGTTGCGCGGCGTCCCGGCCGGCCGCGGCTTGCTCCGGAACCCGTCGACCCGCCAGCGCAGCTGCATCGCGCCGCGGGTGTGCCGGGCGATGTCGCGCAGGGCGTGCAGCACGGTGTCGGTCTCGGTCGCGCACAGCTGCAGGCTCAGATCCCCGTGACACAAGGCCTCGTCGAGGCTGTCGTTCGGGAACGTCTTCATCGCGGTGAGCTTCGCCGGCTTCAGTTCGGCGAGTCCGTACCGCGCGTCGAACAGCGAGGCGCCGACACCGACGGTGACCGTCAGGTCGTCGCCCGGCATCTCCGGCCCGAGTACGCCGGAATCGGCCGGCGGCGCGGTGATCCCGAGCGGCGGCAGCGCGCCGCCCGCGGTGAGCAGCCGCGCCCGCTCGGTCAGCGTCGTGAACAGGTCGGTCAGCTCGCCCTTGTCCGCCGCGATCACATCGAACGACGCGAAGACCGCCTGCGCCGGCTGCGGCGTGACGATGCCTGCCTGATGTACGCCGTGGAACGGCACGGACGTCGGCGTCGCGGCGTCGGCGTTCAGCGTCAGCCCGGTCACCGCGGCCGCACCGGCCCCGGCCAACGTCCCGCGCAGGAAGGACCGCCGGTCGAATCCGCTCATCCGGTCCTCCGTACGTCGCAGATCGCGGCCACCGGGGCGAGCTTCTCCAACAGTTCGCCGACCGCGCCGTTGAGCTCTTGCCGCGTCGTGTGGTCGAGCTTGTCGACGGGCGTGTTCTGGTGGGCGGCCAGCAGCGCCCGCACGCGGTTCTCCCACTTCCGCACCTGTGGCAGGTCGGCGTACCGGGGTTTGAGGACCGGGTCGAGGACGGCCAGCACGTTCGCCGTACCGTTCAGGTTCGCCAGCGCGGTGTTCAGCGACGTACCGCTGCCCTGGTCGTTCTCGCCGGTCAGCTCGAACTGGAGCGCGTTCTCCATGATCTCGTGGGCACGCAGACCGAGGTCGTTCGGATCGACCTGCTCGTTCGGCAGGTCCTTCTGCAGGGCGCGTACGTCGGCGGCCAACTGGGTCGCGATCGGCTTCAGGGCCGCGGCGGACGCGTTGTGCCACAAACCCTTCTCCAGCGGGTGGAACCCGGCGTCCGAGCCGTCGATCTTGTCGGCGAAGTCGCCGAACGCACCGTAGGCCGCGCCGAGGGAGTTGTACGCCAGGTGCGCGGCCAGCCAGTCGGTCCGGGCGGCGTCGAGATTGCCGCCGTCCACGTCGGCGCGCAGTTTGCCCGTCTTCGTCACCAGATCCGCGACACCGCGCGCGACACCGGCCTCGTACTTCTTCACCAGCGGCAGCATGTCGTTCTTGGTCACCGGCACCACGGCCGGTCCGCCCTGCCCGTCGCCGCTGATCGTGACGGTCGGGCCGGTGATCGCGTCGGTGTCCTCGATCAGGCAACGGATCGCGTACTTCCCGGCACCGAGTTGTACGTCGACCTGCGCGCTGGTGTTCGGCCCGAGTCCCTCGACCTCGCCGTACACCTTCCGGCTGTCGACCTCGACCACGTCGACCTCGGCGGAAGCATCGCCCGTGTTGTGCACGGTCAGCACCTGCCGCCCGATCCGCGGGTCCGTCCAGCCCTGCCCGCACTGGCTCCTGGACACGCTGATCCCGCTCGATCCGGCCGTCGCGCCGGCCGCACCTTCCCAGGGCCGCCATACCGTCACCCCGGCCGCCGCTCCCAGCACAACCAGCGCCACAACCGCCGGCAGTGGACGGGGCGTGCGCACGAGATCTGCTCCTGGGGATCGGCCGTTGTATTCGCGGGCAATGCTAATCCCGGCCGATGATGCCGTCTTCCCGGTTCGGGCGTGTTCGCCGCGCCGTCACTAACTGTTCGCTAGCGACGGGCCGGAACTGAGATTCTGCTGAGATCCGACGCCACCACGACCTCTCCGGAGAACTCCTCGGCCGCCTCCTCGTGGAAGCGCTCCGGCTCCAGGTACCGCTGGGAGAAGTGCGTCAGGACCAGTTTCCGTACGCCGCACTCGGCCGCGACCCGCGCCGCCTGCCGCGCGGTCAGGTGCCCGAACCGGCGGGCCAGCTCCGCTTCCGCCGACAGGTAGGTCGACTCGATCACCAGCAGGTCGGCGTCCTCGGCCAGCCGCAGCACGTTCGCGCACAACCGGGTGTCCATCACGAACGCGAACCGTTGCCCCCGCCGTACCTCGCTGACGTCCTCGATCCGCACGGTCCGCCCGCCCACCTCGATCGATCCCGCCCGCTGCAACCGCCCGACGTCCGGCCCGGTCACGCCGTACTCCGCGAGCCGCCCCGGCAGCATCCGCCGCCCGTCCGGCTCGACCAACTGGTACCCGAACGACTCGATCGGGTGCTCCAGCCGGCGCGCCCACAACTGCCCGAACGACCCGACGGACAGCAGCCCGTCCTCCTCCACCGGCTCCTCGAGCAGCTCGGCCCGCTCGAAGAACGAGGCCGCGTACCGCAACCGGTCGAAGTACGTCTGTCCCGACGCCGGATAGTGCGCGTGCACCGGATGCGGTACGCCGTCCAGCGACAGCCGCTGCACCACCCCCGGTACGCCGAGGCAGTGGTCCCCGTGGAAGTGCGTCACACACAGTCGCGTGATCGCACCGGCCGGAACCCCGGCGAAGATCATCTGCCGCTGGGTGCCCTCCCCCGGATCGAACAGGAACCCCTGGTCGTCCCACCGCAGGAAGTACCCGTTCTGTGTCCGCTCCCGCGACGGCACCTGACTGCCGGTCCCGAGGACGACGAGCTCACGCAAGCGCGCGCACCAAGGTCGAGGACGACATGTTGCCGCCGCAGGACACCACCGCGACCCGCTGCCCGGCCAGTTCGGTACGTCGCTCGCGCGCGGCCGCGAACGCCAGGGCCGCCGCGCCTTCGATCAACTGGTGCTCGGTGTCGATCACCAGCCGCAACGCGTCCCGGATCCGGTCCTCGGGCACGAGCACCCAGTCGTCGACCAGGTCCCGGCACAGCCCGAACGTGATACTCCCGGGCTCGACGCTGCCCGCCGTACCGTCCGACAAGGTCGCTTCGGCTTCCACCCGGACGATCTCGCCGGCTCGCACCGATGCCGCCATCGCGTCGTCGACGGCCGGCTGGGCGCCGTACACCTTGACGTTCGGCAGCTGCTTCTTCAGCACCGCGGCGACCCCGCTGATCAGCCCACCGCCACCGACCGACACCACGATCGCGTCGAGCGGCCGACCGTCGAGCTGCTCCACGATCTCCACGCCGACGGTCCCCTGCCCGGCCACGATCTCCGGGTCGTTGTACGGCGGCACGTACGTCAGCCCGTTCTCCGCGGCGTACACGCGAGCCTTCGACTCCAGCACACCGGTGTCGTTGCCCTCGGCCCGCAGTTCGAGCCCGAAGCGCTTGAGCGCGGCCACCTTTCCGGGAGCCGCGTTCTCCGGCAGATAGACGATCCCCTGTCCACCCAGCGTCGCCAACGCGTTCCCGACCCCGAGCCCGTGGTTACCCGTGGACGCCGTCACCACACCGGCCGCGCGCTGCTCGCCGGTCAACGTGAGCACCTTCGCCATCGCCCCACGCGCCTTGAACGACCCGGTCCGCTGCTGATGCTCGCACTTCACCAGCACCTCGGCACCGACGTCGTCGCTGAGCGCCTCGTACCGCACGAACGGTGTCAACGTCAGGTGCTGCCGAAGGGCCGGAGCGATCTGCCCGGCCCGTTCGGCAACCTCTGCGGGACCGATCATTCCGCGGGGCTCAGGCTGGTGCCGAGGGCCTGCCAGTCGAGGACCGGGGCGGCGAGTTTGCTGATGGTTGCGAGCAGGCCGAGGCGGGCGGCGCGGAGGTCCGGCTCCTTCGCCATCACGAGGATGTCGTCGAAGAACGCGTTCACCGGGCCGACCAGGACGGACGTGGCGGTGACGAAGTCGGACAGGCCGGTGGGTGCCTGGCCGATCTTCTGGACCGCCTCGTGCAGGGCGACCTCGGCCGGCTCGGTGAGCTTGGCCGGGTCGTACTCCGCCGCGGTGCCTTCGGGGACGATCCGCCGGACCCGCTGGAGGACCGCGACCAGGCCGGCGAAGTCACTGTTACCGACCAGGTCCTGCAGGGCCTTCAGCGTCTCGTCCGCGGCGGCCGGAGCAGTTGCCAGCGGCAACACGGCGGCCACCTGGAGGTGGTCGTCGCCGCGGTCGATCAGCTGCTGCTCGTACCGCCGTACGGTGAACTCGGCGACCTCGTCCAGCGACTCCGCCGGTACGTCGATGCCCTGGGCACCGATCTCGTCCGCGGCCGCCCGCAGGCCGACCGGCAGCGTGATCGCCCGCAGCTCCGGGTGCTCCCGGAGGATCGCGACCACACCCGCGGCCGCCCGCCGCAGTGCGAACGGGTCCGAGCTGCCGGTCGGCTTCGCGCCGACGCCGAACAGCCCGGCGAGCAGGTCGAAGCGGTCCGCCAGCGCGAGCAGTGCGCCGGGAGTCGTCGACGGGACCGGGTCACCGGCCGACCGCGGCAGCTCCATGTCGTACAGCGCCTGCGCGACCGCCTCCGTCTCACCCGCACGGTTCGCGTACTCGCGGGCCATCGTCCCGGCCAGGCTGGTCAGCTCGACGACCATCTGCGAGCCGAGGTCGAACTTCGCCAACTCCGCCGCGCGCTTCAGGGTCGCGAGATCGTCCCCGTCGAGCTCGAGCGTCGCGGCGAGCTTCAGCGCGATCCGCCCGATCCGTCCGGCCCGGTCGGCCATCGAGCCGAGCCGCTCCTCGAAGGCCAGCTTGTCCAGCTCGCCCTTCATCGACTCCAGCGGCGTGTCGAGGTCGGCCCGCCAGAAGAACGCGGCGTCCTCGTAACGGGCCCGCAGGACCGCCTCGTTGCCCGCGCGGACGACGTCCTCGTCGACCGAACCGTTGGCCACGGCAACGAAGTGCGGCAGCAGCTTGCCGTCGTGGTCGCGCACCGGCAGGTACCGCTGGTGCTTGCGCATCACCGTGGTCAGGATCTCGCCCGGCAGGTCGAGGTACTCCGGCGCGAACCCGCCCAGGATCGGCGTCGGCTCCTCGATCAGGTTGACGATCTGGTCGACCAGCGCGGCCTCGCCCTCGACGTCGACCGTGCCCTGTACCTTCGCGGACAGGTCGGCCGCGGCCTCCACGACGGTCGCGCGGCGGCGCGCCGGGTCGGCCTCGATGCCGTGGATCCGGAGCAGGTCCAGGTACCCCTCGGCGGACGCGATCTCGACCTTCGGCTGCGCCGCGGTCCGGTGCACCCGGGTGGTCCGGCCGGCGGCCAGGCTCGACACGGAGACCGGGACGATCTCGTCACCGAGCAGCGCGACCAGCCAGCGGATCGGCCGGGTGAAGGACAGCTTCGCGTCGTTCCACCGCATGTTCTTGTCCGAGCGCAGGCCGGCGACGATCTCGCTGAGTACGCCGCTCAGCACCTCAGCCGCACCGCGACCCGGGTCCGGCTTGGTGACCGCGACGTACTCGACGCCGTCGACCTCCAGGTCGTGCAGCTCGCTCTCGTCGGCCTTCTGCCCGCGGGCGAACCCGGCGGCGGCCTTCGTCAGGTTGCCGTCGGCGTCGTACGCGGCCGCCTTCCGCGGACCGCGCACCACCCGCTCCGCGTCCGGCTCCCCCGCGTGCACCGAGGCGACGAACGCGACGACCCGGCGCGGGGTCGCGTACGTGGTGATCTTCCCGTGCTCGAGCCGCGTCGCGGCCAGCTTCTCCTCCAGCGCGGCCTGCACCGCGGCGGCGGTCTTGGTGACCTCGGACGGCGGCATCTCCTCGGTGCCGATCTCGAAGGTCAGCTGCCGGGTGCCGCTGATCGCCGGGAACCCGGTCGGCTCCGGCGCGGCCGGCGGCAACTCGGCGAGCCCCAGCGGGTGCTCCAGCTCGTCGCGGCGCTCCGCCCACAGCCGCGACACCTCGCGGGCCAGCGTCCGCATCCGGCCGAACGCCTTCGCGCGTTCCGTCGTACTCACGGCGCCCCGGGCGTCGAGGATGTTGAACGTGTGCGAACACCGCAGCACCTGAATGTGCGCGGGCACCGGGAGGCGGTCGTCGATCATCCGCCGGGCCTCGTTCGCGTACTCCTCGAACAGGCGCTTCTGCGACTCCACGTCGGCGTCGTCGAGGTAGTACCGGCTCATCTCGTACTCCGCCTGGCCGAACGCCTCGCCGTACGAGATGCCCGGCGCGTAGGCGATGTCCTTGAAGTGCGAGACGCCCTGCAGCGCCATCATGATCCGCTCGATGCCGTAGGTGATCTCCACCGACACCGGGTCCAGCGTCATGCCGCCGGCCTGCTGGAAGTAGGTGAACTGGGTGATCTCCAGGCCGTCCAGCCAGACCTCCCAGCCGAGCCCCCAGGAACCGGTCGCCGGGTTCGCCCAGTTGTCCTCGACGAACCGTACGTCGTGCGCGTCGATGTCGATCCCGAGCGCCTCGAGGCTGTCCAGGAACAGCTCCTGCGGATTGCCCGGATCCGGCTTCAGCACGACCTGGAACTGGGTGTGCGTCTGCAGCCGGTTCGGGTTCTCGCCGTAGCGGCTGTCGTCCGGCCGGACACTCGGCTCGACGTACGCCACCCGCCACGGCTCGGGACCGAGCACCCGCAGGATGGTCGCCGGGTTCAGCGTTCCGGCACCGACCTCGGTGTTGAACGGCTGCACGATCATGCAGCCCCGGTCGGTCCAGTACTTCGTCAGCGCGAGCAGCGCGTCCTGCATGGTGAGCACAGCAAACCTCATGCCATCGTCTGGGGGTTTCCGGTCACGAAGTCTATTCGCTGCGTGCCGGTGCTATCCCCCGGATACCGTTCGCCTTCCTACAGCTCGCCGATCGCGGCGACCGGTTGGGCTGATTTCGGGCACTGCCAGCTGGGATGACCGCCTGACAGTGCCGGGGTCAGCGGATGGGACGCCGGATGGTCGGGGCACTCCGGCCAGGTGACAGGGAGGCCCAGGCGGCACAGTTCCTCGTGGACGAAGTCCTGGACCTGTTCGGCGACCTGAACCACCTGCTCGGCGGCGGGCAGGTCGCGGAAGGCGAGCAGGCCGGTGCGGCAGTCGTCGCCCGAGAGCAGCCAGAGCGAGTCGTACGCCGGGTCGTCGAGCGCGGGCTCGTCCAGCAGTTGCAGGGTGAGGCCACCGGTACTCCGGAGGTCCAGGACGAGGAGGCTGAGTGCGGTGCGCAGCAGGTCCACCTGTGCAGTGTCTACTATCGGCGGGTGACGGTAGCTGAGGCGCAGGGGGCGGTCGACGCGGTCTGGCGGATCGAGTCGGCGCGGATCGTCGCGGGTGTCGCGCGGATCGTCCGGGACGTCGGCCTGGCCGAGGAGCTGGCCCAGGACGCGCTGGTGGCGGCGCTGGAGCAGTGGCCGCAGTCCGGCGTACCGCAGAATCCGGGTGCCTGGCTGATGGCGATCGCGAAGCGCCGGGCGATCGACCTGATCCGGCGCAAGGAGACGTACCAGCGCAAGCTGGCCGAGCTGGGCCACGAACTGGAGATCGACGGCGAATCGGTCGAGGACGACGTCGAGGCGATCCTCGAGGACCACATCGAGGACGACCTGCTCCGGCTGGTGTTCACCGCCTGCCACCCGGTGCTGACGATGGACGCCCGGGTCACGCTGACGCTGAAACTGCTCGGCGGCCTGAAGACCGACGAGATCGCCCGCGCGTTCCTGGCCCCGGAGCCGACGATCGCGCAGCGGATCGTCCGGGCCAAGCGCAACCTGGCGAAGGCCGGCGTCGAGTTCGAGGTGCCGTCCGGACCCGAGCTGCTCGACCGCCTGCAGTCGGTCCTCGAGGTCGTGTACCTGATCTACAACGAGGGGTACTCCGCGACCGCCGGTGACGACTGGATGCGCCCGGCGTTGTGCAACGAGGCGATGCGCCTCGGCCGGCTGCTCGTCGAGCTGATGCCGGCCGAACCCGAAGTGCTCGGCCTGCTCGCCCTGATGGAGCTGCAGTCCTCCCGCGCGAACGCCCGGACCGGCCCGGACGGCGAGCCGGTGCTGCTGCTCGACCAGGACCGCCGTCGCTGGGACCGCCTGCTGATCCGCCGCGGCCTGGAGGGCATCGACCGCGCCTGGGCCCTGGAGAAGCCGCCCGGCCCGTACCTCCTGCAGGCCGCGATCGCCGCCTGTCACGCGCGGGCCGCCGACCCGGACGACACCGACTGGGCCCGCATCGCCGGCCTGTACGCCGTACTCGCGCAGCTCACGCCGTCACCGGTGGTCGAGCTCAACCAGGCGGTCGCGATCTCGATGGCGTTCGGGCCCGAACGCGGGCTGCAGGCGGTCGACCTGCTCGCCGACGACCCGTCGCTGAAGGACTACCACCTGCTGCCGAGTGTCCGCGGCGACCTGCTGTTCAAGCTCGGCCGCCTCGACGAGGCGCGCGCCGAGTTCGAGAAGGCCGCCGCGCTCACTCGCAACGAACGCGAACGCAAGCTGCTGCTCGAACGCGCCGCCGCCTGCTGAACTACTTGTGCCGGCTGGCCATCCAGGCCATCGCACCGGCGCCGGCGACGACCGCTCCGCCGATCGCGGCGGTCGCCTTCGGGTGCCGCTTGCCGACGCCCGGCAGGTCCTTCATCGTCTGGCCGGCGTGTCCGGCCGTCTCCTTCATCCGGTGTGGCACATTCAGCCGCCGGCTCAGCTCCTGCACGGTGTCGGCCAGGTGCTGCCGGGTCTGTTCCAGATCGACGCGGAGCGTCTCGCTCTCGGACATCGGCTCGCGGTGCGCCGCATTCCTGGTGGTGCTCACGATCGGGCCTTCCCTTCCGGCTGGTGTCCCTTGAGTGCTTCCAGATCCTCGTGCATACCGTCGACGGCGCCTTGCGGAACAGGCGGAGTGGCCCGCGTGACGTGCCGTTTGCCGAGCAGGGCCGCGACGGTCGCGATCACGAACAGCACCGCGGCGACGATCAGCGCCGACAGCCAACCCGGCAACGCGGTGGCCAGTCCGAGCACCGCGGCGGCGATCAGCACACCGAGTCCGTAGACCGCGAGCGTGCCGGCTCCGCCGAAAAGTCCGGCGCCGACGCCGGCCTCCTTGCCCTTCTGCTTCAGCTCGGCCTTGGCCAACTGCAGCTCGTCGCGAACCAGCTGGCTCAGATCGCTGGTCGCCTGGCTGACCAGTGCGCCGACGTTGTCGTGCTGACCGTTCGGTCCGGCCGGATGCCGGACGATCTCCGGATGGGTTGTCACCTGGACCGCCTCCCGTGCTCGGCTTCGGACCCGGTACCCAGAGGCCGTGACGCTACGCATCCAGCCTGAAGTCCGTGTGATGTAGATCACAGCCTGTCGACATCGCTTCCGCGTGCTCGACGCAGTGGTGAGATCGTCATCCAACAGGAGGAACCCACCATGGAAACCGTGCTCTCGAAGGACGGCACCACCATCGCCTACGACCGGCGCGGCAGCGGGCCCGCCCTGGTCCTCGTCGACGGCGCGCTCTGCTCGCGCGCGCAGGGCCCGATGCCCGAGCTCGCCGAGGCGCTCGCGGACCGGTTCACGGTCTACAACTACGACCGGCGCGGACGCGGCGACTCCGGCGACACCGGCGCGTACGCCGTGGACCGCGAGATCGAGGACCTGGCCGCGGTGATCGAGGCGGCCGGTGGATCGGCGTACGTCTACGGCTCGTCGTCCGGTGCGGCGCTCGCGCTCCGGGCCACCGCGGCCGGGCTACCGGTCGAGAAGCTGGTCGCGTTCGAGCCGCCGTACGTCGTCGACGACAGCCGCAAGCAGATCCCGCGTGACTGGGTCGCGGAGCTGACCGCGCTCGGCCCGGACGACGCGATCAAGTACTTCTTCACCAAGGGCATCGGACTGCCCGGGATCCTGGTCACGGTGATGAAGCTGATGCCGGCCTGGAAGAACATGCGGGCGATCGCGCACACGCTGCCGTACGACGCCCAGGTGCTCGGCGAGAACTGCTTCGGCGAACCGATGGACGCCGCGCAGTGGGCGCCGATCGACCAGCCCGTGCTGGTGGCGAGCGGCGGCAAGAGCCCCGCGTGGATGAAGACGTCGACGCGGGCGCTCGCGGCCGCCGTACCGGGCGCCGGGCACACCGAGATTCCGGGGCAGAACCACATGATCAAGGCGTCGGCGATCGCCCCGGTGATCGCGGACTTCTGTGGCTGACAGCACGAAGGGCGCCCGGCCGGAGCCAGGCGCCCTTCGTCGTACCGCGTGTTGTCTCAGGCGCCGGTGATCAGCGCGCTCGCGCCGGAGCGGGCCGCGTCGAAGCGGGCCTGCGCGTCGGCCCAGTTCACGACGTTCCACCATGCCTTGACGTAGTCGGGCTTCACGTTCTTGTACTGCAGGTAGAACGCGTGCTCCCACATGTCCAGCATGGCGATCGGGATCTGCCCGGCCGGCAGGTTGCCCTGCTGGTCGTACAGCTGGTGGATGAGCAGCTTGCCGCCCAGCGCGTCCCAGCCGAGGATCGCCCAGCCGGAGCCCTGGATGGTGGTCGCGCTCGCGGTGAAGTTCGCCTGGAAGGCGTCGAACGAGCCGAAGAACTCGTCGATCGCCGCGCCCAGCTCGCCGTCCGGCTTGTCGCCGCCGTCCGGCGACAGGTTCTTCCAGAAGATGGAGTGGTTGACGTGCCCGCCGAGGTTGAAGGCCAGCGTCTTCTCCAGCCCGACGATCGCGCCGAAGTCACCCTTGTCGCGAGCCTCGGCCAGCTTGTCGAGGGTGTCGTTCAGACCCTTCACGTAGGTCGCGTGGTGCTTGTCGTGGTGCAGCTCCATGATCTCGCCGGCGATGCTCGGCGCCAGTGCACCGTAGTCGTAAGGGAGGTCGGGAAGCGTGTACGTGGTCAACTCTGCTCCTTCGTCGGGGCCCAGCGGGGGCCGATATCTCTCCGATGTCCTGGTTCAGCGACACCAGCTTGAAACTTCAACCACGGTTGAGGTCAAGTAGCCACGCGGGCGACGCGGCACTCGGACCGGTGCCCGGTACGACCGCCGCCACACGCCTGCGCACCCACCGGACACCTCCAGCTTCACATACTCTCCCCAGCAGCCTACGAGCGAGTCTCACCTCGGGCAGCCAGCCCCGCACACAACGCCGCCGCGAACGCCTCCGGGGCATCCACGAACCCGGTGTGACCGCCCGGGAACCTGGTCGGTTCGAGGCCCAGCCGGCCGGCCAGCGCGGTCGACGTACGGTCGCAGAGCTGGCCGGTCGAGTCCGCGCCGATGCCGACCACGACGTCCGCCTCACGAAGCCGGTCGACGTCCGGGAGCCAGGTGATCGTCTCGCGCATCTCGTGCCCGAACCAGAACCGCTCGGCCGCCACCTGCTCCGGGTCCCGCTCGCCGCCGAACATCGCCTCGGCCGCCTCGTCGGGGAGGAAGATGCCGGCCAGCCGGAAGAACTGCTTCCAGGCGCCGACCACGTCCCCGGCCAGGTAGTCGGCCATCAGCCTCTCGGACCGCGCGAGCAGCTGGTCCGCGTCCGGCAGCAGCCGGTCGAGCGGCGGCTCGTGCGCGATCACCGTTCGCACCACGTCCGGGTGGTACTGCGCCAGCGCCAGCGCGCTGACGGCTCCGCCGCTCGACCCCAGTACGTCGGCCGGGCCCGCGTCGACGTGCCGGATCAGCTGCGCGAGGTCGTCGGCGCGCTGCTCCGGGCGCGACGTACCGCCCGGGGTCAGCGTGCTGCGCTTCACGCCGCGCGGGTCCAGGGTCAGGACGGTACGGTCGGTCGCCAGCAGCGCGGCCAGTGGGGCGAACGCGTCCGCGTCCATCGGTGCGCCGACCAGGACCGTCAACGGGCCATTACCGCGCACTTCGTAGTACAGCTCTGCGTCGGATACCTCGAATGTGCTCATGCCCCTCCCACGGACGGGAGGGGCAGGAATGGACCTCAGCCCGCGAACACGTCCGAGTCCGGGCCGAAGTCGGCCTCCTCGACGACCCGGCGTACCTCGACCTCGTCCCGCAGTGCCTCGGCCAGTCGCGCCGCCCACTCGATCGCCTCGTCGCGGTTGCGCACCTCGACCACGATCATGCCGCCGACCAGCTCCTTGGTCTCCGCGAACGGCCCGTCGGTCACGGTCCGCCGGCCGCCCTCGACCTTCACCCGGGCGCCGAGCGAACTCCGGTGCACCCCCTCGGCGAACAGCAGTACGCCGGCCTTCGACAGGTCCTCGACGACCTGCCCGACCGCCTCCCCGACCTCCGCCGGCGGCAACTTGCCCGCCTCGCTGTCCGCGTCCGCCTTGTTGATGATCATGAATCGCATCGCTGCTCCTCGTCGTGTGGGTCGCTCACTTACTCTCACGTCGAGCGGGCAGGCGCCGGATCGACACCCTGGCGCACAACAGTTAGTTCGGCTGGTCGCCTGACGGGTTGTAGGCGCAGGCGTCGGCGAGGTTCTGGGTGGGGCCCGGGGGCGGGGTGGTGGTTGTGGTGGTGGGTTTGCGGGTGGCCTTCGGGGAGGTCGGGGTGACCGGAGTGGTGGCGGGGGCCGGGTCCGTGCTGATGGCTGCCTGGACCGTGGCGCGGAGGGCCTGGTAGTCGGGGTGGAGGTACTTGAGGCGGAGCTTCTCGGAGTCGAGGGTGACGTTCGCGACCGTTGCCGACTTCACCTTCAGCGCCAGCTGCACCATCGCGGGCAGCAACTCCTGCGGGATGTCGGTGCGGAGCAGATGCCGCCCGGCCTTCGCGATCGCCTTGTACTTCGTGACCAGCGTCTGCGGATCCGCCGCGTCCACCATCGCCTTGATCACGCACCGCTGCCGGACCTGCCGCTGGTCGTCGTCGGCGCCGTACCGCCCGCGCGCGAACCACAGCGCGTGCCGGCCGTCCAGGTGCTGCCGCGGACCCGGCTCGATCCACTCCTTCGGCGGGATGCCCGCGCTGCTGACCCCGCCCATCGCGACCCGCTCGTTGACGTTCACCGTGATGCCGCCGAGGGCGTCCACGATCTCCGGGAAGCTCGTCAGGTTGACCTGCAGGTAGTAGTCGATCTTCAGCCCGGTCGCCTCGCCGACCGACTGCTTCACCACGTCGGCGCCCTCGTTGTCCGACGGACCGAGGATGCCGGGGTGCGCGTCCGGGATGTTCTGGTACATCGCGGTCAGCATCCACTCCAGCCGCCCGTCCAGGCTCAGCCCTTCCTTGCCGAACCCGTCCGGGTAGAACTTGTGCAACGGCGAGTCCGCCGGGAACGGCATGAACGTCAGGTTCCGCGGCATCGAGATCAGCGAGGTGTTCCCGGTCTTGGTGTCGATGCTCGCGACGATCACGGTGTCGGTCCGCACGCCCTCGCGGCTCGGCGCGTCGTCACCGCCGAGCAGCAACAGGTTCAGCCGCGGCCGGTCCTCCCACGGGTCCTTCACGTTGACGGTGGTCGGCCGGGTGGCGCTCTTGCTCTCGCCCTGCGACTGGAACACGTCCTGCACCAGCGTCCGCTGCGCGAGCACGGTCTGTACGCCGATCGCCGCCGGTGCCGCGATCGCGAAGCACAGCACGCCGACGAACAGCGCGCCGGCCACCCGCCCGCCGGTACCGCCCGTTGCCGGACGCAACGACCGGTGCGAGCCGACGACCACCACGATCCAGAGGAACGCGAGCGCGCCGATCAGCACCGACGTGATCAGCAGCCGGCTCGGTACGACGGCCGCCGCGATCACCTCGTCACGCCGGGTCAGGGCGACGTACGCCGCGACCCCGGCCAGCGCGAAGAACACCGTGAGCACGAACGCGCCCAGCTTCCGGCGCCCGCCGACGATCAGTCCGAGTCCTGGAAGCAGTGCGCCCAGCAGGGTGAACCCCAGCAACTTCGGCATCGACCGCGGCCGCTTCGCCGTCGCGCGCGCACTCCCCATCGGCTCCCCTGTCCCCGGTTCCGCACACCTCAGCTCCAGTGTGCGGTACAGACCGCTCCCTCACCTGTTCAGACGTGTTACAGGGTCATTCGGTTGTCGATCAATCCGGTCGCGGTCGCGGGGGTGCGGCGCTAGGTTGGGCGGTTGTGCGGATTCTGATTCTGGGCGGGAACGGTTTTGTCGGACGTGCGGTCGTGGACGACGCACTCGAGCAGGGCGCGGAGGTCGCGTCGTTCAGCCGGGGGGTCAGCGGTACGCCGCTGCCGCCCGAAGTCACGCAACTGGTCGGGGATCGGGCGAGCGGCGACTACTCGGCGCTGAAGACCGGCGAGTGGGACGCGGTGGTGGACCTGAGCGGGTTCCGGGCCCGCGACGTCGACCAGGCGATGGACCTGCTCGGGGACCGGGTCGGGCGGTACGTGTTCGTGTCGAGTCACGCGGTGTACGTGCGGGATCTGCCCGCCGGGACGGACGAGACCGCGCCACGGCGAGAGCCGCTGCGGGATGCCGACGTACTGACGAACGAGACGTACGGACCGTGCAAGGTGGCGTGTGAGGACGACGTCGTGGAGCGGTACGGCGATCGGGCGACGCTGATCCGGCCGGGCCGGGTCACGGGGCCCGGGGACTCGTCCGGTACGGCGCTCTACTGGATCCGCCGGGGTGCTCGCGGCGGGCGGGTCGCGCTTCCCACCAAGCCGGAGGCACCGCTGCAGTTGGTCGACAGCCGCGACGTGGCACGCCTCATCACCCAGCTGATCACCGACGCGCGCCCCGGGGCGTACAACGCGGTCGGCCCCGACTCCACCCTCGCCGAACTCATCCGGACCGCCGCCGACCTGTCCGGCACCACCGTCGACATCGTCCCGGTCCCCCGCGACGCGGTCCCGCCCCGCTTCCCGCTCATCGACCCCGAATCCGAATGGGGCGAACGCCGCCGGAACCCCGCCAAGTCCCGCGCCGCGGGCATGCCCGTCACCCCACTCCGGACGACCGTCGAAGACGTCCTGCGCTGGGACAAGAGCCGTGGCGAACCCGCCCTGACGATCGGTCTCACCCCCGAACAGGAGCAGCAACTCCTCGAAGGACGTTAGACGCCCAGGGCCGGCCTACTCCGGGAGCGCGAGCGTCCGGCCGGCGTCCCGGGCCGCGTTGATGGAGCGGGTGAGGGTGTCCTTCAACGCCGTAGCTTCGTCGGTGAAGCCTTCTACGACGGCAGTGTCGCCGGCGGCCTCCGTGCGGGCGAGGAGTTCTATGTAACGGTCCCCGTCCTCCAGCGCCGCCTCGGCGCGGAGCGCGGCGTCGGCGGAGCGGACTCGGTCGGCGTACTGGTCGAGGAGATCGACCTTGCGTTTGATCGCCTCGGCTGACAGTGCGAGCGCACGGCGTTGCGGCCCCAGCACGGCGTCCAGCTCGGCCGTCTTCGCCCCGCGCGCGATGTCCTGCTGCCGCGCCCGCAGTACCGTCTGCTCCCGCAGCACCTGCGCGATGTCCCACAGCTGCTCGGGCAGCACCAGTTCGTTCTTCACGTCGTCCAGCAACCCGCGCCGCGTGACGGTTGCCTCGAGCACCGTTTTCACCGCGCGCTGGGCCCGCCCGAGCAACCACGCTGCCTCGCTGTCGAAGTCCTCCGGCAGCAGGTACTTCCGGTACTGCTTCCGGACCGCCTTGTGCGCGCGGTCCTCGATCATCGACTTCGCCAGGATCCCGCCGGTGGCCAGTACGGCGACCCCGGCCAGCGCGACCGCGCCCCACGCCGCCACCGCGGTCGGCAGCGTCGCGGCCATGACGATCAGCGCGAGGATCCACCCGCCGACGCACACCGCGACCCACACCAGCAAGGTGCCGAACGTGTTCCCGGGCGCCGCCGACCAGGACGTCTCACGCTTGGGCCGCGGCGCGTCGGCCGCCACGAACAACTCCGGCCTGTGCTCGTACAACCGGCGTACGCCCGCCGGCACATCCGGCGCGAACACAGGCTCCATCGGCACCTCCGGAGAAGTCGTCACCACTCAGCGTAGCCGGGCAGCGAGCCCATCCAGGAACACCGCGAGCCCGAACTCGAACAACTGATCCAGGTCGTACTCGTAGTCGAACCCGTCCGCCAGCAACTCCCGGAACGCCCCGAGATTCCCGGCCGCGATCATCGCCGCCAGCTGGTCGCTCTGGTGCACCACCCACTCGTCCGCCGTCTCGCCGGTGTCCTGCTCGGCCTGTGCCTCGGCCTCCATCACCAGCGCGATCCCGCGGACGTACGCGAACAGGCTGATCATCGTCGACATCGCCGCATGCTTCTCGAATCCCCGCAGCGCACCGAGCACCGCGTCCGTGTGCGGCAGCAACCGCGGCACCATCTGCGGCCGGCTCAGACTGATCGCACTCGCGAGCCACAGATGCCTGCGGTACGCCGCCCAGTGCACGCGCGCCACCATCGCGACAGCGTCCCGCCAGTACTCCGGGATCTCGCCGAGCGGGAACTCCCCGAGCACCTCGTTCACCATCTGCACGACGAGCGCGTCCTTGCCGCCGACGTACCGGTAGAGCGCCATCGTCGACACTCCGAGCTCGGCCGCGATCCGCCGCATCGACAGCGCCGCCAGCCCGTCGGCGTCCGCGATCGCGACCCCCATCCGGACGATCTCGTGCCGGTCCAGCCCGTCCGGTACGGCGGCCGCGGTACGCCGGGACCGCGGCGGCGGGCCGACCACCGTCCCGACGCCGGGCGACGCGTGCACGAGCCGCTCCGCCTGCAGCACCTGCAGTGCCTTCGTCGCGGTCGCCATCGCCACGCCGAACTCCCGGGTCAAGGCCCGCGTCGACGGTACCCGGTCGCCGGGCAGCAACTCGCCCGCCTCGATCCGACGACGTAGCGCGCCCGCGATCGTCTGGTACGGCGACTCGCTCATCCCGTCCCTCTCTGGCTCGATCGTGTCAAGATGGTCGCCATGCTGCGCGAACTGCAACTCACGGGCAATCCGGACGCCGACAAGCTGCTGAACGACGACCCGTTCGCCCTGCTGGTCGGGATGCTGCTCGACCAGCAGTACCCGATGGAGCACGCCTTCTCCGGCCCGCTGAAGATCGCGAACCGGATGGACGGCTTCGACCTGCACAAGATCGCCGCGACCGACCTGGAGACGTTCGTCGAGCTCTGCGTCACCCCGCCGGCCATCCACCGGTACGGCGGCTCGATGGCCCGCCGGGTGCACGCGCTCGCCCAGGAGATCATCGAGAAGTACGACGGGGAGGTCGCCAACATCTGGCTGTCCGGCCGCCCGAAGCCGGACGGCGCCGAGGTGCTGAAGCGGCTGAAGGCACTCCCCGGGTTCGGAGAGCAGAAGGCCAAGATCTTCCTGGCCCTGCTCGGCAAGCAACGCGGCGTGGCTCCCAAGGGCTGGCGCGAGGCCGCCGGCAACTACGGCGACCGCGGGTCCCGGCGCTCGATCGCCGACGTCACCGACGCCACCTCGCTGCAGCAGGTCCGCAACTTCAAGAAGGCCGCCAAGGCCGCCGCCAAGGCCTGATCCGCGCGATTCCCTGCGAAGTCAATCACGCTGACTTATCGTTGCTTAGGCAACGGGAGGAGCGCGGATGGACATCCGGGATCTGGATCGTCGGGCCGGGGCGGTGCTCGGGGAAGTCGTGATGCAGGTGCGGCCCGAGCAACTGTGGTTCCCCACGCCGTGCCCGGACTGGACCGTGCGTGGCCTGCTGCGGCACCTGGTCAGCCAGAACGAGGGCCTCGCCGCCGCCGCGCTGAACGGCTCCGCCTCCGTCCACACCTGGAACGGCGGCCGCCTCGCCGACAACCCCGCCGGTGCGTACCGCCGTTCGAACGTTCGGGTCGCCGACGCGTTCGCCGACGGCGGCGCGCTGGACCGGCTGGTGGAGGTCCGCGAGTTCGGCTCGTTCCCGCGCCGGATCGCGCTGACCTTCCACCAGCTCGACTGCATCGTGCACGCCTGGGACCTGGCCCGCGCGATCGACGTCCCGTACAACCCGCCGCCGGACATGGTCGAGCTCGCGCTCACGCTGGCCCGCCGGATCCCCGACACCGCTGCGAACCGCGGCTCCGGCTACGCGTTCGAGCGCAGCGTCAAGGTCTCCGGAACGGCTCCCGACCTCGACCAGCTACTCGGCCTCCTCGGCCGCAACCCGGAGTGGGTCTCCCCGCTCGACTGAGTAGTGCGGCAGGTCGATGGCGTCCGGCGTACCGCCTGCCATCTTCTTCAGCGCGCCGGACATCGGCTTCGACGTCATCACGCGGAGCACGAAGTCCCGGTACGCGATCCCGAACGCGGACATCGGCATCGCCATCTTGATCCCGCCCGGCGGCAGCTCCATCCGCTGCGCGACGTACGCCTGCATCCGCCGCTGGTACGCCGGGAACGCCCGGGCGTGGTCGCCCGCCGCCGCGGCCAGCTCCCCTGCCAGGACGTACGCCCCGACCAGCGACAGCGCCGTACCGTGGCCGGCCATCGGTGAACCGCAGTACCCGGCGTCGCCGACCAGCGCGACCCGCCCGCGCGACCACTCCGGTACGACGACCTTGCTGGTGGTGTCGAGGTAGAAGTCGTCCGCCGCGTCGAGCCCCCGCAGGACCTGCGGGGTGTGCCAGCCGAGCCCCTCGAACCGTTCGCGGACGATCCGCTTCTGGGCCTCGATGTCGCGCCGGTCGTAGGTCAGGATCGGCGACCGGAAGCTCAGCAGGACCTTCGCGTACCGCGGGTCGCGGTCCGGCCGCAGCGCGACCCAGCGGCCGCCGGGCGCGGTGTAGATCTTCATGAAGTCGTCCAGGTCCTCCGGCGTCTCGATCGTGAAGTACGACGTGTAGCCGCCGAGGTGCTGGACGAACTCCTCCTCCGGACCGAACGCGAGCCGCCGGACCCGGGAGTGCACGCCGTCCGCGCCGATCACCAGGTCGAACCGCTGCCGGCCCCCACTCGCGAAGCTGACCTCGACCCCGTCGGCGTCCTGCTCCAGCGCGGCGATCGAGTCGCCGTACCGGAACTCCACGTCGCCGGCGGCCGCGGCCAGGAGCTCGGCCAGGTCGCCGCGGAGGATCTCGATCTCGGCGACCGGTCCCGCACCGTCGAACGCCTCCAGGTGCATGGTCGCGGACGTCCGCCCGTCGGCCTTCACATAAGCGAGACCTCGCTCGTGCACCTGCCGCTCGGCCACTCCCGGCATCAACCCCATCCGCTCGGCCACCACGCGGGACACCCCACGCAAGTCCACGGTCTGCCCACCCGGCCGCGGCCCCGGCGCGATCTCGACGATCGTCGGCGCGAACCCGAACCGCCGCAACCAGTACCCCAACGCCGGACCCGCGATCCCAGCACCGGAAATCAGCACAGTCTTCATCTCTCCACCCTTCAACTAGTGCGCGTACGCCGTACACGGTGCACTAGATCAAAGGCGGAGTACCAGCGCGCACTAGTGCACCCGGGGTGAGTGCACTAGGCGTACCGCCCTCAGAGCGTGAGCGCCAGCCGGGTGGCCTGCTCGATGGCTCGCTTGGCGTCCAGCTCGGCCGCCACATCCGCCCCACCGATCAGGTGAACCGAGTGGCCGGGGAGTGCGTCGGCCAGCTCGCGGAGGGGTTCCTGGCCGGCGCAGATCACCACGTTGTCGACCGCGAGGACCTGCGGCTTCTCGTGCTTCGGGCCGAAGGTGATGTGCAGGCCCTCGTCGTCGATGCGCTCGTAGTTCACACCCCGGAGCTGCTCGACCTGCTTGCTCTTCAGCGCCGCGCGGTGCACCCATCCGGTCGTCTTCCCGAGCCCGGCGCCGATCTTCCCGGCCTTGCGCTGCAGCAGGTACACCTTCCGCGGCGACGGCTCCGGTCGCGGTACGGCGAGCGCTCCCGGCAGCCGCGTCGGATCGCCGACCCCCCACTCCGCCTTCCACGCATCGAGATCCGGAGACCCCGCGGTCGTGAGGAACTCGCTGACGTCCACCCCGATCCCACCGGCCCCGACCACCGCGACCGTTGCCCCCACCGGCTTGCGATCGCGCACCACGTCGACGTACGAGAGCACCGTCGGATGGTCGATCCCGGGGATCGCCGGCACCCGCGGTACGACGCCGGTCGCGAGCACGATCTCGTCGAATCCGGTCAGGTCGTCGGCACCCGCCCGGCGGCCGAGGTGCAGCTTCACGCCGGTAAGGTCGAGGCGCCGCCGGTAGTACCGGATCGTCTCGGCGAACTCCTCCTTGCCCGGGATCCGTTGCGCGATCCCGAACTGCCCGCCGATCTCGTCCGTCGCCTCGAACAACTCGACGTGATGCCCGCGCTCGGCCGCCGTCACCGCGGCGGCGAGCCCGGCCGGACCGGCCCCGACGACCGCGACGTTCTTCGTACGGCGGGTCGGCAGCAGTCGCAGCTCCGTCTCGCGGACCGCCCGCGGGTTGACCATGCAGCTCGCCTTCTTCTTCGCGAACACATGGTCCAGACACGCCTGGTTACAGGCGATGCAGACGTTGATCTCGTCCGCCCGGTCGGTGGTTGCCTTCAGCACCCATTCCGGATCGGCCAGGAACGGGCGGGCCATGCTGACCAGGTCCGCGTCACCGCGCGCCAGCACCTCCTCGGCGACCTGCGGCAGGTTGATCCGGTTCGAGGTGACGACCGGGATGTTCACGTGCGGCTTGAACGCCGCGGTCACGGACGTGAACGCCGCCCGCGGTACGGACGTGACGATGGTCGGCACCCGCGACTCGTGCCAGCCGATCCCGGTGTTGATGATCGACGCCCCGGCCGCCTCGATCTCCTTGCCCAGCGCCACCACGTCGTCCCAGCTCTGACCGCCCTCGACCAGGTCGGCCATCGACAACCGGTAGATGATCAGGAAGTCCTCGCCGACCCGCTCCCGGGTCCGCCGGACGATCTCGACCGCGATCCGCCGCCGGTTCTCCGGGATGCCGCCCCAGCGGTCGGTCCGCTTGTTCGTCCGCTCGGACAGGAACTGGTTGATGAAGTACCCCTCGGAGCCCATGACCTCGACCCCGTCGTACCCGGCCTCGCGGGCGAGCGCCGCGCAGTCGACGTACGCCTTGATCTGCTGCAGGACGCCGCCGTCGGACAATGCGCGGGGCTTGAACGGGTTGATCGGGGCCTTGAGCGCGGAGGCGGAGACGCTGAACGGGTGGTACGAGTACCGGCCGGCGTGCAGGATCTGCAAAGCGATCCGGCCGCCCTCCGCATGTACGGCGTCGGTCAGTTGACGATGCGCGCGGGCCTGCCGACGGCTCGTGAGTTTGGAGCCGAACGGCGTCAGCCAGCCCTGCCAGTTGGGCGCGTAGCCGCCGGTCACCATCAGCCCGGCACCGCCCCGGGCGCGTTCGGCGAAGTACGCGGTCAGCTTGGGCAGATCGCTCAAGCGGTCCTCGAGGCCGGTGTGCATCGAGCCCATGATCACCCGGTTCGGCAGCACGACGTGACCGAGATCGAGCGGTTCGAGCATATGCGGGTACGCGGTCATCGGTTGTCCTTCCGGAGGGCGTCGATCACCTCGTCGCACCAGGCGACGAAGGACTCCTCGGCGCGGATACCGCCGCGGAGTACGAGGTACTGGTGGAGTTCGCGGCCGTGCAGGGTGGACGGTTTCGGGAAGTCGCGTTTCTGGATGCCGCGGTACACCTCGAGCCGGGTGGCGTGCTCGGCCCGATGCCGCTGGACCTCCCGCAGGACGACGTCCGGGGAGCCCACCGAGGCGCCGCGGAGTTTCACGCCCAGGCCGTCCCGCAGTACGGCGGGGTCTTCGGGCTCGGCCAGCCACCGGGTCAGCTCGGCCTTCCCGGCGGCGGCGATCCGGTACACCTTCTTGTCCGGGCGGCCGTCCTGCGCGATCTCGGTGTGCCGCACCCAGCCGGCCTCGTCCATCCGCCGCAGCACCCGGTAGATCTGCTGGTGGGTGGCCGGCCAGAAGTACCCGATCGAGCGGTCGAACCGGCGGGCCAGCTCGTACCCGGAACCGGCTCGCTCGGTCAGCGAGACCAGGATCGCGTGCTCCAGCGCCATGAACAGACCTTACCTATGCAACTCGTTGCACTGCACCTGACTGCATCCCAGGTCACATCATGCGCTTGATCCGGTTTGAGAGAATTGATTGCAGACGCCTTATATTGACGACCGATGGATTCGGAGTATCCCCATGGACGCCCAGGCCCACCCGACGAAGACGACGCTGCCCGGCATCGGCATCCGGTACGACCTGGTCACCCGGTCCGGGAAGCACGTCTCGGTGGTGGCGCACAACGACGGCCGCCGGTTCCTCGGGTTCCACAAACCGGAGGACGACGACGAGTGCCAGGCGTCGGTCCCCTTAGGCCGGGGCGAAGCGGCCGCACTCGCGCAACTGCTGGTCCCGCAGCGGATCGACCCGGTCCGCGGTGAGATGGAGATCGACCTCGTCACCGAGCACATCCCGGTGACCGCGATGTCGCCGTACTCCGGGCGGACACTCGGCGACACCCAGGCCCGCAGCCGTACCGGTGCGTCGATCGTGGCCGTCCTGCGGCGGACCGGGGCGACGCCCTCGCCGACGCCGGACTTCCGGTTCGCGACCGGGGACACGCTGGTCGTGGTCGGCACCCGCGAGGGCGTCGACGCGGTGGCCGATCTGATCGCGGGGGGCTGAGCATGCACGAGAACATCACCGCGCTCCTGATCGAGCTCGGCGCGGTCATCCTTGCCCTGGGCGTGCTCGGGCGGATCGCCGGACGGCTCGGATTCTCCCCGATTCCGCTGTACCTGCTGGCCGGACTGGCGTTCGGGCACGGCGGGCTCCTGCCGCTGGCCGCGAGCGAGGAGTTCGTTGCCACCGGCGCCGAGATCGGCGTGATCCTGCTGCTGTTGCTGCTCGGGCTCGAGTACACGGCGTCGGATCTCGTCGGCACGTTGAAGACGCAGTACGTCTCGGGCGCGGTCGACTTCCTGCTCAACGCGTTGCCCGGTGCGGCCGTGGCGCTGCTGCTCGGCTGGGGTCCGGTGGCGGCGGTCGCGCTGGCCGGTGTCACGTGGATCTCGTCGTCCGGGGTGATCGCGAAGGTGGTCGGCGACCTCGGCCGGCTGGGTAATCGCGAAACGCCTGTGGTGCTGGGCATTCTCGTCCTCGAGGACCTGTCGATGGCGGTCTACCTGCCGATTCTGACCGCGGTGCTCGCGGGCGTGGGGCTGGCCGGCGGGAGTATGACGTTGCTGATCTCGCTGGGGACGGTGAGCGTCGTACTGTTCATCGCGCTGCGGTACGGGCGGGTGATCAGCCGGGCGGTGTCGTCGGACAACCCGGAGATGCTGCTGCTCGTCGTACTCGGGCTGACGCTGCTGGTCGCCGGAATCGCGCAGCAACTGCAGGTGTCGGCGGCGGTCGGGGCGTTCCTGGTCGGGATCGCGTTGTCGGGTGAGGTCGCGCACGGTGCGCGGAACTTGCTGAGTCCGTTGCGGGACCTGTTCGCCGCGGTGTTCTTCGTGTTCTTCGGGTTGAGCACGGATCCGCGGAAGATCCCGCCGGTGCTGGCGGTCGCGTTCGGCCTGGCCGTGCTGACCACGCTCACGAAGGTCGCCACCGGCTGGTTCGCCGCCCGGCGCGCGGGGATCTCGGCCGCCGGTCGCTGGCGGGCCGGCGGAACGCTCGTCGCCCGCGGCGAGTTCTCGATCGTCATCGCCGGCCTGGCCGTCGGCGTCGAACCCAAGCTCGGCGCACTCGCGACGGCGTACGTCCTCATCCTGGTCATCCTCGGCCCGCTCGCCGCCCGCTACACCGAGCCGCTTGCCCGCCGCCTCACCCGGAAACAGTCACCCCCTGTGGAAGCCCCTGCCGCGGAGCGCCTGGACGACCCCGCCAACACCCCAACCTGACCCGCCCGCTTCGTGGTCGAGCAGTGCGCGCTTGCGGTCGATGCCGCCGCCGTACCCGGTCAGGCTGCCGGTCGAGCCGACCAGGCGGTGGCACGGAACGATGATGCTGATCGGGTTCTTCCCGTTCGCGAGCCCGACCGCCCGGGCCGACTGCGGCTTCAGTCCGAGCGCCGCCGCCAGTCCGCCGTACGTCGTGGTCTCGCCGTACGGGATGTCCTGCAACGCCGCCCAGATCCGCCGCTGGAACGCCGTCCCGTTGAGGTGCAGCGGTACGTCGAACGTCGTCCGCCCGTGGTGGAAGTACTCGTCCAACTGCTCCGCCACCACGGGCAGCACCGCATCGTCCCGCTCCCCGAACCCGCTCTCGTCGGGCCGGTACCGCTGCCGGTCCATGTAAAGCCCGGTCAGCTCGCCCGCATCCGTCCCCACCAGCGTGAGCGGACCGAGCGGGCTGTCAACGACGGCGTACGTCACCGGATGGACTCCCACCGGCCGCGGTCGATCCGGTAGAACACGTGCCGCTTCAGCCGGTGCCCGTCCTCGATCCGCGGGTGGTCGAAGTCGCCGGCCTCGTCGTGCACCATGCCGATCCGCTGCATCACCCGCTGCGACGGCACGTTCGTGGTCGCGGTGAACGACACGACCTCGTCCAGCCCGCCCGGCCCGAACCCGTACGCCAGCGCCGCCCGGGCTGCCTCGCTCGCATAACCGTTGCCCCAAGCCCCTTGAGCGAGTCGCCAGCCGATCTCGACCGCCGGCATGAAGTGTGCGTCGAACCTCGGCACCGAGAGTCCGGTGAACCCGATGAACTCGCCGGTCTCCCGCACCTCGACCGCCCACAGTCCCCAGCCGCGCTCGTCGATCAGCGGGCGGTTCCGGTCGATCAGATCGTCGCTCTGCTCGCGCGTCTGCGGCGCCGGGAAGTGTTCCATCACGGCGGGATCGGCATTCAGTGCGGCGTACGGATCACGGTCGGAGTCCCGCCAGTTCCGCAGCAGCAGGCGGTCGGTGGTCAGCTCGGTCATGTCACTCCACGGGGATCTTGTTGATCGCATGGTCACCGGTGGCCCAGAGGTACTGCACCGCGTACGCACGCCAGGGCCGCCACGCGCGGGCGTGGTCGGTCAGGGGTTTAGGGGCCTCGGGCAAGCCTAAGTCCCGCGCGGCGTAACGGATACCGAGATCGCTGGCCACGAAGGCGTCCGGGTCACCGAGGGCTCGCATCGCGATCGACTCGACCGTCCACGGCCCGATCCCGGGGAGCGCCGCCAGTTGCTCGCGGGCCCGGTCCCAGTCGGCGCCCGCGCCCAGGTCGATGTCGCCGTTCGCGAGGGTCCCGATCAGCGTGGTGAGCGTCGTACGCCGGGTCTTCGGGAACGCGAGCGTCTCCGCATCCAGCCCGGCCAGCGCCTGCATCGTCGGAAACAGGTGCGTGAGCCCACCGGAGGGATCCTCGATCGGCTCACCGTGCTGCAGGACCAGGCGGTGCGCGTGCGTACGGGCGGCAGCCGTGGACACCTGCTGCCCGAGGACCGCGCGGACGGCGAACTCCTCACCGTCGACGGTGTGGGGAACGCGTCTCCCCGGGGCCTTCGCGATCAGCGGCGCGAGCACAGGATCGGCGCCGAGCAGGTCGTCGACGGCGACCGGGTCCGCGTCCAGGTCGAGCATCCGGCGGCAACGGCTGATCGCGATCGCCAGGTCCCGCTGGTCGGTGAGCGACAGCTGGCACGCGATGTGGTCCGGCATCGGCTTGAGCGCGACGACGCCGTGACCGTGCGGAAGCCGGAGAGTACGGCGGTAGTGGCCGTCGCGCCACTCCTCCACCCCTGGTACGCCGGTCGCGATCAGGTGGCCGAACAGGTTGTCGGGCGTCAACGGCGCGCGGAACGGGAGCCGCAGCGAGATCGTGCCCGGCGCGACGGACGCCGCACCCCGGCGGGCGCGGCGGCGGAGCTCCGTCGGCGCGAGCGCGAAGACCTCCTGCACGGTCTCGTTGAACGTCCGTACGCTCGAGAACCCGGCGGCGAAGGCGACGTCCGCCATCTGCAGCTCGCTCGTCTCGATCAGCAGCCGGGCGGTCTGCGCACGCTGCGCGCGGGCGAGCGCGAGCGGCCCGGCGCCGAGCTCGGCGAGCAGTTGCCGCTGCACCTGCCGCACGCTGTACCCGAGCCGGGTGGCCAACCCCGGTACGCCGTCACGGTCGACGACGCCGTCCGCGATCAGCCGCATCGCCCGGGCGACCAGGTCGGCGCGGTCGTTCCACTCCGGGGATCCCGGGCTGGCGTCCGGCCGGCATCGCTTGCAGGCGCGGAACCCGGCCTGCTGGGCGGCGGCAGCGCTCGGGTAGAACCGCATGTTCTCGACCTTCGGCGGCACCACCGGGCAACTCGGCCGGCAGTAGATCTTCGTGGTCAGCACCGCCGTGAAGAACCACCCGTCGAACCGCGCGTCCTTGGACTGCACCGCGCGGACGCATCGCTCCCTGCACTCGTACACGCCCTCCAGCATCCCTGCCGCCACCGACAATCACTAGCGGATTTACGACATGGAGGTGACCGGTCGATTCGCGGGTTTGCGACGGCAGGATCCGGTGGCGGATTCTCGCCAGCTTCACGGACCGCGCGCCGGTGAGATTGAAACATGAACGAACTACTGGGCAAGAAGGCACTGGTGACCGGCGGCAGCCGCGGGATCGGCGCGGCCACCGCCGTCGCGCTGGCGGAGCGTGGGGCCGAGGTCGCGATCACGTACAGCACGTCCGCGGACGCGGCGGCGACGGTGGTGAAGGAGATCGAGGGGCTGGGGCGGCGCGGGTACGCGTTCGCGGTCGACGCGGGTGACGCGGTGGCGGCCGGAGACGGCGTACGGCGGGCCGCGGAAGCCCTTGGTGGGTTGGACATTCTCGTCAACAACGCAGGCGTCGGGGCGATCGCGCCGATCGGCGATATCTCGCCGGCGGACCTCGACCGGGTGCTGGCCGTCAACGTGCGCGGCGTGTACGCGACCACGCAGGCCGCCGTACCGCTGCTGTCCGACGGCGGACGCCTGATCCACCTCGGCAGCTGCGCCGCCGAGCGAGTCACGTCCCCCGGGATGACCCTCTACGCGATGAGCAAGTCCGCCCTCACCGGCCTCAGCAAAGCCCTCGCCCGCGAACTCGGCTCCCGCAACATCACCTCCAACGTAGTCCAGCCCGGCCCCACCGACACCGACATGAACCCGGCCAACGGCCCGTTCGCCGACCCCCAACTCGCCGACCTGTCCCTCCCCCGCTTCGCCGCCCCGGCCGAGGTAGCCGCCGCCATCACCTACCTGGCCGGCCCTCAGGCCGCCTACATCACCGGCACCGAACTAACCATCGCCGGCGGCCACACCGCCTGAGCACGCTAGCGTTGGCGGGGTGAAGTTCTCGGTGACGGTTGGGGCGGCGGGGCCGGGGCGGGATCCGCGGGGGCTGGCGGAGTTGGCGCGGGTGGTGGAGGGGGCCGGGTGGGACGGGTTGTTCCTGGAGGACTACCTCGTCTACCAGGGGGACGCGAGCCTGCCGACGTACGACCCGTGGATCTGCCTGGCGGCGATGGCGATGACGACCGAGCGGATCACGCTCGGTACGACGGTGACGCCGTTGCCGCGCAGGCATCCGTGGAAAGTCGCCGCCGAGGTGGTGGCGCTTGATCAGCTGTCCGGCGGGCGGATGATCCTCGGGGTCGGGAGTGGCGACCCCGGGGATCCGTTCCTGGAGCGGCAGCAGCCGCGGGTGCTGGCGGAGATGCTCGACGAAGGGCTCGAGATCATCGACCGGTTGTGGAGCGGGCAGCCGGTGACGTTCCACGGGAAGCACTACACGCTCGACGACGCGCAGCTCACGGCGCGGCCGGTGCAGCGTCCGCGGGTGCCGGTCTGGGTCGGCGGGAACATGCTGGTTCCCGCGGTACGGCGGCGGATCCGGCGGTGGGGCGGATCGTGTGCGTACAAAGGGAGTACGGACGCACCGCAGGAGATCACGCCGGACGATGTGCGGGAGCTGCTGGCCGGCGGGGCGGTCGAGGTGAAGGTGAGTGGCGGAGATCCCGCTGCGTTCGCGGCGGCGGGGGGGACTGGTGGGGACGATGGATCGCGCCAGGCCCGGCTGAGGACACACTGGCGATGGTGCGGCAAGGACCCCCGGAGATCTGAACCGTTGACAGCAGGGCGGACCGGCGAGAGACTGCGGGTGATTTGAACGTTCAAACCTGCGGGAGGTCGCCTTGGCTACGTTGAAGCAGGTGGCCGCGCACGCCGAGGTTTCCGTTCAGACGGTATCGAACGCTCTCAACGCGCCGCACCGGCTCCGCGCCGACACGCTCGAGCGGGTGAACCGCTCGATCGAGCTGCTCAACTACCGCCCCAATCGTAACGCCCGCAGCCTGCGCACCAGCGCGGTCGAGCTGATCGGGTACTGCGTGCCGAACTGGCCGAACCAGACGCACCTGGTGATGGACCAGTTCCTGCACGCCCTCTGCGCCGCCGCCGAACACACCGGCCGGCACATCCTGCTGTTCACCGCACCGCCCGGCGTCGACGGCATGCCGACGTACGACGATCTGCACGCCCGCCGGATGGTGGACGGGTTCGTGCTGTCGCAGACCGAGACGCACGACCCGCGGCACGGCTGGCTGAAGCAGCAGGGCATCCCGTTCGTGAGTTTCGGCCGGGTGTGGAAGCAGTCCACCCAACCCGGACCCTGGGTCGACGTCGACGGTGCGACCGGTTCCGCGATCGCGGTCCGGCACCTGCACGACACCGGTCGCCGCCGGATCGCCTTCCTGGGCTGGCCGAAGTCGTCCGGGCTCGCCGAGGACCGGCTGGCGGGCTGGCGCGGTGCCTGCAGGGATCTCGGCGTACCGACCACCGGCCTGGCCGTCCGGTGCCGCGTGGACAGCATCGAGGAAGGTGCCCGCGGCACCGCGCGACTGCTCGACTCCGGCCGCGCGTTCGACGGGATCGTTGCCCTGAGCGACGTTCTCGCGCTCGGCGCGCTCCGCGAACTGACCGCCCGCGGACTCACCCCCGGCGTCGACGTCGGGGTCGTCGGGTACGACGACTCACCGCTCGCCGAGGTCGTCTCGCCCGGCCTGACCAGCCTCCGGCAACCGATGGACCGGATCGCCGAGGAGCTGATCACGATCCTCACCGGCGACCAGCAGCCGGCCGAACGGCTGCTGCTGCCCGAACTGGTGATCAGGGGCAGCTCCGCCCCTGGCTGACCCGGCGCTCCCCCGGCGCCGCGAGAAGGAGGAACCGCCATGACTCCCGATCCCACCAACCGAAGTAGCCGAGGTAGCACGCCCCCGCTCCGGCGAAGGCCGGTCGGCCGCGCCGTCGGCGTCACGCTGCTGGCCACCGCGACCGTGCTGGCCGGCTCAGCCTCCGCACTCGCCGGCCCGACGACAACCACCGGCAGGACGGCAACGGCAAGCGCACCGTCCGAGCTCTCCGAGAGCACTCGCCTCGCGGATCGGCGGTCGCTCGTGGTCGGCGATCGCGCCTACGCGATGGGCGACGAGTCCGGCCTCTATCCCGCCGCCGGCTGGCATGTCCGCGGCGAGATGGGCGGCTTCTGGACGCAGCCGATCAAGCTGCTGGACGGCATCTGGTTCGGCCTCGACGGGAACTGGCTCGGCAAACAGGTCCCGGCCGCGAAGTACACCAGCGGCCACGGCTACAGCCGGATCGACTACTCCGGCTCCGTGAACGTCCGCCGTACCGACTTCGTCCCCGACGGCGTCCGTGCCACCCTGGTCGGCCTGACACTGAGCTCGAGTACGGCGAAGACGGTCAAGCTGGACGTCGACGCGCACTCCGAGCTGATGCAGCCGTACCCGTGGGACTGGACGGCCCCGACCGCGATCGACGCCAATCTGCCGGACACCGGTGACTTCGTCGACGGTGCGCTCCGGTTCCGCGAGCAGGGCACCCCGTCGTACCCGAACGCGAAGCCGCACGACTTCGCCGCGTTCGTCGGATCGTCCCTGCGTCCGGCGGACCACACGCTCGGCCCGGACCACCGCGGTCCGCAGAGCCCGGCGGTGATCTGCCCAAAGGACGGTACGACGCCCGCGCGCTGCGACGACTCGCTCACCGGCAAGGGAACCGGCGGCGGGCTCACGTACGACGTACCGCTGAAGGCCGGCGAGCAGAAGACGATCTGGTTCGCGGTGGCCGGATCGGACCAGGGCAGCAAGGTCGCCGAGGGCGAGTACCGCAAGGCGCTGAGTAACCCGGACCTGTTGCTGCGGGCAAAGACAGCGGCGCGGGCACAGATCGACGCGCAGTCCGCAGTGGACCTTCCTGGTGACCGGCTCCTGCAGCAGAGCGTCGAGTGGAGCAAGCAGAACCTGGCGGACTCGGTGCAGCAGGCGAACAACCTGCAGATCCGCGACGTCAACGAGGGCAAGGACTACCCGGCCTCGCTCGGTACGGTGCCGACCGCCCGCTGGTTCGGTGCCGGCTTCCCCGACTATCCGTGGCTGTTCGCGACCGACGGCGAGTACACCGCGTTCGCGGCCGTCGCGGCGGGGCAGTTCGGCACCGTCAAGGAACACCTGCGCGCGCTCCGCGACGTCAGCGACATCCTGAACAACCGCAGCGGCAAGGTCGCGCACGAGGTGACGCCGACCGGCGACGTGTACTTCGGCTCGAACCAGAGCGCCGGCAACACCGACGAGACGGTGAAGTTCCCGAGTACGGTCGCGCTGCTGTGGCGGTGGACCGGCGACGACAAGTTCCGCGACGAGATGTACGACTTCTCCGTCCGGAACCTGCGGTACGTCTACAAGAACCTCGACAAGGACGGCGACGGCTGGCCCGAGGGCCTGGCCAACGTCGAACGGGCCGGCATGGGCGTGGAGAAGCTGGACAGCACCGTGTACCTCGACCGCGGGCTGCGTGACCTGGCCGACCTCGCCGCCTCCAAGCACGACACCAGGACCGCGCAGTGGGCGACCGCGCGGGCGACCGACCTGGAGTCCCGCTTCGAGGCGCAGTGGTGGGTGCCGCAGGCGATGGGGTACGCCGATTCGATCGACGACCCGGCCGACCCGGCGAACGACAACACCCCGATCTTCCAGCGGCACTGGATCGGCGTGACCCCGATGGAGGTGGAGCTGACCCGCCCGGACGGGACCTCGCCGCTCGCGTCGACGGAGCACGCGAACGTCGCGCTCGACCAGCGCGAGAAGCCCTGCTACACCGGCGAGTTCGGGCTGTTCCACACCGGCACCGGTCCGACCTCGGACCCGAAGGGGAACCCGGGCCCGTCGTGTGACGGCGTGGTGTCGCAGGTGCCGAGCGAGCGCAGCATCTTCGGCCTGAACACCTCGATCATGGCGGTCGCCGAGGGCAATTTCGGCCGCCTGGGTACGAAGCAGCAGCAGGTGTACACCACCGGCAACGCACGGATCCAGCTCGACCCGACGGTCTGGGAGACCCCGGGGGCGATGCCGGAGATCGCGCCGTCGCCGGACTCCCCCGCCAACATCGGCCGCGCGTTCTACGACCGCTCGATGGCGCTGCAGGCCTGGGGTACGTACGGCATCCTCTGGCCGGTGATCCATCAGCAGCTCGGCGTCGACCCGGATCTGGGCCACCGGCGAATCTCTGTCGTGCCGCAGCTCCCGCAGGGTCAGCCGAAGGTTGCCGGTCGCAACATCCGGGTCGGCAACGGGTCCGTGGACGTGTCCGCGAGCCTTGCCGGCAAGGCGTTGACGACCGACGTGACCGCTCACGGTGTCGGGGCGGCGCTGACGGCGGGCGCGGTGCTGCCGGCCGGGGCGAAGGTCCGCGGCGTGACGGTGAACGGGCACGCGGCGGCGTACCAGCTCGTCACCACCAGTCGTGGAACGGAGGTCCACGTGCCGGCACGCGATGCGCACACGACCCTGGTGATCACACTGCAGTAGCTCCGGACAAAGGTGGGGCCCCTCCGCGTATGAGTCGGAGGGGCCCGCACAGCTGAAGGAAAGTGACGTCTCCAGCTTCCCGAACCGGGTCCGTGGAGGCCGGCAGACCCCGTCACCGGTCTACCTCGGTGGGGATCCCCACCGCGAGGGCCCTCGGTTTCCGTTCGACCCGTTACCCCGATCCGAGGCAACGTATCGACAGTTCTACGCCCGTCGGCGAGGTCGGCACAAGCCTTTCCTGAGGACAGATTCGGTCGTCCACAGTGATCGCGTCACCATCCACAGGAACGACCCGAGTTATGCACACCCCCTGTGCATAACGTGTCTTAGCCCTTAGGAGGTTTGACCGCCATCGGCTGCAGCAGGCGGTACCCGGCGTACAGGCCGAGAGCGCTGACGACGAGCACCGACGGTACGGCGACGGCGAGCGGCGGGCGGTGGTAGCCGACGTTGTTCAGGATGGCCGCGAGCCACTGCGCCACCAGCAGCAACTCGGCCGCCGCGGCCGGTAGCAGCGCCAGCGGGAGCAGCAGCACCCCCCGCCAGAGCCCGAACCGCACGAACGTGATCCCGAGCAGCCAGCCGGTCACCTCGTGGGACAGGATCATCAGGAAGTACTCCGCGAAGATCAGCCCCGCCTGTGACGGGCTGCCGAACAGGTGCGCGTTGGTCAGTTTGTCCGGCCAGCCCTGCCACGCGTACAGGCCGCGTTCCACCTGGTAGACCAGCACCCAGAGCACCGACGTCGCGACCGCGGCACCGGTGAGGTAGATGCCTGCGGCAACCGAAAACATCCGCCGGGTGATGCCCTGGGAGACCAGCAGCGCGAAGTACGCCGGGGTGATCGTGATGCCGAGCGCCATCGAGAAGTACTTCGGGGACTGGGTCCCGTAGTCCCAGGCACTCGCGGTGACCCCACCGGACACCAGCTGGATGAGCAATCCGACGAAGAACAGCGCGAACACCATCACGGCCCAGTACACGGTCAGCATCGGCCGCAGCCCGATCACCATCGACAGCACCGACTGCCGCAACCGGTGCCCGTGGGTGGCCTCGCGCGGCAGCACCGCAGTACTCATGACTGGGCTCCCGTGAGATGAACGAACAGATCTTGCAGGCCGACCGGGCCGACTTCCAGGCCGGCCGCGGCCGCCTGGGTGAGGAGCGCCGGGTCGAGATCGCCGAGGACCGTGGCGGACTTCGTGCCACCCAGCCGCTCCTCCGCGAGCACCGTGAACCGGGCAGTGAACTCGTCGACCGTCGCGACCGGCCCCACGATCGACGCTCCGCGGCCGCGGAGCGCGTCCACCGGCGACTGCGTGACGAGCCGGCCCTTGTCGAGGATCACGACCTCCTCGAGCATCGTGCTGACCTCGCCGACCAGGTGCGTCGAGAGCACGATCGTGCGCGGCACCTCGGCGTAGTCGGCGAGCAGCATGTCGTAGAACAGGTTCCGGGACGGGACGTCCATCCCCAGGTAGCTCTCGTCGAAAATGGTCAGCGGGGCGCGGCTGGCGAGACCGAGGACGACGCCGAGCGCGGACTTCTGACCGCGGGAGAGCTTCTGGATCTTCTTGTCCTGCGGGATCTCGAAGCGATCCATCAGCTCGGCGGCCAGGTCCGCGTCCCAGTACGGGCGGAGTGCGGCGGCCAGCCGGACCGCGTGCTTCACCGGTACGGCGTCCGGTACGTCGCCGGACTCGCGGATCAGGCACGTCCGGCTGGTGACGACCGCGTTCTCGTACGGCTCCTGCGCCGCGCCGAGGTCACCGCCCTCGATCAGCACCCGGCCGACGTCCGGCCGGCGGAACCCGGCGAGCGTCGCCGCCAGCGTGCTCTTGCCGGAGCCGTTCCGGCCGAGGAGCCCGTGGATCTTGCCGGGGGCGAGTCGTAGGTCGAGCCGGTCCAGTGCGGGCACCCCGGCGAACCGGACCGACAACTCCTCTGTGCGCACGGTCAGCGCGGTGGTCATCAGCTCGCACCCCCGATGCGCTGGACGATCTCGTTCAACGGGATCCCGATCGCCTTCGCCTCCCGGATCATCGGGTCGACGACGTCCGCGAAGAACGAGTCCCGCCGGCCGGTCCGCAGCAGGTCGCGGGCGTTCGGTGCGACGAACATCCCGATCCCGCGCTTCTTGTAGAGAATCCCGTCGTCGACCAGCTGCGCGAACCCCTTGGCCGCGGTCGCCGGGTTGATCCGGTAGAAGGCGGCGTACTGGTTGGTCGACATCACCTGCTCGTCCTCGGCCAGCGCACCGCTGACGATGTCGTTCTTGATCTGCTCGGCAATCTGCAGATAGATCGGACGCCGGTCGTCGAACACAACCCCCACCCCCTCGGTTCGTCGGTTGAGTGATGGACCGTAGCACCGGGGCAGGTCAGCCCGCGGCGGAGTACTGGGACTGCTGGAGCGACTTCTTCAGCGCCGGTACGACGGGACCGACCCGAACGGCAAGCTGCGCCAGGCGGTCCTTGTGCCGCGTGCGTTGGTCCTTCGTCACGACGGTCCGGAGATCCGCGGTCGCCGCGAGTACGACGACCGACGCGTCCCGGAGGTCCACCCGCGACACCAGCCGCGACGGCCGGAGCGTGTCCTGCGCGGTCCGCAGGACGTCACGCCGTACCAGCGGATGCCGGAGCGTGATCCGGTCCGCCGGGATGATCCCGAGCACGCGGTGCGGCTCCACCTTGATCAGGTGCGCGCGGGCGAGCTCGTCGCGGACCTGCCGCACGGTCACGCCGCCGCGCCGGTCGATCCAGTGCCGCCAGCGCCGCGGACCGACGCCCCGCAGTTCGTCCAGCACCCCCGCCGCCACCGGATCGGCCGGCGCCGGACCGGACATCACCCGCGCACGCCCGCTGTCGTCGTCGAGGATCCCACTCAGCTGCAGGTCCACCAGTACGGCGGCCCGCAGGACCTTCCCCAGCTTCGGCCGCGCCGTCAGCCGGCCGCGGGCCGGGTCGTAGGCGAGCAGGAAAAGCCTTGCAGCCAAGGACTCCGGGGCCGTCGCGTTGCCGAGCGCAACGGTCTTCCGCGGTCGGGCGGGCTGCCTGGCCGGTGTCGAGCGTTCCGGCCGCCGGAGCGGCGTCACCACAGCTCTACTCATCGTCTTCCTCCTTGGACGGACGGCCCGGCCGGCGTTGCTTGCTGACACCGGCCGGAAGGCGGCCGGCTTCGGCCAGGGCGCGACGAAGCAGGTACTCGATCTGGGCGTTGGTGCTGCGCAGGTCGTCGTTCGCCCAGCGGGCGAGCGCGTCGTGCACCGCGGGATCCAGCCGGAGCAGGACCTTCTTCCGTTCGACAGCCACGTCGATCGCTCTACTGGTACAGGGAGCCGGTGTTGACGACCGGTTGTGCGTCCCGATCGCCGCACAGCACCACCATCAGGTTGCTGACCATGGTCGCCTTGCGCTCCTCGTCGAGCTCGACCACCTCGTGTTCGGACAGCCGGTCAAGCGCCAGCTCGACCATCCCGACCGCGCCCTCGACGATCCGCTGCCGGGCCGCGACCACAGCACCCGCCTGCTGGCGGCGCAGCATCGCCTGCGCGATCTCCGGCGCGTACGCCAGGTGCGTGATCCGGGACTCGATCACCTGCACGCCGGCCGCGTGCACCCGGGCGCCGATCTCCGCCGACAGCTTCTCGGTGATCTCGTCGGTGCTGTCCCGCAGCGACAGCACGTCCTCCTCGGAGTGCACGTCGTACGGGTAGCTGTTGGCGATGTGCCGGACCGCGGTCTCGGTCTGGATCGCCACGAACTCGACGAAGTCGTCCACCTCGAACATCGCCTGCGCGGTGTCCTCGACCTGCCAGACCACCACCGCGGCGATCTCGATCGGATTGCCGTCGGCGTCGTTCACCTTGGCGACCGCGGTCTCGTGGTTGCGGATCCGGGTCGACACCTCGCGCCGGGTCGCGATCGGCACCACCCAGCGCAGGCCGGTGGTCCGGACGGTCCCGGCGTACTGCCCGAGGAGCTGCAGCACCCGCGCCCGGCCCGGCGACACCGCGGTCAGCCCGGCGGCGACGAACACCGCAACGAGGAACACCAGGATGCCGAGCCCGACGATCCAGCCGTTCCCCGCGCCGGCGCCGAGGACGAACACGACCACCCCGATCACCGCCAGCACGAACGCCAGCCCTGCGAACGGCCACCCGTTCTGCTGCCGGCCGGCCCGCTCGGTCACCTTCGGGGCCGGCATCTCCACAACCACATCCGTCATCACATGCTCCTCTCGAATAGCTCGAAGGTAGCAAAGTGATATCACTTTTGCAAGACGAGAAGAACAGACCCGGCTTCGCCGGGAGTAGTGGAGAGGCGGGCTTCAGGGGAGGCGGGTGGTGAGGGACTCCAGGTGGGTTTGCCACTCGGTGGAGCGGGAGTTGGGGAGCGGGTCGATCGGGGACGGGCCCCAGGCGTGGATGGGGCGGATGCCGTGGAGGGCGTTGAGGAGCCACGCCTCGGTGGTTTCGGCGAGAGCTGCGGGGGTGATCGGGTGTTCGGAGACCTCGACCCCCTGGGCTGTGGCGATCCGGCGGAGGAGCGCCGCGGTGACCGACGGGAGGATCGGGCGCTCGGACGGCGGGAAGCAGAGGGTGTCGTCCTCCCACCAGGCGACGGCGGAGTACGCCGCCTCGAGCACGGTCCTGTCGGCGTCCAGCAGCAGGATCTCGTCGGCGCGATCCGGAGCGGCCTCCCGGAGCTTGCCGAGCAACTCCAGATCGGGACCCTTCACCCGCGGCGCGCTCCGCGGATCCGGGCCCTCGTACACCGCGACCCGCACACGCCCTCCGGTCGGCGGCGCCGGCCGCAACTGCACCGCCGGCTCCCCCGACGCGGGCAACTCGAACCGCGGGAACCAGCGCCCGAACCCGGGCAACCGCCCGATCTGCTCGTCCCAGAACGGCTCCGCGGCCACCCCCGCCGCGGCACACGACCTGACGAACCGGTCCCGGTGCAGCTCCAATCCCCGAACCTTGCCATTGGCAACCAGGAACGAGTCCGCCACCAACAGGTCACCCATTGACTCCCCCAACAGATCCGCCGACGGCAGCCGTTGCCTTCAGCACCATTTCGTCGTACTCCGCGACCGGGTCCGAGTCGAGCACGATCGCACCCCCGGCCCCGATCACGGTGGCGTCCGGGGTCAGCACCGCCGTCCGGATCACCACGCTCAGGTCCGCCCGCCCGTCCACGGTCAGGTAGCCGAGCGCCCCGGAGTACACACCCCGTGCGCTCGGCTCCAGCTCGTCGATGATCCGCATGGTCCGGATCTTCGGCGCCCCGGTCATCGACCCCGGCGGGAAACACGCCCGGACGGCGTCCACCGCGGTGACGCCGTCACGCAGCCGGCCGCGGACCGTCGTCACCAGCTGGTGCACCGTGCGGTAGCTCTCGACCTGCATCAACTGCGGGACGTTGACGGTCCCCGGGACGCTGACCCGGCCGAGGTCGTTGCGGATCAGGTCGACGATCATCAGGTTCTCGGCGCGGGTCTTGTCGTCCTCGGCCAGCGCCTTCGCGGCGAGCCGGTCCTGCAGCGGGTCGTCGTCGCGCGGCGCGGTGCCCTTGATCGGGCGGCACTCGGCCCACCCGTCGCCGTCCACGGTGAGGAACCGCTCCGGCGACGAGCTGGCCACCGCGAGGTCGCCGTACCGGAGGAAGGCGGCGTACGGCGCCGGGTTCGCGGAGCGTTGCCAGCAGAAGAACTCGAACGGGTCCGGGACCGCGGGCAGCCGGACACGGTTCGTCAGGTTGACCTCGTACGTCTGCCCCGCCTCGAGCTCGGCCAGGACCCGCGCGATTCCGGCGAGGTACGTCGTACGGTCCTGCTCGAGGTGCGACTCGAGGTCGAGCCGGGCGATCGCCGGCGGATCGACCCAGCCCATCCACCAGTCCGTCGCAGCCCGCTCGGCCCGGTCCAGCCAGTCGTCACCGCCGTCGAGCGTCACCAGGTGAGTGCGGTGGTGGTCGTGGTCGATGACGACGAACCGGTCAGCCCAGATCCACAGCGCGTCGGGAGTCGGCGACTCGTGCGCGGCGACTCCCCCGGTGAGCGCCTTCAGCTCGTACCCGAAGTACCCGACGTAGCCGCCGCAGAACAGTCCGGCGAGCTCCGTCGGCGGCTCGCCCGCCCGCTCGGCGAGCAGGTCGTTCAGCTCCGCGAAGACGTCACCGTCCGCGACGTTGCGGGTCATCACCGGCGCGGTCGTCGTACCCAGAACCGACACGTGCCGGGGTGTGCGATCCGTGAGGCTGCCGTCCAGCCAGTACGCGACCGGCTCGGCCGCCAGCAGCTCGCGGTAGACCGTCTCACCGTCGAGCGCCCGGTCGAGCGTCCGGACGGACCAGCGCAGCGCACTCACAAGCACACGTTACTGGCTCAGAACCGGCTCAGACAGTCAGCGCGACCTTGGTCCGCATCGCGGTGATCCGGCGGATCGGGATCGCCACCTCGAGCCCGTCCTTGGCCTCGGCCCGGTCTGCGAGCCAGGCAGCCGCGGTGTCCCGCCGCGCGTCGGGCGTACCGGGCAGGTACAGCGCGTTCACGAGGCGCACAGCGTCGTCGCGGCTGCGGATCATGTACACGTACCGCTCGCGCTGGCTCTCCAGTACGTCGAACCCGGCGTGCTTCAGCTGGTCCTTCAGCTCGGTGATCTCGCCGCCGGCCGGGAACTGCGGCGTCGACCGCAGTCGCGTGGCCAGCCCGCTCAGCGTCCGGATGTCGCCGCGCCGCAACGGCCGGACGGCCGGCACGATCGCCGCCAGTACGCCGCCCCGCCGCAGCACCCGGGCCGCCTCCGCGAGCACGTCCGGCAGCGGCTGCAGCACCATCAGCCCCATCGAGCACGTCACGACGTCGAAGACCTCGTTCGCGAACGGCAGGTGCACGGCGTCCGCCCGGACCTTCGGGCCCGGCGCGCCCGCGAGCTGGGCCGCGTTGTTGTCGACGCCGACCACCCAGCGCCCGTACAGCTCCCGCGCGACCGGCCCGTTGCCGCAGGCCAGGTCGAGGATCCGGCGCGCCTCCCCGGACACCGCCCGGACCAGCCAGCGGTACGGCGTGTGATCGCCCGCCACCGCACGGGACAGCAACGCCTCGGTGCTACCGGGCGTGGTGGTATGGAACTCCCGCAGGTACTGCGGCCAATCGACAGGATTCTCAGACATCGCGGACCGACGCTACCGGCAGAACACCCGAGCTGTCAGACCCGGCTGACGAAGATGTGACCGGCGGTCTCGTCGCTGATCACGCCGCCGGCCTCCCGGCTGCCGACCAGGACGCCCTCGGCGTCCAGCGTCGAGTCCACCTCGCGACCGGGCAGCGCACCGGCCTTCCGCAGCACCGCCATCGCGCCGTCGTCGGTCTGCACCGGCTCGGCGATCCGGCGGACCAGCACCCGCACACTCTCGCCGGTCGCCGCGTCGAGCACCTGGTCGAGCGGCTCGACGCCGATCCGGAAGTCCTCGATCCCGCTCGCCGCGCTGGTGGTCTGCAGCTCCTCCAGGCCCGGGATCGGGTTCCCGTACGGCGACTCGGTCGGGTTGCCGAGCAGCTGCAGCAGCCGCAGCTCGACGGCGTCGCTCATCACGTGCTCCCAGCGGCAGGCCTCGGCGTGCACGTCCTCCCACTCGAGCCCGATCACGTCGACCAGCAGCCGCTCGGCCAACCGGTGCTTGCGCATCACCCGGACCGCCTGCTTGCGGCCGACGTCGGTGAGCTCCAGGTGGCGGTCGCCCTCCACCTTGATCAGACCGTCCCGCTCCATCCGCGCGACCGTCTGACTGACCGTCGGACCCGACTGGTGGAGCCGCTCGGCGATCCGTGCCCGCAGCGGCACGATGCCTTCTTCTTCCAGCTCGTAGACGGTCCGCAGGTACATCTCGGTGGTATCGATCAGGTCGCTCACGACAACCATTCTCACCTATGCAGGCAAGCCTTACCCAATCGCAACGGGTACAGGCGGAGGATGAGCACAGTGACGACAGTGATGTGGTTCCGGCGTGATCTCCGGCTGGCCGACAACCCGGCGCTGCTCGACGCGGTGGCCGGCGGGCGCGTTCTCGGGCTGTTCGTCCTGGATCCCCTGCTCTGGGGGCGAGCCGGCGATCCACGGCGCGAGCACCTGGCCGCCTCGTTGCGCAGCCTGTCCGCGTCGACCGGCGGGCGGCTGGTCGTACGGCGGGGCGATCCGGCCGTCGTGGTTCCCGCCGTCGCGGACGAGATCGGCGCGTCGAGTGTCCACATCAGCGCGGACTACGCGCCGTACGGACAGCAGCGTGATCAAGCAGTTGAAGCCTCATTGAGGTGTCCGCTGGTGCGGACCGGATCGCCGTACGCGGTGGCGCCCGGGCGGGTGCTGAACCAGCAGGGCCGGTCGTACCAGGTGTTCACGCCGTACTTCAAGGCCTGGCTCGCGCACGGATGGCGGCAACCGGTGGCGGCACCCACGAACGTCGAGTGGATGTCCGCGCCGAGCGAGGACCTGCCGGCCGGGTCGGCCACCGCGGGTGAGCAGGCGGCGCTCGACCGGTGGCGTTCGTACAACCCGACCGGATACGAAGCCGAGCGGGACCGGCCCGATCTGGACGGCACGTCGCGGATGTCGGTCCCGTTGAAGTACGGCGAGATCCATCCGCGGACCATGCTCGCGGGGCTCGGCAGCGAGGCCTACCGGCGGGAGCTCGCGTGGCGGGAGTTCTGCGCGGATCTGCTCGTCCGGTACCCGGAAGCCGCATGGAAACCGCTGCGTCCGGAGTTCGAGAAGATGCAGTACGACGAACCGGGCGCGCTGTTCGACGCCTGGCGCGAGGGCCGTACCGGGTTCCCGTTCGTGGACGCGGGGATGCGGCAGCTGGCGGCGAGCGGATTCATGCACAACCGGGTGCGGATGGTGGTCGCGTCGTTCCTGGTCAAGGACCTGCATGTGCACTGGAAGTTCGGGGCGCGCTGGTTCATGCGGTCGCTGACCGACGGCGACCTCGCCTCGAACGCGCTGAACTGGCAGTGGGTTGCGGGCTGCGGCGCGGACGCGGCGCCGTACTTCCGGATCTTCAACCCGGTCGGCCAGGGCCTGAAGTTCGACCCTGACGGCAGCTACGTACGGCGTTGGGTCCCAGAGCTGCGGCACCTCCACGGCAAGCAGGCACACGAGCCGTGGAAGTACGGCGCCGGCGACTACCCCGGGCCGGTCGTCGACCACGCCGAGGCGCGGCGGGAGTCGTTGCGCCGCTACGAGGCGATCCGCTCTTGACGCCCGCTTGATCCATAGCTCTATAGTGCTAGTTACCTAGATGAATGAGGTAACCAGCATGATCGAGTTCCACCTGGACGGCCGGTCCGGGGTCTCGCCGTACCAGCAGATCGTCCAGCAGGTCCGGAACGCGTTGCGGCTCGGACTCCTGCGCGAAGGCGACCAGCTGCCGACCGTGAAGGACGTCGTCGCGGCGCTGGCGATCAACCCGAACACCGTGCTCAAGGCGTACCGCGAGCTGGAGCACGAAGGCCTGGTCCAGGCCCGTCCCGGCCGCGGCACGTTCGTCACCCGCACACTCACCGACAACACCCTCGCCGCCCACGGTCCGCTCCGCCAGGACCTCCGGCGCTGGCTCACGAAGGCCCGCAAAGCCGGTCTCGACGACGAGAGCATCGAGGCGCTGTTCCTGACAACCTTTCGGTCCGCCGCTCAGGAGGACATAGCATGACCGTTCTGCAAGCCCACGGGCTGGGGAAGAAGTATGGGCGGCGCTGGGCGTTGACCGACTGCGATCTGGAGGTGCCGGCCGGACACGTGGTCGGACTGGTGGGGCCCAACGGCGCCGGCAAGAGCACGCTCCTGAACCTCGCCGTCGGCATGTTGTCGCCGAGCGCCGGTTCCGTGGAGGTGCTCGGGGCGGCGGCCGGGACGCAGCAGGCGAAGGTCGGGTACGTCGCCCAGGACACGCCGACGTACGGCCGGCTGAGCGTCGGCGATCACCTGAAGCTCGGTGCGCGACTCAACCCGGCGTGGGACGAATCCCTTGCACAGCAACGGATCCATCGCCTCAAGCTGGACCTGAAACAGCGGGCCGGGCGGCTGTCCGGAGGTCAGCGGGCACAGCTCGCACTGACCCTCGGGCTGGCGAAACGGCCCGAGCTGCTGATCCTCGACGAGCCGGTGGCCGCACTGGATCCGCTGGCCCGGCGCGAGTTCCTGCAGGACCTGATGGAGGCGGTCGCCGAGCAGGAGCTCAGCGTCGTACTGTCCTCGCATCTCGTCTCCGACGTGGAACGCGCCTGCGACTACCTGATCGTGCTGGTCGACTCGCGGGTGCAGGTCAGCGGTGAGATCGACACGTTGCTCGCCACGCACTTCCGGATCACCGGTCCGCGGCGCGACCAGAAGGATCTGCCCCGCGACCAGCACGTCGTCACGGCGAGCCACACCGACCGGCAGTCGACGTTCCTGATCCGCACCGACGGGCCGATCCACGATCCGGCCTGGACGGTCTCCCAACTCACGCTCGAGGACCTCGTGCTGGCCTACATGGGCCGCGACGTGCAGCCCGAGCGCCCGGCCCTGGAGGTGCAGCGATGATCTGGCTGACCTGGCGGCAGTTCCGCGTCCAGTTCCTGGTCGTGGCGACGGCGATCGTCGTGGCCGCGATCTTCTTCGCCGCGACCGGTCCCGGCCTGGCCGACGACTACCACCGGTGGACCACGGCCTTCCTCCAGAACCTCGGCTACCAGCGGCTGAACCCCATGCTGTACCAGGTCGGGATCGTGATGCTGTACGCCGTACCGCCGGTGATCGGCGCGTTCTGGGGCGCGCCGCTGATCGCCCGAGAACTGGAGACGGGCACCCACCGGCTGGTGTGGAGCCAGAGCATCTCCCGGTGGCGCTGGCTGGCCACCAAACTCGGCCTCACCGGCCTGGCCGCACTGGGCATCGCGGGACTGCTCAGCTTCGCGGTCACCAAGTGGTCGGCCCCGATCGACGCCGCCCTCGACGCGGGCCAGGACTCGAACACCTACCTGCCGCGGATGTTCCCGTTGCCGTTCGGCGCCCGTGGTCTGGTGCCCGTCGCATACGTCGCGTTCGCGTTCGCGTTCGGTGTCGCGATGGGACTGGTCATCCGCCGTACGGTCGTCGCCCTCGCGGTCACGTTGACCGTGGTCATCCTGGTCGAGGTGCTGGCGCCGTCGCTGATCCGGCCGCACCTGCTGGCGCCGACGGAGTCGTACCTCACCGTGACGCAGGACACCATCCGCGGCTTCGGGATGACCGGCCCGAACGGCTCGGTCAAGCAGATCGAGGTGGCCTCCGGGTCGGTCGGCGCCTGGAAGTTCTACGACCGCACCGTCGACAAGGCCGGCAAGACAGTGGGTTCGCTGCCGGACTGGGTGGTCGACTGTGCACCGAGCGGACCGCCGCCGCCGGGGAACAGCAGCGTCTCCTCCGCGGGCCCTGTGTCCGCCAAGGCTGCCGCCTGCTTCAAGCGGTTGGCCGACGAGGGCTATCGGCAGCACATCAAGTACTTCGGGTCGAACACGTTCTGGGCGTTGCAGTGGCGGGAGTTCGGGTTCTTCCTGTTGCTGGCGGCGCTGCTGACCGGGTTCAGTTTCTGGCGGATCCGGCGCGACCTCTCGTGAACCGGCGTACCAGCAGACCTGCTGCCAGGACGGCTGCGGCGACGACGGCGGAGGTCCAGGGCAGGCTGACGGCGAGTACTACGCAGCCGGTGAGGCCGAGGACGTTGACGGCGCGGGGCCAGCGGCGCTGGTCGGGGGGCTGGGTGAACGCGGAGGCGTTCGCGATCGCGTAGTACAGCAGGACACCGAACGACGAGAAGCCGATCACGCCACGGAGATCCGTGGTGAGAACCAGGACCCCGACCACCACGGCGAGTGCGAACTCGGCGTGGTGCGGGACCTGGTAGCGCGGATGTACGGCGGCCAGCCAACGCGGCAGGTCGCCGTTCCGCGCCATCGCGAGCGAGGTACGGCCGATGCCGGCGATCAGGGCGAGCAGGGCGCCGAGGCTGGCCAGCGCGGCACCGATCCGGACGACCGGCGCCGCCCAGGCCGCACCGACCCCGTCGACCGCGGACGCGAGGGGCGCCGCGGTCGACGCGGGGTCGCTGGTCCGGAGCAGCGCGAAGGCGACCGCGAGATAGATGCCGATGGCAATCACCAGCGCGATGCCGATCGCCCGTGGGATCGTGCGGGCCGGCTCGCGGACCTCCTCGCCCATGGTGGCGATCCGCGCGTAGCCGGCGAACGCGAAGAACAACAGCCCGGCCGACTGGAGCACGCCGTACGGCGAGGTGCTCGCCGTACTGTGGTGGCTCGACGGAGCCGCGTAGAGCAGGACGAGCACCAGCGCGAGCACCACCAAGGTGCAGGTGACCAGAATCCTCGTGAGCCGTGCCGTCCTCGTCACGCCCCGGTAGTTGACCCCTGCAAGCACCACAACAGCCGCCAACGCAATCACCCGCTGAGCCCAGTGGTTCGGCACCACATAGGTCGCGAACGTCAAGGCCATCGCGGCACACGAGGCCGTCTTGCCGATGACGAAACACCACCCGGCGGCGAACCCCCACCACTCTCCCAGGCGTTCCCGTCCGTACACATACGTGCCACCCGACACCGGGTAGACCGCCGCCAGCTGGGCCGACGACACGGCGTTGCAGTAGGCAACAACCGCGGCGATCACGAGCCCCAGCAGCAGTCCGGACCCGGCGGCGTGCGCGGCGGGCGACCAGACGGCGAAGACACCCGCTCCCACCATCGAGCCGAGTCCGATCAGCACCGCATCCCCGACCCCGAGCCGGCGCGCCAAACCGCCCGGGGAGGGTACGACGGAGCCGGATGCGGCCATGTCAGTCGGTCTCCGCCATGGCCGCGGCGATTTTCGCTTCGGCATCGGCAACAACCTCCTCGGGGGCTTCGGGCAGGACGTTCGCCCACACGGCCAGCATCTCGCGCTTGGCCTCGAGCATGCCCAGCGGGCGGGGGTAGAACCACACGTGGAAGTGCGCGTTGCCGTCGCCCCAGCGGTAGACGTGGACCCGGGCGATGTCACCGAGTCCCAGGATGGCGCGCTCGACGCGCCCGACCACCGGGCCGTAGCTCTGTGCGAGCTTGTCCGGCAGGTCGGCGAACGAGTCGTGGTGGCTCCGGCTGGTCAGCCAGACCACGCCGGGAATGGTGACGCCGCTCGCGCGGCAGAGCGCCCAGTTGTCGTCGTACCACAGTGGCGCGTCGTGCTCGGACTGCTCGAAGTCGGCGAGCCAGTCACACAGGCCACAGGGCGCGCCGTCGGGTTCGCCGAGGCGGAGCGGTTCGGGGATCACCCGGGGCTGCGGTTCGAGGGCGACCAGCGGTTCGGCGTACGGAAGGGTCATGGCGGTCTCCTGCCCAAACGATGATGAGAGCGCCAGTGAAACACGCCTGTTGCAGAAAATGCAACAGGCATGTTTCATGCTTCGATCACGCCGCGCAGCACCAGGTCGAGGGTGAGCCGCCGGGCCCGGGACCGCGACCAGTGGTGCCGGCCGCGCATGTGCACGTAGGTCATGGCCGCCGACACCATCAGCACCTCTGCGACGTCGCTGATCCGCCCGTGCGGGTGCAGCGTTCCGTCCGCCTCACCCTCCCGGAGGAACCGCTCGAACGGGTCCAGGAACGACACCGGACCGTTCCGCGCCTGTTCCTGGTGGAAGACCAGGTCCGACGACAACATCAACGGCAGATGCCGGTCGATCACGTCGAACAGCGCCTCGAGCGTCCGGATCAGCCCTTCCCGGCCGGTCCCCGAGCCGGCCAGCACCGGCCACATCGTGTCCCGGTAGTCGTCGGCCAGCGCGTCCAGCAGCGAACTCAGCAACGACTCGACGGTCAGCCCCTGCCGCCACAGCGTCACCCGGGACCGCCCGACCTTCTCCGCGACCCGTTCGAGCGTCACGCCGGCCCAGCCGTGCTCGGACAGTACGGCGATGGTCGCCGTACGCAGCGTCTCGTCCACCGGCGGCCCCTTTGCCCCTTGTGCAACATGGTCGTTGCACTGCACGATGACTGTACCAACAGCGAGGAGGGACGGCGTGGACGGTCGAGGCGGTGCGGGCAAGGAGAGGACCGAGTTCCGGATCCAGTTCACCGAGCAGGAGCGCACCGGCCTGAGCGCGCTCGCCGCCGGGCTGCGCGGGGTGGCCGAATCCGACCTGTCCGAGGAGGACGCGCTGGTCGCGGCGCTCGAACTCGCCCTCACCCGGCTGATCGACGACTTCGAAGTACCCGACCCGACCGCCCGCGAGGAGGTCCAGCGCGCCCGCGACGACCTCCGCGCGCACTGGATCCGCGGCGCCGCGACCCTCTAGACAGCCTTCAGTACGTCGAGCAGGCGGGCCACTTCGGCCGCTACCGCGTCCCGCGCCGGGCCGAGGTACTTGCGGGTGTCGACCAGCTTCGGATTGTCGGCGAGGATCTCGCGGACCACGCCGGTGAAGACGTTGTTGAGGTGGGTGGCGATGTTGACCTTGGTCATGCCGGCTTCCACCGCACGCGTCAGATCGGCATCGGCCACGCCGGACGAGCCGTGCAGCACCAACGGAACCGGTACGACGTCCTTCAGTTGGGTGATCAGACCGAAGTCGAGCGTCGCCGTACGCTCGGTCATCGCATGGGATGAGCCGACCGCGACCGCGAGAGCGTCGACGCCGGTGGCCTCGGCGAAGGCGAGGGCCTCGTCAGGGCGGGTGCGGGCGCCGGAGGCGTGCACGCCGTCCTTGCCGCCGACCTCGCCGATCTCGGCCTCGACGAACACACCGTGCTCGTGGCAGAACGCCGTGACCTCGGTCGTCGCGGCCACGTTGTCGGCATAGTCCAGCTTCGACGCGTCGTACATCACCGACGTGAACCCGAGCGTCACCGCCTCGGTCACCAGGTCCCGGTCCATCGCGTGGTCGAGGTGGACGACGACCGGCACCGACGCGGCCGACGCGGCGGCCAGGGTCGCGACCCCGATCGGCTTCAGCGCGCCGTGGTACTTCACCGCGTTCTCACTGATCTGCAGGATCACCGGCGCACCGGCCTGCTCGGCGCCGGCGATCAGCGCGGTCGCGTGCTCCAGCTGGATCACGTTGAACGCACCGACGCCCCGACCGGCCTTGGCCGCACTCAGCACAACCTCGGCACCGGACACCAACGGCATGAGAACTCCTCAATTCACCATTACTTGGGGCTGCCAACGCCGATAGGCAGCCAGATCGATGTCCCCGGCAACCGGCGTCAGCACCGCCGCGGCGGACGCGGCGACAGCAGACTTGAGTACGACGGACCAGTCGGGCTCCGGCGCTTCCGCAACAGCGGCCGCGACGACCGCCGTACACGCATCCCCCGCACCTGTGGGGTTTCCGCGCACGGTCTCGACCGGCAGCGCCCGCCACACGCCTTTCTTGCTGGCAGCAACCATCCCGCGCGGCCCGTCGGTGATCACGGCGGCCGAAGCGCCCAGCGCGACCAGCTCGGACGCGCCTTCCTCGACCTCGACATCCCCCACCGCAGCACGCAGCTCAGCTGCATTCGCCCGCACCACAGCACCTGCCTGAGCCGCAGCCTTCAACGCGGAGCCCCCGGCATCGATCACCGACAGCACGTCGTGATGCCGGGCCCGTACGGCGAGCTCCGCATAAGCGTCGCCCGGGATCCCGGGCGGCAGGCTGCCCGAACAAGCGAGCACCCCGAGCCGCCCCCACGGCATCCGGTCCCCGAACGCCCGCCACTCGTCGGCGCTCACCGAAGGACCGGCCTCGTTGAAGATCGTCGCGTCCCCGTCGACGTCGTTGACGACGGCAACGGTACGGCGGGTCTCGCCGGCGATCGGGGTGAGCAGCGCGGTCAGCCCGGCGTCGAACAGCTCCTCCGCGACCAGCTCACCCGTGACCCCGCCGACGAAGCCCAGCACCAGCGCCTGATGCCCGAGCGTCGCGGCGACCCGGGCGACGTTCACGCCCTTGCCGCCCGCCCGCCGCCGGATCCGGTCGACCCGGTGACTACCGCCGACCCGCAACTCGTCGACCTCGTACGTCACGTCCAGCGCGAGGTTGAGCGTGACGGTCCCGATCAGTCCAGCCACGACCCCGCCCGCATCACCTTCTGGACGGCGTACTCGGAGTCGAGCAGCACCAGGTCCGCCCGCTTCCCGGTCTCGATCGAGCCGACGTCGTACCAGCCGAAGGTCTGTGCCGGGGTCGTCGACGCCATCCGGGACGCGTCCACCAGCGAGGTGCCGGCGTTCACCGCGTTCCGGAACGCGACGTCCATGGTCAGCGTGGAGCCGGCGATCGAGTGGCTGCCGTGCGCGAGCGTCGCGAGGCCGTCCTCGACGTCGACCTCGAGGCTGCCGATGTGGTACCTGCCGTTCGGCATGCCGGTCGCCATCATCGCGTCGGTGATCAGCGCGATCCGGTTCACCCCGGCGGCCGCGAGCGCTACCCGGACGACCTGCGGGTCCAGGTGCATGCCGTCGTTGATCACCTCGAGCAGCAGCCGCTCGTCGTTCAGCGCCGCGCCGACCGGACCCGGGTCGCGGTGGTGGAACGGCCGCATCCCGTTGAACAGGTGGGTCGCGACGGTCGCGCCGGCATCCGCACCGGCGACCATCTGCTCGTACGTCGCGTCCGTGTGCCCGAGTGCCGCGACCGCGCCGGCGTCGACGACCTGGCGGATCGCGTCCAGCCCGTTCTCCAGCTCGGGCGCGATCGTCACCATCTTGACCGCGTCGCTCAGCACCTGCGCGACGTCGTCCTTGAGCGGCGCCCGCAGCAGCGACGGCTCGTGCGCACCGCAGCGCGCCTGGGACAGGAACGGTCCTTCGAGGTGGACACCCGCGATCACGCCGTCGGTGATCAGGTCCGCGAGGCACGCGGTCTGCGCGACCAGGTCGTCGAGCGACGCGGTCACCAGGCTCGCCATCGTGGTCGTCGTACCGTGCCCGGCGTGGAAGGCCGCGACCTTGCGCGCCTCCTCGGGGTCGGTCGTCGAGTACGTCGCCCCGCCGCCGCCGTGCGTGTGGATGTCCACGAAGCCCGGTACGACGGTCACGTCGCCGAGGTCCTCGGGCCGCTTGCCGTCGGCCGGCATCCCCTCGGAGCGCCGGCCGAACGACCGGATGTCCTCGCCGTCCACCTGGATCCAGGCGTTCTCCAGAACGTCGTCCGGCGTCACCACCCGGCCCACCCGGTACGTCGTCATGCTGCTGCCTCCTCGTTGGCGCGGTCCCAGGCCATCTGCGCGGCGCCGAGCATGCCGGCCTCCTCGCCGAGCACCGCCGCCACGATCTCCGGCTCGCGCTGGAACGTCAGCCGCGCGTGCACACCTTCGCGCAACGGCTGCAGCAGCGTTTCACCGGCACCGATCAGACCGCCGCCGATCGCGATCCGGGTCGGTGCGACCAGTGTCGTGTAGAGCACCAAGGCGTCGACCAGCGCGGTCAGCGCGTCCTGCCAGACCTGGGCCGCGTCCGGGTCGCCCGCGGCGAGCAGCTCCATCACCTCGCGGGCGCCGTCCACGGTCCGCCCGGTGCGGGCGGCGTACCGCCGGGCCAGCGCGGCGGCGGACGCGACGGTCTCCAGGCAGCCCCACTGACCGCAGGCGCACAGCTCGGCGGCGTCGCCGTAAATGAACTTCGAGTGTCCGAGCTCACCGGCGTACCCGTCCCCGCTGACCAGCCGTCCGTCGACGATCATCGCGGCCGCGATCCCGGTGCCGAGCGGGAGGAACATCGAGTTCGTGGTGCCGGCCAGCGCGCCCTGCCGGAACTCGGCGTACCCGCCGGCCCGGACGTCGTGGGCGAGCACGATCGGCACGTCCTCGGCCACCGCGGCCTGCAGCTCGGCGAGCACCGGCGTACCGACCCACTCGAGGTTCTCGGCGCCGACGGTGCCGTGCTCGGCGTCGATCACACCCGGTACGACGACGCCGATCGCGCGCACCCGGTGCCCCTCGGCGGTGGCCTTCTGGCCGAGCTCGACGACGGTCTCCAGCAGCGCGTCGAGCACGGCGCGGCCGCCGTCGCGGGCATCGGCCCGGGGCGTCGGCCTGGTCTCGCGGTACAGCACCGCACCGTCGGCGGCGACCAGGCCGCACTTCATCCGGGTTCCACCGAGGTCGACGGCAACCGCGATTTCACAGGGGTCCACAGAGCGCCATTATGCAGCGTTCTTCCCTGATTCGAACATCCATGAGCAAATCATGGACAAACTGCCCAGGACCACTCGCTACGAGCCGAGGCCGTGGTGAAAGGCGGCCACCAGGAACATCACCAGCCTCTCGGCCAGGTTTCCCGCGGCCTCCGCCCCGGGCGCCGGGGAGAGGGCCTGGGACTGGTGCAGCGCGAGCAGGCCCTGCATGTTCAGGTATCCGAAGGCGACCGCGTCCGGCGCCGCCCGCGGAAGCGCCCGCTGCAGCGCCGCCAGGTACCTGCTCTCGACCGGGTCCGACTCGGCCGCGTACAGCTCCCGGATCCGCCGGCTCGGGTCGAACGCGATCCGCCCGATGAACCGCGCCACCACCGCGCCGCGCTCGCCGCGCCGCAGCACCAGGTCCAGCCCGGGCTCGACGAAGGCCCGGATGAGTTGCTCGGCGTCCGGATCGTCGGCCGCCTCCAGCTGGTCCAGCCGGCGCCGCCGTTCGGCGTTCACCGGTCCCATCGCCCGGGCCACGGCCGCGCGCAGCAGCGCTTCCTTGGATCCGAAGTGATAGTTCACCGCCGCGATGTTCGCGGCCGCCGCGACCGTGATGGCGCGCAGCGACGTCCCCTCGTAGCCCCCTTCGCCGAACCGTTGCTCGGCGACGTTGAGCAACCTTTCCCTGGTCGTTTCGACCGGTGTTTCCACAGAGTTCTCCTTCCCCCCGGCCACCACCCGCGCAGGCACCCCACCTGCTCACGCGCAGTAGCCTGCAGTCAGCATAGTTCAAACGGTCGTTTGAACTGGAGGGCTCAGCTCAGTTGTCTCCGAGAAATCCTCAGATTTCCCGGAACCCCTTTCCTTCCCACCACCCACACCCTTCACACCTCCACCACGCCCCGTGCGCAGGCGGGTGAAATCCGTGAGTGGGTTAGGGTCGTGGGCCATGACTTTGGTGCGGGTCGAGCGGCGGTTCCAGGGGCCGGAGCGATCGGGGAACGGCGGGTACGTCGCCGGTCTGGTCGGGACCGCGGCGCAGCTGGACGGGTCGCAGGTGCCGAAGGTCACGCTGCGGATGCCGCCGCCGCTGGAGACCGACCTCGAACTGTCGGACGGCCGGCTGACCGACGGTGAGACGCTGGTCGCCGAGGCCGTGCCGATGGACAGCGAGTTCCTGGCCGACGCGACGATCGACCCGGTGCCGCCGGAGGAGGCGCGCGCGGCCGAGGCGTCGTACCGCGGGCTGCACGACCACCCGTTCCCGACCTGCTTCGTCTGCGGACCCGCGAACCGGCGAGGCCTGCAGCTCAGGCCCGGCCCGATCGGCAGCGGCCGTACGGCGTGCACGTGGCGGCCGACGGCGGACCTCGGTACGGACGGTCTCGTCGACGAGGTGTATCTGTGGGCGGCGCTGGACTGCCCCGGCGGCTGGACGATCGACCTCGAAGGACGCCCGTCGGTCCTCGGCCAGCTGACCGCGTGCGTCGACGCCCGCCCGCAGATCGGCGAGGAGTGCGTCGCGCTCGGCCGCTACCTCGGCGAGGACGGCCGCAAGACCTTCACCGCCAGCACCCTGTACGACGCCGACGGCCGCGTGCTGGCCCGGGCGAAACACACCTGGATCACGGTCGACCCAGCCGCCTTCAACTAACGTACGCGCGCGGCGTGGGCGCGGACCTTGGCGCGGTTGCCGCAGGTGGCCATCGAGCACCAGCGACGGCGGCCGCGCGGGTCGAGGAACAGCCACCCGCAGGACGGGCAGGTCCGGACGTGCCCGAGCGACGGGCCGGTGAGCAACTCGCCCGCTCTTAGTGCGACGACCTGCAGCGGGTCCTCCGGCAGCTCCCAGGCAGGCCCGTCGTCGGTCCGCACCAGCCGCCGCTGGGCGGTCGCCTTCTCGATCAGCCGAGCGGCGGACGCGAAGGTGTGATCGGTCGCCTGCCCGGTGAGTACGTCGTACAGGTCGGACCGGAAGTCGAGCACCGGCTCCAACTCTCCGTCACCGCCGGCCGTGAGACCGACGTACGAGCACCAGATCAGGAAAGCGTCGTACGACGTCAGCCACTCGGTCCGGGCAGGGCCGCGGGTGGTCCACTCGGACCGGGTGTTGACGAAGTCGAGCACCGGGTGCGCGCCCACCGGCTTGGGCAGCACGACACCCTGCACAAGCTGGAGGTGGGACGGCAGCGAACTCATCGTGCGGGTTGTGAAGGTGCGGTCGTCGGCTGGGTGGTCGGCACCGGGATGCTGACGTTGCCGTTCTGCGGGATGACCATGAACTGGATCTTGCCGGACTCGATCGCGGACTTCAGCAGGTAGCCGTTCGCGCCGAGCAGCTTGACCTGCTGCTGGACCGACTGCAGCTCGACCTGGACCTGCTGGTTCTTCTGCTCCTGCGTCGCCTTCGCCAGCTCCGCGCGCTGCTTCGCCTCGAGCCCGTCGATGATGCCCTTGTCCAGCGGCATCGGCTTCTGGATCGTGAACGACAGCTCGCCGCAGTCGTTGCTGCCGTTGTAGCCCGGGCCGCAGAAGTAGTCGCCGCCGACCGCGGCCGGCAGCAGCCGGGTGAACTCCTTGGCCGCGGCGGTCTGGAACGCGGACTTCTTCGCCTCGTTGTTGTACAGCTCGGCCCAGCCGTAGTTGGTCGCGACCGCGGCCAGCGCCCGGTCGATCTGCGGGCGGAAGTAGCTCTGCAGCATGTCGTTCCAGCCGCGCTCCTCGTACGCCTCGGTCTTCAGGCCGATCCGCTCGTGGAAGGACTTGATCACGTCCTTGTCCCGGTTCAGCGTGAAGTAGACCTGGACCCGGACCCCCAGCCGGACGTTGTCCTTGCTGACCACGGTGACCTCGTCGGCCGCGTCCGTGTCCGCGCCGTCGCCGCCGATGATGTACGAGCGCTGGTCGATCGGGTACGTGTAGACCGTGTCGCCGGGGCCGATCAGCTTGTTCGTCGAACCGGGCGGGATGATCGACTTGAACTTCTTGTCCTCGATGACGCCGCCGCCGTAGTGCAGGCCGATCCGGTTGGCGTCGGTGTTCGCGAAGTTGAAGATGTTGAACAGGATGATCAGCGCGATCACGCCGACGATCAGGCCCCCGATCACCTTCACCTTCGCGCTGCCTTTCGGCTTGATCGCGGCGGCCGCGTTCCCCAGTTTCGCCATCAGTCGTCGTGCTCCTTGTGTTCCACCATGCGCCGTACGTCGGCCAAGGTCAGGTCGGCGGTGACCGCGACGTCGCGCGGCACCGATGGATGCGAGCTGAGCGTACGCAGCCCCTGCTCCGCGGCCGCGACCGCCCGCTCCAGTGCTCTGACCTCCTGCATCAGCGCCCGCTGCTCGGCGTTGGCCGCGGCCAGCGCCTGCTCGGCCTGGTCAGCCCGGCGGTACGACGCCCACGCGATCCACCCGGTTCCGATCAGGAGCAGCAGCGGAATCAGGCCCAGTTCGATCATGTCCCGATTCTCGTTCATCCCTGGGCGAAAACGGGTTGAACGGCGATCCGCCCGGCGCTAAGTTTTCGGTACACGCGAAGGGAGGTGGTCCAACGCATGAATTGCTATCGGACTCGTGAGGTGGCGGCGGGCTAACCGCCAACCACAGTTAAGTGGGCAAGTGGTCGGCCAATACAACGCCAGCCACCGGGCCCGCGGGCAGTCAGGACAGTCCGCCTGACCCTGAGCACGGCCACCCGGTCGCGTCTTAGGAAGCGCCCGCGGGCTTCTTTCTGTCGAGATGGAGCCGTCGAACCAACAAGACGGCTGCGTGCTGGTCGTATGCCTGCAAGGCAGGCTTGCTCAATCTGATGAACTATGGTCATGACTACGCCGGTGCACTCGACCAAAACGACGGGCTCCCGTGGCGAGCTCAAGGCGCAAGTCATCTTCGCCGACATCGGGTGGGCTCCCCCGGTGAAGCTCAGCGAGGACATCGGGACCGACCTCGTCACGTTCGCACGCGACAATGCAGTGCCAGAGGAGAAGGAAAACGCCTGGGACCTCGGCGCGCCCGTCTTCATGCAGGTCAAGGGCAGCGATACCGAGTACCTGAAGCCGGCCAACAAGCGGAACGGCGAGTCCGGCTGGTGGTTCGACGAGTCCGACACGTACCACTTCGACCACTGGCTTTCCTTCGGCCTGCCGTACTTGCTGGTCCTCGTCGATACCAAGAATCAGATCGGGTACTGGGCCGAGGTCACCGGTGACGCCATCATCCCAACTGGCAAGGGCCGCAAGATCTTCGTCCCCGCTGACCAGAAGGTCGACGAGGCTAACATTGACGCGCTGACCAAAATCGCGGTCTCGCGGCGCAAGTACGCCCTGGAGGGCGCGGTCTGGAACGGCGCCCTGAACGACCTCGCGCCTGCGGACCGCCTCCGCAACGCCTTAGTGCTTCCTCGCCTCGTCGCTCCGCACGCCAACCGGACCATCGACAAGGTCAGCTTCGAAGAAGCTGTGGCGTTGGTCATGCGGAGCCGGTACGCCGAGCTTGCGCACCACGCCCGTGAAGGGCACTGCCCAATGGTCAAGGACTGGGAGTCCCACAAGGAGTGGAGCTGGCAGTTCGTCTACGCTCTCCGCGAGCTCGTGAGCACCGGCGGCAGCGACCGGTTTGAGCGCCTCGCAGCAGACGCCCGCCATCGGTTCGAACGTGATGCTTGCCTCGTCATCCGGGCCTGCGCGGCCTACGCCAGAGAGCAGACGCAGGAGGCAGTGGACGTCCTCAAACTCAGCTCAGCCACGAAACCGGCCGACCGCGGATGGCTTCTGGTCCAGCGAGCCGCCTTCCTTCTCGAACTCGATAAGCCTGCGGAGGCTGCCCAGACCGCGAAGAAGGCCCTGGTTGCGACCAAGGCACTCGACGGCGACCTGTCCATCAGCGCCATTCGCGGAGCAGCCGCGTCCATCCTGTACACCGTCGCTGGGTTCGCCACGGGCGACCTCGCGGCCACGATCACTGCACAGGACCATGCCGGGAACTGGTGGCGCGCCCAGGACGTCAGCTGGGCGCTCGAGAAGGACCTGAAGCTCCGGTTTGAAGGCTGGACCTCGAACAATTCCATGCGGTTCATCAACAGCTCCGCCCACGACGACCTGACCACAGTGGCCTGGAACGCCGCCTTCAGCGGCGCCTGGAACTCCTGGCGGCATCTCATTGCGATGAACGCCCAGCTCACGTTCACGTCGACGACTGACCCGGACCGTGTCGCCGGAGCTCTGGGCCAACTGATATTCATCGGCGACAAGAAGGCAGCAAAGGACGCCGCGCACAAAATGTGGCTGGACGGGCCGCTCGACAGCCTGCATCCTCTGGTGAACGCCCTTGCATACCGCCCATGGACCAAGCGCGACGAGGGCCCAGCGATGGTCGTCCTCTCCCGGGCCGGCGACCTCCTCGACGCAAAAGCTGCGGACCACCTCGTGCAGCGCATCCTGGACCTGCTCAAGACCGACGGGCTCGTACGCGTTCACGGTAGCGCCTGGAGCTATCGCTGGTCCGAAGCCGACGGCACACTGGCTCGGGTCCTGAAGGCAGCCTCGGTGAAGTCGCACAAGAAGGTCGCCGATCTCATCGCAACCGATTTCGCGACCTGCGACGACTCGATCGCGCAGGCGTACCTGCGCGTCGCCAACTCCCTCGCCACAGCGGTCCTCGGCGTCACACGGGTCAACAAGCTCCTCAAAGCAGCCATCAAGCGGGCCGACCAATACTCCATCGGCCTGCTCGAAGTCATCACACCGGTCAGCCCAGACGCTGTTGCAGAACTCCGTAGGCACGCGGCCGCGGGCGACAGTAACGCTGTCCGCTCTCTCCTGGTCGCCGGCTCAACCGCCCGCGACGACTTCCTCGCGCTCGGCAGAACTGCCGCGAAGGCCGTGCGCGCCATGGTTGCCGATGCTCGCGGCAAAAACGGCACGATGAAGATGACCGGCTATGTCAATGACCAGCTCGACGACCTAACCCTGGCCGCGCTCAACACCGACGATCGAGCGCTGTGGAAGGAGGTCACGGACGCCCTCGAGGCATGCGTCATCGAGGAGACGCAGCAGCAGCGGGCAGTCCGCCGTCTTGCCTCGCGCTTCCAGGAACTCCCGCCGCACGTGCAGAGGAAGCTGAAGAAGCTAGCACCGACCCTGAATGGTCGATCGTTCGGGATCTCATTCGGCGCCAACGAGTACGCCGCCGTCGTGACCCACCTGCGCATCGCCGCCGGAACCGTGCCTGACCTAGAAGTCGAGGCGCAGCTCCTCAGCGAACGCCGCGCCGACCCTGTCGGCTTCAGCAGGACGCTCTCCGCCTGGAACTCCGAACGCAAACTCCCGTTCCTCGCCACCATGGTCGTGGACGAGAATCCCACGGTCCGCGCACAGGCAGGTTTCAGCATCGTCGAACACGCGCACAACTATTCCGACGATCGCGACCGTGCATTCGTCATCATCCGCAGCGCCCTCATGCAGGAGAACGGCTGCGCCCTGCTCGACGGCCTCGCCCAGGGCCTCGCTGCGTACCCGGCTAAAGAACTTGCGGGCGTGGAGGACACACTCCGAAGCCACAAGTCAGCGGTCATTCGGGGGCGGTTCGTCGAGGACGACTAACGCGGCAACAAACCCTGCAACTGGCGTCTTTGACCTCCTTAGCTGGCCAGCCGCAGTGCGTGCTCGGCGCGAGCCGTGCAACTGTGCTTGGCGACCAGCCGAATGCACGGACCCGCGTCGACTCCGAGGCCGCCAGCAACAGCAGCACCTCGCGGCCGTCCCCGCCAGATCTCCGGGATACGGTTACCCAGGCTCCGGGCAGTCGAGCCCCAGCGCCTGGCCGATCTCGTAGAGCTGGGCCTCGAAGTAGGCGGCGGCATCCGGCAGCACCCAGTGCAGCTGGCCGAAGACCTCCATGCAGATCAGCCCGTAGAGCCTGGTCCAGTAGTTCAGCGACAGGTAGATCGCGCCGGCCGGCATCCCGTGGAAATGCTCCGACTCGGCGGTCAGCTGCTCGACCAGCACGGTCCCCAGCTGCTCGTCGGCCGGATGCGGGAACGGCTTCTGGTGCCAGATCTGCGCGACCAGTTCCTTGAACAGCCCCCCGAACCGCATCGCGGCCTGATGCCCGGGCGTCACCTCGTGCTCGTCGCCCTCCGGATTCGGTACGGCGGTACCGAACACCAGCCCGAACTCCGCCGGATGCGCGAGCGCCCAGTCGCGGAGCCCGTTCGCGAGCAGGTAGAGCTTGGCACCGAGGTCGCCGTCATCGGCGCCGGCCAGGTCCATCAGCGCGGTGGTCAACTCGTCGTACAGGTCCGTGACGAGCGCGCCGATCAGCGCCTCGTGGCTCGGGAAGTAGCGGTACAGCGCGGGCGGCGTGAGCCCGAGTTCGCGGGCGACCGCACGCAGGCCGACCGCCGACGTACCGCCGGAGACCAGCAGCCGGCGGGCGGCCGCCTTGATCTCCGCGAGCGTCGCCGCCCGCCGTCGGTCCCGGGTCACCACGCGAAAACACTCCTTGACATCGGCACAGGTCCGGCGCCTAGAGTGAACACCGTTAACAGTTAACACTGTTCACTCGACGCCTTTCGCTCAATCTACGCCCTTCGGGAGAGTTTCGTGTTCGAGACGCTCGGCCACTTCACGTACCGGCGGCGCCGTCTGGTGCTCGCCCTGACCGGGGTTTTCGTGGTGCTCGGGCTCGCCTGGGGCACCGGCGTGTTCGGATCGCTGGCGAACGGCGGCTTCGACGCGCCGGACACCGAGGCCGCGCACGCGGTCACGACGATCGAGCAGAACGTCGGCCGGACCGGCACCGACGTGATCGTGCTCTACCGCAGCCCGTCCGCGACGGTCGCGGATCCGGCGTTCCGCCAGGCGGTCGAGCAGCATCTGTCCGCGCTGCCGTCCGCCGACGTGACCGGCGTCGCGACGTACTGGAGCACCAAGTCGCCCGCCTTCGTCTCGAAGGACCAGCACAGCACGTACGCCGTCCTCACGCTGGCCGGCGCCACGCAGGAGGACCGGCTGACCACGTTCCACAAGGTGTCCGGCCAGTTGCGGTCGCAGGCGCACGCACTGGACACCAAGGTCGGCGGCGAGGTCGCGGTGTTCGACGAGGTGAACACGCAGACCGAGCACGACATCGTGAAGGCCGAGTCGATCTCGACGCCGATCGTGCTGGTGCTGCTGGTGGTGGTCTTCGGCGGTCTGGTCGCCGCTTCGCTGCCGCTGTTCGTCGGCGCGCTCGCGATCCTCGGCGCGTTCGTCCTGCTGCGCGGGCTGTCCGCGGTCACCGACGTGTCGATCTTCTCGATCAACATCGTCACGATGATCGGGCTCGGGCTGGCGATCGACTACGCGTTGTTCATCGTCACCCGGTTCCGCGAAGAGCTTGCGCACGGCAACGATGTGGAGACCGCGCTGACCGCGACGATGGCGACCGCCGGGCGTACGGTGGCGTTCTCCGGAGTGACCGTCGGCGTCGCGATCAGCAGCCTCGTGCTGTTCCCGGTGATGTTCCTGAAGTCGATGGCGTACGGCGGCGCCGCGGCGGTCGCGATCGCGATGATCGCGGCCCTCACCGCGCTGCCGGCGCTGCTCGCCGTGCTCGGGCACCGGGTGAACAACCTGCGGATCTTCAAGCCCCGCAGGGCTGCTGCCGAGCACGGCGCCTGGTACCGGCTCGCGCACAGCGTGATGCGGCGGCCGGTGCGGTACGTGGTCGTCCTCGTCCCGGTGCTGCTCGTGCTGGGTATCCCGTTCCTGAGCGCCCAGCTCGGCGGCGTCGACCACCGGTCGTTGCCGGCCGGTGCGACCTCGCGGACCGTCACCGAGACGCTGCAGCGGGACTTCCCGGGTGCGGGAGGGTCGGACATCTACGCGGCCGTGCGGTTCTCCTCTCCCCCGGCTGATCCGTCGACGGCGCTGGCGCCGTACATCGCGCGGTTGAAGCAGGTTCGGGACGTGCAGGACGTGCGGCTCGGCGGATATGCGCACGGCGTCGCGTCGGTCGTCGTACACACGCACTACACCGGGCAGGAGCTGCCGGCGCGGGACGTCGTCCACGGGGTGCGGGAAGTGCCGGCGCCGAGCGGCACCTCTGTGCAGGTGGGTGGCGAGACGGCGGCGGTGATCGACCTGCTGCAGGTACTGAAGGAACGCGCGCCGTACATGGCCGGGTTCATCGTGATCGTCACGTTCGTCCTGCTGTTCGTTGCCTTCGGCTCCTTCGTGCTGCCGTTGAAGGCCCTGGTGATGAACGTGTTGTCGCTGTCCGCGGCGTTCGGGGCGATGGTGTGGATCTTCCAGGAGGGCCACCTGTCCGGGTTCCTGGACTTCACGCCGGCCGGGTTCCTGGACGCGACCAACCCGGTGCTGCTGTTCGCCGTACTGTTCGGGCTGTCGATGGACTACGAGGTCTTCCTGCTCAGCCGGATCCGGGAGGAGTACGACCGGACCGGCGAGAACACCCAGTCGGTCGCCCTCGGGCTGCAGCGCACCGGCGGGATCATCACGAGCGCGGCGCTGCTGCTGATCATCGTGGTGGCGGCGTTCTCCACCTCGGGCATCGTGTTCGTGAAGATGATCGGCGTCGGGCTGGTGATCGCGATCGCGCTGGACGCGACCATCGTGCGGGCGTTGCTGGTCCCCGCGACGATGCGGCTGCTCGGCCGCGCGAACTGGTGGGCGCCGGCGCCCCTGGCACGCTGGTGGACGCGGCACGGCTTCCGCGAGGAGCCTCAGGGCTGGAGTCTGGAGAGCACCCAGGAGGAATTGGTGCGCCGGTAGGCGAGCCGGTCGTGCAGCCGGCCGGTGCGGCCCTGCCAGAACTCGAACGCCTCCGGAGTGACCATATAGCCGCCCCAGAAGTACGGCGTCGAGATCTCGGTGCCCTCCGGCCACTGCCGCTCGTACGACGCGTACTGCAGGTCCAGCTCTTCGCGGGACTCCACCGGCTGGCTCTGCTGGGACGCCCAGGCGCCGAGCTGCGACCCGCGCGGGCGGCTGGCGAAGTACTCGTCGACCTCGTCGGTCGGCAGCTTCGTCACCGTGCCTTCGACACGGACCTGGCGCTCCATGGCGTGCCACGGGAACACCAGCGCGCAGTGCGGGTTCGCGGCCAGGTCTTCGGCCTTGCGGGACTGCTGGTTGGTGTAGAACACGAAGCCACGTTCGTCGACACGCTTCAGGAGTACGGTCCGCGCGGACGGACGCCCGTTGGCGTCGGCCGTGGCCAGCACCATCGCATTGGGCTCCGCCAAACCCGCCTGCCGCGCCTGGTCGAGCCAGATCTCGAACTGTACGACGGGATCCGCCGCCACCTGGCTCTCCAGCAGCTCACCGAGCCCATACGTCTCCCGCATCTCCGCAAGGTCCACGCGTCGAGCCTACTGACGTGGCTGCTGCCCCGGGTAATACGGCTGCTGCGGCTGCTGCAGGTAGCCAGGGCCTTGCGGAAGCTTGGCCAGCTTGGCATCCACTGCCCACCGCCGGATCCCCACCAGCAACAGCGGTATGCCGAACAGCAGGAACGAACCGTCGAACAGCAGGTAGCCGCCGTACCGGGTCCCGGGGAACTGGAACAGCCGCCCGAGGTCGAACGCCTGCCGCAGCGGCAGCAGCAGAGCGGCCAGACCGACGACGGTCAGCAGTGCCCCGGCCCCGGTCGTCACGCCGGCGCCGATCGAGGGCACCATCATCAGCAGGCCGAGCACGACCGCGACGACGAGCAGGATCCCGAGGCCGGGCAGCATCTGACCGGGATCGCTGCGGTACATCTGCATCCGGATCAGCAGCTTGGCCGTCGAGTACTGCGCGCAGAGGATCGCCACGTAGCAGGCGATGACGCCGATCACGAGCCCGAGTGCGGGGAGGGGCTTTGACATGAATCGAGACTAGACCTCTCGGCGGTCCACCCTTCCCGTCTATGCTGCTTGAGCGCCTGACCACGAGGACGAGGGAGTCGTATGTCTGATCCGAGGACCGAGGTGCAGCACGGGCTGGAGGGCGTGATCGCGTTCGACACGCAGATCGCCGAGCCGGACAAGGAAGGTTCGGCCCTCCGCTACCGCGGTGTGGACATCGAGGACCTGGTCGGCCGGGTGCCGTTCGAGAACGTCTGGGGCCTGCTGGTCGACGGTGCGTTCACGCCCGGCCTGCCGCCGGCGGAGCCGTTCCCGCTGCCGGTGCACACCGGCGACGTCCGGGTCGACGTACAGTCCGCGCTGGCGATGCTCGCACCCGCCTGGGGCCTGCGACCGCTGTACGACATCGACGACGTCCAGGCCCGCGAGGACCTGTCCCGCGCGGCGGTGATGGCGTTGTCGTACGTCGCGCAGGCCGCCCGCGGGATCGGGCACCCGATGGTCCCGCAGCGTGAGGTGGACAAGGCGACCACGATCACCGAGCGGTTCATGATCCGCTGGCGCGGCGAACCGGATCCCAAACACGTGAAGGCGGTCGACGCGTACTGGACGTCCGCGGCCGAGCACGGCATGAACGCGTCGACGTTCACCGCGCGGGTGATCGCGTCCACCGGCGCGGACGCCGCCGCGGCGCTGTCCGGCGCGGTCGGCGCGATGTCGGGCCCGCTGCACGGCGGCGCACCGGCGCGCGTACTGACGATGATCGAGGGTGTCGAGCGGTCCGGCGACGCCAGGTCTTATGTGAAGGGCCTGCTGGACGCGGGCGAGCGGCTGATGGGCTTCGGGCACCGGGTGTACCGCGCCGAGGACCCGCGTGCCCGAGTGCTCCGCCGTACCGCTCGTGAGCTGGCCGCCCCGCGGTACGAGGTGGCCGAGGCGCTCGAGCAGGCCGCACTGGCCGAACTGCGCGAGCGGCGGCCGGACCGGGTGCTGGAGACCAACGTGGAGTTCTGGGCGGCGATCGTGCTGGACTTCGCGGAGGTGCCGCCGCCGATGTTCACCTCGATGTTCACCTGTGCACGGACCGCGGGCTGGAGCGCGCACGTCCTGGAGCAGAAGCGCACCGGCCGGCTGATCCGCCCGTCCGCGATCTACTCCGGCCCGTCGACCCGCCCGGCCGACTCGATCGAGGGCTGGAACCCGGCCTGGGCCTAGTGTTCCTGGCTCGGGCTTCGGCCGGTGCGTTGCTTGTACTGGCGACTGAAGTACGGGACGTCGGTGTAGCCGAGGGCGGCGGCCGTCGCGGTGACGGTCATGCCGCTCTCGGTGAGCAACTGGTGCGCGCGGTCGATCCGCGCCTGGATCAGGTACTGCGCCGGTGACATCCCGAACTGTTTGACGAACCTGCGCGTGAACTGCGCCCGGCTGAGCGCGGCACGACCGGCCATCTCGCTGACCGTCCACTCGCGGCCCGGGTCCTGCCGGAGCTGCCTGGCGATCTCGTCGACGGCGCTGTCCGTCGCGGTGCGGCCCGGGCGATGGACGGCGTCCCAGACCAGCGCGACGAGCTGTTCGAGACACAGCTCGGCCTGGTGCCGGCCGAGCGGATCAGCCCGGCGGTACGACGCGTCGCTGGTGCGGGCGAGGACACCGAGGAACTCACGGTCCGGCACCTCGCCCCAGCGCGGATCGGGCGCGGCGGTGCCGGCCGTCTCGAAGTGCATGCCGAAGACCAGCAGCCGCCGGTGCGGGTCGTGGGTCGCCCGCGGCTCGTCGCCCGGCCGGAAGACCGCGCAGACGCCTGGGCGCAGTTCTTGCCGGCGGCCGTCGAGCTCCAGTTCGCCCCGTCCGTCGAGGACACACCACAGCAGATGGTCGCCGAGCGGCCGCGACGTCCAGGACCAGCTCGGCTCACACCGCCAGAAGGTCGGCGGTGACATGGTCTCGAGCTGTAGGCGATGCGTCAAAAAGTCAACTCCTCGCGTGAATCGTCCGTGGCCTTCCACTGTTCCCCGGAAGGAAAATTGGCGGTGCAGGCAGATTAGGACACGAGCGCGGGAGTCGTGCATGAGCGTTTCATACAACACGTCCACTCTCCGGGAAGAGTTCGAGCAGACCGGGTACACGCTGGTGCGCGGGCTGTTCTCCACGGAGGAGGCCGAGCGGCTCCGCGACCACTACATGGAGGCCCGCCGGCGCGGCCCGCGCGACCACGACTTCGCCGGCCACACCTCGACCGACCGGGACCCGCTGAAGCGGTACCCGCGGATGGCGCAGATGCACCGCTGGGACGACGTGTCGCTGCAGTGGATGATCGACCCGCGGATCGACGCGGTGATGACCGAGCTGCTCGGGAGGTCGCCGTACGCGGTCCAGACAATGGTCTACTTCAAGCCGGCCGGTTCGCGCGGGCAGGCGCTGCACCAGGACAACTTCTACCTGAAGGCCGACCCGGGGACCTGTATCGCGGCCTGGATGGCGCTCGACACCGTCGACGTCGCGAACGGGTGCCTCGAGGTCGTGCCGGGCTCGCACCGCTGGCCGATCCTCTGCACCGAGAAGGCCGACACCACGGTCAGCTTCACAGACGTCACGGTTCCGCTGCCGACGGCCGAGGCCGCCGTACCTGTGGAGATGGAGCCGGGCGACGTGCTGTTCTTCCACGGCGCGCTCGTGCACGGGAGCAACCCGAACGTCACCACGGACCGGTTCCGGCGGGCGCTGATCGGGCACTACATCCAGGGCGAGGCGGAGCGCGTCGCGCAGTACTACCACCCGGCGCTGCGGATGGACGGGTCCGAACTGGTCCTGGAAGTCGCCGAGGGCGGCGGTGCATGCGGCGAGTGGACCGACACCCCGGACGGGCCGGTCGCCGTACTGACCGGGACCGAGACGGTGAGCCGCAAGCACGAATGAGACACCCCGGCGTGTCGGTTGGGCGGGGTGTGCGAGGATAGAGCGCGCTGACAGCGTCGTCGGCTTTCTGAGAGGCAGACGACGAAGGGAACGCGCTGGTGACCAGCGAAATTCAGATTCCTGCAGAGCTCAAGCCCAACGACGGCCGCTTCGGCGCGGGTCCGTCGAAGGTCCGTCCCGAGGCGGTCGCCGCGCTCGCGACCGAGGGCGCCAAGCTGCTCGGCACCTCGCACCGGCAGGCGCCGGTGAAGAACCTGGTGAAGCGGGTCCAGGAGGGCGTCGCGGAGCTGTTCCAGCTGCCCGACGGCTACCAGGTCGTGCTCGGCAACGGCGGCTCGACCGCGTTCTGGGACGTCGCGACGTTCGGGCTGATCCGGCAGAAGAGCCAGCACCTGAGCTTCGGCGAGTTCTCCTCGAAGTTCGCCAAGGCCGCCCAGCAGGCGCCGCACCTCGGTGACCCGACGATCGTGAAGGCCGAGCCCGGCACCCGTCCGGTCGCGGTCGCGGAAGCCGGCGTCGACCTGTACGCGTGGCCGCACAACGAGACCTCCACCGGCGTGATGGCGCCGGTGAAGCGGGTCGAGGGCGCCGACGAGGGTGCGCTGGTCGCGATTGACGCCACCTCGGGCGCCGGTGGCCTGCCGGTCGACATCAACGAGGTCGACGCGTACTACTTCGCCCCGCAGAAGTGCTTCGCCTCGGACGGCGGCCTGTGGATCGCGGTGCTGAGCCCGGCGGCGCTCGCGCGCGTCGAGGAGATCACCGCGTCCGGCCGCTGGACCCCGGCGTTCCTGGACCTGGCGACCGCGATCGACAACTCCAGCAAGAACCAGACCTACAACACGCCGTCGCTGGCCACGCTGTTCCTGATGGCGGAGCAGACCGACTGGATCAACGGCCAGGGCGGCCTGGAGTGGAGCGTCGGCCGTACGACGGACTCCAGCAACCGGCTGTACACGTGGGCCGAGAAGTCGGAGTACGCGACGCCGTACGTCACCGACCCCGACGCCCGCTCGCTGGTCATCGGCACCATCGACCTGGACGACTCGATCGATGCCGCCGCGGTCGCGAAGACGCTGCGCGCGAACGGCATCGTCGACACCGAGCCGTACCGCAAGCTGGGCCGCAACCAGCTCCGGGTGGCGATGTTCCCGGCGGTCGACCCGGACGACGTCGAGAAGCTCACCCAGGCCATCGACTACGTGGTCGAGAACCTCAAGTAACTCCTGCTGCTACGAAACAGCCGCCGTCCCTCTTGGGGGCGGCGGCTGTTCTGTTTGTCAGGAGTGCTGACGCCGGTGCGGGGTCGGCGGTGACTGGCCGGTGAGGCGGTCGTTCTCGGCCTGGCGGTCGCGGCGTTCGCGGCGGCCCGGGGGGAACGTGAAGACGGTGATGAGCAGCGCGAACAGGGCCGCGCCGATGATGATCCAGCGCAGGTTGTGACTCTTCGTGGAGGTGTCCGTGCCGTTGCTATCGGTCGTCGCGGGCTTCGGCGTGGCGCTCGCCGACGGTGTCTTCGTACCGCCGGTCGCCGCCTTCGCGGGCACCGCGAGCTCGTAGACGCCCGGGCTGTTGCCGTCGGCGGCGAACACCACGGTGCCGTCGGTGCCGCCGAGCGCGACACTGCCGCCCTCACCGGGCAGGGCGGCGCTGCGGGCGATGGCGTTCGGGTTGTCGCCCCAGGCCACGGTCGCCAGGTCGGTCGAGGTCCGCAGTACCACTCGCTGGCCGTCCGGCAGGAACGTACCGTCGGTGATCACGCCGGTCGGTGCCGCGGCGAGCTTGGTGAGGTCGTTGGTGCCCTGGCGCGTCGGCGAAGCAGGCGCGGAGTAGATCGTGCCGGCCCCCTGCGACGACTTCGTCACGACGTACAGCTGACTGGTCCCCGGATCGACCAGCAGCGTCTCGGCGTCGTGGGCGCCGTCGGGGTACTTGAAGTCGTACTGGTGGTACTTGACGTTGGCGTCCTGCAGGCTCTCCGGCTCCGGGATCGTGTAGATCTCGACCTGGTCCCGGCTCTGCTTGCTGTCGCCGATGTCGGCGACGTAGAGCGTGCCGTTCCGGTCGATGCCGAGCGCCTCGACGTCGGAGACCTTCGCGCCGAACCGGAACACCGCCTCCACCTTGCCGGTCGCGTCGAGCGCGAACACCCGGCCGGTGTCGCCGGAGCTGCTCACGGCCCAGTACGTGCCCTGGTGCTTGGTGCTCCGGACCAGTCCGGTCGGATGCTTGATCCGGTCGTCCTTGATCGAGAACAGCTTCTTCGCCGCCGGGCTCGCGCTCCCGGTCGCCGAGGCGGTCGGCAGGGCGGCACCTGCGAGGGCGCAGAGCGTCGCACCCAGCAGCGCGAGAGCGACCCGGAGCTGTCTCACGAGACCACCTCAGCACCCGCGGGGAGCAACAGCTGCGCCAGGCGCGGCGTCACCTGCCATTCGGTGACCATTGCCTGGTACTCGGCGCGCAGGTCCGCGGCCGGTTCGGCCCCGGTCCGCGCGGCGCGGAGCAGCAGATTGCGCGGCGTGTGCTGACTGTCCACGAACTGCACGACCTCCACCCGATAGCCGACCTGTCGGAGCACCGCCGCCCGCAGGGTATCCGTCAGGACGTCGGCGAACCGCTCACGAACGATGCCATACCTCGTCATCAGCGCGTAAGGCGCCGGTGGTGTGACGCTCTTCAGCTGCTTTTGGATGTCGTGATGGCAACATGGGGCCGCAAGTACCAGCGCGGCCTCCCAGCGGACGGCCCGCGCCAGCGCGTCGTCGGTGGCCGTGTCGCAGGCGTGCAGCGCCAGTACGACGTCCGGCCGCACGTCCAGCTCGGCTCCCTCGATCGTCGCGTCCAGGAACCGCAGGTGCTGCTCCCAACCGAGCGCCTCGACCACCCGCGTGTTCCGCTTCCGGGCCGCCGGATTGTGGTCGATACCGGTCATCCGTACGTCGTGCCCGCCCGCCGTCAGCAGGTGGTACGCCGCCAGCGTGAGGTACGCGTTCCCGCAGCCGAGGTCCACCACCTGCAGCGGCCGGTCGTTGTCGATCCGCCCGGCAGCAACCGCCTCGTCGAGCGCCGGCTGCAGCAGCTTGCAGAACTCTTCTATCTGCTTGTACTTCGCCTGCCGCGACGGCTTCACCCGCCCCTGGTGGTCACTGATCCCGAGCTCGATCAGGAACGGCGCGGCCGGATCCAGCACCCGCCGCTTCACCCGGTCATGACTCGTCTGCTGCTCCCGGCTGTCCTCCTGCCGGTGCAGCAACTCCTTGCCCTTCTTGGTGTACCGCAGCCGCAACGTCTCGGTGGTCATCTCGACATGCCACGACCCGTACCCCGCTCCGAGGAGCTCGTCGACCACCTTCTCCAGCTCGCCCGCCGGCACGTTCCGCGTATGCGCCTGCCGCTCGTCGAACTCGGTGACCTGCAGATACCGCTCCCCCTTGAGGTCGACGTACCGCACCTCGACCCTGACGAACCCCGGCGCCGCAACCCCCCGCCGCCGCCCGGACCCCACCCCCCGGACCAGCCCGTCCCGCTCCAGCAGCGCAGCCCGAACCACCCCCAACGCCCCGGCCCCCACCGGCACCTCACCCGAACACACCTCTGGCTGCACCGCGCCATTGTCCCCGACCCCCGCCCCCGATCACAAAATGGTCTCGCCCACCCACCAGCAGAGCCACCCGCCCGGCGGAGATCTCGCGGAAGCTGTACGGCGCGAGCCGTCAGTTCGCAGTGTCAAGATCTGTGGGGCCGCCGAGGTGCCTGGCTGCGGGTAGGCCGGCCGACAGCGGATGGGTCCCGGTGTGGTCGACCCGGAACACGAACCCGTGAGGGCTGGTCCACTCGATTCCGCCGTCGGGCAGGCGTCGGTTACGCCAGCCGCCGAAGGTTTTGGCGCGGTGGTGGAGTCGTCCTTGCGGTATGAGATTGTCGACACTGGTCTGCCCCGCCCGTCCGGGAGGCGCTGACGCCGCTGCTCGTCCGGGTGGCCTGGCGTCTCGAGACAGACCTGTCCGACTGTCCGGGCCCGGGGAGCCGGACCGCGTCACGCAGTCCGATCGGCGGGTGTCGGCTGCGCCGCTGAGGCAACCCGAACCGAAGTCCCCCGCGCCCAGGCGATCCAAGCCCCGGTCATCCGGCTTCAACTGCTCCGGCCTGGACTGCTCGTACCTGGACTGCTCGTACCTGGACTGCTCGAACCGGGACTGCTCGAACCGGGACTGCTCGGGCCTGGAGTGGTCCGGGGTGAGGGCGTGCTTGTACGGGGTGATGTGGTCGAGGTCCATCCGCGGCGTCGTCTCGGCCGCGCCGTACGGGAACATGTCGACGGGATGGCGCAGTCGTACACGCTCGCGGATCCGGTCGGGGATCTCGTAGCTGTCGACGCTGACCTGGTCGTGCAGGTCGATGACCGGCTTCACCACCACCCGATCGTGGCCGAGCAGTTCGCTCAGCTGACTCGCGAGCAGCGGCCCGAACTCTTCGGTCCGGACTACACCGGTCCCGGTCGCGAGGGTCTTGTCGGTCAGATGCACATACAACGTGTGCCGATTCCGCCGGCCACCACCCGCGCCGAGCCCACGACCATGGGCCTCATGCTTGATCGCGGCCAGCCGCGCCTCCAGCGTGTCACCAAGCCCCAACCGCGTGAACTCCTGCCCCGCACCAGCCCCATCCAGCCCACCAAACTCCACCACACTGGACGCGCCCGCCGCGCCGCGCACATCATCCGCACCGCTGAGACCGCCCGCGTAGGCGATGTCGTACTCCGCGTCCGCCTCGGTCGGGCCGTACGCAGCGTCCGCGTCGGTCGGGTCGGTCAGCCTGGTCAGGCTGGTCAGGTCGGTCAAGCTGGTCAGGTCGGTCGGGTCGTACGCAGCGTCCGCGTAGGTCATGTCGTACGCGGCGTCCGTCTCGGTCAGGTCGTACCCGCCGTTGTGGCCGCGCGTACCGTCCGTGCGGTGTGTGCCGGATTCGCCGTCCAGGTCGCCTGTGCGGTCGAGGTCGTCGGCGGTCGGGGTCTCCCGCCCGTCGCGCTCGTCCCGCTCGTCGAGGCCGTCCCGCTCGTCGAGGCCGTCCCGCTCGTCGAGGTCATCCCGCTCGTCGAGGTCATCCTGCTCGCTCCACTGGTCGTGGTGAGCCGGCGCCGGGTCCTCGTCCACGGCAACGTCAGCGTGCCGCGGTTCGCCCGGTTCACCCGGTTCACCCGGTCCACCCGGTCCACCCGGTCCACCCGGTCCACCCGGTTGACCTGGTTGACCTGGTTGACCTGGTTGACCTGGTTCAGCGGGTTCGCGGGCCTCGGCGTGTTCGTGTTCGGGTGTGGTCTGGCTGGAGTCGGCGTGTGTGGTGCGGGCGAGGTGGCGGGCTAGCTGGAGGAGGTGGTGGGCAGCGGCGGGGTCGGAGAGCCAGTCGATGGCCTTGGCGCGGCGTTCGTCCAGTGAGTCGGTGTCGCCGAGGGCCTTCAACGCCCGGGCCAGGTCGTCGACGGTGGCGTCGAAGCGGATGACGGCGCCGGTGGAGGCGCGGATGAAGATGCGCTTGGTGCCGTGGTCGTCGTCGGGATCGGACTGGGCCACGAACACGCCGCGGGTCTTCGCGGCGGCCTCGGCATCGGCCCGGGCTTGTTCGGGGTCGGCTTCCCACAGCGCGGCGGTGACGATCTTCTTCAACCGGCCCGGCGTCACGGTGTTCACGATGCCGGCGACACGGCCGTCGACGATCGCGGCGGCCTCGATCGACAGCGACAGGCAGGCGTGGGCGATCTTGCGGGCCCGCCACACGACCGCGTTCCCGGACAGCACGGCTGCCCACACCCGGGGAAGACGATGCCGCAGCGCCAGAGCCTCACCCATCAGGGAACTGGCGGCACCGGACGACATCCCGAGCACAGCACCCAGCTCGATCGGGGCGAACTCCGCGACCCCGGGACAGCCCTCGCCGCCGTAGACCCGGAGCCGTTCGTAACCGGGCAGCGGCTCACGGCCGGGCCACTCGACGACAGCATTGCGGTCAGCGAAAGCCAGCGTGGTGCGCAAGACGCCGACCTCGGCGCGTTCTTGATCATGGGCGTACTCGGCCGCCGCGGTCAGCAGTTCCGCGGTGGACAGGTCATCCAGATCAGTGTCGAACATGTGTTCTATTGTAGATCACAGAATGATCACGGGCAAATCGGCGATGGGCACGAACCCCTTACATACAAGGAGAATCGTGCCAGTCGGAGAGCGGTCGACGCTGCAATACGTGCCGACGGAATCGATGTCGAGGTGGTCATGAAACTCCGACGCATGGAGACGGGAGCAACCTCGCCAGACTCACACCGCCTGGAGGCGATAGGTCCGTTCTTCTCGGCAGCCGGCGCACCGCAACTCCACTCCCCGCCAGGGGCAGCTAGGACTCCCCATCGCCCACGTCCACCCGGCGCCGGCAGGCCAGCACCGTAGCTACGACGGCGTCGTTTCCGCGCACGACCCGCGGATCCACCCCATCCCCCCGAGCCACCTCGCGCCTCGCCGACCACCAGCGCCCGGTGTCGCCTTCCGCACGCCGCCGAAGGCGGCCAGAAACACAGCCGCCGCAGCCATCCGCTCGCAAACACCCCACGTCCGCACGCAGACCGGCAACCGAGACGGCGGCGATCCCACACCCCGCGAATCACCTCACACCTCGCCGACCACCTGCGACCGGCGGGGCCTTCCGTGCCCGCTGGAGGCGGCCAAGGAACAGTCGCTGTTCCCTTCGGCCCGCGGGAGCCTCGTGTCGTTGGAAGGGCGATCAACTGAGGCGGCGGCCTTTGCACTCATGCGTCCCGTGCTGCCACGTGGGCGGGTGGGGTGTTGGGGTCTTCTTCGAGGATGCCGATGGTTCTCAGGCGGGAGATGATGCCGCCTTCCTGGCGGCCGAGGGCTTCGGTGAGGTCTTCCAGGGAGGCGCCGTTGTTGTACATGTCGGTGAGGGTTTCGGTGTCTTCGGGGGTCCACTGGCGGAAGGCGTTCGGGGCGGTCTGGCGGGCCTTCTGGATCTTGCGGGTCATGGACTTGGGGTTGATGGGCTCCAGGGAGCGGATCCGGGACTGGCGGTGGCGGCCTACCTCCTCGCCTTTCTGCCAGAAGATCACCGCCCCGTTGTCGAAGGTCATCAGGTCGGCGGGGACGTCGCAGTAGTCGGCGTCGTCGAGCATCACGCGCATCATCTCGGGTTCCTCTTTCGGTTGGTCCTGAGGGATCTGGTCGGCAGAGAAGATGCCGCGATTCGCACTACCCCGGCCAAGCGATCTGAAAGCTGTGGACAACCGACCACACAATCAGTTTGCAAAATCCCTTTGCAAAGACTCTTTGCAGTCGTACAGTCGGGAGCATGAGCGACGAGAGCAGTAACGAGACGCCGCGGAACGTTCGGCTGGATCGGGAGCTGGTGCGGGCGTTGGCGCATCCGATGCGGAACCGGATCCTGGGGTTGCTCCGGGTGTACGGGCCGCAGACCGCGACCACCCTGGCCGGCCGGCTCGGGGTGAACACCGGGGCGACCAGCTACCACCTGCGGCAGCTCGCGGAGGCCGGTCTGGTGGCCGAGGACGACAGCCGGGGCAACGCCCGTGACCGGTGGTGGAAGGCGGCTCATCAGGGGACCGAGTTCGACAAGGCCGAGCTGCTGGACCAGGAGCCGGAGCTGGCGCTGGGATTCCTGCACGGTGTCGGGCAGTCGTACGCCGAGAACATCTTCAGCTTCATCGACGCGATGCAGACCATGCCGGCGGACTGGCGGGACGCGAGCGTGCTGTCGGACTACTTCTTCCACCTTCGCGCCGACCAGCTCGACGCGATGATGCAGGAGGTGATGGCGGTCCTGGAGAAGTACAAGACGCCCGACCTGACCGCTCCCCTGCCGGAAGGTGCCGAACAGGTCACCGTCCAGATCCAGGCGTTCCCCCGCGAGACGCGGTAGGAGGACCACTCGTGAGGCAGTCAAAGCCGCTGATCGCGTTCCTGGTGGCGAACGTGGTGTCGATCTGCGGGACCCGCGTCAGCGCGATCGCGATCCCCTGGTTCGTACTGATCACCACAGGTTCGCCCGTCAAGACCGGCATGGTCGCCCTGGCCGAGATGGCGCCGCTGGTCGTCGTGAAGGCCGTGGGCGGCCCGCTGATCGACAAGGTCGGCGCCCGTCGGATCAGCCTGCTGGCAGACACCGCCAGCACCGGTGTGGTCGCCCTGGTACCGCTCCTGCACACACTCGGTCTGCTGCACTTCCCAACGCTGCTGGTGCTCGTCGCGGTCGCCGGCGCGCTCAGGGGGCCAGGCGACTCCGCCAAGGAGACGCTGATCCCGGACATCGCCCGGGCCGCCCAGGTGCCGCTCGAGCGAGTGACAGGCCTGGAGAGTACGACAGAACGCCTGGCCGGCTTCTTCGCGTACGCATTGGCCGGCGGACTGATCACCCTCGTCGGTGCGGTCAACGCGCTGTGGATCGACGCCGCGTCGTTCGGCATCTGCGCCGTACTCATCGCCCGCTGGATCCCCAAGCAGGACAGGCAGCCGGTCAACAACGAGGAGGCGTACGGGCGGCGTCTGCTGGAAGGCTGGCAGTTCCTCCGCAGCGACAGGCTGCTGTTGCCGCTGGTGGTGATGATCGCCGTCACCAACCTGCTCGACGCGGCGACCAGCACCGTATTACTGCCCGTCTGGATCAGAGAGCACGGCTACGGACCCGGCCATACCAGCCTGATCCTCACATCGTTCAGCGTGACCGCAACGGCGTTCGCCCTACTCGCATCGGCGATCGGTGACCGCATCCCGCGCAAGCTCATCTTCACGCTGGCCTTCCTGATCGCCGGCGCACCGCGCTTCGTGGCAATGGCAACCGACGCACCGGTGTGGACGCTGATGGCCGTGTACGCCGTGGCCGGCATCGGCGCCGGCTTCATCAACCCGGTATTAGGTGCGATCCGGGTCGAACGCATCCCCAGCCACCTGCTCGGCCGCGTCAACTCGCTGTCCAATGCAGTCTGCTGGACCGGTGTGCCGCTGGGTGGTGTTGCGGCCGGTGCCGCGATCGCCGCGATCGGCCTGGCACCCGCACTGCTGGCCGGCGGTGCGATCTACCTGATCGCCACCATGTCCCCGGTGCTGATCGGCCGCCACGAGAACTGGAAAGCTACACCGGATCCGACGGGTCCTCCGGGAACGGCGGCAGATCCGGCTCGGGTGGCAGCCGGTGCGTCTTAGCCTTCGTGCTGTCGTCCACCGCGCGCCGCATGCGGTCCCGCTCCGCCCGCAGCAGCCCGAGCATCACCAGGTCCAGCAGCATGCCCCCGGCGGCCGCGAACTGTGTAGCGGCGAACTGGAAGACCTGCGTCATCAGCAAAGACACCAGGACCGCCAGCTCGAACAACCGGACCGCCCGCGCCCGGTTCGCCTTCCGCAAGGCCAGCGCACCGCGCACCGTGAAGGTTGCCGACAGCAAGCTCCCGGCCGTCACACCGAGCACCGGAAGCGTGTTGAGCCCATCTCCCAGCACGGCGGCGATGAGTAGCTCTCCGACCACCTGGATCGCCAGTACGGCGACCGCGACGGTCGGAGCCTTCGGGTGCGTGGCCAGCCGCTCGAAGCCGCGCTGCGCGACCTGCCAGGCAGCATCCACCGGAGCGGCCAGCTCCACCTCGTCCGGCGGGCAGGCAGCCAGCAGGTCGGCGGTCTCCCGCCGTCCGCTCACCTCCCGCGGTACCTGGCCCAGCAGCTCGGACGCCTCCGCACGCCGCCGGCGGGACAGGCCGCCCGCGACCCCCTCGACCGCGTGGTCGATGACGTTCGCCAGCTCCTCCCGCGGGTCGATCGGCCGCCGGGTGGTGAGGAAGCGGAAGCCCAGCACGATCAGCACGAAGACGATGTACACGATCGCCGCGGTCGGCTTGTAGAAGTAGTTGTTGTCCGAGGTGACGAACTTCCCGACCTCGTCGATGAACAGCCCGAACCCGATCCCGCCGATCGTCGCCGCGGCCGGCCGGACCACCGGTCCGACGTACCCCAGAAGCAGTGAGATCGCGACGAACATCAGCAGCCCGCCGGGCAGGACGTGCGCGATGTGCAGGCCCTTGCCACCGATCTGCGGGTAGCCGCTGAGGCTGAGCAGCAGCCGGGTGATCAGCACCGTCGCCACCCCGGACACCACGAACGTCGTCAGGTGCTCCCCGGACCGAACGTTGCGGACCATCCCGGCCCGCATCAGGTACGACGAACGTTCACCGGCGGAGGTGGTCATGCGGTGACGTTACCGGAGGAAGGCTGCCACCACGACGATGGCGACCAGGGCTGCCAGTACGAGGGAGGTCACCAGTCGGCGCGTGCGGGGGTCCACGAGGTCAGGGTAGGCGGAAGTTCCCGGCGAACAAGCCACCGGGGTCCACCCTCCGCTTGATCTCCCGTAGCCGGGCCAGGTCGTCCGGGCCGTAGCAGTCGTCCAGCGTGTTCCAGGCGGACAGCCCGGTCGGTATCTTCTGGCCGACTCGCCACGGCGACAAGGCCTCCTCGAGTGCCCGTAGTGCACGCTCACCGGGCTCCTGCTGGTCGGGTGTGCGTGCGATGGAAACAGCCAGGACCAGGTACGGCGCCTGGGGGTCGGCGGCTGCCACCCCGGGGTAAGAGCCGTCCTGGCCGGACCGTAGGTGTCGGATTACCACCTGGAAGAGCGGCGGCTTTCCGTGCTCCTGCAGCGTCTCGATCAGCTCGGGAGTGACCTCCTGGAACGGGCTGGTGATCAGCGACAACGCCTGCGGTGGCGTGGGCACCGAGTTGAAGTCAGCCACCTCACTTGGCTGGAGCGGGCGGATGTCCTCGGACACCGGCGTACCAGCTGCCCGCACGACCGCCAGCACGCGATCCAGGTCAGCGGAAGAAGCGTCCGGAGTGATCACGTCGACCATGCAGGCTGCTGTCGGATACTGAGCGAGGTAGGCCCACAACGTGACGTTCGCCGGCGCCTCACGGGTCGCCTGACCGTACGCCGTGAGCACCGCGCCCGCTTGCTCTATCGGAAAGATCAGCCGACCGCCCGTGATGGCGGGAGCGGGATGCAGGTCCAGCTCGACCGCCGTGACCACACCGAAGCTGCCGCCGCCACCACGCAACGCCCACATCAGGTCCGGATCATCAGCGTCGTCGATCCACCGGAGCTCCCCCGCCGCGTCAACGAGCTCAACAGCCCGCAGGCTCCCCGCACCGCTCCCGTACGGACGGGAGAACCAGGAGAAGCCACCGTTCAAGCAGTACCCAGCCACAGACACATTCGCCGACGAGCCGGGCAGTCCGGTGAGGTCAGTGCCGTTAAGCGCGGCCTGCAACGCTCCCCACCGCACACCGGCACCCACCCGCGCAGTGCGGGCGCTTACGTCGACAGAGAGCGAGTCCAACGCGTCCGTGCGTACGACGACCGTGCCGTCGAGCGCACGGGTCGCACCGTGTCCGCCGGCTTGGGCAGAGACCTGCAGGCCGCGCGTAGCGGCGTACTTGACGGCCTCCTCGACGTCGCCCGGCCCGGCAGCCTCTACGACCGCGGCCGGCTGCTGGTCGACGGAAAGGTTCCAGCCGCGCCGTACCTGGTCCCAGTCCGGGCTTTCCGGTGTTACGACTCGCCCCTGCACGGGTCAGACCAGGGGTTCCGGGCGGTGGACGCCGCGCGGGCGGTAGCCGAGCGCGTCCGACATGCCGAGGTAGTCGGACAGCAGCCAGATGATCGCCAGCCACATCTCCGTCCCCTGCAGACCGGGGATCGCGCGATCGTCGGTCCCGTCCGGCGCGAACGCGAACCCGGCACCGTCCACCCACCTGGGCAGGATCGCCCGCAGCTGCTGCTCGGCCCAGCGACGCGCCTCGGCCTCGCCGTACGACGTCTGCTTGCGCGCCAGCCACAGCGGGTGGATGACGTCGAGCACGTTGCAGGCGTTGTAGTTGTCGCCGGTGAACATCCGCTGGTCGTTGCTGTGCGCAAGCACCGTCGCGACGGCCTGCTCGGGGTACGGAAGCGGCAGGCCGAACTGCGCGTACGTGCCCCGGGTGAGGCGGTAGAAGCCGTTGACCACCTGCAGAAGGCCGTCGTCGGGATGCGGCGATCCCCACATGCCGGTCGAAGGATCGACGCGGGTGTGCAGCCAGCCCATCAGCAGCTCGAGGTGGCCGGGCTCGCCGCCGTGCTGCAGCGCCAGCGCCGTACCGAGCGCGTCGATCCCGCTGCCGGACGACCACGCCTTTCTTGCCCAGGGCAACTTGTCGAGGTCCTCGACCGTGAAGGTCGTGTCGATCGGGTGCTCGAAGCTGCTTCCGAGCAGCTGGAGCGCATACCCGACGCACAGCACGTGGTAGCTGGCAGGCCCTTCCAGGACAGCGAGTTCGGCGTCCGGCTGGTCCAGTGGTGGTACCAGTCCGGTCGCCGGATCCTGGTGTTCGCGGAGCCGGCGGACGAGGTCGTCGCGGGTGTGACCGGCCGGGGTACGGCGTACCAGCAGATCGGCGATCTCGACGGCGTCGCACCACGGGCGGATCTCCGGCGCGCGATCCTGCCCGGGGCGGTCGACGAAGCGCGTACCGTCCCAGCAGCGCGCGAGTACGTCGTCGGTCTGCGCGCGGGCCTTCGCGGCGAACGCGGTCAGCAGAGTGGGTAGGTCACCTGACATGGATGCTCCTGTCCGCGAGCGGAGGATGCGGGCGGGGTTGCCGGCCGCGACCGAGTTGGCCGGGATGTCCTTCGTGACGACCGCGCCGGCGCCGATGATGGTGTGCGGGCCGACCGTGACGCCGTCCAGGATCGTCACGTTCGACCCGATCCAGACGTCGTCGCCGATCGTGATGCCGAGCGCGGTGTGCGGCTGCTTGAAGATCGGCTCGCCCGGCGCCGTGCCGTGGTTGAACGCGAGCAGCGACGTGTGCGCGCCGATCCGGACGCCGTCGCCGATCGTCACCACGCCGCGAACGGCCGCGAACGGGTTGATCGTCGAGTCCGCGCCGAGCGCGATCCGGCCGGTGACGTAGGCGTGCGCGGCGATGTACGAACGCTCGCCCATCCGGAGCTCGTCGCAGTACACCGCGGCCGACTCGGCGACGTACACGTCGGCGGCCAGCTCGACCGACCCGCCGAGCCGGGCTTGCCGTTCGGACTGCCGGTCGCGCTCGGCGGCGGAGGCCTTCCGGGCGTACTCCCAGGGCAGGAAATCGAGGCGCAACGGCTCGTTCGGCAGCATGGGAAAACGCTATCCAAATCTCCTGGCCGGCGCCAGGCCCGAAATGCCGCTGCTAACCTCCGGTCTGACATGAACACTTTTCCGTCTGCGCGAGGGGTGGCCGGGCGATGACGACGAGCGGATCCGCTGCGGACGGTGACGCCGGCGGCGACGGCCCGGTCAACGGCACGCGCCGCAGCCACCGGGTCACGATCAGCGACCTCGCCCGTCGCCTGCACATCTCGAAAGCGTCGGTCTCGTACGCACTCAACGGCCGCGCCGGCGTCAGCGAGGAGACCCGGCAACGGGTGCTCGACCTGGCCGAGGAGCTCGGGTTCCACCCGAACTCCGCCGCGGTCGCGCTGTCCGCGAGCCGGACCCGGACGATCGGGATCGTGATCGCGCGGGAGCCCACGCTGATCTCCACCGAGGCGTTCTACATGCGCACGCTGGTCGGCATCGAGCAGTACCTGAACGAGGTCGACTCCTCGCTGCTGCTCCGGCTCACCGGCGAGCACGGCGAGGACCTCGACGTACTGCGGCGGTGGTCGCGGCAGGGGCGGGTCGACGGGTTCATCCTGTTCGACGAACTCGAGGACGACCAGCGGATCCCGCTGCTGAAGGAGCTCGGCGTACCGTGCGTCGTGGTCAGCTCGAACGAGCCGGACGACGAGGTCGGGCGGTTGATCAGCTCGTCGACGGAGACCGTCGACCTGATCCTCGATCACCTGGTCGAGCTCGGGCACACCGACATCGCGCACATCAGCGGACCGTTCACGTTCATCCACGAGCGGTCGCGCGTGCAGACGCTGCACCAGGTCGGGGTGCGGCGCGGGGTCACCGTGCGGCACATCGAGGGGAGCTACCGGTACGACGACGGGGCCGAGCTCACCCGGCAGTTGCTGACCGGGCCGAACCCGCCGACCGCGATCGTGCTCGGGAACGACCTGATGGCGGTCGCGGCGCTGCGGGTCGCGATGGATCTCGGTACGGCGGTGCCCGGGCAGGTGTCGGTGGTGGCGTGGGACGACTCGCCGCTGTGCGAGCTCGCGCGGCCCGGGATCACGGCGGTCGACCAGAAGACGATGGAGCGCGGGCGGGCGGCGGCGGATCTGCTGCTGCGGATCGTCACGGGGAACTCCCCGTTGCACGAAGAGGCGCCGGCGGGCGAGCTGCGGGTGCGCGAGTCGTCCGGTCCCGCACACTCATGACCTCCACAGTTTGAAGACTGTGTGAAATCAGGCGGTTCCGGTGTGTGTTGGATTGCGTTTTCCCTCGATGCGGTGAAGGTTTGTCGGGTCACGAGGTCGTAACGAACACGCTTCTACTGAACCGGTTAGGGTTTCGAAACTTAACCGGTTAGGTCAGGATGGGGCCGATCCGCCCCCGCAGGTCCGCGGGGGCTCGTAACGGGACGAGGGAGTCCGACGTGAGACTGCGTTCACTTGTAGCCGCGGTGGCTGCGACCGCCATGGGAGTCAGCCTCGCCGCCTGTGGTGGTGGCGACAAGAACGACTCCTCCGGCGGCAGTTCCGGGGACCAGACGCTGACCTACTGGGCCAGCAACCAGGGCACCAGCCTGGACAACGACAAGGAGGTGCTGACCCCGGTCCTGCAGAAGTTCACCCAGGACACCGGCATCAAGGTCAACCTCGAGGTGATCGGCTGGAACGACCTGCAGACCCGGATCCAGACCGCGATCACCTCCGGCCAGGCGCCGGACGTGGTCAACATCGGCAACACCTGGGCGGCCTCCCTGCAGGCCACCGACGCGTTCCTGCCGTTCGACGGCGACGCGATGACCGCGATCGGCGGCAAGGACAAGTTCGTGCCGACGGCTCTGGCGACCGGCGGCAAGGAAGGCACCGACCCGACCTCGGTCCCGCTCTACGGTCTGGCGTACGGCCTGTACTACAACAAGGCGATGTTCGCCGCGGCCGGCCTGCAGCCGCCGAAGACCTGGGAAGAGATGGTCACCGACGCGCAGAAGCTGACCATCCCCGCGAAGAAGCAGTGGGGAATGGCGATCGCGGCCGGCAGCTACACCGAGAACGTGCACTTCGCGTTCATCAACGCGGCGCAGAACAAGGCCGACTGGTTCAACAACGAGGGCAAGCCGACCTTCACCGGTGACGGCAACGTCCAGGGCGTGCTGCGGTACCTCGACCTGATGCAGAAGGACAAGGTCGCGAACCCGTCGAACGCGCAGTACGACAACGGCACCAAGTCCGTGAACGACTTCGCCACCAAGAAGGTCGCGATGGTCATCAACCAGAACAACGCGGACTCCTCGATCGTCGCCAACGGGATGAAGGCCGGCGAGTACGGCGTCGTGCCGTTCCCGGCTCCGTCCGGCGGCGAGCAGGTCGCCAGCCACGTGGCCGGCATCAACCTGTCGGTGTTCAAGAACACCAAGCACAAGGACGCGGCGCTGAAGTTCGTGAAGTACATGACCGACGCGACCACGCAGAGCACGCTGGACAAGCCGTTCTCCGCGCTGCCGGTGCTGAAGGACGCGAAGCCGAACTTCACCACCGACGCCGCCGAAGCCGCGACCTTCCAGGACATCTACAACACCAAGTCCAAGCCGCTGCCGCTGGTGCCGGCCGAGGACCAGTTCGAGAGCACCGTCGGCAAGGCGATGAACTCGATGTTCGCGAAGATCGCGACCGGCGGAACGGTGACCGCCGACGACGTGAAGGCGGCCCTGAAGACCGCCGAGGACCAGGTGGCGGCGAGCAGCTGACGATGGCCGTCGCAACCGAGACCGCGGCTCCGGCGCAGACCAAGCGCCGGGGCCGCCCCGAGCACCGTCCGGGGCTGAACCGGTGGCTGCCGTACGCACTGCTCGCCCCGGCCGTCCTGCTGGAACTGTTCATCCACATCATCCCGATGCTGGTCGGGATCTGGATGAGCTTCGTGAAGCTGACCAAGTTCTTCATCGCGAACTGGTCCTCCGCACCCGGCGCCGGGCTGAACAACTACAAGGTCGCGCTCGACTTCAACAACGCCGTCGGGCAGGGACTACTGAAGTCCTTCGGCGTCACGATCGTGTTCTCGCTGGTCACGGTCGCGTTCTCGTGGGTGCTCGGGATGGCGGCCGCGGTCGCGTTGCAGCCCGAGTTCCGCGGGCGCGGCGTCGTACGGACGCTGTTCCTGGTGCCGTACGCGCTTCCGGCGTACGCCGGGATCCTGACCTGGAACTTCATGCTCCAGCGTGACACCGGCGCGGTGAACCACGTGCTGAACCAGCTGCACCTGAGCGACGGCAAGACGTTCTGGCTGATCGGCGGCAACGCACTGGTCTCGCTGATCACGGTGGCCGGGTGGAAGCTGTGGACGTTCGCGTTCCTCACGCTGATGGCCGGTATGCAGAGCATCCCGCGGGATCTGTACGAGGCCGCGTCGGTCGACGGCGCCGGCAACATCCGGCAGTGGCGCAACATCACGCTGCCGTCGTTGCGCCCGGTCAACCTGGTGCTGGTACTCGTGCTGTTCCTGTGGACGTTCAGCGACTTCAACACGCCGTACGTGCTGTTCGGTACGGCGCAGCCGCCGGCCGGTGACCTGATCACGTTCCACATCTACAACGCGTCGTTCCTGACCTGGAACTTCGGCACGGGTGCGGCGATGTCCGTGCTGCTGCTGATCTTCCTGATGATCGTCACCGGCATCTATCTGCTCGTCACCGGCAGGAGGTCACGTCGTGCGTGAGACCAGAGGCTTCAAGATCTACCGCGGCGTCACGCTGACCGTGCTCGGGCTGTTCGTCCTGGTTCCGCTGTACGTGATGGTCACCTCGTCGCTGAAACCGCTGAAGGACGTGCAGGGCGCGTTCACCTGGTGGCCGTCGAACATCACGCTGGCGCCGTTCGTCGACATGTGGAAGACGGTGCCGCTGGCGAAGTACTTCGTGAACTCGACGATCGTGTCGGTGTCCGCGACGGTGTTCTCGGTGGCGATCGCGATCCTGGCCGCGTTCGCGGTGTCGCGGTTCAAGTTCCGCGGGCGGACGGTGTTCACCACGACGGTGCTGTCCACGCAGATGTTCCCGGGTGTGCTGTTCCTGCTGCCGCTGTTCCTGATCTTCGTGAACATCAACAACTCGTTCGGGCTGCAGTTGGTCGGGACGCGGCTCGGGCTGACCATCACGTACCTGACCTTCAGCCTGCCGTTCTCGATCTGGATGCTGGCGGGGTACTTCGACAGCATCCCGCGCGAGCTCGACGAGGCCGCGCTGGTGGACGGGTGTGGTCCGATGGGCGCGCTGTGGCGGGTCGTCCTGCCGGCGGCACGGCCCGGGGTGATCGCGGTGGCGATCTACTCGTTCATGACCGCCTGGGGCGAGGTCCTGTTCGCGTCGGTGATGACCACCGAGGCGAACCGCACGCTGTCGGTCGGCCTGCGGCAGTACTCGACGCAGACCAATATCTACTGGAACCAGATCATGGCCGCCGCGCTGGTGGTCAGCGTCCCGGTCGTCATCGGCTTCCTGCTCGCACAACGACACTTCGTCGCCGGTGTAACCGCCGGTGCGGTCAAATAGGACGCATGTACTTCGAGGACTACGTGCCGGGTGCTCGCGTCGAGCACCCGGCCACGATCACCGTCGACCAGTCCGCCGTCATCGAGTTCGCCGAGCAGTTCGACCCGCAGTACTTCCACGTCGACCCCGAGGCGGCGGCGGACGGCCCGTTCGACGGCCTGATCGCCAGCGGGTGGCACACGGCCGGCCTGATGATGCGCCTGTACGCCGACCAGTACCTCTCGAAGCACGCCAGCCTCGGCGGGCCCGGGGTCGACGAACTCCGCTGGCTCGCCCCGGTCCGCCCGGGCGATGTCCTCCGCCTGCGTACCGAAGTACTGGAAGCCCGCCCGAGCAAGTCGAAACCGGACCGCGGCCTGGTACGCACCCGCGCGGAGCTGCTCAATCAGGACGATGCGCTGGTCTTCTCCTGCATCGTGCTGAACTTCCTTCAGCTGAAGAGTTTCTCGCCCCAGTAGGAGCCGGGGGTGACGCCGGGTGGGCAGGCGAAGATGCCGGAGCCCACGTGGTGGATGTACTCGTTCATCTTGTCGTTCTTGGCCAGGCGGTTCTGGATCGGGATGAACTGTTTGCGCGGGTCGCGTTGGTAGGCGAGGAAGAACAGGCCCGCGTCCAGGCGGCCCAGACCGTCGGAGCCGTCGACGAAGTTGTAGCCGCGGCGGAGGAGTTCGGCGCCGTTGTTGAAGTCCGGGTGGGCGAGCCGGACGTGCGAGTCGGCCGGGACCTTCGGTTCGCCGTCGGCGTTCTTCGCGGTGAAGTCGATCGCGTCGAACTCGTCCGCCTTGCCCAGCGGAGCGCCGGTGCCCTTGCCGCGGCCGACGACCGCCTCCTGCTCGCCGAGCGACGTCCGGTCCCAGATCTCGATGTTCATCCGGATCCGCCGGGACACCAGGTACGAGCCGCCGACCATCCAGTCCGGGCCGTCCTCGGGCTGCACCCAGAGCTGCTGCTCGAGCTTCGCCGCGTCCTCGAGTTTGAGGTTGTTCGTGCCGTCCTTGAAGCCGAACAGGTTCCGCGGGGTCGCCTGCGCGCGGGACGTGGACGACGTACGGCCGAAGCCGAGCTGGGAGTAGCGGACGACCGTACGGCCGAAGCCGATGCGGGCGAGGTTGCGGATCGCGTGCACCGCCACCTGCGGGTCGTCGGAGCAGGCCTGTACGGCGATGTCGCCGTACGAGCGGGCTTCCTCGAGGTCGTCGCCGATGAAGTGCGGGAGGTCGACGAGAGCTTTCGGGCGTTTCGCCGCGAGGCCGAAGCGCTTGTCGAACAGGGACGGGCCGAAGCCGACCGTGATCGTCAGGTGCGCCGGGGGCAGGCCGACGGCCTCGCCCGTGTCCTCCGGGGGTGCTTCGTCCGGGCCGTTCACTGCGCCGTACTGGCCGATGTCACGCCCGGCGGTGAGCAGCGCGGCCGCGGCGGTCCATTCCTTCAGCAGCGCGACGAGCTCTTCGCGCTTGGTCGTCGTCACGTCGAACGCCGCGAAGTGCAGCCGGTCCTGCACCGGCGTGGTGATTCCCGCCTGGTGGGGCCCGTGAAACCCCACCGGCCCGTTGTCGTCCGCAGCCTGCGACTTGTCGGTGGCGAGCGCCGAGTGGGCGGCGTACCCGGCGACCCCGGTAGCAACAGCCGCACCCGCGGCCCCGAACAGGCCGCGCCGCGAAATCCCTTTGCTCTGTGTCATTTCTTTGCGATTACTCCGGCTACCTGACTGACGGGTTCGGCCAGGCCGTCTACTACTGCACCCAATGCCTTCTTCTCGGGCTCCGATGCCGTGTAGGGCTTGAAGCCGTCGCCCGTCCGGTACTTGTCCAGAGCGGTGAAGACCGTCTTGAAGTTGGTGTCGAGCTGGGTGACGAGTGCCGCGTCGCGGGTCTGCAGCGCCGGGCGGAGAGCCTGGATCGCCGCCTGCGAACCTTCGACGTTCGCCTGGAAGTCCCACAGGTCGGTGTGCGAGTAACGGTCCTCCTCGCCGGTGACCTTGCCGGTCGCGACCTCGTCGAGGAGTTCCTTCGCGCCGTTCGCCAGCTGCAGCGGCGTGAGCTTCACGACCTTCGCCTTCGCCACGACCGTCTTCACGTCGGTGAGCAGCTGGTCGGCGTACTTCTCCATCCCCTTGGTGGTGCCGGAGACCCACAAGGCCTGCTCGATCCGGTGGTACCCGGTCCACTCGGTGCCGGACTCGACGTCGTTCACCCGGGCGTCGATCTTCGGGTCCAGGTCGCCGAACGACTCCGCGACCGGCTCGATCCGCTCCCAGTACGTCCGCGACACCGGGTACAGCGCCTTCGCCTTGGCCACGTCGCCGGCCTTCACCGCGGCGGTGAACTCGGCCGTCTTCTGCTCCAGCGCGACCGCCTGCGAGTTCACGTACCGCTGGTAGCTCTCGGTCGCCTGCTTCAGCAACGCGTCCTCGGAGGTCTGCGCGGGAGCGTCACCGGTGACGGTGAGGTCGCCGCGGATCCCGTCGCCGACCATCCCGGGCTTGCAGACCGCCTGGTACTTCCCGGTCGGCAGCTCGACGATCAGGTCCCGCTTCAGGCCCGGCCCGATGTTCTCGACCTCGCCCATCACCCGGTCGCCGTCGGCGTACACGTAGAACTCGGTGACCTTGCTGCCGCTGTTCGACACCGAGAAGGTGCTGGTGCCGGACTTCACGTCCCGGCGGCTGAGGTCGCACCCCGAGTCGGTCGCCTTCACCGACACCGGTCCGGTGCCGTCGTCCTTCGCCGCCGCGTCGTTCTTCGCACACGCGCTGAGCGCGGCGAGACCGATGACGACACCAACGATCGAGGCCTTGCGGCCGATTGACGCAGACATGTCTCTCCTGAGATTCAGGCCGCTTTGTGAGCGGTCGTCGCCGGCACGGCAGGCGAGGTGGGACTCTTCACCGGGCGGAAGTAGAGGAACAGCACCGGCACGAGATAGACGGCCCATGCGGTCGCTTCCAGCACGGTGGGTGCCGGGTTGAAGTTGAAGATGCCCTTCAGCAGTACGCCGTACCAGCTGGCCGGCGGGACCACGTGCGAGATGTCGAACGCGAGGTGGCCGATCCCGGGCAGGATGCCGGCTTCCTGCAGGTCGTGGAAGCCGTACGCGAAGATGCCGGCCGCGACCAGTACGAGCACCGCGCCGGTCCACTTGAAGAACACCGCGAGGTTGATCTTCACCGCGCCCCTGTAGATCGCGATCCCGAGCAGCACCGAGGTGGCCAGGCCCAGCAGGACGCCGATCAGCGGTACGGCGGTGGTCGCCGTGGCGGCGGACGCGTACACGATGAACGCGGTCTCGATGCTCTCCCGGAAGACCGCGAGGAAGGCCAGGATGACGACCGCGCGGGAACCGACCTCGAGGGCCTGGCCCATCCGGTCGCGGAGCTCCTTCGCGATGCTCCGGGACGCCTTCCGCATCCAGAAGATCATCCAGGTGACGAAGCCGACCGCGAGGATCGACATCACGCCGCCGACGGTCTCCTGGGTGGTGAACGACTTCGCGGTCAGCGCGGTGACGAACTGCAGCAGACCCCAGGCGGCGGCCGCCACGGCGAGGGCCGTGGCGACACCGATCCAGACCAGTTTGAGCCGGTCCCGGTGCCCGGACTTGACCAGGAACGTCGCGAGGATGCTGACCACCAGCGAGGCCTCGAGTCCTTCACGGAGTCCGATCAGATAGTTCGCGAGCATGGCGGGACACTTTCGTCTTCTTAGGTACGGCTAACCTTGATGAGGTTAGCCTAAGAAGTCCCATTCGCCTACCGTGACGTACGCCGCACTGTGGCCCGGGCCCTCGCCCAGCCGGGACTCGATCAGCTGCAGACTGCCCGCCGTCCACGCCGGGCTCTCGTAGTTGTCGAAGATCCGCACCCACTTGGTGACGTCCAGTTGCCGGCGCAGCCGCGCGAGCGTCAGGTGCGGCGTGAACTTCCGCCCCTCGACCTCGATCCCGGCCCGGTTCGCCGCGGCCCGGGTGGTCATCGACAGGTGCTTGAGTGACTCCGTGTCGTCGCGGACCCCGGCGTACAGCACCCGCGCGTCCGGTACGCCGGGGAACGCGCCGGCTCCGGCGATCCGCAACTCGAACGGCCGCTGCCGCCCCGCGGCCCGCTCCAGCCGCTCCTCCAGCTCCTCGGTCTTCCAGTCCGGCACGTCACCGAGGAACGCGAGCGTGATGTGCCAGTGATCGTCCGACGCCCAGCGGATGTCCTCGTCCGGATGCTCCCGGCGCGGCTCGACGAACTTGTCCAGATCCTCCACAACTTCGGTTGGTGGCACCACGGCCACGAACAATCGCATCCCAAAATGCTAACGGTGGTGGAAACTGCATTTCATGGAACTCAAGCTGCCGTCACCGTGCCTGGTGATCCTGGTCGGGCCCGGCGCGTCCGGGAAGTCGACGTGGGCGGCGGAGCACTTCGCGCCGGAGCTGATCGTTTCCAGCGATCGGTTGCGGGCATTGGTGGGGTCCGGGGAGGACGACATCGCGGCCAGTACGGACGCTTTCGCGTTGCTGGAAGAGGTGGTGCGGCAGCGGATCGGGCGCGGGTTGACGACTGTTGTCGACACGCTCGGGTTGGATCGTGAGCGGCGGGTCGGGTGGTTGGCGGCGGCTCGTGGGGCGGGGCTGGCATGTGTCGCGGTCGGGTTCGACACCCCGGCTGAGGAGTGCCGGCGGCGGAATCGGGAGCGGGCGGCGAAGCGGATACCGGCTGATGCGCTGACGGCTCAGCTCAGGTCGTGGCGGCGGGTGAAGGAGGAGCTGGCAGCGGAGGGGTACGACGACGTACTCGAGCCGACTGCCGCGCGGGTGGTGCCGACAGCGTTCGTCGGATCGGATGCGGCGCAGACCCGGCAATCGGAAGCTCCGGTCGGGCTGCGGTTCGGTCTGCAGCTGAGCAGCTACACCCATCCCGGCGGCCGGGCGGCGACGGCGACCTGGCTGCGCGAGGTGGCCGGACGAGCGGAGGCGGCCGGGTTCGACTCGATCTACGTGATGGATCACTTCCGGCAGATTCCGCAGGTCGGGCGAGCCTGGGAGGACTTCCTGGAGAGCTGGACGACGCTCGCGTACCTGGCTGCTTCGACGACGCGGGTGCGGCTGGGAACGCTGGTTTCCGGCATCACCTATCGAAACGTCGCACATCTCGGCAAGATCGCGGCCACGCTGGACGTGCTGAGCGGCGGGCGGGCGGTGTGTGGCGTCGGGCTGGCATGGTTCGAGGCCGAACACAAGGCGTACGGCTGGCCGTTTCCCTCGCTCTCGGACCGCTACGCCTTGCTCGAGGATGCCCTGCAGCTGCTTCCCGTCTTATGGGGCCCAGGCAACAAACCTTTCCACGGCAAGGTGCTGGAGGTGCCGGACACCACTTGTTATCCCCGTCCCCTGCAAGAGCATCTGCCTTTGCTGGTTGGCGGAAGCGGACCCAGGACCCTCCGCCTGGCAAGCCGCTACGCGGACGCGGTGAACGTCTTCGGCGACGTGTCCGCCGTACGCGAACGAGCAAAGCACCTGACGAAGCCGATCGAACTGACACACCTCTCCACAACCCTCGTAGCAAAGGACCGCAATCAACTCGACCAGCTGATCCGCGCCCTCCGCCCCCGCAACGTCAGCCCAGAGAAGTACGCCGCATCGGTCAACGCAGGCACGATCGACGACCAGATCGGCCGCTTCCGCGAACTCTCCGAAGCCGGCGTATCCGAGGTAATGATCACCCTCCCCGACCTCAACACAATCGAGACGGCCGCCGAGGTGATCTCAGCATTCCGGATGTAGTCCGAGTTTGCGGAAGGCACCCTCAGGCAGGCGGCACCGGAGTGGCCAGGTGAACCGCGACGGGGTTGCAGCTACGGCTTCCGCGCCTGCTGGCGCAGCACAAGCAGGCATCGGGCCACCTGAACCGGCCAACTGACGACGAAAAGCGCCCACAGGCCCGCCAGCAGCAACAGCGGCCGACCGCGCAACTCGTCCAACTCTGCGGGACTGCGGCGAATCAAGGTTCGCGGAAGTACGACGAAGGCAGCACCTCCGCCAGCGAGTAGGTACAGCAGCCCCCAGAGCCACGGGTTATTTGGGTCCAGCACGCCAGACGTCCCTCTCTCCTTGGTACGGCGGAGCGGCGCGGACGCAGGGATCAACACGCCGCCCCACCGGGTCTACGACCTACGCATCAAGCCACTCAACCCCCGACTTGTCGCGGTGGTGTCCGCGGTGCCACTGGAGGACGCACGGAGCTCCGGTCTTCGGGTGCTCTCCGTCGCACGGTTCGTTCGCGACCTCTTGTGCAGATCGCATCTCCGGCCACCCATCACCGGCCGGAACCGGCGCGGGTGGCAGCGGCTGTGGGCTCCGACCTGTCCACTCGACCCCGTCACTCATGGTCACAGGCTGCCGCGTTCCGCGCACAGAGGGCAGAGTTCCCGCGTATCCCTCGGCATGAGGAGACAGGGATACGCGCATGGGTAACACTGGGAACATGACGTTCGGCAGTCGGCTACGTGAGTACCGTGACCATCGCGGGTGGTCGCTGGCGGAGCTTGCTCGCGCAACGAACTTCAGTCGCAGCTATCTGTCGAACATCGAGAATGGGCGCAAGACACCGACCGAGCACCTCGCCCGCGCATGTGACGCGGCGCTCCGCGCGAAAGGCGCGCTCATTGCCGCCGCGCGAGGCGCCGATGTTCTCCGCCTCGAGCAAACACCATGGCAAACCGCCGAACTGGTGCAACGCATGCGCGCCAGCGACACGACTGCCGACACCCTCGAAGTCCTGCACTCCACCGTCCAGGAGCTGTGCTGCCAGTACAACCGCCGCGACGCTCTGGAACTACGCCAAGAGGCGCACGAGTGGCTGAAGCGCGTGACGGCTCTCCTGAGCCGCCCGGTCGGGCTGAAGGCACATCAGGACCTGTTGGTTGCCGGAGGTTACCTTGCACTCCTCGCCGGATGCGTCGAGTACGACCTCGGCCTGATGACCGCGGCCGAGTCGACCCGTGTTGCCGCGCAGCAGCTCGGTGAGGAGGCCGGGCACCCGGAGATCATTGGCTGGGGGCATGAGATGACGGCGTGGTTCGCGCTCACGCAAGGTCGCTTTCCCCAGGCGGTCGCTGCCGCGCGCCGCGGTCAGGCAGCGGCGGGTACGTCGAGTGTGCACGTCCAGCTGATCGCCCAGGAGGCCAAGGCCCGTGCTCGCCTCGGTGAGTCCGGGCTGGCTGATCTCCTCGCCGAGGGCCGCGCGATGCTCGACGGCATGCCGTACCCCGACCGCCCGGACAACCACTTCAAGATCGACCCTGCGAAGTGGGACTACTACGCGATGGACGTCCACCGGATGGCCGGAGACGACGACCTCGCCGGCGACTACGCCCGCGCGGTCATCCGCGACAACACCGCACCCGACGGCACGGAGCTGAGCCCGATGAGGATTGCCGAGAGCCGCCTCACCCTCGCGTTCGTGGCCGGCCGCGACGGCGACCTGGAACAGGCCGTCAGCCTCGGTCGCGAAGGCCTGAAGGACGGCCGCCAGAGCCGCGTGCACCTCTACATGATCGCCCACGAACTGAACCACGAACTGCGAAGCCGCTACGCCGGCGAACCACTCGTACAGGACTTCGGCGAGTCACTCCGCACCGGATGACACCGAACGCATCAACCTGAACACCGGTCGAGGCAGTTGAGTCCGGTGTAGGGCTCGGGACATCCCCCGGGGTCGTTGTTCGGCTCGTCCCCAGTTGCGGATGTGGCTGTCCGCTCAGTTGCACACCCTGAACTGCGAAGAGCCAGTGAAGCCGGCGACCACTCTAAATCTCTTGTACTTGTTCTTCTTCTTTCTCCTTTTCGTCTCCTTTCCCTTAGTTCTTCGGGTGTACGTCGAGCTTGAGGAGGGCGTTTTCGATTAGTTCGGGCATGGCGGGGTGGATCCAGTACTGGTTGCGGGCCATGGTGTGGGCGTCGAGGCCGAAGGACATGGCCTGGATGACTGGCTGGATGAGCGTGGGGGCTTGGGGGCCGATGATGTGGCAGCCGAGGAGTTGGGCGGTGGTCGGGTCGGCCAGGACCTTGGCGAAGCCGGTGGTGTCCTCCATCGCCCAGCCGTAGGCGATGTCGGCGTACCGCTGGATCGCTGTCACGTAAGGGATGCCGCGTTCCTGGGCCTGCGCCTCGGTGAGGCCGACGGAGGCGATCTGGGGTGAGCTGAAGACGGCGTGCGGGACGAAGCGGTGGTCGGACTCGATGCGGTCGTCAGGGTTCAGGAGGTTGTGCTTGACCACCCGGGCCTCGTGGTTCGCGACGTGCTTCAGTTGGTGCGGGTTCGTCACGTCGCCGAGCGCGTAGATGCCTTCGACGTTTGTCTGCTGGTACTTGTCGACCACCACGCGGCCGGCGCCGTCGACGTCGACGCCGGTCGCGGCGAGGTTCAGCAGGTCCGAGTTCGGTTCGCGGCCGACCGCGATCAGCAGCTCGTCGACGACCAGTACGTCGGTGCCGTCGGGGTGCAGCATCTTGATCAGCACCGTCCCGTCGTCCTGCCGGGCGACGTGCACGGTCTCGTGATTCAGCCGTACGTCGTACTTCTGCTGCGCGATCTCCGTGTACCGCGCGGCCACCTCCGCGTCCTCGGAGCGGAGCAGCTCCTCGGACCGGGCGACGATCGTCACCTCGACGCCGAACGCCCCGAAGACATGGGCGAACTCGGCCGCGACGAACCCGCTGCCGATGATCGCGATCCGGGGCGGCAGCTCGTCGAGCCGCATGATCGTGTTCGAGGTGTGGTACCCGGTCTCCTCGAGTCCCGGGATCGGCGGCACGATCGGCCGGCTGCCGGCGGCGATCACGAACCGCTCGCCGCTGAACACGCTGGTCGAGCCGTCCTTGTTGTCGACGGTCAGCTCCTTGAAGCCGGTGAACCGCCCGGTGCCGTCGTACATGTGCACGTTCGCATCGTGGTGCCGGTACTCCGAGCCGCCCGCGGAGATCGGGTCGATCCGGCCGAAGATCCGGTCCCGGACGTCGGTCCAGCGGACGTCCAGCAGCTGCTCGTCGACGCCGTACCGCGAGCTCACCGACGGCGTCGCGGCGACGTCGGCGGCATGCACGAACATCTTGGTCGGGATGCAGCCGAAGTTCAGGCAGGTGCCGCCGAACGTCCCGCGTTCGACGATCGCCACCTTCTGGTCCGCGAACCGCCGGTTCACGATCGTGTTCCCGGATCCGGTCCCGATGACGACGAGGTCGTAAGTGGTCACACCCCATTGTGCGCGTTACAGCCCAGAACCTGCGGTGGACCTGCGGACCGGGGAGGATGGGTGGGTGACAGGTGGTGAGCTGGCGAGCACGAGCGGCACGGTCGTCTGGGACGGCGTCGGAACCCTACGGATGCGGTACGACGGGACGCAGCCGGGGCTCGATCCGCTGACCGCGGCGCTGCGGACCCGGCTGGGCGAACGGGTGCTGCCGGTCGAGGCACTGCAGTCGGTGGAGGTCGGCGGGAACGGCCTCCGTCTGGTACTGCGGGACGGCGCCGATCCGCTGCAGGAGGTCGGCGGCGTGGAGGTCTTGGGCGACCTCTACGACTTCCCGGGCGTGGACCCGGAGCAAGCGGAGCGGGTCGCCGGGGAGATCCGCCGCACACTCGCCCGCCGCGACGTACCGGTCGCGGCCGCGCGCTGGTTGCTGGCGCCGCCGCCCGCGCCGGACCGGATCAGCGGGCGGGACGCGAAGCTGTCGGTGGCGAACGGACAGCTCACGTTCACGTACGAACTCCGCGCCGGGCGCCGGAAGAAGGCGTACGGCAACCCGTGGTCGGTGCCCCTGGCCACGATCCTCGACGTGCAGTGGCGCCCGGAGCAGGGCGGGCTCGGCGGCCGCGGCTACCTGCGGATCGGCACCGACCGGACGCCACTCGACCGCCCGAAGCCGAAACACGACCCGGCCGCGATGGTCAGCGAGCGGGACACCGACCTCGACGTACTGTTCTTCGCGGCGCGCCTGCTGACCCGGATCCGCCCCTAGGCGACCCGGGGGCTCGTCGGGGCCGCGTCGACGGCGGCCTTGTCGCCGAGGAGCTCGGTCTGCGGGAGTACTTCCAGGTGCGGGCGCGGCAGCAGCCGCGGGCGGATCGCCAGGCCGCGCTTGTGCGAGAAGTACAGCACCGACCCGACGGCGCCGAGCACGGTCAGCCCGCCGCCGACGATCAGCGAGGACCGGGCGCCGAACTCCTGCCCGATCCAGCCGATGAACGGTGACCCGATCGGCGTACCGCCCATCAGGACCGTCATGTAGAGCGCCATCACCCGGCCGCGCATGGTCGGCTCGATGCTCAGCTGCATGGTGGCGTTCGCCGAGGTCAGCATGGTCAGCGAGGTCAGCCCGACCAGCGGCAGCACCAGCGCGAACGTCAGGTACGTCGGCATCAGCGCGCTGACGATCTCGAAGAGACCGAACAGCACCGCGGCGCCGATCACCAGCCGGGCGCGGATCCGGACCCGGCGGGCCGCCAGCAGTGCGCCGGCCAGCGAGCCGATCGCCAGCACCGAGCCGAGGATGCCGTACTCCCCCGCGCCCTTGTGGAACGCCTGGGTGGCCATCAGCGCCGAGGTCAGCTGGAAGTTCAGGCCGAAGGTGCCGGCGAAGAAGACCGCGACCAGCACCATCATCAGCTCAGGCCGGCGCCACAGGTAGCGCATGCCGTCCCGGATCATGCCCTTGTCGCGCGCCGCGGGCTTCGGCGTGTGCAGCTCGGCGACCCGCATCAACCGCAGGGACAGGATGACGGCGGCGTAGGTGAACCCGTTGATCAGGATCACCGGACCGGTGCCGATCCAGTTGATCAGCAGACCGGCCAGCGCCGGGCCGAACAGCCGGGCGGCGTTGAAGGAGGCGGAGTTCAGCCCGACGGCGTTGGACAGCTCGTCACGGCCGACCATCTCGACCACGAACGCCTGCCGGGTCGGGGCGTCGAAAGCCGTGCCGACACCGAACAGCAACGCCAGCAGGTACACATGCCAGGGCTGGACGACGCCGGCGATCGTGAGCCCACCGAGGACCAGCGCGACGCTCGCCATCGCGATCTGCGTGACGGTCAGCACCTGCCGCTTCGGGAAGCGGTCGGCGACCAGGCCGGCGTACGGCCCGAACAGCAGGGCCGGCAGGAACTGCAGGCCGGTGACGATGCCCAGCGCCGTCCCGGAGTGGGTCAGCTCCAGGACCAGCCAGTCCTGGGCGACACGCTGCATCCAGGTGCCGACGTTCGAGACGATCGCACCGCTGGCGTAGAGACGGAAATTTCGGACTTTGAAGGCACGGAAGGTGGGGCTCATCGAGCCGCCAGCCGTTCCAGAACGGGTGCTGCCTTGCGCAGGATGTCGCGCTCCTCGGGGGTCAGTTGCTTCAGTTTGGTCTGCAGCCACTCGTCGCGGCGCCGGCGGTTCGCCAGGATCAGCTCGTCGGCGCGGTCGGTCAGCTCGACGACGATCTGCCGCTTGTCGGTGGGATGCGGGCGGCGGACCACCAGGCCCGCCTCCTCCATGTTGGTCACGATCCGCGTCATCGACGGCGGCTTGACCTGCTCGTGGCCGGCCAGCTCGCCGATCGTCATCGCGTCGTGCTTGGACAGCGCGCCGAGCACACTGAGCTGGTTCGCGGTGAGGTCGTGACCGGGCTCGCGCTGCCGGCGGATCTGCCGGGACAGCCGCAGGGTCGACGACCGGAGGGCGCTCGCCAGCCCGACGTCACTCTTCACCTGCTGCGCTACGACCTCGGGCATGTCTTTACCTTAACTCATTACCTTTGCTAACTAAAAACGCTCGCCACCGGGGCGGTATTCCCGGGCCGCTAGAGTTCCGGGCATGAATGCCCAGCTGGAGCGGTACGAGCAGCGCTTCCGGCGCGCGGGGCTGCCGCTGTTCATCGAGGACTTCTCGCCGACGCACGACATCTTCACGCGGGCGGCGCCGCTGCTCGTGGTGGTGTTCCTGGTCGAGATGCTCGGCGCCACCTCGCTGGACTGGCACTGGTGGCAGAACCTGCTGGCCGCGCTCGGCGGGCTGGTGGCGCTGGTGGTCGGGTTCGGCCTGCTGAACGGGTTCCGCGGCCGGCCGTTCTGGTCGCTGCCGACCCGCTTCGGCATCCCGGAGCTGGCGGTGTTCGTGTTCCTCCCGGCGCTGCTGCCGGTCGTCACCCAGGAGCAGCTCCGCCAGTTCTTCGGGATCGCGCTCGCCAACCTGGTGCTCGTCGGCATCGTGTACGTCGTGATCGGCTACGGCCTGATCGCGACGACGTACTGGGGTCTCCGGCGGCTCGCGACCGAGCTCGGGAACTCGGTGGCCAGCCTGGTCCGCGCCCTCCCGCTGCTGCTGGTCTTCTCGCTGGTCCTGTTCGTGACCGCGGACATGTGGCAGGTCTTCGGCGGCATGCCGGCCGCGTTCATCGTGCTCCTGATGGTCGCGTTCACCGCACTGAGCACGCTTTTCCTGCTGATCCGGCTGCCGCGCGAGGTGGACGCGATCGAGCGCGACGCCGGCTCCGGGCCGCCGCTGCGCCGGAGCCAGCGGATGAACCTGAGCATCAGCCTGGTGATCCGGCAGTGGATGCAGGTTCTGGTGGTGAGCGCCGGCGTCGGGCTGTTCTTCGTCGGGTTCGGGATGCTCGCGATCAGCCAACACGTCTACGACCAATGGGGTGTCACGCCTGGCGCCTGGTCGTACGAGATCACGTTGATGCACCACCCGCTGCTGGTCAGCGCGTCGCTGGTCAAGGTCGCGGTCGGGATCGCGAACTTCACCGGCCTCTACTACTCGATCGCGCTGCTCACCGACTCGACGTTCCGCACCGACTTCCTCGACAACGTCGGTGCGGAACTCCGCGACCTGTTCACGGCGCGGGCGGAGTACCTGGCGCTGCGGGAGTCAAGTGGTCTGACAGGAACGCCAGCTCCGAGCGCATGAGGCCGACCGCGGCTTCGTTGCCGGCCATGTGGGTGACGTTCGACAGCGGCAGGACCTGGTGCGGGCGGCCGGCTGCGGTGAGTGCCGCCGACAGCCGGAGCGTGTGGGCCGCGAACACGTTGTCGTCGGCGAGGCCGTGGACGAGGAGCAGCGGGCGGCGGAGGCCGGCGGCGTACGTCATCAGCGACAGGCGGTCGTAGACCTCGGGGTTGTCGGCCGGGTGCCCGAGGAAGCGCTCGCGCCAATGGGTGTCGTACAGGCGCTGGTCGGCCGGCGCCGCGCCTGCCACAGCGGCGTGGAAGTCGTCGGGGCGGAGCATGACGGCGGCCGCGGCGAGCAGGCCGCCGTAGCTCCAGCCGCGGATACCGACCCTGCTGAGGTCGAGTGCTCCGGTCTGTTCGGCAGCTGCGTGCAGTGCGGTCACCTGGTCCTCGAGCGGCGCCGTCAGGTTGTCGAGGTGCACGGTCTTCTCCCACGCCGGCCCGCGTCCCGGCGTACCGCGGCCGTCCGCGATCACGACCGCGAACCCGTGCTCCGCGAACCACTGCGCGGTTGCGAACGCCCCACTCGACCGGCGCATGACCAACTGCATCGCGGGACCGCCGTACGGCGCCATCAGCACCGGGAGCGTCCCGCCGTCGTACCACGACGGGAGGAGGACCGCGGTGCGCAGTTCGAGCGTGCCCGCGCGCAGCCAGGTGATGTTCGGCGTGACGACCGGCTCGGCGGCGCGGGACTCGATCGTCTGGTCCGGCTGACCGTTTCGGCGTACGACGAAGGACCGGTGCGTCTCGGTGTTCGACTCGACGAGGAGGGTGTCGCCGGTGCGGGTCGCGGTGTGGGTGCCCGGTTCGTCGGTGAGCCGGCGGAGCGTGCCGTCGTACCGCCAGAGGTGGCTCTCGGTCGGCTCGTCGCTTGCCTCGAACAGCACCTCCTCCCCGGTCACGTCGACGACAGCGCGGAGTTGCAGACCGTTCGGCGTGACCGGTACGCCGTCGATCGCCAGCCGACGGGTGTCGCCGTCGTCCACGGGGTGCACGAGCTTCCCGGACGACGTACGGGCGGGCGTACCGCGGATCAGCTCGACCCACGCCGGGTCCCGCTGCTCGTGCAGAAGCTTGGTCACGCCGGTGTCGGGATCACCCGCGAGGACCTGGAGCGTCCGCTGGTCGCGGGACTGGACGGCGAGCAGCGGGCCGTGCGCGTCCCACGTCACCGCGGCGAGATACTCGTACGCCGCCCGGTCCCAGCGCAGCTCGACCGCGCCGCCGGTGAGGTCGAACGCGTGCAGCGTGACCATCGCGTTCGGCGTACCCGCGGCCGGGTACGCGACCTCGCGGGGCAGGCGGTCCGGGTTCGCCGGGTCGGCGATCCACCAGCGCTGCACCGGGGTCTGGTCGACGCGGGCCGCGAGCAGCCGGGTACCGTCCGGCGACCACCAGTACCCGCGGGTCCGGCCCATCGACTCCGCGGCCACGTGTTCGGCAAGACCCCACCCGACCTCGGGGTCCTCGTCCGCGGCCACAGTGACGTCGTTGCCGTCGGCAAGATCCACGACGTGCAACTGCCGGCCGGTGACGTACGCGACCCGGCAGCCGGTCGGGTCGATCCGCGGGTCCACCACCCGGCCCGCGGTCCAGATCTCGCGGGGCAACGCGGCCGGCCCGTCGAGGTGGTAGAGCACGCCCTGGAGCGCGAAGACGATCTGCCGGGCGGTCCGGTCGGCGGAGTACGCGACGATGCCCGAGGTCCGTACGCGGGTACGTTCCCGCCGTACCCGCTCCGCCTCTGGCAGGACGCCGTCGGCGTGCAGGTCCTCCGGCGCGACCACGAGCTGTTCCTCGCCGTTCGCTGTGAGTTGCCACAGGCAACTGGCGCGGTCCTCCGGGCCGGTGGTCCGGAGGAACAGCACCTGCTCTTCACCGACGGTGAAGGACTTGGGCAGGCCGTGGGTGAAGCGGCCGGTGCGTGCGGATTGGGCGGGGAAGTCCTCGAGCGGGTCCACCCTGCTCAGGTTAGCCAGTCGGTCAGCGGGCCGATCGCGAAGTACACCACGAACAGCGCCGACACGACCCACATCAGCGGGTGCACCTGGCGGGCCTTGCCGCGGACCAGCTTCAGGATCACGTACGAGACGAAGCCGGCCCCGATACCGGCCGAGATCGAGTACGTGAACGGCATCAGCACGATCGTCAGGAACGCCGGGAACGCGACCTCGATGTCGTCGAAGTCGATCCCCTTGACCTGCGTCATCATCAGGAACCCGACCAGGATCAGCGCCGGCGTCGCGGCCTCGTACGGCACCAGCGTCACCAGCGGCGCGATCACCATCGAGATCAGGAAGCAGATCCCGGTGACCACGCTCGCCAGCCCGGTCCGGGCGCCCTCGCCGACACCGGACGCCGATTCGATGTACGACGTGTTGCTGGACACCGAGGCGGCACCGCCGGCCGCGGCCGCGACACTGTCCACGATCAGGATCGCCTGCGACTTCGGCGGGATGCCGTCCGCGTCGTTCAGCCCGGCCTCGGCGCCGATCGCGGTCATCGTGCCCATCGTGTCGAAGAAGTCCGCGAGCATCAGCGTGAAGATCAGCAGCAGCGCCGACACCACCCCGATCTTCCCGAACGAGCCGAACAGGTTGAACTCGCCGATCGTGTCCAGGTTCGGTTTGGTGAACCACTGGTCCGGCAGCTTCGGCACGCTCAGGCCCCAGCCGCCCGGGTTCTTGTCGCTGCGGGCGCCGATGTTGCCGATCGCCTCGATGACGATCGCCACCACGGTCGCGGCCAGGATGCCGATCAGGATCGCGCCCTTCACCTTCCGGGCGTACAGGATCGCGATCAGGACCAGGCCGAACACGAACACCAGCACCGGCCAGCCGCGCAGGCTGCCGCCGACCCCGAGTTCGACGGGCGGGCCGGAGATCGCGGCGGGACGGCGTACGAAGCCCGCGTCGATCACGCCGATGAACGCGATGAACAGGCCGATGCCGACGCTGATCGCGACCTTCAGTTGCAGTGGCACGGCCTCGAAGACGGCCTTCCGGAAACCGGTCAGCACCAGGATCAGGATGATCAGGCCCTCGAGGACCACCAGGCCCATCGCGTCGGCCCAGGTCATCTTGGTCGCCACCGAGAACGCCAGGAACGCGTTCAGGCCGAGGCCGGTGGCCAGGGCGAGCGGGAAGTTCGCGACCAGGCCCATCAGGATCGTGACCACGCCCGCGACCAGCGCGGTGGCCACGGCGATCTTCGCGATCGCGGCCGCCGGGTCGGTCCCGCCGCCGACGAACTGGCCGGCGCCGTCCTTGACGGTGCCGATGATCAGCGGGTTCAGCACGACGATGTACGCCATCGTGAAGAACGTGACCAGGCCACCGCGGATCTCGCGCCCGAGCGTGGATCCGCGGTCACTGATCTTGAAGAACGAGTCGAGTGGACCGTACGGGGAGCGGGCCTTCGTGCCCTGGGGCGAGCTCATGGTCCGCATAGTGCCAGTTCCTACCGGGCAGTTGCGAGCACTGACGTCAAACCGTTGCGCGTTAAGGTAGGTGTGTGACCGAGGAGGCTGGATCCAAGAAGCGCACGGACCCGACGAGCCAGTTGGCGCGCGGGGAGCTGGTGCATGCGGAGGTCAAGCCGCTCGACCTGTCCGGCATCCCGAGCGTGATCACCGGGATCGCGCTCTGGGCGGTCGCGTTCGTCGTACTGCTGATCTTCCGCGGCCAACTCAAGGACAACGGCCTCGACTGGTGGCTCTGGGTCCCGGTCGCCGGCTTCGGCCTCGGCCTGATCGGCCTCTGGTACTGCAAACGCCGCTGGACCGCCATCCAAGCCGGCCACCGCCCCGCCACCGACGACTGAGTTGATCGAGTACGAGGCGAAGGTCCTCGCGGTCGAGCCGGCCGCGGTCGCGGAGCGCATTCTCGAGCTTGGGGGCGCCCGGGCCGGTGCGCGGCTGCAACGGCGGTATGTCTACGACATCACCCCGGGTGACCCGACCCGTTGGCTCCGACTGCGTGACACCGGCACCGCGGTCACGCTGACCGTCAAGCAGATTCACCACGACGGCATCGACGGTACGGCAGAGACCGAGGTCAGCGTCGGCGACTTCGAGATCACGCACGAGCTACTGCGTCAGCTCGGCCACACGCCGAAGGCCTACCAGGAGAACCACCGCAGCAGCTTCACCCTGAACGACGCCGAGCTGGAGATCGACCGCTGGCCGGGCCTCCCGCCGTACCTCGAGATCGAACGCACTTCGCGCGCCCACGTCCTCGAGGTCGCCGCGCTCCTGGGTTACCAGGACCTCACCACCGCGAACACCACCGAGCTCTACGCCCGCCAAGGCATAGACCTGAACTCCGTGCCTGACCTCCGCTTTCCGGAAGGTCAGTCCTCGGACGGGGTTAGTTCGAGGGTGTCGTAGCCGGTGGTGTCGAAGGCGTGTTCGGCGGTGGGGTGGTCGGCGGCTTCGACGGTGGCGTCGGAGTGGGCGCCGCAGCCGTAGTCGTAGGCGACCACGCGGGCCTCGCCGGGGGCCATCTCGTTGGCGCAGACGCCGAACGCCTGGCCGAGGCTGTCGGCGAGGCGGATCCAGTAGCCGCAGGAGTGGCACTTGTACGGGACCGCCTGGGCGATCGCGGACGCCGGGCCGAAGTCGCCGGCGTACCAGCGCTCCGCCGCCTCCTCGCGGCCGAACGGCGACAGCACCCGCTCGCGTCCGAGGCCGAGCTCCTCGACGACCGTCAGCACTTCCTCGGGAGCGTCCGCGGTGTCGGTGAAGCCGGGCTCCAGTCGCGGGTCGTCCGGGAGCGTCGGGAACAGGTCGCCGGGACGCAGGTCGCCGGGCTGGACGCGCTCCGACCACGGGACCCACTCCGGCGCGACCACCGCGTCCTCGCCGGGGAGCATCACGACCTCGTTGATCGTGACGGTCTTGGCCCGGGACGCGCGGGTCAGCGTGACGGCCCAGCGCCACCCGCGGTACCCCGGGTGCGTGGAGGCGAAGTAGTGCGTGACGAGGCGCTCACCCTCGACCAGGTGACCGAGGTGTTCCCCGACCTGGGCGGCGCCTGCTTCGGCGATCGCGGCCTCCCGGGCCGGTTCGACCGCCGCGACGCAGACGGCGTCGGGCTTGGCACGTACCGGTTCCGGGGCTTTGACGGGAGTCACAATCGCCCATTCTCGCACGCCTCCTGCCGTACGCCGAACCGCCTACGGCCGAGGTTCGTACGCGCGGTGACTGCGGTCTGTCCCCGGTAGGAGGCAGGATGGTGTCATGCAGCCCGACCCGTCCGACCCGCAGAACCGCCGCGGCCCCGATTCCGCGGGCGGGGCGAGGTCGGCCGCGGATCGGCTCGGCGATGCGCGGGAGCGGGTCGGGAGTGCGGGCAAGAAGGTCGGCAGCGCCGGGAAGAAGGTCGGGCACGCCTCGAAGATCGGTGCCGAGGGGGTGGCGTCGGCCTCGAAGAAGGCGGCCACCGTCGGCGGGAGGTTCGGCCGGGCGACCGGGCGGCGGATCCGCGGCCTGACCGGCGCGCAGGGTGCGGGCGAGTCCGGCCTGTCGCGGCTGATCGAGCTCGGCGCCGTCAACGCCGCGGGTGACACCGCGTTCGCCGTGTCGCTGGCCGGCACCGTCTTCTTCACGGTCCCGAGCGGCCAGGCGCGGGACCGGGTCGCACTGTTCCTGCTGCTGACGATGGCGCCGTTCGCGTTGATGGCGCCGTTGATCGGTCCGGTCCTCGACCGGTTCCGGCACGGCCGCCGCTGGGCGATCGGCGCGACCCTCGGGGCCCGCGCGTTCCTCGTCTGGGCGCTCGCCTCGTCGGTCACCAGCCACAACTCCGTCTGGCTGTACCCGGCGGCGCTCGGCTGTCTGGTGGCCTCCAAGGCGTACGGCGTCACGCGCGCGTCCGCCGTACCACGTCTGCTCCCGAAACAGATCACGCTCGTCACGGCCAACTCCCGCATCTCGCTCGCGGGTGTCGCCGGTGCGACCATCGGGGCCGGGCTCGCGGGAGCGTTCGCCGCGATCGGCCCGCAGTGGTCGCTGCGCTGGGCCGCACTGGTGTACATCGTCGGCCTGATCCTCGCGATCCGGCTGCCGAGCGCGGTCGACTCCCCCGCCGACGAGGAGGTCACCGGTACGGCGGGGCGGAACGCCCGCAAGCGCGCGATCACCGCCGCGGTGGCCCGCGGGATCCGCTGCAACCTCGGGCTGCGGTTCGTGTCCGGGTTCCTCACCATGTACCTGGCGTTCCTGCTCCGGGACCAGCCGATCAGCGGCGTGAAGGGCGCGGTCGCGGCCGGCGCGGTGGTCGCCGCGGCCGGGATCGGCAACAGCCTCGGCACCCTCCTCGGATCGTTGCTCAAGGCCCGTAAACCGGAGGGTGTCGTCCTCGTCGTACTGCTCGCGGACGCGGCCGTGGCGGTCGCGGTCGCGGTGCTGTACGGACTGCCGATCCTGGTGGCGCTCGGCCTGGTCGCCGGGTTGTGCAGCTCGCTCGGGAAGCTGTCGCTGGACGCGATGATCCAGCGCGACGTACCGGAGTCCGTGCGTACGTCGGTGTTCGCGCGCTCGGAGACGGTGCTGCAGCTCGCGTGGGTGATCGGCGGCGGATGCGGGATCGTGCTGCCGCTGATCCCTCGGCTCGGGTTCGGGTTCCTCGCGGGTGTGCTGCTGATCGTGGTCTTCCTGGTACTGCGGATGCGCCCGGCACCCCGTCCTACCGCGGGGCCACTGCGTCCCGGCGGGCTCGGCGGGCCGCGGACGGACGGCCCCCACCCGCAGCACACACACCAGGCTCCCTCGGACGACCCGCACTCCGAGAGCACCACCCGGACCATCCTCAGCGTCGCCGAACAACGTGCGAACCGGGCGCGGCGCTCGAGCTCCCACGACGAGCCGACCGTCGAATGGCGCTCGGGCGATCGGAAACCCCCGCCCGAGCAGCCGATCGGCCCCTGGTGGAGCGGCCAACCCGAGGACGACGAGAACACCACCGAAGAACAACCGGCCCCCTGGTCCGAGGAGCCCACCGAAGAACGCGACCGCTCCCCCTTCAAACGCCGTCCGGGCAACCCCCGCCGCCCACCCCGCTGACCAAGCCCGCCTCCTCGGGAGCCGGCTCCTCGGCAGGTGCGGCCGGCTTGGTGCCGCGGAGGACGACGGTGGTGGTGACTGCGGTGGCGAGCAGGAGGATGGCTCCGACCAGCGCGACGACGTTCATGCTGTGGGTGAAGGCGTGGCGTGCGGTGGTCAGCACGGTGCCGGCCAGTTGCGCGGGCAGGTGGGCGGCTGCGGCGGTCGCTGCCGGCAGGCCCTCGCGGACGGGTCCCGCCGCACCAGCGGGCAGGTCCGAGCGATAGACCGCAGTACCGATCGAGCCCAGTACGGCGATGCCGAGCGCCCCGCCGAACTCCGAGCAGGTCTCCATCACCGCGGACGCCGACCCGGCGCGCTCCGGGGCGACCGAACCGACGACAGCCTCGGTCACCAGCGTCATCACCATCACCAGTCCCGCCGCGAGGAGACCGGCCCCGGCCAGCGGGACTGCCAGGGACGAGTCGACCCGCACCTGGGTGAGTACGCCGTACCCGGAAGCCGCGAGCACGAAGGCCCCACCGATCACGTAGGCACGATCCAGCTTCCCGGCCAGCGCCGTCGCCAGCGGAGCGGCACCGCCGACCAGCACCGACGGCGCCAGCGACCACAGCGCGGCCTTCAGCGGCGACAGCCCGTGCACCAACTGCAGGTACTGGGTGAGGAACACCGCGTTGCCGACCAGCGCCAAGGTCCCGACCGTGTTCGCCGCGAGCGACCCGCTGAACGCACGGTTCCGGAACATCGACAGGTCCACCATCGGGTGCTCCGCGGTCCGCTGCCGCCGCACGAACAGCACCCCGAACACCAGCCCGGCGACGATCGCGACCACCGGCAGCGCCGAGACACCGTGAGCGGCCAGTTCCTTGATCCCCCAGATCACCGGCAGTACGGCGGCCAGCGACAGCAGCGAGCCGAGCAGGTCGAACCGCCCGCGCGCCGACGCCTTGAACTCCGGCAGCAGCACCGGCGCGAGAACGACGAGCAGCACCATCGCCGGGGTGTTGATCAGGAACACCGAACCCCACCAGAAGTGCTCCAGCAGGAACCCGCCGAGCACCGGCCCGAGGGTGATCCCGCCCATCATCACCGCGCTCCAGAACGCGATCGCCTTCTGCCGCTGCTTGGCGTCGTGGAACATGTTCCGGATCAGCGCCAGCGTCGACGGCATCAGGGTCGCGCCGCCGATGCCGAGCACGGCGCGGGCGGCGATCAACTGCTCCGGGCTCTGCGCGTACGCCGCCGCGACGGACGCGAGCCCGAACCCGAGCGCGCCGAAGAGCAGCAGTTTGCGGCGTCCGATCCGGTCGCCGAGCGAGCCCATCGTGATCAGCAGGCCGGCGAGCACGAAGCCGTAGATGTCGAAGATCCACAACTGCTCGGTCGCGCTCACGCCGAGGTCGGCGCTGATGAACGGGACCGCGAAGTACAGCACCGAGACGTCCATCGAGACCAGCAGCAGCGGCAGTGCGAGCACGCCGAGCGCGATCCACTCCTTGCGTCCCGCCCGTTCGTTCGTACCCATGACCCCTCCGGAGTTATCTGTCTACGCCGCACACTGTGTGCGCCATACACAGACCATACACATGACTGTCTATGCTGTAAACAGATAAGATGCCGACCATGGAAGAGCTACCGAGAGTCCTGCAGCAGCTCTGGGGTTTCGAGGCGCGCAGCCGGCCGGGACCCAAGCCGGCGTTTCACATCAGCGACATCGCCCGGGCCGCGATCAAACTCGCGGACACCGGCGGGCTGACCGCGGTCTCGATGAGCAAGGTGGCCGCCGAACTCGGCTTCACCACGATGTCGCTCTACCGGTACGTCGACGCCAAGGACGACCTGTACGTCGTCATGCTCGAACACGCCTTCGGCGTCCCGCCCGAGCTCGACCCAGGCGAGGGCTGGCGGCAACAGATCACGGCCTGGGCGGAGGCGTTCCGCGACGGGCTGCGTGCGCACCCGTGGATCCTGCAGATCCCGGTCCAGGAGCCGCCGCTGTCACCGAACCAGCTGGCCTGGATGGAGGCCGGCCTACAGGCGTTCGACGGTACGCCGCTGACGCCACAGGACAGGCTGTCCGCGATGCTGCTCGTGAACATCTACGTCCGCGGCACGGCGCAACTCACCGCGAACATGCTGACCGAGCCCGACGCCGTCGAGGTGGCCGACCGGCTCTACACCCAGCGGCTCACGATGCTGGCAACACCGGACCGGTTCCCGGGCATCGCCGCGACGCTCGAAGTGCCGCCGGACGGGGGCTACGCGGGCGACTTCGACGCGGCCGAGTTCGGGTTCGGACTGGACACCGTGCTGGACGGCATCCAGTCCCGGATCGATCGGCTGGAGAGCTGAGGACTCTCAGATGTCGAGCTTGTCCGCGACACCTCGCAGCACGGTCGCGACCTGGCGGGCGGACTTGTTGTCGGGCTGACGTCCGTGCCGGTAACCCTCGCCGAGGCGGTCGAGGAGTTTGATCAGATCCTCGATGACGACCTGCATCTCGTCGGGCTTCGGGCGCATCGCCTTCGCCACCGACGGCGGCGGGTCGATCAGCCGGACCTGCAGGGCCTGCTCGCCCTTGCGGCCCTCGACGACGCCGAACTCGACCTTCTGGCCCGGCTTCAGGTTGGTCACACCCGACGGCAAGGCCTCGGCGCGGACGTAGACGTCCCCGCCCTCCTCCTTGCTGAGGAATCCGAACCCCTTCTCGGAGTCATACCACTTCACCTTGCCAACGGGCACGGGAACCTCTTCAGTCGTCAATCGTTGGAATCGAAATCCAAGCGTACGTGAACCGGCGCAACGGCGCCTCCGGGAAACTACCTGATCCGGCAGCGTCCCGCACCCCTCAGAGGTCGCGGTACTTCTCGGGCTCCGGCAGCCGCTCGTTCATCGATCCGGAGCGGAATCCGCGCGGGTCGACCTGCGCGGTCGTGAACCCCGCCGCGACCACCGCGTCCACCAGCTCCTGCTGGTCCACCCGGTCCAGCAGCGCCGCGTCGATCTCGATCGAGGCGCTGTCCCCGAGGTCGCGCACGCGGACGTTCTCGACGCCGTACGACGTCAGCCGCGAGCGGACCGCCTGCTCGGCGCGGTCGACCCGGACGAGCAGGTTCGGGGTGATCCGGATGCCGTACGCGATCCGGCTCGACAGGCACGCCGCGGCCGGCTTGTCCGAGGTCTCGAGTCCCCAGCTGCGCGACGCCGTACGGATCTGGGTCTTGGTCAGCCGGGCGTCCTTCAGCGGCGTCAGCGCGCCGCGTTCGTGGGCCGCGCGGATCCCCGGCCGGAAGCCCGCGATCGCGTCGTCGGCGTTGGTGCCGGTGGCGATCGCGGTGATGCCGAACTCGTCGGCGATCGGCTGCAGCGTCTCGATCAGCTCGGCCTTGCAGAAGTAACACCGGGCACCCGAGTTCGCCTGGTATCCCTCGCGCTCCATCTCGTGCGTGTGCGGGGTGACATGCCGGACGCCGAGGCTGTCCGCGAACCGCGCCGCCGGCTCCAGTTCGGCGGACGGCAACGACGGCGAGACGGCGGTCGCGGCGATCACGTTCGCCGGGCCGATCGCCCGCGCCGCGGCCGCCAGCAGGAACGCCGAGTCGGCGCCGCCGCTGAACGCGACGACCATCTTGTCGTACGACGACAGCCGTCGCATCAACGCCTCGAGCCGCTGCTCGAGCACGTACTCGTCGAGCCACGCGGGGAACTCGGTCAGGTCGTTCAGTACGACGTCGGCGCCGTACGCGCGGAGCTCGTCCGCGCTGAACGGCCCGGTCGCCACCGACACCGCGACCGCGCCGGCCGCGTGCGCGCCGTCGATGTCCGCGGTGTGGTCGCCGACGAAGACCGTCGCGCGGTGCTCACGCAGCGCCGTACCCTTCTCGGCGCCGTGCAGGTCGCCGACCGGCTCGTCGACGTCCAGGCCGAGGTGCTCCAGGTGCAGCCGGACCGACGGCGTGTACTTCGCGGACACCACCATCGTGCGCCCGCGGAGCGCCCGGATCGCGGCCAGCGACTCGGCCACACCGGGCAGCGGCAGGCTGCCGCTGATCGCGTGCTCCGGGTAGTGCTCGCGGTACCGCGCGACCATCGCGTCGACCTGCTCGGGCGGGAACCAGTTCGCCATCTCCCAGGTCAGCGGCGGCCCGAGCCGGCTGACGACCAGCTCGGAGTCGATCGGTACGCCGGTCTCCGCGGCCAGCAGGTCCCACACCGCCTGGATCCCCGGCCGCGAGTCGATCAACGTCATGTCCAGGTCGAACCCGACGACCAACTCCGGCACGTCGGCGGTATCGGGGGCAGATTCAAGAGCGGCGGTCGACACACCCCCACACTACGTGACCCGTCACCCACCCGGTCCCGCACGCTCATCCACGATTGACATTCGAGGACACACTGTCCTGGCTCTTGACATCTTTGATGTTTTTGTAAACCCTCGTCGGCATGGACTCGTTCGCCGATCGGACCAAACGCCGCCTTCGTGACGAGTTGCTGGACGCTGCGCAGGACGCCATCGAGACAGGTGGGTACGACGGGCTCCGGATGGCGGAGGTCGCTCGTCGGACCGGGGTGTCCCGGCAGACCGTCTACAACGAGTTCGGGGACAAGTGGGGCGTACTGGAGGCCGTCGCGGCACGCGAGACCGAGCGGTTCCTGCTGGACGTGAACGCAGCGCTCGCCGAGAAGTCCGACCCGATCGACGGCCTCCGGGCCGCGGTCGAACGGGCCCTCACGCTGGCCGGGGAGACCCCGCTGGTGAAGGCCGCGCTGAGCCAGCCGGGATCGGACCAGGCCAGTCAGCTGCTGACGACACGGGGACAGCAGGTGCTGGAGCTGGCACACCTCCGGCTGGATGCCCATGTCAGGGAGCACTGGCCGGAGGTGCCCGCCGAGGACGCGACCAGTTGCGTCGACGTCGCGTTGCGCGTCGTCATCAGCCACATCGTCACCCCGGGCCCTTCCCCCGCGGTGGTGGCGGCGCAACTGGCCCGCGTCCTCTCACCGTTCCTTGCCGAATCCCGGAGGTTGCACGTATGAACGATCTGCACAGGCAGGGCTTCAGCTCGTTGAGGGCCGGCGGGCTCAACTGGGACGCGCTGCCGCTCCGGCTCTTCGACAAGGGCAATCGCAAGTTCTGGAACCCGCGGGACATCGACTTCAGCCAGGACGCGAAGGACTGGCAGGAGCTGGGCGACAACGACAAGGACAACGCGTTGATGCTCTGCTCGCAGTTCATCGCGGGCGAGGAGGCGGTCACCGAGGATCTGCAGCCGTTCCTGCAGGCCATGTCCGCCGAGGGTCGGTTCGGCGACGAGATGTACCTGACCCAGTTCTGTTTCGAGGAGGCCAAGCACACCGCGGTGTTCCGGCTCTGGCTGGACGCGGTCGGCGTCACCGAGGACCTGCACCGGTACGTCGAGAACAACCCCGGGTACCGCGCGATCTTCTACGAGGCGCTACCGGTCGCCCTGAAGTCGCTGGCCGACGACCCGTCACCGAGGAACCAGGTCCGCGCGTCGGTGACGTACAACCATGTCGTCGAAGGCACGCTCGCCCTCACCGGGTACCACGCGTGGAACCTGCTCTGCACGTCCCGCGGCGTACTGCCCGGCATGCAGGAGCTGATCCGCAGGATCGGTGACGACGAGCGCCGGCACATGGCCTGGGGCACGTTCACCTGCCGCCGGCACGTCGCCGCCGACGAGTCGAACTGGAAGGTCGTCACCGACACGATGGAGGAGCTCCTCCCGCACGCGCTGACGCAGATCCAGTGGGCGATGGACAACTCCCCCGAGCTCCCGCCGGAGATCAACCCGACCGCGCTGATGACGTACGCCGGCGACCGCGCCACCCGCCGGCTCGGCGCGATCGAGTCGGCGGTCGGCGCGGACCTCGCCGGCATCGACCTCGACTACTCCCCGGAGAAACTCGAGGACACCTTCGGCGACGAGGACTCAGCCGCGCTGGCGGCGGTTCGCCAGTAGCACGACAAGCGCCGAGGTCGCGAGGACCGCGGGAAGCCAGGTGACCGTCGCCGTGCCGAAGTGGTCGGCGACCTGGCCGCCGGTGAAGGCGCCAAGTGCGATCGATCCGTTGTACACCCCCACCAGGACAGCGGACGATGATTCGGGGGCACTGGGCGCCGCGGCGTGCGCCCACGCCTGGGTGCTGACCGTCGTACCGCCGTACGCGAGACCCCAGATCACCAGCAGCACAAGCGATCCGGCCGCCGAGGATCCGATGGTTGGCATTGCCAACGCCGTGAGAGCGATGCCGGTGGCGATCACGATCAGGGCGCGGCGCGGCCGGAGGGCGCCGGTGAGGAAGTTGCCGAGGACACCGGCCACGCCGTACGCGAGCAGGAACGCACCGATCAGCGCCGGGGCGACGTGCGCTTCGAGGAGCGGGCGGACGTAGGTGTACGCCGCGAAGTGGCCGGTGACGATCAACGCGACCAGGACGAGCCCCACCCGTACCTGGCGTAGCTCGATGACCTCCCGGACGTCGGACAGCCGGACGGCCCGCTCCGGCGGGAGGCTCGGCAAATGGATGCTCAGGGCAACGGCCAGGATCAGCGCGAGTACGCCGACGCCGGCGAACGCCCAGCGCCAGCCGGCCAGCTCACCGACATACGCGCCGGCCGGGATCCCCAGGACCGAGGCGACGCCGATACCGGAGAAGATCAGGCTCGTCGCGGGACCTGCGGCGTGCTCCGGTACGACGCGACGCGCGAGGCTGACCGTGAAGAGCCAGACGCCGCCGATCGAGACGCCCATCACGACCCTCGCGACCATCAGCACGACGAACGCCGACGTGACAGCGGCCGCGAACGCCGACGTGACAGCGGCCGCGAACGCGGACGCGGCAAGCAGAACCATCAGTCCACCCAGGACCGCTCGGCGGTCCACCTTTCCCAGCAGCAACGGGAGCACCGGCGCGGCAACCGCTGAGGTGACACCTGTTGCTGTCAGAGCCAGGCCCGCGGCGCCTTCCGTCACGTGCAGGGAGTCGCTCATCGGCGTCAGCAGCCCGACGGGAAGCATCTCGGCGGTCACCACCGTGAACACGGTGGCCGCCATCGTCACGGACGCCGCCCACCCATGCGTCCGGGTCGTGTCGGCGCAGATTGTTGTCATGTCACCAGTGAGCGGCCGACGACCGGTGCGGAACAACGACGATCTGGTGATGCTTGTATTAGTAGGACTGATCGATCGGAGGAGTGCGACGTGGCGCTCGACGTACGGGAGCTGGAATGCTTTCTCGTTCTGGCGGACGAGTTGCACTTCGGGCGTACGGCGGAACGGCTCTACCTGTCGCAGGGCCGGGTCAGCCAGCTGCTGCAGTCACTGGAGCGGCGGATCGGCGGGCCGTTGTTCGAGCGGACCAGCCGGCGGGTGGCGCTGACACCGTTGGGCAAGGAGTTCCTGACCTCCCTGCGGCCGGCGTACGCGGCGCTGGAGCGGGTCGTCGAGAACGCCCGCGAGTACGCCGCCGCCGCGGGCGGGACACTGCGGATCGGGTTCCAGGGAACCGCCGGCGACGAGATCCTGCGGGCGGTGTCGGCGTTCCAGGAACGCAACCCGAACTGCCGGATCAGCGTCTGCGAACTGCCGCTGAACGACCCGTTCGGCGGACTCCGGCGGCGCATGGTCGACGCGGCCGTCGTACTGCTCCCGGTCGCCGAGGACGATCTGGTCGTCGGTCCGGTCTTCTCGCGGCACCCGCAGACGCTCGCGGTCTGCAAACAGCACCGGCTGGCCGGACGGGACTCGGTCGACGCCGAGGAGTTGGCCGGCGAGACCCTGATCGCGTTCTCCGGCCCGGCGCCCGGGTACTGGCGTCAGGCGCAGGCTCCCACCCAGACCCCGAGCGGCGCGCTCATCCACCGCGGCCCCGAGGTCGCCACGCTGCAGGAGGGCCTGTCGCTGATCGCCGCCGGCCGCGGCGCGATGCTGATCTGCCAACCCACGGGCACGAACAACCGCCGCGCCGACCTCACCACCGTCCCGCTCACCGGCTTCCCAGAATCAGCCCTCGCCTTCATCTGGCGACGCGGCGAGGAAACCCCCTCCATCCGGGCGTTCGCGGAGTACCTCACCTGACCTTGTGCACCTCGGTGTCGGCTGCCGTGATCAGGCGGCCGTCGGCGGCGTGGACCTCCAGCGGGCGGAGCGGCTGCTGGTCGCGGCGGTCCCGCAGTACCGAATGCTGTTCGCCAGGCGCGAAGGCGAAGGACTCGCCCCACTGGCGGAGGGCGACGATGACCGGGAAGAGGGCCTCGCCCTTCGCGGTCAGCGTGTAGTCGCGGTCGGTGTGCTCCAGGATGCCGTTGTCCACCAGGGCTCTGAGGCGGGCGGCGAGGATGTTCTTCGCGACGCCGAGGCTGCGCTGGAAGTCGCCGAAGCGGCGGCTGCCGTCGAAGGCGTCGCGGACGATCAGCAGCGACCACCAGTCGCCGACCGCGTCCACCGAGCGAGCTACCGGGCAGCTCTCGTCGTCGAATCTGGTGCGCTTGACCATGGTTGCAACATGCTACCAGCTGCGCTTACGGTAGCAAGATGCAACCGAATCTTGGAGTGGCCGGGCGGGCGCTGCTCGCGGTCGCGGCGGGTGTCGCGGTCGCGACGGTGTACTTCGCGCAACCGCTGCTGGTCACGATCGGGCAGGACCTCGGGATCGCCGCCGGGAAGGTCGGCGTCTTCGTGACGGTCACGCAGGCGGGGTACGCGCTCGGGCTGTTCTTCCTGGTCCCGCTGGGCGATCTCCTCGATCGGCGCCGGCTGATCCGGCTGCAGTTCGCGCTACTGGCCGTCGCTCTCCTGGTCACGGCGCTTGCCCGGAACGCGTTGACGCTGTTCATCGGGTTGGCCTTCGTGGGCGCGCTCGCGGTCGTCACCCAGTCGCTGGTCGCGTACGGCGCCGCGCTGAGTGATCCCGCCCAGCGCGGCCGCACGGTCGGCACGATCACCACCGGGATAGTGCTCGGCATCCTCCTGGCCCGCACCACCTCCGGCGTCCTCACCGACCTGTTCAACTGGCGGACCGCCTACCTGACCGCCTGCGCCGCTTGCCTGGCGATCACCGCGCTCTTCGGCCGCCCCGCTCCGGGCCTTCGGCCCCAGCCGAGGTTGGGCTACCGGGAGCTCCTGCGTTCTACTGTTGGGCTTTGGCGGGAGCGACTGTTTCGGGAGAGTGCTGTTCGCGCGTTCTTCATCTTTGCTTCGTTCAGCACCTTGTGGACCTCGATCGCGTTGCCGTTGAGCGAGCGCGGACTGTCGCACACCGAGATCGGGGCGTTCGGGTTGATCGGCGCGGCGGGCGCGCTGGCGGCGGGACCGGCGGGCCGGTTGGCCGATTGGGGGCGCGGGCCGGTGGTGACCGTCGGAGCTTCGGTGCTGTTGGCAACCAGTTGGCTCGTGACGGCGCACTCCCTGGCGGGGTTGGCGATCGGGGCCGTGCTGCTCGACCTCGCCGTCCAGGCGATCCACGTCAGCAACCAGAGCATGATCTATCGGCCGGACTCCGGCGGCCGGCTGATCGGGGCGTACATGGTGTTCTACTCGCTCGGCAGCGCCGCCGGGGCGATCGCCTCGACGGCGCTGTACGAACGGGCCGGCTGGACCGCCGTCTGCGTCCTCGGCGCGGCCTTCGGTCTCGGCGCCCTGGTCAGCTCAGTCCGAGCAGTTCGACGGACTTCTCCCGCATCTCGACCTTGCGAATCTTGCCCGTGACCGTCATCGGGAAGTCGTCCACCAGGACGACGTACTTCGGGATCTTGAAGTGCGCCAGCTTCCCGGTGGCGAACGCCCGTACCGCCTCCGCGTCCAGCGGGTCCACGCCGGGCTTCAGCTTGATCCAGGCGCACAGCTCCTCGCCGTACTTCTCGTCGGGGACGCCGACGACCTGGACGTCCGCGATCGACGGGTGCGTGTAGAGGAACTCCTCGATCTCCCGCGGGTACACGTTCTCGCCGCCGCGGATCACCATGTCCTTGATCCGGCCGACGATGTTCACGTACCCGTCGTCGCGCATCGTCGCGAGGTCGCCGGTGTGCATCCAGCGGGCCTGGTCGATCGCCTCGGCGGTCTTCTCCGGCTCGTCCCAGTAGCCGAGCATCACCGAGTACCCGCGGGTGCACAGCTCCCCCGGCTCGCCGCGCTCCACGACCAGCCCGGTCGCCGGGTCGACGAGTTTCACCTGGACGTGCGGCATCACCCGGCCGACGGTCGACGTACGGCGGTCCAGGTCGTCGTCGCGGCGGGTCTGCGTCGACACCGGCGACGTCTCGGTCATCCCGTAGCAGATCGCGACCTCGGCCATGTGCATGTCCGCGACGCACCGCTTCATCACCTCGACCGGGCACGGCGACCCGGCCATCACGCCGGTCCTGAGGCTGCTGAGGTCGTACGACGCGAAGTCGGCCAGACCGAGCTCCGCGATGAACATCGTCGGTACGCCGTACAGCCCGGTGCACCGCTCGTCCTGCACGGCCTGCAGCGTCGCGGCCGGGTCGAACGCCGGCCCCGGGATCACCATGCAGGCGCCATGGGTGGTGCAGCCGAGGTTGCCCATCACCATGCCGAAGCAGTGGTAGAACGGCACCGGGATGCAGAGCCGGTCCTCGGCGGTGAACGCGATCGTCTCGGTGACGAAGAAGCCGTTGTTCAGGATGTTGTGGTGACTGAGCGTCGCACCCTTCGGGAAGCCCGTCGTACCGCTGGTGTACTGGATGTTGATCGGGTCGTCGAAGGACAGCTCGGCCTCGCGGGCGTTCAGCTCTTCCACGGTGATCCGGTCGGCGTCGTCGCGGAGCGCGTCCCAGTCGCCGGTGCCGAGGTAGATCGTCTCCTCGAGCGCCGGGCAGTTCGGGCGGACCTCGTCGACCATCGCGCGGTAGTTGCTGGTCTTGAACTCGGTCGCCGAGACGAGCATCCGGACGCCGGACTGGTTCAGCGCGTAGGCGAGCTCGTGGGTGCGGTACGCCGGGTTGATGTTCACCAGGATCGCGCCGATCAGCGCGGTCGCGTACTGCGTGATCGTCCACTCGGCCTGGTTCGGCGCCCAGATGCCGACCCGGTCACCCTTCGCGATCCCGCGCGCCATCAGGCCGCGGGCGACGAGCTCGACCTCCGCGCCGAACTCGTCGTACGTCCAGCGTCTTCCGGTCCGGACCTCCACCAGTGCCTCGTGGTCGCCGTACTCGCCGATCGTCCGTCTCAGGTTCGCGCCGATCGTCTCACCCAGCAACGGAACCTCGGACACCCCGGACGCGTACGACGGAAGGCTCATCCCTGCATCGTCGCCCCGAGTCCGCGCAGGCGGCAAGACCACACGCGGGCCGCCGCACCTGCACGTGCGGCAGGAAACAGGGGGTGGACGGCAAGCAATGTCCTTACCAACTCTCCGTCACATTCGGTCGCGCAGCGTGGTTGGACCGTTACATTGGAGTAGAGAGGTGTGAGGCGATGGGCCGATCTGCCGAAGGTCATGCCCGCAGCGACCGTCCGCCCGGCCGCACAGCCGAGGCGGCGCAACGTACCGCTGCGGTGCGGGAACACGTCCAGGCGCTGGAGAACATCCTCGCCGGTGCACTCGCCGTCGCCGTCCACGGCACCGATCTGCAGACCCTGAAACGAGCGCCGCGACGGGCCCCGCCGACCGTGTCGCCGGCCGATCTCGAGGCGCATCCCGGGCCTGTCTGGGATGCGTTCGTGCCTCATCCGCCGGGCCGGTTCCGGTGGTGGGGTGCCGAACGCAGGTTCGCGCGCCGGCTCGCCGACGCGGAGGACCGGTTCGCGGAGGCGATCGAACGGCACCGGGCCGCCGAGGAGACCCGCCGCGAGCGTGTCGCCAAGGCACTGCGGGAGCAGGTCGAGCGACAGCGCCGGCTCGACGAGACAACCGCGGAACAGCATGCGCGGATCGACGCGTACGAACGGGCCGTGGAAGGCCGGGACCGTGTGGCCGTGATGCGGTACTTCACGAAGGCGCTGGACAGTCACCCGGAACCGTTGGGCTTCCCACGGCGCCACAAGGTCGGGTACGTGCCCGAGTCCACGCTGCTCGCGGTCGAGTGGGACCTACCCGACGTCAGCGTCGTACCCGCCGAGGCGTCGTACCGCTATGACCGCGCGTTGGACGCCGTACTGGCGGTGCCACGAGACCCTGTCGAGTTACGGCGGCTGTACCAGCAGCTGGTCGCACAGCTCGCACTACGCGCGCTGCACCTCGTTTTTGGCACTGACCGGTACGGCGTGGTCGAAACGGTCGTGTTCAACGGGATGGTGGAGTCGGTGGACCTCACGACCGGTCAGACCGTACGGCCGTGCCTCATCACGCTGCGGGCGACCCGGGAGCAGTACCAGGCGCTGGTGCTCGACCAACTCGACCCGGTGGCCTGCGTACGGCACTATTTCGCGGCTGAGGTGTCTCGGCACCCGGAGGAACTGCAGCCAGTGGAACCCGTGCTGGAGTTCGACCTGACCGACCCGCGCATCGTCGAGGCGGTCGACGTGATCAGCGAGATCGACGCCCGCCCGAACCTGCTGGACCTCAGCCCCGAGTCGTTCGAGCACCTGGTGCACAACCTGCTGACCCGGATGGGCCTGGAAACCAGACTGTTCCGCCGCGGCACCGACGGCGGCATCGACTGCGTCGCGTACGACCCACGCCCGATCACCGGCGGCAAGTTCGTCGTACAGGCCAAGCTGTGGACCCGCACCGTTCCCCCGTCAGCCGTCCGCGACCTCTTCGGCACTGTCGTCGACGCAGGCGCCACCAAGGGCATCCTGATCACCACCTCAGGCTTCGGGCCCAGCAGCTACCAGTTCGCCAACGGCAAACCCCTCCAACTCATCGACGGCACCGCCCTCCTCTCCCTCTGCCACCTCCACGACATCCCCGCCCGAATAGTCCGCCGTGCCAGCTGATCGGATGCAAGACTGGCGGGTATGGACACAGGGGTGAGTGTTGTCGGGTCAGGGCGGGTCAGTGGTACGCCCGACGTGTTGCGGGTGATGCTCGGTGTCGAGCTGTTCGCGCCGGATGTTGCGACGGCGGTGGCGAGGGTCGGTGAGCGGACGGAAGCGGTCGTCGCGGCGCTGCGCGCGCACGGGATCGAGGGGTCGCGCTTGAGCACCAGTACGGTGAGCGTGTTCCAGCACTATCGGGAGCCCGGCACGGACGTGGGGTACCAGGCGTCACACACGATTCAGGTCGAGTCGAAGGAGCTGACCGGGTTCGGTGCGCTGCTGAACGCGGCGGTAGATGCTGCGGGCAACAGTCTGACGATGAACGGGCTGCAGTTCGACATCGAGGACAAGTCCGAGCTGCTCGTCCAGGCCCGGGAACTCGCTTTCCAACAGGCTCGTGCGAAGGCCGAGCATCTCGCCTCGCTCGCCGGGTTCTCGCTCGGCGCGGTCTCCGCGATCGCGGAGACGCAGAACCACTTCCCGATCCGCCGGGCGGCGGCCAACGCGAGCAAGGGCGCGCCCTTCGATGCGGCCATCAACGTCACTCCGGGTGACACCAGTGTCGAAGTCACGCTCGAAGTGCACTTCGCCTGGGCGTAACGGCTGTCTCAATTCGCGCACAGGGGTTGCGCGGTGGGTACAGGCAGAGAGACTTCTCTCATGTACGCACCGGCTCCGCTGCGGCGGCAACTGAACCGGTCCGGGCTGCTACTGCTCGGACCGGCGTTCGTTGCGGCCGTTGCGTACGTCGACCCGGGCAACTTCGCCACCAACATCGCCGCCGGTGCGACGTACGGCTATCTCCTGTGCTGGGTGGTGGTCGGGGCGAACCTGATGGCCGTGCTGGTGCAGTACCTGGCCGCCAAAGCGAGTATCGCGACCGGGCGGACGCTGCCGCAGCTCTGTCGTGACCACTTCAGACGGTCGACCTCGACGGGGCTGTGGGCGCAGGCCGAGGTGGTCGCGCTGGCGACCGACCTGGCCGAGGTGGTCGGCGGGGCGATCGCGCTGAACCTGCTGTTCCACCTCCCGCTGCTGCTCGGCGGCGTGATCACCGGCGCGGTGTCGTTCGGCCTGCTGATCTACCAGTCGAAACGCGGGCAGCGTCCGTTCGAGGCCGCGATCATCGGCCTGCTCGCCGTCGTACTGCTCGGCTTCGTCGTCTCGACCGCGCAGGCCGGGCCGTCCGCCGGCGGCATCGTCGGCGGGCTGGTGCCGCGGCTGGACGGCACCCAGTCGCTCGTCCTCGCGGCCGGCATGCTCGGCGCGACCGTGATGCCGCACGCGATCTGGCTGCACGGCGCCCTCGTCACCGACCGGCACTGGAAAGCGATCCGTTCCGCGGACGGCAAGTCCCGGGTGCTGCGGGCCACCCGGCTGGACGTCGCGGTGGCGATGGCGCTGGCCGGAGCGGTCAATCTGGCGATGGTCGTGCTGGCCGCGGCTGCCCTGAAGGGCACAGGTGCGGACTCGCTGAACGCGGCGCACGTCGCGATCGGCGAGCGGATCGGCCAGCTCCCGGCACTGCTGTTCGCGCTCGCCCTGCTGGCCAGCGGTTTCGCCTCCTCGTCGGTCGGGACGTACGCCGGATCCGTGATCCTGGACGGTTTCTGGCAGCGCCGCGTGCCGCTCGGCGTACGGCGGCTGGTGACCCTGACGCCCGCGCTGCTGGTGCTTGCGATCGGCATCGACCCGAGCCGGGCGCTGGTGATCTCGCAGGTGGTGCTGAGCTTCGGCATCCCGTGCGCGCTCTGGCCGCTGGTGAGATTGACCGCATCCCGGCGCGTCATGGGCGACCTCGTCAACCGCCGGGCGACTACTCTCACCGCATGCCTGGTAGCCACCGCCGTCACGGCCCTCAACGTCGTACTGATCGTGCTGACCGTGCGAGGCTGACGTGACCCGGGTGTTCGCCGTCAGCGACATCCACGGCCACCTGGAGAAGCTGAAGCCCGCTCTGCACGCGGCCGGCCTCACCGATGCCGACGGCAACTGGGCCGGCGAGGACGCCCGGCTGTGGTTCCTCGGCGACTTCTTCGACCGCGGCCCGGACGGCATCGGCGTACTGCGCTATGTCCGTGAGCTGATCGGCCAGGCCCCGGAGGGCGCGGTCCGGATGCTGCTCGGGAACCACGAGATCCTCGCGCTCGGGATGCACAAGTTCGGCGACACGTTCGTCCCGCACGACGGCATCACGCTGCGCAGCTTCGAGCGCTCCTGGGCGCTGAACGGCGGCCAGGACCGCGACCAGGAGCTGCTCACCGACGACGACGTGGCGTGGCTGCTCGACCAGCCGTTCCTCGGCCTGGACGCGGACCAGCTGCTGATGCACTCCGACACCGCCGAGTACGTCGAGTGGGGCGACACGCTCGACCAGATCAACGCCGCCGCCCGGGCCGAGCTGCACTCCGACGACATCGAGGTGTGGTGGGAGGTCTGGCGCCGGATGACGTCGCGGTACGCGTTCCGCGGCGACAGCGGCCCGGAGGTCGCGCGGATCATGCTGCAGCACCTCGGCGGCCGGCGGATCGTGCACGGCCACAGCATCATCGCCGACCAGTTGCACATCGACCCGGAGTTCCTGACCGGCCCGCACCTGTACGCCGACGGCCTGGTGCTCGGCATCGACGGCGGTGCCTTCGACGGCGGGCCGTGCCTAGTCGTCGAGCTCTCGGCCGAGTGAGGCCACGACGGCGTCCAGGCAGGACCTGAAGGTCTGCTGCCCGCCGCCGTCGATCCAGCGACCGAACGCGTTCTGGAACACCGCCGACCCGATCTGTGCCACGAGTGTCGCGTCCTCGGGGGACAGCCCGCGCTCCGCGAGCCCGTCGCGCAGGGCGGCGGTGACCGAGGCGAGCTTGGTCCGCTCGCGCTCCTGCAACTCGGAGCTCGCGGCGATCACGGCCCGGCGTACGTCGGAATCCTCGGCCAGCTCGGCCAGTAGCTCACCGACAGTCGCGGCAGCCTGCAGTACGGCGGGCCACGGGCGTACGTCGGGGTCCACGGCCCGGAGCGCGTCGAGCACCGCGGCCGGGAGCCGTTCGGAGCCGGCGAACAGGACCTCTCGCTTGTCCGGGAAGTAGCGGAAGTACGAGCGGCGGGTCAGGCCGGCGTGCTCGGCGATCTGGTTGACGGTGACCGCGTCGTACCCGTGCGCGGCGTACAGCTCGAGCGCGGCCTTCCGCAGCCGCTGCTCCGCACCGGGGTCCCATCGCGCCATACCGGGAGTCTAGCAACAGTGATGTCTCAGAGTGTTATCGTGAGTGATGACACTGTGAGACATAAGGAGCTTGTGATGATCTGGATTCTGGGTGCCACCGGCCGGACCGGGCGGGAGATCGCGCGTCAGGTGGCGGCCCGTGGGGGTACGCCGGTGCTGGTCGGGCGCAACGCGGAGCGACTCCGGAAGACGGCCGCGGACCTCGGGCTCGGTGACGCCGAGGTGGTTGCGACCGATGATCCGGCCGCCGCGATCGCCGCCGCACGGCCGGCGGTGGTGGTGAACACGATCGGCGGGTACGCCGAGACCGCCGTCCCGATCGCGCGGGCCTGCCTGCCCGGCGGGCACTACGTTGACCTGGCCAACGACCTGCTCGCGATGCCACAGTTGCTCGCGCTGCACGACGAGGCGGTGGCGGGCGGCAGTACGTTCGTCACCGGCGCGGGGTTCGGCGTACTGGGGACCGAGGTGGTGGTCGCGTGGCTGTGCGCGGATCGGCCGGCGCCGGCTGCCATGCGGGTGGACGCGTTGCCGTCGGTCGCCATCACCGCCGGGCAGCTGGGCGAGGCCCTGGCGCAGTCCATCGTGTCGGGGCTGACGACCGGTGGCAGGCGGTATCAGGGCGGGCGCATGGTCCCGGCCCGGCTCGCCGCCGATCCGCGGACGCACGCGTTGCCGGACGGGCAGACGGCGAGGTCCGCGAGCGGTCCGACGGGCGAGTTGCTGGCGGCACACCTGGCGAGCGGTGCCCCGGACGTCGTGGCGACGACCGGTCTGCTGCCGACGGCGCCGCTGGTCCGGGCGATCCTGCCCGCGGCCGGTGCGCTGCTGAAGATCCCTCCGCTGCAGCAGTTCGCCGTACGGCGGATGGCGGCGATGGAGTTCAAGCCCGCACCGCGACCGCGGGAGCACTCCTGGGGTCACGCGGTCGTGACCTGGGCGGACGGTACGACGCGGGAGGCGTGGCTGCGCACCGGCGACGCGATGGACTTCACCACGAGCGCCGCCGCCGAGACCGCCGTACGACTGGCCCGCGGCGAAGGCCGGCGCGGTGCGTACACGCCGGCCTGCGCCCTCGGACCCGAACTCGCGGAGGCGGCCGGGGCAACTATTTGTCAGCCGTGAGCGTCCCGCCGATCGCCCAGCTCTCCGGCGGGGTCTCCTGGATCCAGACCTGGACGCTGTCGGCCGGTACGCCGAGGCTGTCGACGAACGCGTCGGTGACCTTCTGGACGAGTTCGCGCTTCAGCTCCGGGGTCCGCGGGCCTTGCAGGACGGTGACGATGGGCATCGGATTCCCTTTCGTTCGTTGGGGTTTCTGCGTTCCATTCCAGTCGCTTCGGGCGGCCCGAACGAGACGCAGATCCGATGTGCTCCGATCACTCGAACTGATCGGACGCCTTCCGGCAGGCCGCCAGCAGTACGGCGAGGTCGCCGCCGACCGTCGTACCGGCGGGGACCGCGAGGCTGGTCGTGAGCGCCAGCCGGGGCCGCGGGCGACGGAACGCCACTCGGCCCTCACGGAGCAGGCGGGCGTGCGACTCGTAGATGACGGTCCAGCTCGGGGTGCCGGCGCCGATCGCGGCGTGGGTGTCCTGGAGGCTGCTGGAGCGGGGGCCCAGGACCGGCTCGAAGCCTTCGGCGGCGCAGGCCGATATGACCAGGTCGACGAGCGGCGGGTTGGTCCGGCGCTGGGTGATTCTCAGCGGGATCTGGCGGAGGTCTTTCAATGACACGGTGCCGTCGGGCGCGGTTGCTTTGGGGAGGGCGACGAGCAGATCGTCTTCCCAGACGGGCAGAAATTCCAGTCCGGCGGCCTCAGTGGTGCCTCGGACGAAAGCGGCGTCGAGTTGTCTGCTTCGCACCCGGTCCAGGCGGGCGCGGGTCGACGTACTCACAAGCTCGACGTACAGGCCCTGGGACGAGAGTTCCGCGACGACCGTCTCCAGCCGTTCTCCTAGCCCTGTGCTGGTACCCAGCCGGAGGGTTCTGCTCGATCCGGTCGCGGCTGCTCGGGCGGTTTCTACTGCGGCCAGGACTGCTCTCGCGGCGGGGAGGAAGCGCTGGCCGGGCTCGGTGAGACGGATGGCGCGGGCGGAGCGGTCGAAGAGCTGGACGCCGAGCTCGCGTTCGAGCCGGGCGACCTGCTGACTGACACCGGGCTGACCGATGCCGAGCTGCTCGGCCGCACGCCCGAAGTTCAGCACCTCCGCGACCGTGACGAAGTACTGAATCTGCCGAAACTCCATGTGCCGATCATCGCGCGGGAATGGGGCGCGGGCGGGCGGGGTTGTGCTTGGTCATGGCGGAGAAGACTGTGAAGATTCCCGGGCCGGACCACCCGATCACTGTGGTGAAGAACCCGGACCGTGTCGTCGTGAAGGTCGGTGACCGGGTCGTCGCGGACACCCGGGACGCGCTGTCGCTGCAGGAGGCGAACTACCCCGCGGTGCAGTACATCCCGCGGGCGGACGTCGACTTCGCGCAGCTCGAGCGCACCGACCACCAGACGTACTGCCCCTACAAGGGCGACGCCTCCTACTACACGCTGCTGCCCGACGCGGAGAACGCGGTCTGGACGTACGAGCAGCCGTACGACGCGGTCGCCGACATCCGGGACCACGTCGCGTTCTACCCGGACAAGGTGTCGATCGAGATCACCGCCTGAGGAAGTCCTTCAAGACCGGAGCCAGGGCTTCCGGCAGTACGGCGTGCGTCAGGTCGGGTGTGGCGGTCACCTGCTGCGCGACCTCACGTGCTCCATCTGTTCCTCCTTGGCTTAACCGTTGGCGAGTGACCGGTCCGGGTGGTTCACTGCTTCGCGATGATTACCAGAGTCGACGACTACCTCCACGCCGTCCCGCTGTCCGGGGCGGAGGCTGAGCAGGTCGGTCCCTTCACCTTGTTCCGCAGTACGACGATCTGGCCGTACTACGCGCGCCCTGTCCCCGGTAGCGGGGCAACAATCGAGCCTAGCGACGTGGAGCTGGTGCGGAAGCGTTGCGCCGAGCTGGAGATCCCGCTGAGCTTCGAATGGGTCGTCGAGACCTGCCCGTCGCTGGGAGACGCTGCTGCGGCTGCCGGGCTCGAGGTCGTTCAGCACCCGCTGCTGGTGCTGGAGCGTGCTGACTTCCGCCCTGCCGTGGCTGATGCGCGCTGTGAGGTCCTGTCTGCTGACGAGGACGTAGTCCGCCAGGCACGGGCTGTCGTCAACCTGGCCTTCGGCGAGTCCGGTACGGCCGTTGGGAACGCAGGGCCTGCCGAGAGGGACACCGCGGCTGCTCAGCTCGCAGACGAGATGGTGGCAACGCTGCGCGACCGGATAGGCCGTGGCGTGTCAGTCGGCGCTGGGGCGTTCACCGAGGAGGGTCTGGTCGCTGCTGGTACTCACCAGCCGGTCGGCGCGGCTACCGAGATCGTCGGCGTCGGCACGCTGCCCGCGCTCCGGCGACGAGGCCTGGCCGCTGCCGTGACCTCAACGCTCGTCCAGCACGCCTTGGACAACGGTGTGGACCTCGTACTGCTCTCTGCCGAGGACGATGCGGTGGCTGCCGTCTACGAGCGCGTCGGCTTCCACCGGATCGGTCACACGGGAGCAGCGGAGTGACCGGGAGCCCGAGCACCCGCCTCGTCGTACTGCGCGGCAACTCGGGCTCCGGCAAGACCACCACTGCCCGGACGCTCCGCGAACGCCTCGGCCGCGGTACGGCCTGGGTCGAGCAGGACCACCTGCGCCGCATCCTGCTCCGCGAGCACGACGTACCGGGCGGTGTGAACATCGGCCTGATCGACCTGAACGTCAGGTACGCCCTCGACCACGGGTACGACGTGGTCCTCGAGGGCATCCTGAACGCCGGCCGGTACGGCGACATGCTCCGCCGGCTGACGGCCGAACACCGCGGGACGACGTTGCACTACTACTTCGACATCCCGTTCGCCGAGACCGTCGCCCGGCACGGGACCCGGGACAACCGCCACGAGTTCGGGCCGGACGCGATGCGGGAGTGGTACCGCGAGCGCGACCTACTGGACGGTGTCGAACAGACCGTGATCGGCCCGGGCAGCGCGCTCGACGAGACGGTGACCCGGATCCTGACCGACCTCCGCGCGGATCCCGTACCTTTGGAAGGATGAGCACGACCGAGCCGACCCGCCCCCGTACCCTCGCCGAGGCGCTGCGGAGCTGGGGCGACGCCGCGCTCGGCGAGCTGCTCCGCCGGCGTCCCGACCTGGCGCTGCCGATCCCGGGGGACACCGGACAGCTGGCCGCGCGGGCGACCAGCAACGCGTCGGCGGCGCGCGCGATCAACCGGCTCGACGAGTTCGGCGTGGACCTGCTGGAGGCGTTGTCCGCGCTCCCCGAGCCGGTCGATCTGGCCGCGCTGGCGCAGGGCGTCGGGCAGCCGGCGGACGTCGTCCAGCCGCGGGTCGCCGAGTTGCTCGAGCTTGCGCTGGTGTGGGGCACCGAGGACGACCTGCGGCCGATCCGGGCGGTGCACGAGTTGCTCGGGCCGACCCCGGCGGGGCTCGGTCCGAGTACCACCCGGCACTTCGGGGACCTGGACAAGCTGATCGAGGACGCGGGCCCGGACGCGCGCGCCGTACTCGAGAAACTGGCGTGGGGCCCGCCGACCGGGTCGGTCGAGAAGGCGGACCGGCCGGTGACGATCGCGTCCGCCCGGACGCCGGTGGAGCGGTTGCTGGCCCGCGGGCTCGTCGTACCGAAGGACGCGAACACCGTCGTCCTGCCCCGGCAGATCGGACTGCACCTGCGCGGCGGTCGGGTGCTGGCGTCGACCCGTCCGGTGCCGCCTCCGTTGGACGGCAAGAAGGTGTCGGCCATGATCGCCGACCGGGCCGCGGCCGGTGCTGCGCTGGACGTCGTGCGGCTCGTGGATCGTGCTTTGGAGCAGTTGGGGACGGAGCCTCCGCCGGTGCTTCGTACCGGCGGCGTTGGGGTCCGCGACCTGCGCAGTCTGGCCGGGAAGATCGGTGCGGAAGAGCACACGGCCGCGGCTGTGCTGGAAATGGCTTATGCGGCCGGGCTGGTCGCTGCGGTCGAAGTCGGTACCAGTGAGCTCTGGCTGCCCACGAGTGCGTACGACGACTGGCTGGAGCTGGACCTGGCGCATCGCTGGGCGCAGCTGGTTGTCGCGTGGTTCAACGGGCTCAGGGCGATCGGGCTGATCGGACGGCGCGACAGCACCGGCAGTAGCGCGACAGCACGCGAGCGGCTGATCAACGCGTTGGCCCCGGACCTGGAGCGGTTGCTGGCGCCCGAGATCCGGTTGCTGGCGCTGCAGGCACTGGCCGATGCCGGCACAGGTACGGCGCCTGCACCAGAGGCTGTGGTGACCTGGGTGGCCTGGCATCGGCCTCGGCGTGGCGGGCAGTTCCGGGACGATCTGGTCGAGTGGAGCATCTCTGAGGCGGCCCTGCTCGGGCTGACCGGGCTGGGGTCGTTGGCGAAGCACGCGCAGCCTTTGCTGGGTGCTGAGCCGACGGCTGACGAGCTGGCAGAGGCAATCAGCCCGCTGATGCCGGAGCCGGTGTCTGAGGTGCTGCTGCAGGCTGACCTCACGGCTGTTGCTCCTGGTCCGTTGGTGCGGTCTGTGCAGGACGAGCTGTCAGCTATGGCCGACGTGGAGTCGGACGGTGGAGCTGGTGTCTATCGGTTCAGTGAGAGCTCGGTACGGCGTGCATTCGACCTAGGGCGTACGGCTGAGCAGTTGCACGCGTGGCTGGCCGAACACTCGCGTACGCCGGTGCCGCAGCCGCTGGCGTACCTCGTCGACGACGTAGCGCGGCGGCACGGCGTACTGCGGCTGGGGACGGCATCGACGTACCTGCGGTGTGACGACGAGGCCGTGCTGACGCAACTGCTCAGCTCGAACCTGCCTGGTGTGCGTTTCCGGCGGTTGGCGCCGACCGTGGTGGTGTCGCCGTCACCGCCCGACATGGTGCTCAGCAGGCTGCGAGACGCCGGGCTGGCGCCGCTGGCGGAGACCTTCGACGGCGCGCTGCATGTCACCGGTACGCCGCGCCGGGGCGAGGCACCGCGACGCCGTACCAGCCGGGACTTCAACGAGAGCGCGTTCGACCTCACCGACGAGCAGGTGAAGGCCGTCATCGAAAAGGTCCGCACCGGCGACCGCATCGCCGCCGAACGCCCCGGCGACGAGGGCCTGGTCGAGCCGGCCGCTCCCGCGGAGACGATCGCCATCCTCACGAACGCCGCCGAGGCCCACACCCGGACCTGGATCTCGTACGTCGACCACAACGGCCACGCCTCCGAACGCATCGTAGAACCGGCCCGCGTCGCCGACGGCTGGCTCACCGCCTACGACGACACCACCGAAGCCCCTCGCACCTACGCCCTACACCGAATCTCAGCCGCCCGTCCCGTGGAGTGAAGCTTGCCCGCACTGCTGCTGATCCTGACCGGACTCCCCTACAGCGGTAAAACCACCCTGGGCCGCGCCCTTGAAGAAAGAGGCGCCGCGGTCGTCGAACTGGACCACATCAACCGCGAACGCGGCTTCCGCATCGAGGACGGCGTACCGATGGCCGAATGGCCCGAAACCATCCGCCAGGCGGAAACCCGCATCACTCAGCATCTGACTGATGGTTTCGAGGTGGTGGTCCTCAGCTGGGTCAACCCCACCAACCACGACCGCCAACGCTGGCAATCCTTCGCCGCCGCACAAGGCATCGACCACCAAGTCGTCTACGTAGCCGCCGACGACGTCCTGCTCGCGTCTCGCCGAACCATCCCCGCCCCTGACCGCCACAAACTCTCCGACGCCGTCATCCAACGCGTCCACCGGCGCTTCCAACCCCCCACCGAAGCCATCACGGTCCAGGCGAACTGGCCCCTCCAACAACAGCTCGACACTGTCAGAGCCGGGTGGAGTAGCTCAGCCCAACCGGGCGGACAAGTCGACTAACGCCGCCTGCCACGCGTCGTACGCTGACGGATCCGCTTCCTGCCAGAGCTCGAGCAACTCCGACTCGTCGGCCCGGACTCGCTCGACCGCCGCCTTCGCGACACTCTGCAGCTTCGCCACCTCAGGGTGCTGCGCGACCCACGCGACACCGGACTCGCTGTACGGGTTGGGCGGCAACCCACGCCCTAGCGCGACAGCCACCAGCTCCGCTGCGGCCAGCGCTTCTGCTCCCTGCCCAGCCTCCAGGTAGTCGTCCAGGGACAACCCGGCTACCTCGCGAAGGAGATCCTCAACCTGGTCCGTCGTCCCACCATCGGCCAGATCACCCACCCAGTCTGCAGCGTCATCGTTCCCGAACACCGACGCATCCCAAGTTCCCATGGCAGCGCAATCTACAACCCCAGGTTGCGGAGGCTCAGTCGACTTTGCCTCCACCTCGAACGGTGTTTGGCCGGAACAGGCACAATGGAGGGTCGGGTGTCGTGGATGGGAGCTGTGGTGACGGACGGTCCTTTGATCGTGCAGTCGGACAAGACCTTGTTGTTGGAGACGGCGCATGCGGACGCCAACGAGTGCCGGAAGGCGATAGCGCCGTTCGCCGAGTTGGAGCGGGCGCCGGAGCACGTGCACACGTACCGGCTGACCCCGCTCGGCCTGTGGAACGCACGGGCCGCCGGGCATGACGCGGAGCAGGTGATCGACGTACTGCTGCGCTACAGCCGCTACCCGGTCCCCCACTCGCTGCTGGTCGACATCGCCGAGACCCTGGATCGGTACGGGCGGCTGCGGCTCGAGAAGCACCCGCAGCACGGGCTGGTACTCGTGACGACCGACCGGCCGGTGCTGGAAGAGGTCCTGCGCAGCAACAAGGTGAAGCCGATGCTGGGCGCACGGCTCGACGACGACACCGTCCTGGTGCACCCGTCGGAGCGCGGCCACCTCAAGCAGACCTTGCTGAAGCTGGGCTGGCCGGCCGAGGACCTGGCCGGGTACGTCGACGGCGAGGCGCACCAGATCGACCTGGTGACGGACGGCTGGGAGCTGCGGCCGTACCAGGAGCAGGCGACCGACTCGTTCTGGCACGGCGGCTCCGGTGTCGTCGTGCTCCCGTGTGGCGCCGGCAAGACGATCGTCGGCGCGGCCGCGATGGCGCAGGCGTCCGCGACCACGCTGATCCTGGTCACGAACACGGTGTCCGCCCGGCAGTGGAAGGACGAGCTGCTGCGCCGTACGACGCTGACCGAGGACGAGATCGGCGAGTACTCCGGGGCGCGCAAGGAGATCCGCCCGGTCACGATCGCGACGTACCAGGTCATGACGACGCGGCGGAAGGGCGTCTACACGCACCTGGAGCTGTTCGACGCCCGCGACTGGGGCCTGATCGTGTACGACGAGGTGCACCTGTTGCCGGCGCCGATCTTCCGGATGACGGCGGACCTGCAGACCCGCCGGCGGCTCGGGCTGACCGCGACGCTGGTCCGCGAGGACGGGCGCGAGGGCGACGTGTTCTCGCTGATCGGGCCGAAGCGGTACGACGCGCCGTGGAAGGACATCGAGGCGCAGGGCTGGATCGCGCCCGCGGACTGCGTCGAAGTACGGGTGGACCTGGAGCAGACCGAGCGGTTCGTGTACGCGACGGCCGAGCCGGAGGACCGCTACCGGCTGGCCGCGTCCACGCCGGCCAAGTCCAAGCTGGTACGCCGCATCGCCGAGCACCACGCGGGCGAACCGCTGCTCGTCATCGGTCAGTACATCGACCAGCTGGACGAGCTGGGCGAGCGCCTCGAATGCCCGGTGATCAAGGGCGAAACCACCGTCCGCGAACGGCAGCGCCTGTTCGACGCCTTCCGGCACGGCGAGATCACCCGCCTGGTGGTCAGCAAGGTCGCCAACTTCTCCATCGACCTCCCCGAAGCGTCGGTGGCCATCCAGGTCTCCGGCACCTTCGGCTCCCGCCAGGAAGAAGCCCAACGCCTCGGCCGCGTCCTCCGCCCCAAGGGCGACGGCCGCACCGCCCGCTTCTACTCCATCGTCGCCCGCGACACCATCGACGCCGAATTCGCCGCCCACCGCCAACGCTTCCTCGCCGAACAGGGCTACGCCTATACGATCGTGGACGCAGAGAACCTGTTCGCCTGAGCGGTACAGACCGACAGGAGATGTCGGATCAACCCGTCCCGCGGCGCGCTCGGCCGCGGTCACGGTCGCTCGATCAAGCAAGACATCTCCTGTCACTGTGTACCTCAGGCGGCCAGACGCTGAGCCAACACCGAGCGGACAGTGGCGACCACCCAGGCGGGGTCGCCGATGACCGAGGTCGACCCGGGCGCGGAACGACCCGTTGCCCACCACGAGTTGTGGTTCGAACCCGTCGATGCCCGCGCTGATCAGAAGGGCCCGGAGCATGGATTCGAGGAAACTGCCGGACAAGCCGATCGCGGCCTCAGCCACAGCGCGGGCGTTGGGACAACCGTAGCCGCGGATCGCCGCGGTCGCCGCCAGCAGTTCGTCCTGACTGATCCGACCGGTGCCGAGCGCCGCGTCCGCGACGGCGAGGCCTTCACCGAACGGGAGAATGCGAGCGGAGTCGACTACTGTCCGCAGTGGTGCGGTGATCCGCCTCCGGCGCTCGTCGGAGTCTGTGTCGGCCCAGTGCAGGACAGCAGGTGGGCCGGAGCGAGAGTGGCGGTTCGGCGGGACGATGATGTGCGGCTTCTCCGGTGCCACCAGCAACGGGAAGCCCATCGCTGCTGCCGCGCTCGTGTGTGAGAGGACACCGTCGTACGAGAGCGCCGCCGCGATGCCGGCCGGAAGTTCAGGCAGAGCGTAGATCCCACGCCCGATCCGCTGCACTTCTCCCCGCGCAAGGGCAGCCCTGAGTGCTTTCCTCGAGACGAAAGTGGCCAGGTCGGAGAACGTGGCCCAGCCGCCCTGCCGTCCGAGGATCTCCGAGAGCGATTCCATCGGTGGATGGTGCCTGATCGGGGCCCACTCGCGACTTCGGTTGTCCACAGGGGACAGAGCGACAGGACATGTCCTCCGGCACTCAGGACATCTGCGCTCAACCGGGTCCTCCCCCGCGCCGCTTTGGGCTACATGTCCTGTCGGTGTGTACCTCGCCCCCTACTCGCCCAGGCGGGTGTGGATGCCGTTGAAGTGGGACTTCATCGAGGTGGCGTAGGTGGTGGGGTTGCCGGATTCGAGGGCTCTGAGGAGGTCTCGGTGCCAGGCGGCGGCGTCGGCGGGGGTGTAGCGGGCGCCGGGGAGGCGGGCGTCGACCTGGGCGAAGGTTCGCCAGAAGACCGACAGTAGGTCGATCACCAGGGCGTTGCCCAGGGGCTCGTACAGGGCCTGGTGGAAGGCCCAGTCCTCGTCGGGGAAGTAGTTGCCTTCGGCGGCCTGGGCTTCCATGCGTTCGACGATGGGCTCGAGGGTCTTGTAGCCGTGGTTCTTGAAGTGTTCGACCACGTCGTCGGCCAAGCCGACCTCGATGGCCTGGCGGACCTCCAGGACGTTCTGTACGTCGCGGAGGTCGCCGGCCATCGACTGGGACATGCGGAAGGCCAGGCCGTCCTCCAGGGACTGGAGGTTGACCTCGCCCACGTACGTGCCGTAGCCGTGCCGGATCTCGATGATCCCGACGGCCTGCAGTGCCTTCATCGCCTCGCGGAGCGGGTGCCGGCCGACGCCGAGTTGGGCCATCAGGTCCTGCTCGTTCGGCAGCGGATCACCGGCCTTCAGCCCGCGCTCCAGGATGTACGACTTCATCGCGTCCCGGATGAAGGACTGGTTCCCGGCTGCGCCGCGTGCCCGGCTGAGTCCACCCGTTGTCACCGCACGCCTCCCTTGGACCCCGTTGGACCGTTCAGTGTAATCCGGCGCGGTCCAGTAGCGGCCGGATCGCGGCGATCTCCGTGTCGCTCAACGGAATACACGGGTACGCCGTGATCGGGCAGTCGATCACGCCCAGCAGGTGCAGGCCCGCCTTGAACGCACCCAACGCCGACGAACTGGCGCCCATCCGGGACCGGTCGGGCACCTTGATGATGTCGAACAGCCGGAACAGCCGGTCCTGCTCCTCACGCGCCGCCACGGCCTCCCCGGCGACAGCCGCCTTGTACAACCGCACGTAGCCCGCAGGGTCCACGTTGCCCAGGCCGGGTACGACGCCGTCGACGCCGAAGGCCAGCGAGGAGTCGACCGTCACCTCGGAGCCGGTCATGATCGTGAAACCGTCGAGGTGCTTCTCGCGGCGGGAGATGACCAGTTCGCGGAGCGAGGTCTCCTGGCCGGACGAATCCTTCACGCCGGCGATCACGCCCTGTTCCCCCAGGGAGATGACGAGGGATGCGGGCAGCTTCGTGCCGGCCCGGGGTGGGATGTCGTAGGCATACAGCGGGGTGTCCTCGGCCTGCGCGGCCAGCCGCTTGAAGTGCCGCTCGATCTCCGCGGGATGCGTGGCGGCGTAGAAGGGAGCTGTGGCGACCAGTCCGTCCACGCCGGCCTTCAGGGCGGCCGAGACATGGGCGGCGACGCGGTTGGTGGAGGTGTCGATGACACCGGCCAGCACCGGCACCTGGCCGGCGACCTCCGCGACGGTCGTCTCCAGCACGACCTGGCGCTGCTCGTCCGTCAGGAACGTTCCCTCGCCGGAGGTGCCGAGCACGAACACCCCGTCCACACCCCCGGTGAGCTGGTACTGGATCAGCCGGGCCAGGGACGCTGTGTCGACGTCGTACGACGGGGTGAGCGGGGTGACGAGCGGCGGTACGACGCCGGTCAGCTGGGCGGACTCGGTCAAAACAACTCCAACCTCTAAAGGGCGAATGTGGCGAAGCGCAAGGTCGCGAACGAGGACGTCTCACCGGCCTCGTAGAAGATGCCGACCGAACCGTCCGGGAGCAGCACCAGGTCGGAATACCCGGCCATGCCCTCGTGCACGACCAGCTCCGGCTTCCAGGAGGCTCCTGCGTCCGAGCTGACGAAAACGGTCAGTTCCCGGCGGGACGTCGGGTTCACCGGCGTGGACAACAGCAGCCGCCCGTCCGGCAGGCACAGCACGCTGCCCTGGATCCCCGGCGCGGTGATCTCGGGGATCCCGGCGTACGGCGCGTCCAGGGTCCGGCCGCCGTCCGACGACCAGGCGTGCACACGAGCGGGACCGGTGCCCTGGTGGTTGCGGGCATTGAAGTACAGCCGCCCGTCGGGCAGTTCGGCGACGGCGGTCTCGTTCGCGTTGATCTCCGGGCCGTCGTTGCGGTCGACGAACCCGACCGACCAGGTGACACCGCCGTCGTCGCTGTAGATGCAGTGCCCGCCGTTCAGCCGGGTCAGGTCCTCGACCGGCTCGGACGGCACGAACGAGTGGTTCGCCGGTACGACGAGCCGCCCGGTACGCAAGGTGATCCCGTGACACGGACCGGTCGCGTACCAGCCCCAGTCGTCCGGCTTGACCTGCGCCGTGATCTCGACCGTCGGGCTCCAGGTCGCGCCGTCGTCGGACGAACGCTGCACGAAAATCCGCCGGCCGGAGACCGGATCGGTGCCGCGGGCAAGCGACATCTCGACCGCGTCCGCGCCGTTCTGCACGGTCACGAGCACGATGTCGCCGGACGCCGGGTCGAGCAGCGGCACCGGGTTCCCGCAGGTCTTGCCGGGCGCCGCGGACACCACCTGCAACGGCAGCCAGGTCCGGCCGCCGTCGAGCGAGCGCCGCAGCACCACCTCGATCTCACCGGCGTCACCCGACCCGTGCAGCCGGCCCTCACAGAACGCGAGCAGCACCGAGCCACGCGCCAGCACCGCCGGGATGCGGAACGTGTGATACCCGCTGCCCGCCGGATCGAAGATTTCCGAAGCGCCGACTCTTGAAGACATAGGACGTACTATGTCATGGTGTGGCCCTCCGATGGAAGTGAGGCCTCATGCCGGTCAGCAGAAGAAGTTTCCTCGGTGGCGGCCTGGCCGCTGCCGCTGTCGCGGTCACGGGTACGCCGCTGCTGGCGGGGTGCGCGTCCGACAAGAAGAACACCGCCGCCGCGAACGCGGCCGTGAAGCTGCCGACGTACGTGAAGTACGGCGAGGTGAAGCCGGACCTGCCCGGCACCGACGTGGTGCTCGACGGGTTCCTCAAGTACCCGGCGAGCCCGGTGAAGGCGATCACCGACGTCCCCGGCGACGGCAAGCCGATCACGTTCATGACGAACATCCCCGGCGCGATCCCGCCGGCCGCCGACAAGAACCAGTTCTGGCAGGAAGTCAACAAGCGCCTCGGCTCCGAGCTGCAGATCAGCATGGCGTCGAACGACGAGTACAAGGACAAGTTCGCGACCCGGATCGCGGGCGGTGACCTGCCGGACATCCTGAACATCCCGACCGACACCCCGCAGATCCCCGGCCTGGTGAAGTCCAAGTGCATGGACCTGACCGAGCACCTGTCCGGCGACGCCGCGAAGAAGTACCCGTTCCTGGCCAACATCCCGACCGAGTACTGGAAGGGCTGCGTCTTCAACGGCGCGATCTACGGCGTCCCGGTGCCGCGCGGCATGTCCCGGACGTCGCTGCCGCTGTACCGCACGGACCTGCTCGCCGCGAAGGGCATCACCGACCCGGCGCCGAAGAACTTCCAGGAGTTCTTCGACCTGTGCAAGGAGATGACCTCGGCGAAGGACAACCGCTGGGCGTGGACCCGGGTACCGCTGTCGTACCTCCGGATGATGCTTGGTCTTCCCAACAACTGGAAGGAAGACGGCGGCAAGTTCACCTCGATGTACGAGGCGGACGCGAACACCGAGGCGCTCGAGGCGGCGCGCAAGCTGGTCGCCGCCGGCGTCGTCAACCCGGATGCGTTCAACGACAAGGCGAGCGCCCGCAAGCAGTGGTTCAACGGCGGTATCGCGGCCTTCGACTACGACAGTTTCGTCGCGTGGAACCAGTACTACAACGACAACACGGCCGGACCGGCGTTCGGGGTCAACATGCTCGACGTACCGGGGTTCGCCGGCGGCGAGGGCAAGCCGTGGATGGGTGCGGCGTTGAACAACGTGACGTCGTTCAACAAGGACAGCAAGCACTCCGCCGAGACGCTGCTGAAGATCGCGAACTGGATGGCGGCGCCGTTCGGCACCGAGGAGTACCTGTTCCGCAAGTACGGCGTGGCCGGGCGGCACTACACGCTGCAGGGCACGGACCCGGTTCCGACGAAGGTCGGTACGGTCGAGACCGGCATCGGTCTGCAGTACATCAGCGACTCCACGCTGGCGCTCTACTGGGCCGGCAAGCCTGACGTGCCGCAGAAGCAGCACGCGATCCAGGCGAAGGTCGCGGACCGGCTGGTGTACGACGCGTCGTACGGCCTGTACTCCGACACGTCGTCGAAGAAGTCGGCGCAGCTGGTGAAGTCCATGAACGACCTGGAGAACCAGATCGTGCAGGGGAAGAAGCCCGTGTCGGACTGGGCCGCGGGAGTCAAGACGTTCCTGTCGTCCGGCGGTGAGAAGATCCGCGGCGAACTGCAGGACGCTTTCGCCACGGCAGGCGGGAAGTAATGCTGCAACGGACTTTCAAGCGGCCGCAGCAGCAGCTGAGCCTCGGCCGGCGGCTGCTGCGGGACCGCGTGCTGCTGCTGTTCGCGCTGCCCGGGGTCGCGTTGATCATCGCGTTCCACTACGTGCCGCTGCTGGGCAACGTCATCGCGTTCAAGGACTACCAGCCGTTCCTCGGGATCGGCGGCAGCGACTGGTCGGGCTGGGAGAACTTCAGCGTGATCTTCAACGGCGACCCGGCGTTCCTGCGGGCGTTGAAGAACACGCTGATCCTCACCAGCCTGCAGTCGGTGTTCGTGTTCCCGGCGCCGATCCTGCTCGCGCTGCTGCTGAACTCGCTGTTCTCCGAGCGGATCAAGCGGATCGCGCAGAGCATCCTGTACCTGCCGCACTTCATGTCCTGGGTGATCGTGGTCGCGCTGTTCCAGCAGATGCTCGGCGGCAGCGGCCTGCTGAACAACTACCTGCGCTCGCACGACCTCTCGACGGTCAACATCATCGGGAACTCCGAGTTGTTCCACGTGCTGCTGACGTCGCAGATCATCTGGAAGGACACCGGCTGGGCGACGATCCTGTTCCTGGCCGCGCTGTCCCAGATCGACTCGCAGCTGTACGAGGCGGCAAGTGTGGACGGCGCGACCCGGATGCGGCAGCTCTGGCACGTCACGCTGCCGGGGCTGCGCGGGATCATCATCCTGCTGTTCATCCTGCGGCTGGGTGACTCGCTCACCGTCGGGTTCGAGCAGATCGTCCTGCAGCAGCAGGCGGTCGGCCGGGACGTCAGCGAGGTGCTGGACACGTACGTCTACAACAACGGTGTGCTCGGCGGCGCCTGGGGCGTCGCGGCGGCGGTCGGCCTGGTGAAGGGCGTCGTCGGTGTGATCCTCGTGCTGACCGCGAACAAGGTCGCGCACATCTTCGGCGAGCAGGGGGTGTACCAGAAATGAGCCGGAAGATTGTCCAGGGCGTACCGATGCCCGGCTGGCCGATGCGGATCTTCAAGGGCCTGGTCCTGCTGGTCTTCTGCGCGGTCGTGATCATCCCGTTCGTCGGCGTGATCTCGACCAGTGTCGCGCCGAACAAGCAGATCAACGAGTCCGGCGGCCTGGTGCTGCTGCCGAAGTCGATCAACTTCCGGGCGTACGAGTCGCTGTTCGCCGGCGGCGTGGTGACCCGGGCGCTGCTGGTCAGCATCTTCGTGACGATCGTCGGCACGCTGCTCAGCCTGACTGTGTCGTGCCTGCTCGCCTACGCGCTGTCGCGGCCCGGGTTCTCGGCGGGCCGGCCGATCCTGCTGATCGTGCTGTTCAGCATGCTGTTCTCCCCCGGCATCATCCCGCTGTACCTGACGGTCAAGGGCGTCGGGCTGCTGGACAGCATCTGGGCGCTGATCGTGCCGACGATGATCAGCGCGTTCAACGTCGTCGTACTGCGGGCGTTCTTCATGAACCTGCCGAACGAGATCACCGAGAGCGCCCGGATCGACGGGGCGGGTGAGCTGATGACGTTCTCGTACATCGTGCTGCCGCTGTCCAAGGCCGTGCTGTCGGTGATCGGCCTGTTCTACGCGGTGGCGTACTGGAACGCGTTCTTCTCCGCGCTGCTGTACCTGAACGACTCCAAGCTGTGGCCGTTGCAGCTGGTACTGCGGACGTACGTCATCAACGACACGCAGCTCGGCAGCGCCGAGCTCGGGACCGAACTGCTGCCGCCGCAGGCATCGATCCAGATGGCGATCCTGGTGGTGTCGATCGTGCCGATCCTGATCATCTATCCGTTCCTGCAACGGCACTTCGCGAAGGGGGTCCTGACCGGCGCGGTGAAGGGCTGAAATCCGGTTTCTTGGTGGATGGTGGTCGAGTAACGTAGCTGGGCTCCCCCTACTCGCCGGAGGTTTCAGCATGCCCTCAGACACGTCCGACACTCTCCAGGCCGAGAAGGACTATCTGAAGACCTCGCGGGCCGCGCTGGCGATGATGCGGGAGAAGACGGGCGCGCTGGAGATCCACAGCGCGGACCGGGTCAACCAGGAGTTCCTGCAGGCCGCGATCTTCCGGCGGATGAAGGAACTGGAGGACGACCCCGACGTACCGCTGTTCTTCGGCCGGCTGGACTACCTGGAGCCGGCCGAGGAGACCTTCCACATCGGCCGCCGGCACGTGAACGACGCGCTCGGCGAGCCGCTGGTGGTGGACTGGCGGGCGGACATCTCGGTGCCGTTCTACCGGGCCAGCAAGACCGAGCCGATGGGCGTCGGCATCCGCCGGCGGTTCGGGTTCACACACGGCGAGATGACCGCCTTCGAGGACGAGGACCTGACCGCGGGGGGCGCGGCCGAGCAGCACAGCGACATCCTCGACGCCGAGATCGAGCGGCCCCGCTCGGGCCCGATGCGCGACATCGTCGCCACCATCCAGCCGGAGCAGGACGTGATCGTCCGGGCCGGCGTCGACGAGACCATCTGCGTCCAGGGCGCGCCCGGCACCGGGAAGACCGCGGTCGGGCTGCACCGGGCGGCGTACCTGCTCTACGCGTACCGGGACCAGCTCAGCCGCGCCGGTGTCCTCGTGGTCGGCCCGAACGCGAGCTTCCTGCGCTACATCGGCGACGTCCTGCCGGCCCTCGGTGAGATCGAGGCGAAGCAGACGACGGTCGAGGAGATGGTTGCCCGGGTCAAGATCGCCGGGCCGGGCCCCGCGCCGGTCGACGTCCTCAAGGGCGACGCCCGGATGGCGGAGGTCCTGCATCGGGCCGTCTGGGCGCACGTGCGGCAGCCCGAGGAGGCCCTCGTCGTACCGCGGGGCGCGCACCGCTGGCGGGTGGCGACGTACCAGGCAGAAGAGCTGGTCACCGAGCTCCGGACGCGTGGCATCCGGTACGGCGCCGGCCGCGCGATGCTGCCGCAACGGCTGGCCCATGCGGTGCTGCTGCGGATGGAGGCGGCCGGTGACTCGCCGGACGATCGCGTGCAGGACTCCGTCGCCAGGAGCCGCCCGGTGAAGCAGTACGCCGAGGCCCTGTGGCCGGCGGTGGATCCGGCCAAGCTCCTGTTCCGCCTCTTCACCGAGCCGGACCTGCTCGCCCGGCACGCGGACGGCATCCTCACCGCGGAGGAGCAGGCCCTGCTGATCTGGGAGAAGGTCCCCCGCTCCCCCGGCGCCGCCAAGTGGTCCGTTGCCGATGCCACCCTGATCGACGAGATCGCCGACCTGGTCGACCGTACGCCGTCGCTCGGCCACGTGGTGCTGGACGAGGCCCAGGACCTGTCCGCGATGCAACTGCGCGCCGTAGGCCGTCGTTGCTCCACCGGGTCGATGACTGTGCTCGGTGACATCGCTCAAGGCACCACACCGTGGGCTACACCCTCCTGGGACGAGGCCCTGACCCATCTCGGCAAGACGAGCGCCCACACCGAGGAGCTGACCGCCGGCTTCCGCGTCCCCGGTCAAGTGATCGAGTACGCCGCCCGCCTGCTCCCGACGATCGCTCCGCACCTCAAACCACCGACGGCCGTACGGCGGGCACGTGGTGAGCTGACCATCACCCGCGTACCGGACAGCCTCACCGCCGCGGTCACCGCCGTACAGGAGGCGTCCGAGCGGCCGGGGTCGATCGGCCTGATCGTCCCGGACGCCCTGGTCCCGGCGACCAGGAAAGCCTTGCAGGGCGTGGCTTTCTCGGTGCTGGGCGACGAGGACGACGTCGACGCTCACCTGGACGTCGTGCCGGCGTCACTCGCCAAGGGTCTCGAGTTCGACCACGTGGTGCTGGTGGAGCCGGCCGGCATCGTGGCCGGGGAGGCCGACGAGCGGACCGGCCTCCGACGCCTGTACGTCTGCCTGACTCGTGCCGTCACCTCACTGGTCGTCCTGCACAGTGAGGACCTGCCTGAGGTACTAGTCAGCTGAGGCTGTGAGATACAGGTCCTCGTCACGCTCCAACTGCTCCACCTGGCGCAGCGACGGGTCGCGCCACAGCAGGTACACCAGCCCGAGCACCACCAGCGACAGCACGGAAGCCAACGCCGGCAGATAACCGACGCCTAGCGTCTGGATGACCAGTCCGCCGACCACAGCGGACAGCCCGGCGCCCAGGTAGATCGCTGAGGCGTTCAGCGAGATCAGCAGGCCGCCACCGAGCTCCAGCAGCAGGTTCTGGATCGGCGGGTTGAAGGCCCACGTCAGCATCCCCCAGACAACGAGCGCGACACCGGCACCGGCCGCTGTCGTCAGTGTCAGGTCGAGCGTTGCCAGGACTGCGGTGATGCCCAGCATCAGAACCACCAGCGTGGGCAGGCTGCCGAAGCGGTCGGTGATCCGCCCACCGACGAAGTTGCCCACGACAGCGCCCACGCCGTACAGCAGGAGCAGCAGACCGGTGACGCTGCCGGTCAGGCCCGCGGTGTGCTTGAGCAGCGGGACGATGTAGATGTACACGCTGAAGGCAGCCAGCACAGCGAGCACGGTCATCGCCAGCACGATCTGCACGCGCCGGTCGGTCACCCCGGCGAAACGTTCACGCAGGCTGACCACAGGTGCCGCCTCGACCTTCGGCAGCGCGGCACGCTCGGCGACGGCTACCAGGACGGCGACTGCGGTGATGAGCGCGAAGACGCCCTTGTAGCCGAGCGTCGGACCCAGCAGCGTGCCTGCCGGTACGCCGAGAACCAGGGCGAAGGTGAGGCCGCCGAAGACGATGGCCACCGCCCTGCCGCGCTCCTCGGGCGGCAACAGGCTGGTGGCGAAGAGTGTGGCGGCCGGGGTGTACACGGCGGCGCCGAACGCGGCCACGACCCGGCCGACGATGAGGAGCGGGTAGCTGTCGGCCACGGCGGCGATCAGGTTGCCGAGCGCGGCCAGGACCAGCGCGGCGATCAGGAGGGTACGGCGCTCCCACCGGCCGGTCAGCGTGGACAGGATCGGCGCACCGATCGCGTACGACAGCGAGAACGCGGTGGCCAGCTGGCCCGCGGCGGTCAGCGAGACGTGCAGCTCCGAGCTGACGTCGGGCAGCACCCCGGACACGACGTACGCGCTGGTGCCGACCGCGAACGCGCCGGCGCCGAGCAGGTAGATCCGTGCGGACATCTGAGGACCTTCCGGAGAGGTTCGTTAGTTCGACGATCATCGTACTACGAAGATCATCGAACTTCGACAGGCGTCGTACTATGGACTCATGGCCACCAAAGTCCTCCCGCAGCCGGAGCGGGACGAGATCCGCGTCGAGGCGGTTCTGCAGGCGTTGGGCGAGCCGGTCCGGCTGACCATCGTCCGGGCGCTCGCCGACAACCCGGCCGGCGTCTGCTGCGGCGAGATCGAGCTCCCGGTCACCGCCTCCACCCGGGCGCACCACCTCAAGACCCTCCGCGAGGCCGGCGTGATCTCGACCCATACCGACGGCACCCGCCGGGTCAGCCTGCTACGCCGCGACGACCTCGAAGGGCTGTACCCCGGCCTCCTCACCGGAGTCCTGTCAGCCAAGCAGTAACCAACCGCAAGGTAGCGGTGGGGTGATCGTGGGCTGGTTGCAGTAGTGCGTTTGGCAGACTGAAGCGGTGGTGGAACTCCGGGCGCGCTGGGACGACCTGCTGCCTGGCTCTGCCGCGCTGGCGGACGACCTGGTCGCGCGGTACGTCGACCGCACCCGCCGCGCGTACCGCGACCAGTACCTGAACATCGTGCTGACCGCGCTGGACTCGCTGATCCAGCTGTCCACCGACCCCACCAGCGTCCGGCTGGCGGCCTGGTTCCACCGAGCCGTCCACGAACCCGGCGGCACCCCGCCGGAGGACGCGGAGGCCTCGGCCCGGCTGGCCGAGCAACTGCTCCCGCAGTACGGCGTACCGTCCATCCGGATCGCCGAGGTCGCGCGGCTGATCCGGCTGACCGGGGACCTCGCCGCGCCGCCGCCGGACTCCTACGCGCCACCCCGCCGCGACGCGAACGGCGACGTACTGCTCGATGCCGTGAACGCGATCCTCGCCTCGGACCCCACCCGGTACGCCGTACACACCGCCGAGGTACGCCGTGACGCCGGTGAACGGAAGGCAGCGCTCGAGCACCGGTACGACGACGTCGGCAACCTGCTCGACGGGCACCTGTACCGGACGCAGCTCGCACGTCAACGGCTCGGCCAGGTCGCACGCCTCAACCTGGAGTCAGAACTCGCCGGCCTGGACAGTGAGCTGCCGGCACCCTGGCGTGGCTGGCAGCAGGCCGGGCTGACGGCCACGGCCACGTTCGGCGCGGTTGCGGCCGCGGTGGTCGCGATTGCCGCGTCTGGCGCGTCCTGGCAGGTGCCGGCCGCCGACGACGAGGTGGGTTGGCCCACTGTCGCCCTGGCAGCTCTCTCGTTCTTCAGCGCACCAGTGCTGTTCCGTTGCGCCCGCAGCGCGAGCCAACGCGCCCGTCTGATCGCAGGCGCAGCCCTAGCCATCGCCGTGACCGGGCTGCTCATCGCCTGGGCCCAGACTCCAAGGACCAACGCAGCCATCGGCGTAGGCCTGCGTGTGCCGTTGCTGATCTCCGCACTGCTCCTGCTGCTGATAGCAAGCGCAGCGGCCCTGGTCGCGTCGCTGCTCCGTACCCGGACCGCCCGCTACCTCCCGGCGCGCAACGTGGGCCAGCAGCTCGCCTGGCTCGTCGTACCGGCCGTTGTCGCCCTTGTACTGCTGCTGATCGTCCAGCCGCTGTCGCGCAGCTACGTGCTCTCGTCCAACGAACGCCTCGAAGGCTCCCCGCAGCAAGCCGGCCGGGCCAGCCCGTCCGTTCTCGACGGGGGCGTCGCCTGGGTCAGCGAGTCCGTCACGGGTACTGGTGCGGACGAAGCGATCGGCACCCGCTTCGGTGTCGCGATCCCCCGCCCGGACGGCGTGGTCGAGATGCTCGACGCGGCCACTGGGGCCCTGCGCTGGCGCTACAGCCGCTCCGACTCCGACGAGAAGCCGGTGATCACAGCCACCGGCAACGGTGAGTACGTGCTCGCCCAGTTCGCCGACGTGGGCTATCTGCTGCTCAACGCGGACACAGGTCGCCGTGAGGCCGCGTGGCCGGGGCGGATGCGGGACAGGATCATCCAGCAACCCCAGCCGCTCCTGACCGCCGAACGCAGCGGCAAGCTGCACGGTGTCGACCCCAGCGGGCACGAGCGCTGGACGTACGAGTCCGGCAGCTGCACCGACCTGGGCGCGATCGCTACAGCCGAGACGGTGCTCACGTTCGTCAGCCACACCTGCGACGAGCAGCCGGACGAGATGGCCGCGCTCGACGTGCAGACCGGCAAGAAGCTGTGGACCAAGACCGCACAGAACAGCTACCGCCGGCCGGTCGTCGTGGCCGGTCTGGTCGTGGTGGCCGAGCCTGGCGGCGACACCGACGTACCGGTGGAACTGACCGCGATCGAGCCGAGTACGGGCGACATCCGGTGGCGCTGGGACGTACCGGGGAGCTGGGCCTGCCGGACCCTGCTGAACGCCGCCGGGAAGTACCTGATCGTCGTGGACTGCCCCGGGCCGAGCACCGTGGAGAGCCGCCGGACCGTGGTCACGGCCATCGACGCGAACACCGGCCTGACCGCCTGGCAGACGGTGGCACCGGTCAGCCCTCGGGCGAAGGTCACGGTGACCGCCGACGGCCGCGTGATCTCGCTGAGCCGTACCGGCACCGGCTGCGTCGCGAACGTGATCAGCCGAGCCGGCTTCCGCCAGGTCCGGCTGCCGACCGGCATTGTCTGCGGCCGGGACCCCCGGGCGGTCGGCAATCTCGTGCTCACCTCCGGCCCGAATACCGTGATCGCACTGCGGTAGTGACTCCACGTAGTCAAGAGGTGTCGACCCCCGGATCGTTGACGGCGGAGTGTGACCTGTACCGCAGTTCCTGGGGGTCAGGTGACAAGCCGATAACCCTTTGGCCACGGACCGATTCGGGAACCCCGGATCCGTCCGTCCGGACTGCCAACGGGTGCCAGACTCCATAGCCATGGACCTGCGCGACCAGTGGAATCGCCTGCTGCCGCACGCGCAGCCGTTGGGCGACGACCTGCTGGCTCGTTACGCAGAGCAACATCGCCACTATCACGACCAGCAGCACCTGACCGAGGTGCTGACCACGGTCGACGAACTGGCCGAGTACGCGGACGACGCGGACACCGTCCGGCTGGCGGCCTGGTTCCACGACGCGATCTACGACCCGCAGGCCGACCCCGGGGAGAACGAGGAGGTCTCGGCCCAGCTGGCCGAGCTCGAGCTGGCCGCGTACGGCGTGGCCGCCGACCGGGTCGCGGAGATCGGACGGCTGGTCCGGCTGACCGCCAAGCACGACTGCGCCGAGGACGACCGCAACGGCGCCGTGCTGTGCGACGCCGACCTGCGGATCCTGAGCCTGCCGAAGACGCGGTACGACGAGTACGCGGCCGGGATCCGGCAGGAGTACGAGCACGTCGCGGAGCGGGACTTCGCCCGCGGGCGGATGGCCTTCCTGCAGGCGCTGAGCGAGACCCGGCTGTACGCGACCCCCAGGGGCCACGAGGAATGGGAGAGACCGGCCCGGGAGAACCTCACGCGGGAGGTCGAAGCCCTGGGCCCTAGGGCAGCCCGGCCGATCGGCGGGCTGATCCCGGTCATCTACTTCGGCGCCGCCCTCGGCGCGGTGGTCGCCTCCTCGGTTCTGCTGGGCCGCGGTCTCGGAGCGGCGGCCAAGTGGCCGGCTGATCCGTCCGAGGTGAGTGGCTTCCCGGTATGGGCCCCCATCGCCGGTACGGCGGTAGCGGCCGCCCTGGCGTGTGCGTGGTTCCGCCGGACGCAGCGGCGGCTGGTGACCATCCCGGCGATCGCCTTCGCCGCTGTCGGGCTGATCGCGATCGGCGTGTGCTGGTGGCGCTGGCCGGCCGCCCAACCCGGCGCGGCCATGTCAGAGCGTTGGCCGTACCTGCTGATCGCGTCCGCAGCCCTGGTACTGGCAGGGGCGTTGCTGGCGTTGGCGCTCCGGCTGCGGCTCGCACCGGCGTACGCGCAAGCACCTCCGCGTTGGCTGGGCGTTGGTGCCACGGCTGTCTGCGGGGCGCTACTGGCGTGGGTCGTGGTCTCTGCCGGCGAGCCTTTCGTACAGGCGAGGCTGGAGACCGCCAACACGGTCAGCACGACCACCACGATCCAGCCGACCCAGCAGCCGGTACAGCTCGACGGGACGCTCGCCTGGAGCCGTGAGGTTCCGGCGACGGGTGCCATCACCGGTACGGCGGGCGGCGTCGCGGAGCTGCGCGCTGACGGTGTCGTGATGTCCGACGCGGCCACAGGCCAGATCCGGTGGCGCTACTCGCGGGCCGACGTACAGGACGCTGCGTCCAGCGGCTCCCGTGGCCTCGTGGTGTCGGCGGACGGGCAGGTCGTCGCCGCACACCTCCCACGGTCGCAGTACCGCGAGCCGGCGGGCATCAGCCTGCCGACGTACGCCGTACTCGACGCGGTGAGCGGGAAGGTGCTGACCGAGGTCGACTCCGACGGTACGGCGCTGGCCGTCGACTCCGACCAGTTGCTGGTGGCGGAAGGCAACTTCGTCGTCTCGCACGGCGTGAGCAGCCCGACGCACTGGCAGGCCCAGGTGCGCTGCACGGTGACCCAGGGCGCGCTGGTCGGCGACCAGGCGGTCGTGGTCGACGCCTGCGCCGGCAACGGCGCCGTCGTACGCGGGCTGGACCTCAAGACCGGTGCCCAGAAGTGGGAGGTCAACCTGGGCGCCCGGATCGACCTGAGCGCCGAGCTGGACCCGTCGACGTGGGTCGGCGAGCTGGTCTCGGTACCGGACACCCGTGAGGTCTCCGGCCTGATCTGGACCGGCGCCGCGGGCGGCACGCTCTACCAGTGGTCGGTGGACACCAGTACCGGCAACCTGCTGTGGACGTCGCCCGTACCGGGCACACCACGCCCGCGGCTCGGCTCGTCGTCCTGCGACGCCCAGCTCGCCGCCACGCACGCGTCCCTCGTACTGATCACCTGCCGCACCGGCAACGACTCCGGCCAGCCGCAGACGTACGACGTGTCCGCGTCGAGTCCCGCCGACGGTACGCCGCAGTGGCACCACCTGCTGCAGGTACCGCCGAAGCTGCAGCACCCGGAGTACCCGCGGGACGGGTTCGGGCTGTTGCCGGACGGACGGGTCGTCACGCTGATGCCGCAGACCGACGGCAGCTGCTCGCCGGTACTGATCGGCTCCAACGGCATCCAGGCACGGCCGATCGTGGCCGGCTCCACCACCCAGCCGGTCGCCAAGTCCGAAACCGTCACCTGCGACAAGCCGGCCGTCACCGTGGCCGCCTCCCGCCCGATCTTCTCCGACGGAACCCGCCTCTTCGCGCTCAACTGACCGCTGGGAATTATGTTGCTCCGGGCACGGTTGCTATCTACCGTGATCCGCATGTTCCGCGTGGTTTCCGAGTTCGACCTGTCAGGCAAGAGCCTGCCGGGCGCTCCCACGTGGGCACCGTCAGTCGATTGCACCGGCACTCGAAGCTGACCCTCCTCCTGCCTCGCAGGACCCGCGGAGGAGGGTGGCCCGAACCGGCCCCCTCTCCGCGGTGACAGCGCTGCGAGGGCTTGCCGGAGGGTCCTGGCTCGTCCCGAATCTTCTGACAGGCAAAGGAAAACTCATGGCCAAGAGCCAGTTCGTGCGGACCAAGCCGCACCTCAACATCGGCACGATGGGTCACGTCGACCACGGCAAGACGACCCTGACCGCCGCGATCACCAAGGTGCTCGCCGAGCGCGACCCGAACGTCAACCGCTTCGTCGCTTTCGACGGCATCGACCGGGCCCCGGAGGAGCTGCAGCGCGGGATCACGATCAACATCTCGCACGTCGAGTACGAGACCGCCACCCGGCACTACGCGCACGTCGACATGCCCGGGCACGCCGACTACGTGAAGAACATGATCACCGGCGCCGCCCAGGTGGACGCCGCGATCCTGGTCGTCTCCGCGCAGGACGGTGCCATGCCGCAGACGCGGGAGCACGTACTGCTCGCGCGCCGGGTGGGCGTGCCGTACCTCGTGGTCGCGCTGAACAAGGCCGACACCGTCGACGACCCGGAGCTGCTCGATCTGGTCGAGCTGGAGGTCCGCGAACTCCTCTCGGAGTACGGCTTCCCCGGCGACGACGTACCGGTCGTGCGCGTGTCCGGGCTGAAGGCGCTGGAGGGCGATCCGCGGTGGACCGCCGCGATCGGCGAGCTGCTGGACGCGATCGACGACTACGTGCCGGTGCCGGACCGCGAGCTCGGCGAGCCGTTCCTGATGCCGATCGAGAACGTGCTCACGATCAGCGGTCGCGGGACGGTGGTCACGGGTGCCGTCGAGCGCGGTTCGCTGAAGCTCGGCGACCAGGTCGAGGTGGTCGGCCTCGGCCCGACGGTGACCAGTACGGCGATCGGTCTGGAGACGTTCGGCAAGTCGCTGGAGTCCGCGGACGCGGGCGACAACGCGGCCGTGCTGCTGCGTGGCGTGAAGCGCGACGAGGTCCGTCGCGGCCAGGTGGTGGCGCTGCCGGGCAGCGTGCGGCCGCACCGGAAGTTCCGGGCGAACCTGCACGCGCTGTCCACCGCCGAGGGCGGCCGGCACACGCCGTTCGCCGCGGACTACCGGCCGCAGTTCTACTTCCGGACCACCGACGTGTCCGGCGGGATCGACCTCGGTGAGATCACCCTGGTGATGCCCGGCGACACGATCGAGCTGGGCGTGGAGCTGGAGAAGCCGGTCGCGATGGACGTCGGCCTCGGCTTCGCGGTCCGCGAGGGCGGCCACACCGTCGCCGCGGGCACCGTGACCGAACTGCTCGACTGATCAGGAACGGCCCTCAATTCGTTGGGGGCCGTTTCCTGTGTCTGAGGCCGGCCGCGATCAGACGCTCCACCAGCTCCCGGCTCGACACCGGTACGGCGCCGGCTTTCACGAGGTCGTCGTACCGGTCACTGGGTACGTCGTAGTGGTCGCGGTCGAAGCCGCGGGCCGGGATGCCCGCTGCCTTCGCGAACGCGTGCAGCTCCTCGTAGGACTCGTCGCTCACCAGGTGCGACCAGATCCGGTTCCAGGCCGGCCAGGCGGGCGGGTCGATCAGGATCATTCGCGGGCGTCCTGCGCGTCGAGCAGGTTGCGCCAGGAGCGGACGAAGCGCGAGTTCACGTACGCCTTGGTCCACGACCCGTCCTGGCGGACCGACGTACCGACGTGGAAACGGCGTACGCCGGACTGGTACAGCCACGGGACGTGCTCCGGCTGCAGGCCGCCGCCCGCCATCATCACACCGGCCACGGCCGGGTCCTCCTTCGCGAGCCTGCACAGGTCGTCCAGCCCGTGGCCGACGCCGATGGACGAGCCCGCGGTCAGTACGCAGTCCAGTCCGGGCAGGGTACGGAGCGCCCGCCAGGCGGGCTGCTGCTCGAGTACGGCGTCGATCGCGCGGTGGAACGTCCACGGCGTACCGGCGAACGTGCTGACCAGCCGGCCGACCGACTCCACGTCCACCTGGTTGTCCGGGGTCAGGAACCCCAGCACGAACCCGTCGGCGCCCGCGGCCAGGAACGACTGCGCCATCGCGGTCAGCCGGTTCAGGTCGGCACCGTTCGCGGTGAACGAGTTCTCCAGCCGCAGCATCACCCGCAGCGGCAGGTCGGTGACCCGCCGGATCGCGCTCACCGTCGACACGGACGGACACAGTCCGTCCGCCTCCATCGAGGCGCACAGCTCCAGCCGGTCCGCCCCACCCTCCTGCGCCGCCTCCGCGTCCGCCGGATGCAACGCGATGATCTCCAGCAACGAACCCATGCGGGCCATCATCTCGCATATTGCTGTTGCACTTGCCGGAGAGCTTCTGTATCGTTTTTCTAGATCGATTTAGAAGAACGATACAGATGAGGTGGGCAGATGGCCGGCGTGACACTAAAGACCGTGGCGAAGGCCGTGGGCGTGTCGCCGTCGACGGTCTCGAACGCCTACAACAAGCCCGACCAGCTCTCCGCCGCACTGCGCGAGCGGATCCTGGCGGCGGCCCAGGAGCTCGGGTACGCCGGACCCGACGCGTCCGCCCGCGCCCTGCGGAGCGGGAAGGCCGGCGCGGTCGGGGTCCTGTTCACCGACAAACTCGCCTACGCGTTCTCGGACCCGTACGCGGTCGGCTTCCTCGCCGGGCTCGCGGAGGTCGCCGAGGAGTTCTCGACCAGCCTGCTGCTGATGCCGCTCAGCTCCACGGACATCGCCGGCGGCAGCAACGCCGTGCAGCAGGCGGCGATCGACGCGGCCGCGATCTTCTGCGTACCGGGCGGACACCCGGCGCTGGAGATCCTCGCGAACCGCGGGATCCCAGCGGTGTCGACGGACCGGGGCGACCACCCGGACCTGTCCTGGGTCGCGATCGACGAGGTCGAGGCGGCCGCGCAGCTGGGCGAGCACCTGGCCCGGCTCGGGCACCGCGACGTCGCCGTACTGGTCGACAACGCGCAGGCCGCCGGCGGGCGGCCGATGGAGCTGACCGTCGACGAGGTCGGGTACACCGACTGCGAGCTGCGGATCCGCGGCCTGCAGAAGGCGATGCCGGACGCGCGGCTGCGGATCGTCTCCGGCGGGCACAACGCGATCGCCTCCGGGCTCCGCGGGGCGGAGTTCGTGCTGGACTCGCAGGACCGGCCGACCGCGATCGTCGGGCTGAGCGACGTCCAGGCGCTCGGTGCGCTGGAGGCGATGAAGGTCCGGGGGCTGACCCCGGGTCGCGATCTGTCGCTGGCCGGGTTCGACGACATCCCGGCCGCCGCGGCCGCCGGGCTGACGACGGTCCGGCAGCCGATCAAGGACAAGGGCCGCGCGGTCGGCCGGATCCTGCTGGACCCGGCGACCACCGAGCGGCAGCAACTGATGCCGACCCAGCTGATCGTCCGCTCCAGCAGCGGACCGGCTCCGCGGCGCTGACAACCCCACATTCCTCCCCGGAACCGCTCGGGTTCCCGGGGCGACCAAGCACGCTCTCAGGAGGGAGCAGCACCATGACCTACTTCATCGCCGGCAACACGGCGGTCGACAACGCCCGCAGCCTGAGCCAGTCGGCCCTCCCGAACGCTCCCCAGCAGCCGTACGACGAGCCCGCACCGCGCCGGAGCTTCGCCGTCCGCGCCCGCATCGGCGCCGTACTCCGATCCGCCGCCGAACGCGAGGTCCGCCTCGCGAACCGCATCGACCCCGTCTGCCCGACCAGCTGACACCCGGACGGACATCCTGGCTTGTTTTGTCGGCGGGGTCTGGCACCCTGAAGGGCGATGAACGAGCCAGGGGTATTGCTGACCGCACGGGCGATGGTGCTCCACGACCTGGCCGCGCGCGGCTTCAACGACGCCGCGATGGTGTCCTTGCTGGAGGACGCCATCGCGGAACGCCAATGGTGGCTCGACCAGTGGCCCGACGGCGCCGAACACATCGCGGGGCTGGTGGCCCAGGACGTCCAGGACCGCCTGGTGGACAACCGAATCCGCTGGCCCCGCTGCACCGCCTGCGACGACCTCCACGACCACGAGCTCCGCATCGAACCCGAGCTCGGCCCGGACCCGCACTGGGTCTGCGAACGCGCCGGCATCACGGTCGCACCCCTGGGAGGCCTCACCTAGCCCTCCGGGAGATACCTGATTGATCTACATGTAGCCAGACTACTATTGTCTGTCTACATGAAGGTTCTCTACGCACTTCGGGGCGTGGCCGGGCTGCACGCGGTAGCGATCTGTCTACAGCCCGTGTTCGCGGGCATCTACCTGAACGGCTCCCCGGCCGGCCTGCGGATGCACGAGCCGACCGGGCACGCCCTGGTCTTCATCGGGCTCGCACAGTTGCTGGCAGCAACGTTCTGGTGGCGATCCGGCGGCCGCTGGGTCGCCCCCGCGGTGAGTCTGCTGATCACCGCCGGCGAGGTCGTGCAGGTGACGGTGGGATACAGCCGTCAACTGGCGATCCACATCCCGCTCGGGGTCGCGCTGGTCGCGAGCACCGTCGCGTTCGCCTTCTGGATCAACCGGAGGCGCGCATGATCACGCTCGAACCGCAACCGCGGAACGACGTACGGCGTCCTCGCATCAGCCTGTACGCGTTACGCGTCACCCTTGTCCTGCACGCGATCCTGATCGCCGCGCAGCCGATCGCCGCGGGCTACTTCCTGTCCGGCAACGTCGATGCGATGACCACCGTCCACGCCACCATCGGCGGCTCGGTCTGGATGATCGCGCTGCTGCAGACGATCGTCGCCGCCTGCTACACGATCGCCGGCCGCGGCCGGATCTGGCCGGCGATCCTGTCGCCGGTCCTGGTCGTCGCCGAGTTCGTCCAGCTCACCTTCGGCTACCTGCAGAACTTCGCCGTCCACATCCCGCTCGGTACGGCGATCGTCGGCACCGTGCTGTGGATGACGGTCTGGTCCTTCCGCAGATCCGCACGCCTGAACCGCCGGGAGGCGAAGAAATGACCATGTCCCGCCGCGGACTCCTGGCCGTTGCCGGAGGCACCGGCGCCGCCCTTTCGCTGGCCGGCTGCGGCCAGGAGGCTCAGCCTGCGCAGTCCGGGGAACTCCTGCGCAGCAAGGCGAAACTCCCCGCTCCGTTCCAGGTCCCGCTCCCGATCCCGCCGGCCAAGAAGCCGCTCCGCTCGGACGCGAAGACCGACTACTACCAGGTCGTCCAACGCAAAGCGAGCGTAGAGATCCTGCCCGGCCTGAAGACCGGGATCATCGGGTACGACGGCCTGCTGCCCGGACCGACCTTCGACGTACACAGCGGCCGCACCAGCGTGATCGAGCAGGTCAACCAGCTCGACGTGCCCACCGTCGTCCACCTGCACGGCGGCCACACGCCCGCACCGAGCGACGGCTGGCCGCTCGACATGATCATGCCGGCGAACGGCGAACACGGCGGCGGCCATCACATGATGGGTGGCGGCAACATGACCATGGGCAAGCGCACGTACACGTACCCGAACGCCCAGCGCGCCGCGACCCTCTGGTACCACGACCACACGATGGACTACACCGCTCCGCGGGTCTACCACGGCCTGTTCGGACTGCACATCATCCGTGATGCCGAAGAGGAGAATCTCCCGCTGCCGAAGGGCGATCGGGAGATCCCGCTGGTGATCGCGGATCGCGCCTTCGACGAGGACGGATCGTTCCTGTATCCGCTCGCGAAGGACGGTCACGGCGTCGAGCAGAAGTACATGGAAGGAGTGATCGGGGACGTCACGCTCGTCAACGGTGCGCCCTGGCCGGTGCACGAGGTGGACGCGGTCCGGTACCGCTTCCGCATCCTCAACGCCGCCAACGCCCGCCGGTACGAGCTCGGCTTCGACAAGGGCCCCGCGAAGTTCGTGCAGATCGGCAGCGACGGCGGCCTGCTCGACAAGCCGGTCGAGCACACCACGCTGGTGATCGCGCCGGCGGAGCGCTTCGACGTGATCGTGGACTTCTCGCAGTACCGGCCGGGCGACGAAGTCACGGTCGTCAACAAGCTCGACGGCAACGCGAACGTGCTGCGGTTCAGGATCGCCCGCAAGGCTGCCGACGACACCAGCATCCCGGCGACGCTCTCGTCGTACGCCGTGACGCCCCGGCCGACCGGGGTGGTCCGCCGGGAGTGGCGGTTCCGTCGCGGCGACGCCGGGGACCACCGCGGGTGGACGATCAACGGGAAAGCCTTCGATCCGCAGGTGATGCAGGCGCAGGTCAAGCTCGACCAGTACGAGATCTGGACGTTCGTGACCGACGTACACCACCCCGTGCACGTCCATCTCGCGCCGTTCCAGGTGCTGAGCCGTGGCGGGAAGAGCAAGCTCTCGGAGTACGACCACGGCTGGAAGGACACCGTGGACATCCGGCCGGCCGAGGTGGTCGAGGTGCTGGTCCGGTTCAGCGCGCACAGGGGCAAGTACTTGATCCACTGCCACAACCTCGAGCACGAGGACATGGCGATGATGGCGGGCTTCGAAACGATCTGAAGGACTCCTTGACGAGGCCCGCACTCCGCTCCTATAGTCAACACATCAGTTGATCAAGGGAACGGTTGATAAAGATGGTGGTTGACGAAGACCAGCTCGACCGGGCGTTCGCGGCCCTCGCGGACCCGGTCCGGCGGGCGATGATCGCGCGACTGTCGCGCGGTCCGGCCACGGTGAACGAACTGGCCGAGCCGTTCCCGATCACCAAGCAGGCGGTGTCGCGGCACATCCAGGTGCTCGAGGCCGCCGGGCTGATCACCCGGACCCGGGACGGCCAGCGCCGCCCGTGCCACCTGGTGCCGGCCGCCCTCGAGGCGCTGACGAGCTGGATCGACGAGTACCGGCTCGAAACCGAACGCCGCTTCCGCCGGATGGAAGCACTACTCAAGGAGCAGGAACGATGAGCGGTACGACGATCAACACCCCCGCGGGCACTCCGTTCGTGGAGGTCACCCGGGACTTCGAGGCCACCCCGGCGCAGCTCTTCCGGGTGATGACGGACCGCGACCTGGTCGCCCAGTGGCTCGGGCCGCGCGACCTCGAGGCGACGGTCGAGGAGTACGACGTACGGGCCGGCGGCAAGTACCGCTACGTGCACCGCGACGCGACCGGCGAGTACGCGTTCCGCGGCGTCTTCCACGCGGTCGAGCAGGACAAACTGGTCATCCAGACCTTCGAGTGGGAGGGCGCGCCGGGCGAGGTCTGCCTGGAGAAGATGACGCTCGAGCCGACCGAGAAGGGCGTCCGGCTGCACCAGCAGTCGGTGTTCCCGTCGGTCGAGGCCCGCGACCAGTCGATCGAGTACGGCATGGAGAACGGCATCCACGACTCCATGGACCGTCTCGCCGAACTGCTGGCGAAGTCATGAGCCGGGTCGTCGTGGACATCTCGGTGTCGCTGGACGGATTCGTCACCGGGCCGAACGCCGGCGTCGGCAACGGACTCGGCGACGGCGGCGAGCCCGTGCACGCGTGGGTCTTCAACGGCAACGACGCGGACCGCGCGGTTCTCGACGCCTCGTTCACCGAAACGGGTGCGGTCATCCAGGGCCGGAACCTCTTCGACGTCGTCGACGGGCCCGGCGGGTGGGACGACGAGATGGGGTACGGCGCCAAGCCGAACGGTGAAGCCAACCCGCCGATCTTCGTCGTCACGCACACCCCGCCCGGGAAGACCCGGCTCGGAGACCGCTTCCGCTTCGTCGGCAGTCCTGCCGAGGCGGTAGCCCGGGCGATGGAGGTTCCCGGCGGCAAGGACGTGGTCGTGATGGGCGGCGGCCAACTCTGCCACGAGGTGCTCGCGCAAGGGCTGGCCGACGTACTGCGGTTGCACGTCGCTCCCGTCGTACTGGGAGACGGTACGCGGTTGTGGCCGGCGGAGCCGTCTGCCGGGTTCGGGCTGGAGCTCATGGACGCTGTGTCCACTCCGGCGGCGCAGCACCTGACGTACCGGGTGGTGAAGTAGCCATGGGCAACGTTATTGCGACCGCAGTGGTGTCGCTGGACGGGTTCGTCGCGGACCCCGACGACCAGGTCGGGCCGCTGTTCGACTGGTACAACAACGGTCCGGTCGAGGTGTATGGGACAGACCCGGACCGCGCGTTCCACGTCAGCACGGCGAGTGCGGAGTACATCCGGTCGACCTGGCCGAACGTACGCGCCTGCATCATCGGACGGCGTCTGTTCGACCTCACGAACGGCTGGAACGGCGTACCGGCGAACGGAGAACACGTCTTCGTCGTCACGCACGAACCGCCGGCGAACTGGCCGTTCCCGGATGCGCCGTACACCTTCGTCAACGGCATCGAAGAAGCTGTCGCCCAGGCGAAGTCGTACGCCGGTGACGCCGACGTGAGCATCACCGGCGGCAACCTCACCGGCCAGGCGCTCGCCGTCGGCCTCGTCGACGAGATCTCCTACAACCTCGCCCCCGCTCTCCTGGGCACCGGCATCAGGTTCTTCGGCGACTACGTGGGCCCCGAGGTCCTGCTCGACAACCCTCGCGTCGTCGAAGGCGACCGCGTCACCCACCTACACTACCGGGTCAGCAAAGGGTGATCGGCGATCACGGTTCTGGAGCCGGGGGCGATCTCGGTGAAGCCGGCGTCCTGGACAACGGGGAGGTCGGTGGTCAGCAGTTCGTCCCATTGGCCGGGAGTGGCGGTTCGGACGGCCAGTGCGAAGTCGGCAGAGTGCCAGTCCTTGCGAGCGGCGTCGGGGAGAGCCCACCAGGCCAGCTGCGCTGCGTGACCGCACTGCGCCATCGCTTTGCCGCTGGACATTTCCAGGGCCGGATTGATCCACAGCACGGGTACGCCGGGTGCCGGCACTGGGAGCTCTTCGGTGTCCTCGAAGTCGGTCCCGCTCACCTGGAGCTTGAACAACTCCACCGGCACCTCGTCCACCCCTGTCGGCGGAAACACTCGCACCTCGGCCGGAGCCACAGCCCCGCTCTCTCCCCCGCCGGCACCGGTGCCGATGACTGTGATTCCCGGGAGCGCTTCAGCTCGGCGCCACTCGATGCCACGGGCGCGCTTGGCGATCTTGCGGATCCGGTTGTCCTGCCAGGCGGTCATCGCCTCCGCCCACTCCCCCTCGCCGTACGAACGTTCGTCGGCCAGGATCGCGAGCACCGCCCGCGCCGCCGTCTCCAGCGCGTCGGTCTGCGCCGGCCGCGCCTTCTTCTCGACCCGCACCACGAGCGTCAGCACCTGTTCCACGCGGCGAGTCTGACATGGTGCAACAGGTCGACAGGTCAACAGGTTGGTAAGTTGGCGGCATGCAGCAGTACCTGGATCTTCTGAGGCATGTGCTGGACAACGGGACCGAGAAGGGCGACCGCACGGGGACGGGCACGCTGAGCGTGTTCGGGTACCAGGCGCGGTATGACCTCCGTCAGGGCTTCCCCGCGGTGACGACGAAGAAGCTGCATCTGCGGTCGGTGATCGGCGAGCTGATCTGGTTCCTCAGCGGCTCCACGAACGTCAAGTGGCTGCACGAGAACAACATCTCGATCTGGGACGAGTGGGCCGACTCCGATGGTGAGCTCGGCCCGGTGTACGGGTACCAGTGGCGGTCCTGGCCGACGCCGGACGGCCGGCACGTCGACCAGATCGCGAAGCTGATCGACGCGATCAAGCAGAACCCGGACTCCCGGCGGCACATCGTCAGCGCGTGGAACGTCGCGGACGTCGACGACATGGCGCTGCCGCCGTGTCACACGATGTTCCAGTTCTACGTCGCGGACGGGCGGCTGTCCTGCCAGCTGTACCAGCGCTCGGCCGACATCTTCCTGGGCGTGCCGTTCAACATCGCGTCGTACGCGCTGCTCACCCACATGGTCGCGCAGCAGACCGGACTCGAGGTCGGCGACTTCGTGCACACGCTCGGCGACGCGCACCTGTACCTGAACCACCTGGACCAGGCCCGCCTGCAGCTCACCCGGGAGCCGCGGCCGCTGCCCACACTGAGGCTGGCGAAGCGCGACTCGATCGACAGCTACGAGATCGCCGACGTCGAACTGGTCGGTTACGACCCGCACCCCGGGATCAAGGCGCCCATCGCGGTATGACGATCATTCTGATCGCCGCGGTCGGCCGGAACGGCGTGATCGGGCGGGACAACGACCTGCCCTGGCGGATCCGCGAGGACCTCCAGCACTTCAAACAGCTGACGCTCGGGCACACGCTGGTCATGGGCCGCAAGACCTACGACTCGATCGGCCGCCCGCTCCCGGGCCGCCGTACCGTCGTCGTCACCCGGAACCGCGACTGGTCCGCGGCCGGCGTCGACGTCGTCCACACCCTCGAGGACGCCTTGCAGTACGACGGCACCCTGTACGTCGCCGGCGGTGGCGACATCTACCGCCAGGCCCTCCCGCACGCCGACACCCTCGAACTCACCGAGGTCGACCAGTCCCCCACCGGCGACGTCACCTTCCCGGAGCTCACTGCGGCCGACTGGACCGAGACAGCCCGTGAACCCCACGACGGCTTCGACTTCGTCAGTTATCGCCGCAGCTAGGTGACAGGCTGCCCGTGGGGACCTGGAACCGACTAGATTGGGCGCGCGTCACGGGAGTACCAGGGGCGTCTCTCGGAGGGGAACACCATGACTGAAGCCGACAACACCGCTGCCGCTCAGCCTGCTGCCGCGGCGCCGTTGCAGCCGCCGACGGCCACTGCGCCGGGGCTGATACTGACCGCTCCGCCGCCGTCACAGCCGGTGGCCGAGACGGCCGCGCCGAGTATGGCGCCGGCGGTCGACCCGGCCGCGTTGCCGGGACTGGACAGCAAGGTCGACGCGTTCCTGACCGGGCTGATGGCGGCCGAGCCGCGGTCGCCGGAGTTCGCCACCAAGGCGAGCGACGTGCGCAGCATGGGCGACGTCGACATCCGGTCCGCCGCCGAAAGCTCGAACCGGCTGCTGCAGTCGCCGGTGCGGGCGCTGCAGAGCGGCGGCCTGTCGGAGGGTTCGACGGTCGGCAAGACGCTGCTCGAACTCCGCCGTACCGTCGAGGATCTCGACCCGAAGGAAGCCACCGGGCCGAAGAAGCTGCTCGGGATGATCCCGTTCGGCGACAAGATCGAGGACTACTTCCGCAAGTACCAGAGCGCGCAGAGCCACCTCGAAGGCATCCTGCACAGCCTGCGCAACGGCCAGGACGAGCTCGGCAAGGACAACGCCGCGCTGAACCTGGAGAAGCAGCAGCTCTGGGACGCGATGACCCGGCTGAACCAGTACGTGTACGTCGCCGAGCGCCTGGACGCGCGGCTGTCCGCGGCGATCGCGGAACTCGAGGCGACGAACCCGGAGAAGGCGAAGGCGTTCCGCGAGGACGTGCTGTTCTACGTCCGGCAGAAGCACCAGGACCTGCTCACCCAGCTGGCCGTGTCGATCCAGAACTACCTGGCCATCGACATCGTGATCAAGAACAACATCGAGCTGATCAAGGGCGTCGACCGGGCGTCCACCACCACGGTGTCGGCGCTGCGTACGGCGGTCATCGTCGCGCAGGCGCTCGGCAACCAGAAGCTCGTCCTGGACCAGATCACCGCGCTGAACAGCACCACCAGCGGCATGATCGAGCGCACCTCGCAGATGCTGAAGGACAACTCGGTCGCGATCCAGCAGCAGGCCGCGTCGGCGACGATCGGGCTGCCGCAGCTGCAGGCCGCGTTCGCGAACATCTACGCGACCATGGACGCGATCGACACGTTCAAGGGCGAGGCGCTGGACAACATGGCCGCCACGATCGGCACGCTGGAGAACGAGGTGACCAAGTCCCGCTCGTACCTGGACCGCGTCGCCCAGCAGAACCAGCAGGTCGTGCACGGCAGCCTCGACCTGAACCTGGGTCGCTGACCTACAGCTGGAGACGGGGGACTGCATGGCGCTCGGTGACTTCTTTGCGCGGCTGACCGGTCGCAAGGAGGAGCCCGAGCCTGCCCCGGTGCCCGCGCCGCCGACGAACGACGACCTGTTGGCGGCGCTCGTCCGGGTCGAGCAGCTGGTTGCCGGTGGCGCCGTACCGGCGGTGGTCGCGTCGCGGGTCGGGCGCGTGGTTCGCGTCGTACGGGAGACGATTCCGCGGCTCGGGAACCTCGGCGGGAGCGCGCAGGCGTACTCGGTGATGGCGACCTGCACGGACTACCTGCCGGATGCGATCGGCGGGTACCTGCGGTTGCCGCGGCAGTGGGCGGACACCCGGCCGGTGGACCGGGGCAAGACGTCGCTGATGATCCTGATCGACCAGTTGGACCTCTTGGCGGCGACGATGGACAAGGTGTTCGACGCGGTGAACCGGGCGGACGCGGCGGCGCTGATCACCCACGGCAGGTTCCTGCAGGAGAAGTTCGGCACCGGCTCGACCGGCGGAGGCCTGGCTCTCGGCCCGACGACGCCGACGCCGCCGCCGGAGCCCGGAGCAGGCCCGGCAGGACCACTGTCACCACCACCTGGACGAGGAGGCGCATGAGCGGCACGGGGGGACTACCGGAAGCGCTGTCGGCGCTGCTCGCCGTTGCCGCTCGCGCCGGTGTCACCGAGGAAACTGCCCGGTCCGAGGCGCTCGCGTTGGCAGCTGCCCTGGCCGAGTCCGCGCCGGGGGCACCCGCGGATTGGGGCAAAGCAGTCCCAGGCGGAACGACCCAGGACTTCTTCGACGCCGCTGTCCGCGGCCGCCGCTGGCGGGGCGCGCCGACCGCCGTACTCACCGAGCTGATCGCGAGCGGGTCGCCTGAGAAGACGGCGTACGCCGAAGCACTCGCGGAGCTGGCGTCAGCCGCCTGCACGCTGGGCGAACCGACCATGCGGGTCGTCGGAAACGCCTCGGTGGCAGCTGCCGCACAGCTGGAGGCGGCAGGAGCACGTCAGCTGCAGGTCGGTACGACGCCGCAGTCCACACCAGCGACAGATCCTGTCGAAGAGAGGCCTGCTCCTGAACCTGAGAAGACGGTTGAAGAGTTGCTGGCGGAGCTTGACGAGCTGACAGGTTTGGCTCGGGTGAAGCAGGAGGTGCATCGGCAGGTCGCCGTACTGCGGGTGGAGAAGTTGCGGGCCGAGGCCGGGCTGAAGAACGCGACGATCACCCGGCACCTGGTGTTCGTGGGGAATCCGGGGACCGGGAAGACGACCGTCGCGCGGCTGGTGAGCGGGATCTACAAGGCGCTCGGGCTGCTGTCCAAGGGACAGCTCGTCGAGGTGGACCGGTCGGAGCTGGTCGCCGGATACCTCGGGCAGACCGCGACGAAGACCGCCGAGGTGGTCGAGTCCGCGGCCGGCGGTGTGCTGTTCATCGACGAGGCGTACAGCCTGACGGCCGGTGACACAGGAGCCGACCAGTACGGCCGCGAAGCCGTCGACACGCTGGTGAAGGAGATGGAGGACCGGCGCGACGACCTGGTCGTCATCGTCGCCGGGTACCCGGAGCCGATGCAGGCGTTCATCGCCGCGAACCCCGGGCTGGCGAGCAGGTTCCGGACCACGATCGAGTTCGAGAACTACAGCGACGAGGAGCTCACGGACATCCTCACCGGGCTCGCCGACGCGGCGGACTACGAACTGGTGCCGGAGGCCGTCGACGGGTTCCAGGAGATTCTCGCGAGCACGCCGCGGGACAGCTCGTTCGGCAACGGGCGGTTCGCGCGCAACGTCCTGGAAGCCGCGATCGGCCGCCAGGCCTGGCGGCTCCGCGACGTCACGGCACCAACCAGGGACGAACTGCGTCAGATCCTCGCCGCGGACCTCACCGAGGCGCCTGACGAGGACCGGAACGAGCAAGGAGAACAGGCGTGACACAGACGCAGAGTGCGCCGCCCGCGACCTGGGCGCCCGGACCGGCGGCCGGGGTGCCGCAGCAAGCGCCGGCCGCCCCGGCTCCGAGCAGGCGCGGGGCGGTCGCCGGCTGGTTCGACGGTACGCCGGGCCGGATGCGCGCGTTCCTCCTGCTGGCCGCGGCGATGAGCGTGGTGTTCGGGCTGGCCGCCGCGCAGGGGTTCAGCCAGTCCGACGGCGCCCTCGACCGCGCGCAGGCGAACGCCGCCCAGCTGGTCCGGATCCAGGCGATCCACACCAACCTGGTCAGCGCGAACGCCGACGCCACCAACGCCTTCCTGGTCGGCGGTCTCGAGCCGCCGGAACAGCGCCAGCACTTCGTCGACTCGCTGGCCGCGGCCGCCGGGCTGATCGCCGAGGCCGCGACCGCCCAGCCCGCCGACCGCGAGGTACTCGGCGAGCTCAACAAGACCCTGATCACGTACGAAGGCCTGATCGAGCAGGCCCGCGCCAACAACCGCCAGGGCCTGCCGATCGGTTCGCAGTACCTGAAGGACGCGAACTCCGTGCTCCAGGACGACTCGCTGCCGCTGGTGAAGGCACTCGTCGAGGCGAACGAGAAGCGCGTCGACACCGAGTTCGACGGGATCGGCTACGGCACGATCTGGGTGCTCGTCGGCGGGCTGCTCAGCCTGGTGGTGTTCGGCATCACGCTCCGCTGGCTGGCCCGCCGTACGCACCGCTACCTGAACGTCCCGATCGCCGCCGGCGCCGCGCTCGTCCTGCTCACCACCGCGGTCGGCGGCATCGCTCTGGCCGGCGCGTCCAGCTCCGCGAAGGACACCCGGAACTCGGAGTACGAACGGACGCTGGCCCTGTCCCGGGCCCGGATCGCCGCGTACGACGCCCGCTCGAACGAGAGCCTCACCCTGATCGCCCGCGGCTCCGGCGACGAGTTCGACAAGGCGTACAACGCCGCGGCCGCCGAGGTCGACAACCAGCTCGGCAAGCTCGGCAGCGACGGCGCCGGGCTGCAGAACGCCTGGAACAGCTACAAGACGGTGCACAAGCAGGTGCGCGACGCCGATGCCAACAAGGGCAACTGGGACGGCGCCGTCGCGATGGCGGTCGGGCACGACAAGACCAACAACTCGGTCGACACCTTCAGTGCTTTCGACACCTCGTCCAACGACCAGCTGACCCAGACGAGTACGGCGGTGCAGACGAAGCTGAAGGATGCCCGCAACGGTCTGCCCCCGATCGGCTGGCTCGGCGTGCCGATCGGCATCGCCGCCGCACTGCTCGTCGCCTGGGGCATGTCGCAGCGCCTGGAGGAGTACCGATGAAGAAACTGATCCCGATCGCCGCCGCAACAGCCCTCCTAATGACCGCCTGCAGCTCCGGCAACTACGCAGCCACGCAGCTCCCGGCAGAGCCTACGGAGTCGACGGCCACGGCGCCCGCCGGCACCAGCGACCAAGGGTGCTCCGACGGCAAGGACCCGCTGGCGTCGTACACGCCGCTCGCGAGCCAGCCGGCCCCGATGAAGATGCCGGACAAGTCCTGGATGCGAACGATCCAGGACCGTGGCCGGCTGATCGCGGGCGTGTCCGCGGACAGCCTGCACCTCGGCGCCCGGAACCCCATCACCGGGCAGATCGAGGGCTTCGACATCGACATGATCAACGCGGTGGCGGACGCGATCTTCGGCCCGCCGCTGCCGGGGCAGCCGCACAAGGTCGAGCTGCGGGTGATCTCCAGTCCGGCACGCATCCCGTCGCTGCGCGACACCAAGAACCCGGTCGACATCGTCGCCCGGAACATGACGATCAACTGCGAGCGCTGGGGACAGATCGCGTTCTCCGCGGAGTACTACCGCTCCGGCCAGAAGACGCTCGTACAGCTCGACTCGAAGGCCACCAAGGTCGCGGACCTGAGCGGCCAGAAGATCTGCGCCCCGGCCGGCTCGACCAGCCTGGAGAATCTCAAGAAGAAGAACCCGAAGGTCATCCCGGTCACCGCCGACACCGACACCGGATGCCTGGTGCTGTTCCAGCAGGGCAAGGCCGCCGGCATCAGCGGTGACGACACCGTGCTCGCCGGCGACGCCGCTCAGGACCCGTACGCGAAGGTGCTCTCGGAGCGGTTCAGCGACGAGCCGTACGGCCTGGGGATCTCGCTGAACCACCCCGAGTTCGTCCAGTTCGTGAACGGCGTGCTCGCGCAGATCAAGGCCGACGGCACCTGGATGGACTCGTACAACAAGTGGCTCATGCCTGACCTCGGTCCGCTCAAGGCGCCGCCGACCCCGGTCTACGGCCGCGTTCCGGTGCACCAATGACGGTTCGTACGCCGACGGTCTCGGCGCCCGCGCCGCCGGGGAGGATGGGGAGCAGTGTTCCGGCGACGGAGTTGCTTTCCTATCTCGGGGCGCTCGGGGAGTGGCGGGATCGGCGGAAGGCGGAGCTGGACGAGTTGGACCAGGCCGCGTTGCACTCGCCGGACGGTGATGCGCTGAGTGCGGACGTCGTGCTCAGCATGACGGTCTGGAAGGCGGTTTCGGACCGGTACGAGCTGATCCTGGTCACCTGGGACTCCGGTCGCGTGGGGCAGCAGGAGATCGAGCGGATCTCGTCGCTGATCTGGGGCGGGCTGGACGCCGGCGCCGCGGGCGGGTCGCTCGCGGTTTCATTGCCTGAGGCATGCAAACTGTCGGACGCGCTCGCCTCCAGTCTGCGGGCGAAGCTGGCGCTCGACCCCGCCGACGCCGACCTGGCCGCGCGCCTGCGCGACCTGCGGGCCCAGGTGGAGCGGATCAGCGACCTGGTCAAGCAGGAGCCGGCCAACGTCCGCAACGACGCGCTCGCCAAGCACCACGATCTGGACCGGCGACTGACGGATCTTGCCGACCGCAACAAACGCGGCGCGGACATCGGCGGCATGATCGGCCCGCTGGAGCTCGACACCGCGAAGACCGAGCGGGACCTGATCGTCGGCGCCGCCACCCGGAAGGAGCGCGCCGCCGACGTGGCTCGCGCCCGCACCCTGCGCGGTGAGCTGGAGGCCCAGGGTACGGCGGTACGCGCGCTCGCGGACAAGGCTGTCGCGACGGTCACCCCGGCCCCCCGGCTCGCCGTACCGGATGTCACCGCGCTCGGTCCGGTGCCGAACACGCCGGCCGAGCTCGCGCAGTACCTGACCCGGCTGGACGCCGTACGGCGGGCACTCGGGCAGGCGCAGGCGGCGTACGGCGGCGCGCTCGGCCGCCGCGACGAGCTGGGCCAGCTGCTCGACGCCTATCAGGTGAAGGCGGCGAGTGTTGCCGCGGGCAACGAAGATCTCGCCGAGCTGTACCGGCGCGGCCGTGTCGTGCTCGACACCGAGCCGGTGGACCTGACGCGACTCGGTGCGTTGGTAGCGGCCTACCAGGCCTACCTGGAAGGAACAAGATGACGACCTGCACCCAGCCGGGCTGTACCGGCACGATCCTCGACGGGTACTGCGACGTCTGCGGCTCCCCTGCCGCCGCGAGCACCCCCGCGGCGAGCACCCCCGCGGCGACCGGCGCGTGCACGCAGCCCGGTTGCACCGGCACGTACGCCGACGGGTACTGCGACGTCTGCGGATCGCCCGCGCCCGGCGGCGGTACCGTCGTACCGGCGGCGGACCCGGATCCGATCAGCTCGGTGTCGACCGTCTCCCGCGCGTCCAACCGGTTGGCCTCCACGCCGCTCGGCTCGGCCCGCGCCGCGCAGGCCGGTTCGAAGCTGACCCGCAAACTCGGTACGTCGTCCACCCGGCTGCGCGGCGCCCGCCTCGGCGCCGGGCTGACGAGCGTCCCGTCGATCCCCGCGATCGACGCGAGCAAGGCGATCCTGGCCAACCCGATGGTCCCGGAGGACCGGCGGAACTGCCCGAGCTGCGGCAACGCGGTCGGCCGTTCCCGCAACGGGCAGCCGGGCCGCACCGAGGGCTTCTGCCCGAAGTGCCGCAGCCGGTTCTCGTTCGCGCCGAAGCTGCAGGACGGCGACCTGGTCGGCGGGCAGTACCTGGTCCGCGGTTGTTTGGCGCACGGCGGTTTCGGCTGGATCTACCTGGCCCAGGACCAGAACGTGTCGCAGCGCTGGGTCGTCCTGAAAGGCCTGCTGAACTCGGAGGACCCGGACGCGGTCGCCGCGGCGATCGCCGAGCAGCAGTTCCTGGCTCGCGTCGAGCATCCGCTGATCGTCGAGATCTACAACTTCGTCACCCACGACGGCGCCGGCTACATCGTGATGGAGTACGTCGGCGGCACATCGCTGAAGTCCCTGCTCAAGGACCGGATGGCGGCGAACAACGGCCAGTACGACGCGCTCCCGATCGACCAGGCGATCGCGTACCTGCTGGAGATCCTGCCGGCGTTCTCGTACCTGCACGACCTCGGCCTGGTGTACTGCGACTTCAAGCCGGACAACATCATCCAGGTCGGCGACGCGGTCAAGCTGATCGACCTCGGCGGCGTCCGGCGGATCGACGACCTGGACTCGGCGATCTACGGGACGGTCGGTTTCCAGGCACCCGAGGTGGCCGACGTCGGCCCGTCGATCGCATCCGACATCTACACGCTCGGCCGGACGCTGTGCGTACTCGCGATGGAGTTCCGCGGCTACCAGAGCCGGTACGTCGCGTCGCTGCCGCCGGTCGACGAGGTCCCGCTGTTCCAGCAGTACGACTCGGTGTACCGGCTGCTGGCGAAGGCGTGCGCGCCGTCCCCGGCGGACCGTTTCCAGTCGGCGGACGAGTTCCGCGTGCAACTGCTCGGCGTACTGCGTGAGGTCGTTGCGGACAAGCAGGGCGTCAAGGCGGCCCAGCACTCGGCCTCGTCGCTGCTGTTCGGGTCCCCCGGCGACAAGGCCGGCGGTCTGGGTGACGCGGCCGCGCCGTGGCAGCAGCTGCCGTCGCTGGCGCCGGACGAGGGCGACAAGATGGCCGGCTGGCTCAAGACCGTGAGCGTGCCGGACCCGGCCAAGCGGCTGGAGCTGCTGGTCGACGCGCCCGAGCAGTCGGCGCAGACGCTACTGGAAGTGGCGCAGGCCGCGCTGGAGGTCGGACCGGAGCGGTACGGCATGGTCGACACCGCGGTGAACGACCTGCTGACGGCGGATCCGTGGGAGTGGCGTGCGGTCTGGATGTCCGGGCTGGTCGCCCTGGCCCGCGGTGACTTCAAGGGCGCGCAGTCTGCGTTCAACGCCGTCTACGGCCAGGTTCCGGGCGAGCTGGCACCGAAACTCGCACTGGCGATCGCCTGTGAGCACAGCGGTGAGTTCAACGTTGCCGAGGGCCTCTACCTGTCCTGCGCGCGGACCGACGCCAACTACATCGCGCCGTCCGCGTTCGGTCTGGCCAACATCAGGACCCAGCGCGACGACCTCGACGGAGCGCTCAACGCGCTCGACCTGGTGCCGCGAACCAGCGGCGAGTACGTGCGTGCTCGTCGCCAGCGAGCCGGACTCCTGGCAGGATCGGGGCGTGGCCTTCCCGCGCTCGCCGAGGCGATGGACAGCATCGCGACGCTGACCATCGACCCGGCGGACCGGGCCAACCTGGCCGCGAACGTGTTCCGGACCGCGCTCACCGAGGTCCAGCAGAGCGGTCCGCAGGAGGCCCTGCGGATCGACGGACGGGCAGCCACCGAGGCGTCCCTGCGGGACGGGCTCGAGGCCACCTACCGGCTGCTGGCCGGCCAGGCACAGACCCGGACGGAACGGATCGCCCTGGTCGACCAGGCCAACGAGGTTCGAGGATGGACGCTGCGATGACGAGTACGACCGACACGGCCTGCCCCAGCTGCGGCGGGCCGGTGGCCGAGGCCGACCTGTTCTGCGAGGCTTGCGGCGCCGAGCTGAAGCCCGGTAAGCCGGCCGCCGCTCCGGGCACGGCGGCGCTGGACACCGACACCGAGCCCACCGTGGAGATCACCGCGGTCGGCAGCCTGGAGGGCGGTCCGGTCGGGCCGTGCGCGTCTTGCGGCGGCACGGTCGGTGCCGACGGGTACTGCGAGACCTGCGGGACCAAGGCCGCGAAGCCGCGGGACCACTTCGCCGAGCAGCCTGCTCCCTGGGTGGCCGGTGTGTGCGACCGCGGCATCCGGCACAGCCGGAACGAGGACGCGATGGCGCTCGGCGCCGACGCTGAACCGGGCAGCCGCGCGCTGCTCGTGGTCTGCGACGGCGTCAGCTCCTCGCTCGACTCCGACGTCGCCTCGCTGGCCGCGGCCCGGGCGGCGCTCGAGGTGCTGGTCGTCGACCACGCGCACGGGATCGGCACCGAGTCGTCGCGGGCCGCGGCGATCGGCGCCCGGCTCAAGGCGGCGGCCGACGCGGCGAGTGACGCGGTACTCGACAGCACCAGTCCCGACAGCCCGAACCCGGCCTCCTGCACGTTCGTGGCCGCGATCGTCGAGGACGGGCTGCTGGTCGCGGGCAATGTCGGCGACAGCCGAGCGTACTGGTTCCCGGACGACGCCGAGCCGGTCCCGCTGACCACCGACGACTCGTGGGCCGCCGAACTGATCGCCGGCGGTGTCTCCCGCGAGGAGGCCGAGTCCGGGCCGCACGCGCACGCGATCACCCGGTGGCTCGGCAAGGACGCCCCGGACCACACGCCGCGGACCACGACCCTGGAGCTCGAGGGCGCCGGCTGGCTGCTGGTCTGCTCGGACGGCCTGTGGAACTACTGCTCGGAGGCGGCACCGCTGGCCGACCTCGTACGTCAGACAGCTGCGGACCACAACGGCGAGCCGAAGGCCACCGCGTCCGCCCTTGTCGACTGGGCCAACGCCCAGGGCGGCCAGGACAACATCACCGTCGCGCTCGCGCGCGTTTGAGGAGGAACCCGAGATGGCCGACTTCACCGCCACCGTCTACCAGAACGAGTTCCTGCCGGACGGCGGGACCGACGTACACGCGATCGTCACCGTGACGTGTGCCGGAGCCGGTGCCGCCGGGCAGAGCGGGAGCGGTGACGCGGGCGAGATCATCATCGTCGACACCTCCGGCTCGATGGGCCGCGACGGCGTCCAGGCGGCGGCGTACGCCGCGCAGACCGCGCTCGACCAGATCCTCGACGGCGTCTGGTTCGCGGTGATCTCCGGCAACGACCGCGCGCAACTGGCGTTCCCGCCGTCCGCGGAGCCGGTGATGGTCAGGATGGACCCGTACACCCGGCAGGCCGCCAAGGACGCCGTGTCCCGGTTCTACGCCGACGGTGGGACCGCGATGGGCACCTGGCTGCGGCTGGCGTCGCGGGTGTTCGCGACCGTGCCGTCGCTGTCGCAGAAGCACGCGCTGCTGCTGACCGACGGCGAGAACCAGCACGAGACGCCGGAGGCCCTGACCCAGGCGATCGAGTCGGTGACCGGCCAGTTCCAGTGCGACGCCCGCGGTGTCGGCGTGGCCTGGCAGGTGGACGAGGTACGGCGGATCGCGCAGGCGCTGCTCGGGACGGTCGACATCATCCCGGCCCCGGACCAGCTGGCCGCCGAGTTCTCAAGGATCATCCAGAACGCGATGAGCCGCGGTGTCGCGCAGGCCGACCTGCGGGTGTGGGCGCCGCAGGGCGCCGAGGTGCTGTTCGTCCGGCAGGTCGCGCCGACCGTCGAGGACCTGACGTCGCGGCGTACGGCGGTCAACCCGCTGACCGGGTCGTACCCCACCGGGTCGTGGGGTGACGAGTCCCGCGACTACCACGTGGCGATCCGGCTGGCCGCGAAGGCGGTCGGGCAGGAGCAGCTCGCGGCCCGGGTCCAGCTCGTGCTCGGTGACCAGACGGTCGCGCAGGGCCTGGTGAAGGCTCTGTGGTCGGCGGACGACGCGCTCACCACGCGGATCAGTCCGGAGGTCGCGCACTACACCGGTCAGACCGAGCTGGCGCAGGCGATCCAGGAGGGCCTGTCCGCGAAGGCGGCCGGCGACACGGCGACCGCGACCACCAAGCTCGGCCGTGCGGTGCAGCTGGCCGCACAGACCGGCAACGAGGAGGCGACCACCCGGTTGCGGAAGGTTGTCGACATCGACGACCAGGAAACGGGTACGGTGCGGCTCAAGCGCACCGTCGAGAAAGCCGACGAGATGGCACTCGACACGGCCTCCACCAAGACGACCCGGGTACGCAAATGACCGTGAACTGTCCCAGCGGACACCCCAGCACCTCCACCGACTACTGCGACGTCTGCGGGCTGCCGATCGGCGCCGCTGCCACTCCGGCGGGATCGGCGGTGCCGGCTCCCGCCGTTCCGGCTCCGGGACCGGCGACTCCCGGCACTCCAGGCGGTGCCACGCCGGGCGCTCCGGACGCTCCGGTCCCCGGCACCGCGGCCGCTCAGACCTGCCCGAACTGCTCGGATCCCGCGTCCGCCGACGCGCTGTTCTGTGAGAACTGCGGGTACGACTTCACCACCGGGACGATGCCGCGGCCGGCGTCCTCGCTCGATCTGCCCGGCACCGCGCCGGCTCCGCCCACCCCACCGGCGCCGGCGGCGACCGCGGAATGGGTGGTCGAGCGCTGGGTCGACCCGGACTGGTACGCCGTACAGCAGAGTGACGACCCTTGTCCGTCGCCCGGTCTCCCGACGGTGATCCCGCTGGTGGAGAAGAGCCTGCTGATCGGCCGGCCGTCCCGCAGCCGCGGCATCTCGCCGGAGGTCGACTGCGGCGACGACACCGGCGTCAGCCGCCGCCAGGCCCAGCTGACCACCGACGGCCAGCGCTGGTGGGTGGAGGACCTGCAGTCCTCCAACGGCACGTACGTCGCCTCCGCCGCCGGCCCGCTCCCGGAAACGCCGATCATCCCCGGCCAGCGCCAGGAGCTGAACCCCGACGACCGCATCTACGTGGGCGCCTGGACCCGCCTGGTGGTCCGCAGGGCCACGCCCGAGGAACTCGCCGGGCAGGCCTGAGGTCCTACGGGAGCAGCACGAGCTTGCCGCCGGCGCCGCCGGTTGCGAGCAGGTCGAGGGCCTGCTGAGCATCGGTCAGCGGCAGGGTCTTGGCTACCGTCGTGGTCAGGTCACCGGCTTCGGCAGCCCGGCTGAGCATCGTCAGTCGGGCGCCGTCCGGCACAGCGCGAACAACCTGCGGTGTGATGCCACGGGCCGGGGTGAACTGCCGTACGAACAGCTCGCCGCGCTCGACCCGCAGCGGACGGAACAGCCGACGACCACGGTCGGCCTCGTCCTCGGACAGTTGCCCCACGAACCGCTCGAACTCGGTCACCCATCCATTGTCAGCCGTCGGACTGCGGCTGACGGGTCCACCCTTCCGCCGGGTGTACGCACAGCCATTCGATCAAGGCGAGACCCACGACAACAGGGACCGCCCACACCCAAGGCGTTTCGGGAAGCATGACGATGGCGATCGCGGTCCACAGAGCTACCCAGCCTCCGCCGTAGCCGCGGAGCACCCCGCGATACCAGAGGCCGCCGGGCGCCTCGGCGGCGCGCTGGCCGAAGTACACGAACAGGTACGACGCGATCGTGATCGGCCAGAAGTACCAGAGCCGGGCCCAGTCGTACGGGACCATCACGAGGGCGCTCAGGCAGACCAGCGCGATCGCCCAGTGGTAGATCTCGCCGGCCCAGTTCAGCCCGCGGCGGCGCAGCGTGAGCACGATCGCCAACGGGCCGAACGGGACGGCGACGAGACCGGCGACGACGTGCAGGATCAGCGCGATGTCACGCATCGCACTCCCGAACCCTCCCTGACATGTCAGGGAGCATAGGGATTCCAGCCCTGCACGTCTCTAGCTCGTACGGCTCAGTTCTCCGGGAACGACAGCACCCGCCGGGTCGCGAACCTCCGGTACCCGAGGCGCTCGAAACTCTTCGCCATCGGCACGTTCCCGAAGTCGGTGTCGGACCGGATCCGCTCGGCGCCGGTCTCGGCCAACTGGTGCGTGATCTCGGCCAGCAGGTCGTCGACGTACCCGTGCCCGCGGTGCTCCGGCACCACGCCGACGTACCCGACCACCGGGCCGCCCGCGTTCGCCGACGGCATCGCCATCCCGACCAGCTCCCCGTCGGCGTCGTACGCGAGCCGCCACCACGACCGGTCTCCGGGCATCGCCTTGTACCCCTCGAGGTCGGCCCGGGCCGCGCCTTCCCGTCCGAGCCGCGCGATCTCCCGCGCGGTGGCGGCGTCCAGGCTGCCGTCGCTGACCCGCGCGAACACGTCGACGAACGCATCGTCGTCGGCCGGCTCGAACCGCAGCCGGGTGGACCGCGCCGGCAGTCCGTACTCCGGGTACCACTCGAACCGCAGCCGGTCGGTGATCTCGCTCAGCCCGGCCGCCGCGGCCGCCTGGCTGCGCGGCTCCACCGCGGCGACCACCTCCGGGTCGTCCTGCCAGTCCGGGGCCAGGAAGATGTGGTACTCCGGCGGCTCGACGTCAGCCGGGCGAGACGTGATCGCGTGCCGGATCAGCGCCGTCCAGGCGGGTACCGGATCGCCGTCGCCCGCGAAGTACAGCCCGTCGATGCTGTACGGATGCTCGTCGCCGGGGCGTCCCCACCAGATGGCGAGCGCCTGGATCTTGCCGTCGTCCTCGACGACCCACGTCCAGTCGTGGCGGTACATGCCGTCGGCAACCTGGCCCTGGTAGTGCTCGGCGGACGCGACGGTGTTGACGGACCGCTGCTCGATCAGAGCGAAGATGGTGTCGAGGTCGGCCTCGACGGTGGTGCGGATGTTCACAAATCCTCCAGCAGGAGGCGCGCTCCGCTCAGTGCGAGCTGTGCGAGCGGTCAGGGCGCGCCGGGAAACAAGTCGGTGTCTTCATCGGTCGCTCCTTCCGCTCCGGGATCTCTCGCCGCGCCAGACACTAGAGGTACGCCGGGGTCATAGTCCAGCTGTTATTCACGGCTGGGATGTACCGCGGTGGATCCGGCGGGGAAGGTACCGGGCATGAGAACCCTCATCGCTGCCGTGACCCTGGTATCCACCGCTGTCCTCGGGTCCACGGCGTACGCCGCCCCAACCGCCCCTACCACGATCGACACCTGCGCGCTCAGTTCGTTGCCGTCGCAGGCCGATGACACCCTCGAGCTGATCCACTCCGGCGGGCCGTTCCCGTACAAGCAGGACGGAACCGTCTTCTCGAACCGCGAGGGCATCCTGCCGTCCGAGTCGTCCAGCTACTACCACGAGTACACCGTGATCACCCCGGGCTCTCCCGACCGCGGTGCCCGCCGGCTGATCGGCGGCGGTGCGAAGACCACGCCGGCGCACGTCTACTACACGAGCGATCACTACTCCTCGTTCTGCGAGGTCGACGAGAACAGCTGACGGTAGTCTGTTCGGCACGTTGAGTGATCTGGAGGATTGTTCACGATGCCGACCCTGCGTACTACGGCCGCCGGCCTGGTGCTGGCCGCCGCGCTGCTCGTCTTCGGCCGGCCCGCCCCCGGGCTGGCCGAAGCGACCGGCGATCCGCTGCAGCTGACGAACGGCCTGTACGTCGATCCCGCGTCGGACGCGGCGGCCTACGTACGGCGGCATCCCGAGGACACCGAGCTCGCGTCGAAGATCGCCGGGCAGCCGTCGGCGCGGTGGATCGGCGCGTGGAGCGGGGACGTGCGGGCGGCCGTCACGGCGTACACGAGCGCTGCCGCGAAGGCGGACAAGCTGCCGGTGCTGGTGACGGACGACCTCCCGGGCAGGCAGTGCGGGATCGGCGGCGGCGCCGCGTCGGACGCGGCGTACCGGAGATGGATCTCGGCGGTGTCGGACGGGATCGGAACGCGGCCCGCGGTGGTCGTGCTGGAGCCGGACGCCCTCGCGCGGCTCGACTGCTACCCGACCTCGGAGTGGAAAGCGCGGATCGCGCTGCTGAAGTACGCCGTAGGCGTGCTGGCGGCGAAGAACCCGAACACCTGGACGTACCTCGACGCCGGGAACGTGGCGTCCGGCGATGCCAAGGAGATCGCCCGACGGCTGCGGCTCGCGGACGTCGGGAAGGTCCGCGGGTTCGCGCTGAACACCGCGAACTACTTCACCACCGACCAGTCGATCGCCCGCGGCACCGAGATCCTGGCGGCGCTCGGCGGCGGCTCCCACTACGTCGTCGACACCAGCCGCAACGGCAACGGCTCCGACGGCAGCTCCTGCAACCCACCCGCCCGCAAACTCGGCACACCCCCGGGCCCCGCCACGGCCCCGGTAGACCTGAACCTCTGGCTCCGCACCCCCGGCGAATCCGACGGCCCGTGCGGCCTCACCCCCACCCTTCCAGCCCGAACCTTCTCCCCCGTGCTGGCCCACCACCTCCTCACCGGCACCTGAGCCGCGCCCGCCGGGCGGCGGAAGCTGGGCGGTGGAAGCTGGGGCTCCGCTCCAACACCACAAAGGTCCCGGGCATCAGCCCGGGACCTTCGGGTAGTGCGGTGTGCTGTTCGGACTACTGGATCAGAAGTCCATGCCGCCCATGTCGGGCGCGCCACCCGGAGCGGCCGCGGCCTTCTCCGGCTTGTCGGCGATGACGGCCTCGGTGGTGAGGAACAGGGCCGCGATGGACGCCGCGTTCTGCAGCGCCGAGCGCGTCACCTTGGCCGGGTCGATGATGCCGGTCTTGATCAGGTCGACGTACTCACCGGTCGCGGCGTTCAGACCGTGACCCGGCTCGAGGTTGCGGACCTTCTCCACCACGACGCCGCCCTCGAGGCCGGCGTTCACGGCGATCTGCTTCAGCGGGGCCTCGACGGCCTGGCGCACGATCTGTGCACCGGTCGCCTCGTCACCCTCGAGCTCCAGCTTCTCGAAGGCGGCGACGGACGCCTGCAGCAGCGCGACGCCACCACCGGCGACGATGCCCTCCTCGACGGCCGCCTTCGCGTTCCGAACGGCGTCCTCGATGCGGTGCTTGCGCTCCTTCAGCTCGACCTCGGTGGCCGCGCCGACCTTGATGACCGCAACGCCGCCGGCCAGCTTGGCCAGCCGCTCCTGCAGCTTCTCGCGGTCGTAGTCGGAGTCCGACTTCTCGATCTCGGCGCGGATCTGGTTCACCCGGCCGGTGATCTGGTCGGCGTCGCCCGAGCCCTCGACGATGGTCGTCTCGTCCTTGGTGACGACGATCTTGCGGGCCTGGCCGAGCAGCTCCAGGTCGACGGTGTCCAGCTTCAGGCCGACCTCCTCGGAGATCACCTCACCGCCGGTCAGCACCGCGATGTCGACCAGCATGGCCTTGCGGCGGTCACCGAAGCCCGGCGCCTTGACGGCGACGGCCTTGAAGGTGCCCTTGATCTTGTTGACGACCAGGGTGGCCAGGGCCTCGCCCTCGACGTCCTCGGCGATGATCGCCAGCGGCTTGCCGGTCTGCATGACCTTCTCCAGCACCGGGACCAGGTCCTTGATGCTGCCGATCTTGCTGTTCACCACCAGGATGTACGGGTCGTCGAGGACGGCCTCCATCCGGTCGGTGTCGGTCACGAAGTACGGCGAGATGTAGCCCTTGTCGAAGCGCATACCCTCGGTGAGCTCGAGCTCGAGGCCGAAGGTGTTGCTCTCCTCGACGGTGATGACACCTTCCTTGCCGACCTTGTCCATCGCCTCGGCGATGATCTGGCCGACCTGGGTGTCAGCAGCCGAGATGGACGCGGTCGACGCGATCTGCTCGCGGGTCTCGACGTCCTTGGCCAGCTTGAGCAGCTGCTCGCTGACCGCCTCGGTGGCCTTCTCGATGCCCTTCTTCAGGCCCATCGGGTTGGCACCGGCGGCGACGTTGCGCAGACCCTCGCGGACGAGAGCCTGGGCCAGCACGGTGGCGGTGGTCGTACCGTCACCCGCGACGTCGTCGGTCTTCTTGGCAACTTCCTTGACGAGCTCGGCCCCGATCTTCTCGTACGGGTCCTCGAGCTCGATCTCCTTGGCGATGGAGACGCCGTCGTTGGTGATCGTGGGCGCGCCCCACTTCTTCTCCAGCACGACGTTGCGGCCCTTCGGGCCGAGCGTCACCTTGACGGCGTCGGCGAGGGTGTTCATTCCCCGCTCGAGGCCGCGGCGCGCCTCTTCATCGAAAGCAATCAGCTTGGGCATTCTCCGCGAGTCCTCCCGCGTCGAGTCTTTGGTGGTTCAGCCGGCTCCGATGCCCGCGACGGACGGCGCCAAGACCCGCGACGCTCATGTCCCGCCGCTGCCCGGCACCTCATCGAGGCCGTCTTCTTGCACACCCGGCCGGGCACGAGCTTTATCACTCTCGCCCTTGGAGTGCTAACCAAGTATTAGCACTCGCCCCAAACGAGTGCAAGCCAGCCCTCAGCTGCCGAGCTGCGCGACCAGGTACTTCGGGGCCGTCAGCCGCCACGCCTCCGTGATCAGCTCGCCCAGCTCCTCCTCGTCGGCCAGCTCCAGGTGGATGCGGATCCAGGCGAAGCGGCCGCCCTCCCAGGACGGCTCGTAAACCTCGGGGCTCTCGGCGACGAGCGCCTCCTGCTCCTCACGGAGCGCCTTCAGGTGCATCCGCGTCTGGTCCTCGGACAGGTACGCGAAGCTCTTGTTCCGCACCTTGAACACCGGCTGCCCCGCCCACCCCTCCTGCTCCTCCGCCCCCGGCAACCCCGCCATCACCTTCACCACCGCCGCCGCATCCATAGCTCTGAACGCTAGGCGCCCCCACCGACAGTTCCTTACTTCGCAACCGTCAGCGTGACCGTCGCGCCCAGTGGCAGCATCGTGCCTGCCGCGGGCGACACTCCGAGCAGCGTTCCGGAGGGATAACTCGGCGATTTCACCTGCTTGACCTGAGCCTTCAACCCGGCGTCGCTCAGAAGCGGCACATAGCCGCCCGCGAGCGCGCCTGTCGGCGGCCCGGTCACCGACCACGGGCTGGGTACCCCGGCCTGGTCCGGCACGATCCGGATCCGGCTGAGCAGCCGGTCAACGTGCTCCGCGCTCGTGGAAGACTCCGCACGGAACCAGACCCCGAGGGCCGGGATCCCTACCGCACCAGCACAGACCCTGCTACCCACCGAGCTGTCGTAACAGGTCGTCCGCTGGCGCTCCGCTCGCGCGCCGTCGATGACAAGCGTCTCGTCGGCCTGGAAGCCCACGGTCGGGCTGCCGCTGACCTGGACACTGTCCACGTCCTGCGGGCGCCCAGCCAGGCACTCGAGCACCATGCTCGAGTCGTCGATCTGCACCGTGTCCTGCTGCGGTGTGCCGCAGATGCTTCGGTTCCGCGGCCAATCGGCCGGTACGGCGATGGCCGCGTGACCGATACCCACCAGGCGGGTCGGTGGCGGGGCAGCCGGCGTGGGTTGTGGAGCCGGAGCGAGGAGGGTCGCCGCGCTGATGACAGTGCCGACGGCTGCGGCAGCGGCTCCCGAGAGGGTCGCCGTACGGCGACGTCTGCGGCGTTCGGCGCCGGCGCGGAGCGCGTCCAGCGGGGGTGGGCCTACCGGGGTTCGGGCCGCGGTGCGTTCCAGGAGGTCGGGTAGGTCGGTCATTGGGGTGCTCGCAGTTCTGCCAGGTGGGGGTCCTGCGACAGGGCCTTCACGGCGCGGGACAGGCGGCTTTTGACGGTGCCCGCGGGTACTCCTAGTGCGGCGGCCATCTGTTGTTCGCTCAGGTGCGCGTAGTACCGCAGTACGACCGCCGTGCGCTGCTCGCCCGGCAGTCTGTCCAGGGCGCGCATCACGGCGTCGGTGTCGTCGACGGTTGCGGTCTGGTCGGTGCCTGTGGTTTCAGGGAGCGTTTCCGACGGCAGTTCCCCGTGCCAGCGGCGCCTGCGTGAGGAGCGGAAGCAGTTGACCAGTACGCGGTGCACGTACGCGTCACGGTCCTCTGCCACGCGTACCCGGTTCCACTTGAGCAAGCATCGTTCCAGGGCGGACTGGACGAGGTCTTCCGCTTCGGACGGCGTACAGCCGAGCAGAACAGCCGCCCGGACCAGCGTCGGCCAGCGGGCGGTCACGTACTCGGTGAACTCGTCCATTCCCCCTCCTCACCCTTAGAGACAGGCTGACGGGTGACCCGGGTTCCACGAAAGTCGTCGGGGTCGGGTCAGGGGTCGGTCGGTACCGATCCTGATGTGCTGAGGGGTGCCGGAACGGGACAGTAGAGCCATGACGAACTCCAACGCACCGTTCCAGAACCTCTCCGGCAAGGTCCTCCGGCGCTCCGCGAACCAGCGGATGCTCTCCGGCGTCTCCGGCGGCATCGCCGAGTACCTGAACATCGACGTGACCCTGGTCCGCCTCGGCTGGGTCGGCCTGACGCTGATCACCGGCGGCGCCGCGATGATCGGTTACGCGGTCGCCTGGATCGTGATCCCCGAGTCCGACGGCAAGGCCGTCTGGCAGAACGTCCAGCAGTCGGTGAACCAGCACCAGAACCAGGACACCACCGAGCAGGACATCGCCTCCCGCATCTACGACGACACCGACAACACCACCAACAACAAGCCCCCGGCGGCGTGACGACGTCTGCGCCCGCCGGAGGCGCAGGACCCCAGGCGGGGTGACCGCAGGCAGCGGTTACCCCGCTGCTACACGTTCAGCGCCGACTTGCGCAGCGCCGCCACCGCCTGGTCCGGGTGGTCGGAGAAGACGCCTTGCAGGCCCAGTGCGGCGAAGCGGGTCAGTTCGGTCGGGAAATCGGTGGCCGTCGGCAGGAAACGCCGCTCGGCCCGGAACGTCCAGACCTGCACCGCCAGCCCGGCACGGTGCGCGCGGTCGACCAGCCGGGTCGGTTCGCCGAGGCAGCCGTCGGCAGTACGCGGTACGACGAGGTCCTTGTGCGGTGCCAGCACCTGTGCGTACGTCGCCACCTCCCGGAGCCCGCGCGGCTCGATCAGGTCGGCGTACGTCCGTCCGTCGCCCGTCCGCAGGAAGTCGTTCGGCGCACTCTCGGCGTCGATCAGCTGCACCAGCGGCACGTGGGCCATCACGGACAGCCGGCGCAGGCTCGTCGGCTCGAACGACTGCACCATGATCTCCTCCGGCCGCAGCCGGAGCGCCAGGATCCGCTCGGTGAGCAGTTCCTCCAGCGGCAGGCCGAGCCGCCGGAAGTACGCCGGATGCTTGATCTCCGGGATCACCCCGATCGGCCGCCCCAGCCGCGCCGACTCCCGGCGGGCCAGCCCGACCACGTCGTCGAAGGTGGGGATCTCTTCCAGCCCGTCGTACGCCGTGTTGTTCGCCCGGAGCGCGGGCATCCGCTCGCGGGCCCGCAGCGTGCGGAGTTCGGCGTACGTGAAGTCCTCGGCGAACCACCCGGTGACGGCGGTCCCGTCGACGATCTTGGTGATCTTCCGGTCCGCGAACACCGGGTGCTCCGCGACGTCCGTGGTCCCGGACAGCTCGTTCTCGTGCCGGCAGACCAGGACGCCGTCGAGAGTGGCGACCAGGTCCGGTTCCAGGTAGTCGGCGCCCTGTGCCGCGGCCAGCAGGTAGGCCGCCGGTGTGTGTTCCGGGCGGTAGCCGCTCGCTCCCCGATGCGCGATCACCAACATGGATCCAGGACAGGGGCCCGACATGGCCCGACGGGAACCCGTTGCCCAACGCAAGGTGAAGGTCTACCGACTGTCACCACGCAGCACACCGCTCGACAGCAGGTACTGCGCAACGCAGTAGGTCGCCATCACCAGATAGTCACGCCCCGCGAAGTCATGTCCTGCCAAACCTGCGCCGATCAGCCCGTCCGAGATCAAGAACAACCCACCGCCCACTCCAGGACGCCAGCCGTTCCAGGCACTGGTGACAGCCGTGGCTGTCACCAGCAATGAGTAGACAGCCACGGGGATCCGGTTGTCGCCCAAACCAGGCCACAGCAGGACCAGTGCCCCCAGCCAGACCACGGCGTACGCCGCTACCACTACCAGCGACCGTTTACGCGCACGGCGGGCGAACTGCATCACGTAGCAGACGTGTGCCACACCGAACGCCGCCATGCCGGGCAGCAGCTGGTCCACCTGCAGCAGGACGTCGCCTACCAGCGAGGCGACCAGTGCGACCACGAGCGTCACCGGGCCGCGGTTCAGCCGTACCCACACGGCCAGCGTCGGCATCAGCAGCACCTTGGTGATCAGCTGCGACCACGTCTCGCCGGTCGCGATCGTGACCAGGTGCACCACGGTCAGTACGCCGTACGCGACCAGCCATCCCCGTCCCCTGTTCATGTCGTAGATGGTGCCGGTTCGAAGGGGTCCACAGGTGCGATTAATTCGCATGCAAACTGTCCGAGCGGGGACCTAGCCTGAACGGGCCATGAAACAGCTTCCGCTCGCCGATCCCGGCGTCCCGAACCATCGCTCGCCGGCCCGCTACCTGTGGTGGGTCGCCCGCGGTCAGTCCCGCACGCTCGCCGGCGGGATGAGCTTCGGCATCCTCTGGATGGCCGCGCAGGCATTCATCCCGGCGATCCTCGGCCGGGCCATCGACGAAGGCATCGCGGCGCGGGACGGCGAGCGGCTGCTGCGCTGGACGGCGCTGCTGTTCGCGGTCGGCGTCGTGCAGGCGACGGCCGGCATCATGCGGCACCGGTTCGCGGTCACCAACTGGCTGACCGCGGCGTACCGGACGGTGCAGGCGGTGACCCGGAAGTCGGCCGACCTCGGTGCCACGCTGCCGAAGCAGCTGGCCACCGGCGAGGTGGTCAGCATCGGCGCCGGCGACCTGTCGTACATCGGGAACCTGATGGAGATCTCGGCCCGGTTCGCTGGCGCGATCGTGGCGTTCTTCGTGGTCGCGGTGATCCTGCTGTCCTCGTCGACCGTGCTCGGGCTGGTGGTGCTGATCGGCGTACCGGTGATGCTGTTCGCCCTCGGCCCGATGCTGCGGCCGCTGCACAAGCGGCAGTCCGCGCAGCGCGAGGCGGTCGGCGAGCTGAACTCGCTGGGTTCCGACATCGTCGCCGGGCTGCGGGTGCTGCGCGGCATCGGCGGAGAGGAGTCGTTCTCCAAGCGCTACCGGAGCGAGTCCCAGCAGGTCCGCAAGGCCGGCGTCCGGGTGGCCGGGATCCAGTCGGTGCTCGACGCGGCGCAGGTGCTGCTGCCGGGCATCTTCGTCGTACTGGTCGTCGGTCTCGGTGCGCACTTCGCGCTGCGCGGTCAGCTGAGCGCGGGGTCGCTGGTGGCGTTCTACGGGTACGCCACGTTCCTGGTGCTGCCGCTGCGGACGGCGACCGAGTTCGCGAACCAGCTGATGCGGGGCCTCGTGGCCGCGGGCCGCGTGATCCGGGTGCTGAAGCTGGAGCCGGACATCGTCGAGCCTGACACGCCGGTGCGGCTGCCGGACCACGGCGACCTGGTCGACCCGGTCTCCGGCGTCCGCGCCCGCGACGGGCTGCTGACCGCGATCGTGTCCGCCGAGCCGGACAGCTACGGCGCGCTCGCCGACCGCCTCGGGCGGTACGACGACACCAACGAGGTGCGGTACGGCGGGGTCACGCTGGCCAGCGCTGCCCGCGCGGACATCCGCGAGCGGATCCTGGTGAGCGACACCGGTTCCCAGCTGTTCACCGGTGTCCTGCGGGCCGAGCTGGACCCGACCGGCCGGCGTACCGACGACGAGCTGCTGGCCGCGATGCGTACGGCGTCCGCCGAGGACGTGCTGGTGGCGCTGCCGGACGGGCTCGACTCCGAGGTGGAGGAGAAGGGCCGCTCGTTCTCCGGCGGTCAGCGTCAGCGGCTCGTGCTGGTGCGGGCGCTGCTCGCCGATCCGTCCGTGCTGGTCCTGGTCGAGCCGACGTCGGCGGTCGACGCGCACACCGAGGCGCGGATCGCGGACAGGCTGCACGAGTACCGGGCCGGCCGGAGCACCGTCGTACTGACCGCGAGCCCGCTGCTGCTGGACCGCGTCGACGAGGTGATCTTCGTCGCCGCGGGCCGCGTCGTTGCCGTCGGCAAGCACCGTGAGCTGCTCGCCTCCAGCCCGCAGTACCGCCGGACCGTCACCCGGCAGACCGAACCCGAGACAGCAGAGGAGGCCCTGCGATGAGGCAGATCCTGCCCGTGGCCGGGCCGGCCGAGATCCGGCGGCACGCGCGGCGGCTGGCGCGCCGGCATCCGCGCACCCTGCTGGCCGCGTTGCTGCTGCACGCGTTGGCGGCGGTGTCCGGGCTGGCGGCGCCGCGGCTGATCGGCAACCTGGTCCAGGACGTCCAGCACGGCACGACGGCGGCCAAGGTGAATCTGGTGATCGTCGTGATCGCCGGGTTCATCGTGGCGCAGTCACTGCTCACCCGCTGGGCGCGGTACAAGTCGTTCGCGCTCGGCGAGCAGGTGCTGGCCGAGCTGCGCGAGGAGTTCGTGGACAACGCGCTGGCGCTGCCGATCGGTACGGTCGAGCGGGCCGGCACCGGTGACCTGCTGTCGAGGACGTCGCGGGACGTCGACACGCTGTCGCGGACGGTGCGATTCGCCGTACCGGAGACGATCATCGCGTTCGTCACCGTGATCTTCACGGCGGTCGCGACGGTGCTCGTGGGTGTCTGGGTGCTGGTGCCGTTGGTCGCGATGGTGCCGTTGCTGTTGCTCAGTACCAAGTGGTACTTGCGCCGGGCGAAGGACGGGTACCTGCGCGAGAACGCGGCGTACGCGCAGATGACCAGCTCGCTCGCGGAGACGGTCGAGGGGGCACGGACGGTCGAGGCGCTGCGGCGGTACGACGACCGGGTGCGGCGCGGGGACGAGGACATTCGCGGGTCGTACAACGCCGAGCGGTACACGTTGTTCCTGCGGACCGTGTACTTCCCGGCGGCCGAGCTGGGGTATCTGGTGCCGGTGGTCGGGACGCTGCTGTTCGGCGGATGGCTGCATCTCAACGGGCATGCCTCGCTGGGAGCCGTGACGGCCGCGGTGTTGTACGTGAACCAGTTGATCGACCCGGTCGACCGGTTGCTGTCGTGGCTGGACGAGTTGCAGTCGGGTGGTGCGGCATTCGCGCGGCTGCTGGGGATCAGCGACGTACCGGATGATCGGACGCCGTCGGGTGAGCAGCCGGACGGCGAGCTGGTCGAGGCGCGGGACGTGCGGTTCTCGTACGTCGACGGGCGGGACGTGTTGCACGGGGTGGATCTCACGATCCAGCCGGGCGAGCGGATCGCAATGGTCGGGCCGTCCGGGGCGGGCAAGTCGACGTTGGGGCGGCTGGTCGCGGGGATCCATCCGCCGCGGACCGGGTCGGTGACGGTCGGCGGGGTCGGGATGACGGACCTGCCGCTGGACGAGCTGCGCAAGCAGGTCGCGCTGGTCACGCAGGAGCACCATGTGTTCGTGGGGACGCTGCGCGACAACCTGTCGATGGCACGTCCGTCGTCCACTGACGCTGAGCTGTTGGATGCGCTGGGTGCGGTGGACGCGCGGGAGTGGGCTGAGACGCTGCCCGCTGGGTTGGATACCCGGGTGGGCTCTGGTCAGCTGACACTCACGCCGGCGCAGGCGCAGCAGTTGGCGCTGGCGAGGCTGGTCCTCGCGGACCCGCACACACTGGTCCTCGACGAGGCGACTTCACTGATCGACCCACGAGCAGCACGCCACATGGAACGCTCGCTGGCCGCGGTGCTCGAGGGCCGGACGGTGATCGCGATCGCCCACCGCCTGTACACAGCCCACGACGCCGACCGAGTAGCCGTAGTAGAAGACGGCCGAATCACCGAACTAGGCAGCCACGACGACCTGGTAGCCCACCAAGGCTCCTACGCCGCCCTCTGGAACTCCTGGCACGGCTAAACCTTCCAACCCCGCCCCGAACGAGGGGCGGGGTTCTAGCGTTTGCGTAGTAGTAGGACTGCTGAGTCGACGTGGGGTGGTGGGGTGAAAGCCTTGCGTGGAAGGCGCAAGCCGATCGACGGGTCGTAGTAACGGAACCACCTGTTGGCCCCGGGCGCATCCCCGCGCACCCACCGATTCGCCACCTGCCGCTGCAACACCAGATCGGCCGACACCAGGCGAGACCCCTGCGCCAGCAAGCGTTTCAGCAGCACCGTGGAGATGTTGTACGGCGGGCTCGACACCACCCGGAACGGCCGGGACGGCAACCGAAGATCGCCGGCGTCCGCGCGGACCACCGTCACCGGTGCGTCCGCGAACCGCCGGCGCAACCGGTCGGCGCGACCTGGATGGAGTTCGACCGCGACCACACGGGCGCCGGCCCGGACCAGCGGCGCGGTCAGCGCGCCGAGGCCGGACCCGACGTCGAGGACGAGTTCGCCGGGAACGATCCCGGCCGCGTCCACAACCCGCTGGGCCCAACGACTATCGAGCGGATGCCATCCCCAGGCACCCCGCGCCTGCCCGGAGGCGGGCACGACGGACCATCACGAAGTACGTAATCATGCCGCCGACCCTAAACGCCGCATCCCCACGACTCAAAGCATTTTCGGCGCCGCCCCCAACGCCGTCACGGTCTCCGTCGTACGCCGTTCCGCCACCTCGAGCCGCTTCCGCCGACCGGTGTCCCGAGCAAGCTCCCGCCGTACGTCGAGAACCCGGACCGGCAGGTCGTCCGTCATCAGCAGCGGCGCGTACTCCGCGACCGTCCGCCACCCGCTCCCACCCCGCGTGAACGTGAACCGTGTCAGCAGCCCCTCCGCCTTCCGGCTCTCCGGCTCCCGGTGCGCGGCGACCAGGTTCCCGTGCCCGTACGCGATCCACTTCCCGTCGATCTCCTGCATCGGCTGGACGACGTGCGCATGATGCCCGATCACCAGATCGATGTTGCTGTCGGCAAGCAGTTGCGGACCGACTTCGCGCTGCAGATCGTCCAGCTTGCTCGAGTACTCCGTCCCCCAGTGGCAGCTGACGATCACCAGTTCCGCGCCCCGGTCACGGGCTTCCTGGGCGCGCAACCGGATCGACTTCACGCTGATCTTGGCGGCCCGCCACGTCTCCCCGTTCGGATACGGCAGCCCGTTGAACCCGAACGTGAAGCTCAGCGACGCGACCTTCACCCCGTGGACGTCGACGATCGTGATCTGCTCGGCCTCGGACCGCGTCCGCGCCGTACCCGCGTGCTTGAGGCCTGCCTTGTCGAGCGTGTCGAGCGTGCGGTCGACACCCGCGGCGCCGCCGTCGAAGCTGTGGTTGCTGGCGGTGGTGCACAGGTCGTACCCGGTCTGTTTGAGCGCGGTCGCGATCTGCGGCGGGCCCTGGAAGAGCGGATAGCCGTGGTACGGACCGCCGGGCTTCGCGAGCGGCGTCTCCAGGTGCGCGATGGCGAGATCCGCCTGCTGCACAACGGGTTTCACGCCGCTCATCAGCGGGGCGAAGTCCCACGCGCCGCCGGATCCGTCGCGTTTCGCGGTGGTCCAGAGGCGTTCGTGCAGCAGGACGTCGCCGGTCGCGACGACCGTGATGCGCTGCGGCTTCTCCGGCTGCTTCTGCGTACCCGGCGTCGGCGAAGAACCCGGCGTGTCGGCGTACGTGTCCGCCAGACAGCCGGTGGTCGCCAGCGCGGCGGCTCCGGCGAGCATTCCCCCGAGTACTGCGCGTCGTCGTACGACCATTCCTGCCCCCTTGCGTCGTCGGTGAAGACGCCGGATCCGGGCGGTTGGTTGGGACGGAGACCTGATCGTGTCCAAGGCGGTGTGGTAGTAAGTGGACCATGGTCGAGCTGAGGACGCCGGCGGAGATCGAGCAGATGCGCACGGCCGGTCGAGTGGTCGCGAACGCGTTGCAGAGCGTGAAGAAGTACGCCGCGGCCGGCGTCTCACTCCTCGAGCTCGACGAGGTCGCGCGGGACGTACTGCGGTCGGCCGGGGCGGTGTCGCTGTTCGACGGGTACCAGCCCGGGTTCGCGACGACACCGTTCAGCGGCGTGATCTGCGCGTCGGTGAACGACGCCGTACTGCATGGCCTGCCCAACGACCTGCGGCTGCAGGACGGCGACCTGCTGAACGTGGACTGCGGCGCGTCGGTCGACGGCTGGTGCGCGGACTCGGCGATCAGCTTCTGCGTCGGCACGCCGCGCGCCGCGGACCTGGAGCTGATCGCGACCACCGAGGAAGCACTCGCCGCCGGGATCGCGGCCGCGGTACCGGGCAACCGGATCGGCGACATCGGCGCCGCGATCGGCCGGGTCGGCAAACGCGCGGGTGTCGGCACCAACCTCGACTTCGGCGGCCACGGCATCGGCCGCCGGATGCACCAGGACCCGCACCTCCCGAACGACGGCCGCCCGGGCCGCGGCCTGAAACTGCAGGCCGGGCACGTCTTCGCGATCGAGCCGTGGTTCTGGTCCGGCCCCGGCTCCGGCTACCGGATCGACGCGGACGGCTGGACCCTTCGCTCCGCCGACCACACCCGCGGCGCCCACGCCGAACACACCGTCGCGATCACCCCCGAGGGCCCGCGCATCCTCACCCGTCCGTAAGCCTTCAGAACAAGGGGTCTTGGGGCGGGGACGGCCGGTGCATGCCGCGGATGGGTTCGGAGCGGTGTGACGAGCGGCCGCCGAATCCGTGCTTCCTCAGCAGGGGACGGACTTTGGCGTCGAAGGCGCGTTGGTAGCTCGGGGCTGCGTAGGCACCGTGGGCATACAGGGACTCGTACCGGCCGACCAGTGCGGGATGGTCGTACGCGAGCCACTTCATGAACCACTCCTTCACCCCGGGACGCAGATGCAGCACGAGTGGGGTGACACCTGTGGCGCCGGCGGTCGACAGGGACGCGAGGAGTTGGTCGAGTTGCTCGGTGGAGTCGGTCAGCCAGGGCAGGACAGGCGCGACCATCACGCCGCACGGCAGGCCGGCGTCGCGGATCGCGCGGATGAAGTCGAGGCGGCCGCGGACCGACGGCACGCCGGGCTCGAGGCGGCGGCGTAACACCTCGTCGCCCAGGGCGAGGGAGACCGCGACGCCGACCGGGACGTCGGCGGCGGCCTCGGTCAGCAGGGGCAGGTCGCGGCGGAGCAGGGTGCCCTTGGTGAGGATGGACAGCGGCGTGCCGGAGGATGCGAGCGCGTCGATGATGCCGGGCATCAGGCGATACCGGCCCTCGGCGCGCTGGTACGGGTCGGTGTTGGTGCCCAGGGCAACCGGTTCGCGGGACCAGGACGGACGGGCGAGCTCTCGGCGCAGGACATCGGCGACGTTGGTCTTCACCACGATCTGCCGGTCGAAGTCCTGCCCGGTGTCGAGCTCCAGGTACGCATGGGTCGGGCGGGCGAAGCAGTACCGGCAGGCGTGTGTGCACCCGCGGTACGGATTCACGGTCCAGTTGAACGGCAGCGCCGAACCGGGAACGGAGTTCAACGCCGAGCGTGCCAGCACCTCGTGGAACGTGATCCCCTGGAACTCCGGCGTCGTCACCGACCGCACCAGGCCCGCGATCGCCCCGAGCCCCGGCAACGTGCCCGGGGTCTCGGCGTCGATGCGTTGTCCAGCCCACCTCATGCGCTACAGTCGAACACATGTTCGACGTCGTCGTCAATTCGCGGCGCGCGCAGCCTCTTCGACTCGCTCGCGGTACGCCGCCCACCAGGCCGCGTCCCCCTCCGGCAGGTTGGAGTTGCCCGGGCTCATCCCGACCGCACCGTCGAGCTGCTCACGCAGGATGTCCGCGTGCCCGGCGTGCCGGTTCGTCTCCGCGATCACGTGGACGAGCATCCCGTGCAGCGTCGTCTCCGGCGTCCGCCACCATGGCACGCGCCCCGGCGCGTCCAGCGCCAGGGCGTCGATCGTGGCGTCGGCATGCGTCCACACCCGCCGGTACAGGCCGACGATGTCCTCGCGCGTCTCCTCCGGGGTCACCCACGAGTCGGCGTTCGGCTCCGCGTCGTCGTCCCACCAGGGCATCTCCTCGGGGAACGGCCGCTCGAACGTCTTCCCGAAGTACCAGGCCTCCACGCTCGACAGGTGCTTGATCAGCCCGAGCAGGTTGGTCCCGGTGGGCGTCAGCGGCCGGCGTACGTCGTACTCGCTGAGCCCGTCGAGCTTCCAGACCATGGCCTCGCGGGCCCTGCGGAGGTATCCGTGCATGAGATCTTTCACGCCCGCGATCATGCCATTCAGCGGAAGGCGTCGGCGTTGGCGCGGGCCCATTCGGCGTACGTCGTGGGTGGGCGGCCGGTCAGCTCCTGCACCGCGGGCTCGGGCTTCATCGGCCACTCGGCCATCATCCGGAAGCCGTCGAGCAGCCACTGGGCGGTTTCCAGGCCGATCGCCGGCGCCAGCGCGGCCAGGTACTCGTCCGGGGTCTGCTCCTCGAACCGGACCTCCCGGCCGATCGCCGCCGCAATGCAGGCGACCTGCTCCGGCGGCGTGATCCCTTCGGGCCCGCTCATCGTGACCTTGGCGCCGTCGAACGCCGACGACAGCAGCACCACCCGCGCCACCGCCGCGATGTCGGCGAGATCGATCGGCGTCTGCACGGCATTCCCGTACGGCGCCCGCACGACCCCCTCGGCCTTGATCGACGGCGCCCAGCCGAGCGTGTTGTTCATGAACTGCCCCGGCCGCAGGAAGGTCCACGTGAACCCGCCCGCCTCGATCGCCCGCTCGAGCCGGTAGTAGTGCCAGCTGTCCGGATCCCCCTGCGCCTCGTACTCCGCCGGCTCCCCCGACAGTACGACGACCCGCCGCACGCCGGCGTCCCGTGCACACCGGACGAAGTCGTCGACGTACGCCGGGAGCGGCGCGAGGTACACCGTGTCGACGCCCGCGAGCGCCGCGGGCAGCGTCGCCGGCTTCCCGAGGTACCCGCGCGCGACCTCCACGCTCTCCGGCAGCGCCGCACGCACCGGGTTCGACGTCAGCGCCCGCACCGGCGCGCCCACCGCGACCAACTCGTCGACCAGCAACCGCCCCACGCTCCCGGTCGCGCCCGTCACCAGGATCGTCATGTCCGTCTCCTCTCGAGCAATGAATTCCCGTATGGTATACGAGAATTCGACGGAGCGCCTATCGTAGGCCGCGTGAGTGAGCGGCGAAGTGGTGAGGGCCAGCCGGACCGGACGCTGGCGTTGCTGTGGCGGAACCACCGCCAACTGCCCTCGGATCTGCAGCGCAAGCGCGGCGCGGGGCGGCGGCCGTCGCTGACCGTCGACGACGTCGTCCACGCAGGCATCCGGCTCGCCGACGAGCAAGGCCTGGCGGCAGCGTCGATGGGCGGGCTGGCGAAGGAACTCGCCGTCGGCACGATGACGCTCTACACGTACGTGCCCTCCAAGGAGGAACTGCTCGACCTGATGGTCGACCAGGTGCTCGGCGAACGCCGCCTGCCCGGCCCGGGCGAACCGCGACCGGTCGACTGGCGCGAGCAGGTCGAGATCTACTCCGTCCAGACGCGGGAGATGTTCCAGCGGCACCTGTGGTTGTCGCAGGTCTCCACGATCCGCCCGCCGGTCGGCCCGGGCATGCTCGCGGGACGCGAGTACCTGCTGTCCGTACTGCTCGACCTGGGCCTCACCCCCACCGAGACGAACACGGCCGCGCTGGCGATCACGACGTACGTCGACTCGGCCGCCGGCCTGGAGGCGGAGAGCCTCCTCGTCGAGCGGACCACCGGCCAGACCAACAACGCCTGGTGGTCCGAACGCAACGACCTCTGGGAGACCTACTTCGACGTCGACCGGCATCCGGCGATGACGGCCATCTGGCACGCCGACGGCTACAGGTCCACTGCCCACGACGCCTATCGCTACGGCCTCGACCGCCTGCTCGACGGCATCCAGGCGATGAATCCTCGCTAGCCATCAAGCCCTTTCGGCCTAGGCCGAAAAAACCGTCGGGCCTTTCGCGCGATCACGAATGGACGGGCGGACGAGGCACCTGTCACGGAGGGTGGAACCAGTACCCCACCAGGGGGTGCCAGCAGATCAAGGGGAGATCATGCGAAACATCACCAAGCTCGTGGCCGGTGCCGGACTCGCAGCGGGGTCGGTACTGACCCTGACAGTGGGTGCTACCAGTGCACAGGCCGTCCAGCCGACCGACAGGTCGACGACGACGGTTGCCCAGGCCAATGACCTGGCTTCCCAGTCGGTCACCGTCACCGGCCGCAAGTACCAGGGCTGCCCGTACGGCGCGGTCTGCATCTACCCGCGCAACAAGGGCTGGAACCACGGCCACCCGTCGAACGTGTACTGGTCGTTCGGCAGCCACAAGCTGCACAACCAGTACGGCAAGCACTACGTCTTCAACAACCAGACGCCCGGCAGCGGCGTGTGGCTGTGCAAGGGATCGAACGGGACGAAGTGCTACGACTACATCGCGTCCTGGACGTACGGCAACAAGAACCTGACGCCGGTCAACTCGATCAAGCTGGTGCACTGACCAGCGGCCGGCGGGCCGGCGCCACAGACCACCTGGTCTGTGGCGTCGGCTTCTGCCGGCTCACCGGACCCCCGACAGCACGTCCGCGCCGACCTGATTCAGGGTGTGCCGCACCGAGCTGCCGACCCGGTGCGTGGTGACGAGACCGGTGTCGTGCAACACCCGGGCATGTTCGCTCGCCGACGCCGGTGAGATCCCCGCCCGTACGGCGAGTTCGCTCGTCGAGCACGCGCCGTCCGAGATGCTCCTGAGCACCCGCGCCCTGGTCCGCCCGAGCAGATCGGCGACGGCACGGTCCCGGTCCGATCGGCGTACGACGATCTCGGGCCGCGCGGGATCGTGCCGCACCGGGTAGACGAGCACCGGGGGCAACGCCGGGTCGAGCAACATCATCGGGTACTTCCAGCAGAAGAACGACGGCACCAGCCGGATCCCGCGGCCGTGCAGGTACAGGTCGCGGTTGACGTGCGGCATGTCGACCGACAGCACCGGCGCGGACCAGCTCAGCGACTGGTGCAACTGCGGGATGAGCGACTCGAACCCGTCGTTGGCGACCGTATCGTTGTGCTTGGCAACCGCCGGCTCGATCGCGGTCGAGATCATCGGCATCTGCGGCGCGATCTTCGTCCGGTGGAACGACCGCAACCCGTGCACGAGCCGGGTCATCACCGTCGAATCGCCGCTCGCGAGCCGCCGCGTCCAGGCCGGCAGCCGGACGGCGTCGGAGAGCCGGCCCAGCTCGGCTTTCAGCTGCGCGGGCGAGGTGGCGGCGACCGCCGCGAGCCCGGCGTCGAGTCCTTCTCCCGCCGCACGTGGCGTCAGGAAGTCCGGTGAGTACCCGACCGGTGGCGCCAGCGCGATGAGCTCCTGCTCGAGCGCACTCAGATGGCGCCTGGCCCGCTCCCGCCAGGGCCCGAAGGTCTCCGGCTCCTCGTCGAGCTGCAGGATGTGGAGGCCCAGCAGGACCTCCCACAACGGATCCGGTCGCTGCGCGATCGTCGTTCTCGCCAGATCCGCAGTTTCGAAATAGATGCGGAACACCACGATCCCCTTCCCCCGAGGAAGTCACCCGCCGTGGCCAATGGGCGACCCTCCGACGATAACAGTCGTCCGGCTCAACGTCAGAAGAGTTTCCGTGCGGTGCGGGGACAGGGGGCCGTCAGGATGCCGACCCGGAGGTCACTCCCACTCGATGGTGCCCGGCGGCTTGCTCGTGACGTCGAGCGTGACCCGGTTGATCTCGTCCACCTCGTTGGTGATCCGGGTCGAGATGCGTTCGATCACGTCGTACGGCAGCCGCGCCCAGTCGGCCGTCATCGCGTCCTCGCTGGACACGGGGCGCAGTACGACGGGGTGGCCGTACGTCCGCCCGTCGCCCTGGACGCCGACCGAGCGGACGTCGGCCAGCAGCACGACCGGGAACTGCCAGATGTCGCGGTCCAGGCCGGCCGCGGTCAGCTCGGTGCGGGCGATCAGGTCCGCGGCGCGCAGGATGTCCAGCCGCTCGCGGGTGACCTCGCCGATGATCCGGATCGCCAGCCCCGGCCCCGGGAACGGGTGCCGGTAGACCATCGTCTCCGGCAGGCCGAGGGCCAGGCCGAGCTCGCGGACCTCGTCCTTGAACAGCGTCCGCAGCGGCTCGATCAGGCTGAACTGCAGGTCGTCCGGCAGCCCGCCGACGTTGTGGTGGGACTTGATGTTCGCCGTACCCGCGCCGCCGCCGGACTCGACGACGTCCGGGTACAGCGTGCCCTGGACCAGGAACTCGATGTGCCGCTCGGCGTCCACCTTCCGCGCGGTCGCCTCGAACGTCCGGATGAACTCGCGGCCGATGATCTTCCGCTTCTGCTCCGGGTCCGTGACCCCGGCGAGCGCGCCCAGGAACTGGTCCTCGGCGTCGATCGCCTCCAGCCGGATCCCGACCGCGGCGGCGAAGTCCTTCTCGATCTGCTCGGACTCACCGGCCCGCTGCAGGCCGTGGTCGACGTACACACAGGTCAGCTGGTCGCCGATCGCCTTGTGTACCAGGGCGGCCGCGACCGCGGAGTCGACGCCGCCGGACAGCGCGCACAGCACCTGCTTGTCACCGACCTGCTCGCGGATCAGCGCGACCTGCTCCTCGACCACGTTCGTCGTCGTCCAGTCGCCCTTGCAGCCGGCGATCTCGTACAGGAAGTGCTCCAGCACGGTCTGCCCGGCCTGCGAGTGCAGCACCTCCGGGTGCCACTGCACGCCGGCGAGCCTGCGCTCCAGGTCCTCGAACGCCGCCACCGGCGCGCCCTCGGATCCCGCCAGTACGGCGAACCCGGCCGGCGGCGCGTGCACCGCGTCACCGTGCGACATCCACACGTTCAGGTCCTCCGGGATGCCCGCGAGCAGCGTACCCGCCGCGCTCACGGTGACCGGCGTACGGCCGAACTCCCGCAGCCCGGTCCGCCGGACCTCGCCGCCGAGCGTCTGCGCCATCGCCTGGAACCCGTAGCAGATGCCGAACGCCGGGACACCCGCCTCGAACAGCCCCGACTCGACCCGCGGCGCCCCCTCGGCGTACACCGACTGCGGCCCGCCGGACAGGATGATCGCCTTCGGCCCTTTCGCCAGCATCTCCTCGACCGGCATCGAGTGCGGCACGATCTCGGAGTACACCTTCGCCTCACGCACCCGCCGCGCGATCAGCTGCGCATACTGCGCCCCGAAGTCGACAACCAGAACCAGCTCATGCTGCGAAATATCTTGGGCCACCCACAAAGCGTATCGGTGCAGGTCAGGAAGGTTGTAATGCAGTCACCCGGAGGCGCTTCGGGGCGCGGAACGAGAGCAGGTTGATCATCGGTGGGTCCTCGGTCAGGCGCACAGTGGTCAACAGGTTCTGCGCACATTCCAACGCGACGCGGGTCTCCAGGCGGGCCAGGGCGGCGCCGAGGCAGCGGTGGAGGCCGAGGCCGAAGGCGAGGTCGGCGGGGCCGTCGGTGCCGGTCAGGGTGAGGAGGAGCGGGGCACCGGGCGGGAGTTGTCCGCCGCCGAGGGTGGTCGCGGTGGCGGTGATGCGGCGCCAGGTAGGGACCGAGGAGGCGTGCCGGAGGGTGTCCTCGACCGCTTCGGGCGGGTCGAGCGGCCGGGTGAGAGCACGGTGGAAGGCGGTGGAGATGAGCTGGGTGGTGGTCTCCTGGCCGGCGATCAGCAGGAAGTAGGCGGCCGCGCAGATCTCTTCGTCGGTGAGGCCGAGGTCGACGAGTACGCCGAACAGGTCGCCAGCGCGGGCCTCGCGCGCAGCCGTCGTACGGGCGCGGAGCCAGGCGTAGAACTCGGCCGCGGTGTGGGCGAGTTCCAGCTGGCGGTCCTCGTCGGGGGTACCCCAGAAGAGTTCGAGCGAGTCGAGGCTCCAGGCTTTCAGCGACGGTACGTCGACGTCCTCCAGGCCGAGGAGGTGGAGGACGACGAGAGCGGGAGGCTCGGCGGCGATCGCCTGGACGAGATCGACCTCTTCACCGGCGGCCAGGCGGGTCGAGGCGGCGGCTACGCGGGAGGCGTTGAGTTCGCGCGCGAGCGGTTCGACGGCGGCGACGCGCGCCGGGCTGAAGAAGCGGGCGACGGCGCCGCGGATCGGACGGTGGGACTCGCCGGCGTTGTTCGCCAGCGTCGGCGGGAGCGCGAACCCGACGGCCGACAGGACGCGGAGTGCTTTGACGGAGAGCGGCGTGTGCGCGAGTACGGCGTTGTCCGGCCGGAAGATCTCCGGAGCGAGCAGCACCTCACGCGCCGTCGCCGGGTCGTCGACCACCCAGTACCCGAGCCCCTCGTCGTACCGTGCCGGACACCCGGTCACTCGAACCAGCTCGGCGCCGTCGAGCGGAACTTGTCCCGGGGCCAGGCGCCCACACCGGACGGGATCCGGCCGATCAGCGGGACACCGGCGGTGGCCGGCAGGTCCTCCAGGTTGCAGCGTTCGGCGAGGTCCGGGTCGTCCGGCCAGGAGCCGATCACCAGACCCTCGACGGGCAGCTCGCGGGTCCGCAGCGCCTCGACGGTCAGGCCGGTGTGGTTGAGCGTGCCGAGCCCGGCGCGGGTCACCACCACGAACCGGAACGGGGACGTCAGGTGCTCCGCCAGATCCGCCAGGTTGTTGCCGTCGGCATCGAGTCCGACGAGCAGCCCGCCGGCGCCCTCGACCAGCACGGTGTCGTACGTGCGGGCGAGGTCGTCGATCGACGCGGCGTACTCCTCGACCGACGGCAGCACGATCCCCGCCCGCCGCGCGGCCGTCGTCGGAGCGAGCGGTTCCGGCAGCCGGACGCCCTCGTGCAGCGCGGTCACGCCGCTGAGCCGCCCGACCTCCGCGAGGTCGCCCGGCTCGTCGGGCGCGACACCGGTCTGGGCCGGCTTCACCACCGCGACCGAATCCCCGGCGCACACCGCGAGCGCGGCCGTGACGACCGTCTTGCCGATGTCGGTGTCGGTGCCGGTGACGAAGGTGATCATGAGAACTGTCCGATCGCGTCGGCGATCACGGCGCAGGCGCGATCGAGGTCCGTTGACGACAGTCCGGCGTGGGCGGTCAGCCGCACCCGGGAGATCCCGTCCGGGACCGACGGCGGCCGGAAGCTCCCGACCCGTACGCCGTTCTCCAGACACAACTCGGCCGCCCGCACGGCCTCCCGGGGCCCGGGCATCGGCACCGATACCACCGCGCCCCGCGACGGCGGCACCCCGCCGGCGGCGGCCAACCGTGCAGCGGCGGCGTGGACGGCGGCCGGACGATGCGGCTCCGCCTGCAACACCCGCAACGCGGCAAGCGCCGCCGCACCCGCGGCCGGGTTCAGCCCGGTGTCGTAGATGAACGGACGCGCCCGGTTGATCAGGTGATCGCGCAGCACCGAGGGCCCGAGTACGACGCCGCCCTGCGAGGCCAGCGACTTCGACAGCGTCATCGTGACCACGACGTGGTCGAGCCCGGCAAGGCCCGCCGCGTGCACACCTCCGCGCCCGCCGCCGCTGACCCCCAGCCCGTGTGCCTCGTCGACCAGCAGTACTGCGTCGTGGGCCAGCGCGAGCGCGGCGAGTTCGGTCAGCGGCGCCTCGTCGCTGAGCACGCTGAACACCGACTCGGTCAGCACCAGCGCATGCGGTTCGTTGCGCCCGGCAAGTACTTTCTCGACGGCCTCGGCGTCGTTGTGCGGCACGACCTCGACCCGCGAACGCGCGAGCCGGCAGGCATCCACCAGCGACGCGTGCACGTGCTCGTCCGACACCAGCAGCGTGCCCGGTCCGCCGAGCGCGGTGACGATACCGAGGTTGGCCAGGTACCCGGAGGAGAAGGCGAGCGCGGACTCCTGCCCGGCGTACGCCGCCAGCGCGGACTCGAGCTGCTCGTGCAGTTCCGTCGTACCGGTGACCAGGCGGGACGCGGTCGAGCCGGTCCCCCAGGTCTCGACCGCCGCGGCCGCCGCCGCGATCACGCGCGGGTCCCGGGTCAGGCCCAGGTAGTCGTTGCCCGCCAGGTCGATCAGATCCTCGCCCGCGGCTCGCGCGCGCAGCCGCCGGGTCAGACCGCGCGCCTCCAGCGCGGCGGCCTTCGGGGCAAGCCAGTCGTGGAGCATCAGCCGGCCTCCTCGACCGCACCGGTGATCGCCGCGGCGATGGTCGCGATCTCGTCGTCGGTGCAGACGTACGGCGGCATCGTGTAGACGAGGTCCCGGAACGGCCGCACCCACACGCCGCGCTTCAGCGCCGCCTCGGTCATCCGGGGCAGATCCACCGGACCGCCGAGTTGTACGACGCCCACAGCGCCGATCACACGCACGTCCTTCACTGCCGGCAGGTCCCACGCCCTACTCAGGCCCGACTCCAGACCGACCGAGATCCGCGCAACCCGGGTAGCCCAGTCCTGGGAGAACAGCAGATCGAGCGATGCGAGGGCGACCGCACACGCGAGTGGGTTCGCCATGAAGGTCGGCCCGTGCATCAGGGCGCCACCCGGTCCGTCGGACACCGTGCGCGCGACGTCCGGCGTACACAACATCGCCGCCAGCGTCAGATACCCACCCGTCAGCGCCTTGCCGACGCACAGGATGTCCGGGTCGACGCCCGCGTGCTCGGAGGCGAACAGCGTGCCGGTCCGCCCGAAGCCGGTCGCGATCTCGTCGAAGATCAGCAGGAAGCCGTGGCGGTCGGCGAGCTCCCGCAGTACGCGGAGACAGGCGGGGCTGTACGGGTACATGCCGCCGGCGCCCTGGAGGACCGGCTCGACGATGATCGCCGCGACCTCGTCGGAGTGCGCCGCCGCGAGCGCGGCCATCGCGTCGGCCCACGCCTGCAGCTCCGGGTCGTCGTCAGCCCGCTCGAAGCCGGCCGGAGGCTGGGGCCCGAAGACCTGGTTCTGGAGGGCGCCGGTGAACAGCGAGTGCATCCCGTTGACCGGGTCGCAGACGCTCATCGGCGCGAACGTGTCGCCGTGGTACCCGCCGCGCACCGTCAGCATCCGGGTCCGCCCGATGTTGCCGCGGGCAACCTGGTACTGCAGCGCGAGCTTGATCGCCACCTCGACCGAGACCGACCCCGAGTCGCAGAAGAACACGTGCCGCAGCGGATCCGGCGTGATCTCCACCAGCCGCTCCGCCAGCCGGATCGCCGGTTCGTGGGTCAGCCCACCGAACATCACATGGCTGAACTCGTCCACCTGCGCCTTCAACGCCGCGTCCAGCACCGGATTCCGGTACCCGTGGATCATGCACCACCAGGACGCCATCGCATCGATCGCCTCGACACTGCCGCCGGCCCCGTCGTCGAGGCGCAGCCGTACGCCGGAAGCACCCCGCACCAGCCGCACCGGCGACGGCGCGCTCAGCGACGAGTACGGATGCCAGAGCAACTCCGCATCCCGCTGCTCCCACTCACTGACCGACCGAGACACCGTCCGCCTTCCGTCCTGAGGCCCACCACGGTAATCGCTGGACGTCGCCGGCGACGGCGCGGGTGGTCAGGATGTGGGCGACGTCTCCTACGGCAGCGTGCCGGCCGTCGCGATGTGTAACGTCACCGCGTCGGGATGCAGCCGCGGGCGCGCCATCGCGGTCACCGCCTTGCCGCCCTCGACCGACTCGTCCCGGATCCACTGCACCGGCGCCGCGAGCCCGATCCGCGCTACCTGGGAGACCGTCTCCAGGAAGTACCGCGACTCCACGACCGTCCACGGCCGGTCCCGCTCGTACGTGATCGCCTCGGCGGTCCGTGCCGGTCGTTCCCAGGCACCGCCCGCGGCGCGCTGGTTGCCGTACAGCAGTTGCCCGTCCGGGCGCAGTACGGCGACCCGGTCGGCCCACGTACTCGCATCGATCAGGTCGGCGGCCCGCAGCACGCCCGCATAGCCGCTGTCGTGGGCGCTCGGCGGCACGAGCCGGGCGAAGCCGTAGGCCTCCAGGCCGCGTAGGTGCCGCTCGAGGACGCCGAGGCGGCTGAAGACCTCTGTGACCGCGAGGAGCGCGATCTCGACCTGGTAGCCGGCCGTCTTGAACCGCTGCGCCGACTCGGCGAACGCGTCGGTGTCGAGGAACTCGGTCTCGACGATCGCGTCGTACCGCTGCTCGATCACGTGCGCCTCGGCCATCCCGTACCAGCGCAGGCCGTCGGCCTCGACGTCCGGGCTCGGGACCGGCGGCGCGTCGGCGATCGGCTGGTGGAAGTGCGGGTGGTACGGCTCGTAGGCGCTCGGGGTGAGTACGACCGGGCGGCTGCGGCGCCGCAGGATCGTGGCGACCAGCGCGGTGATCGAGGCCTTCCCGTCGCCCGGCTGACCGCCGACGAACGCCACCACCGGGTGCTCCTGGCGGGTGCCGGCGAGCTGGTCGGGGACGATCCGCTCGCGGAAGATCCGGGCGCTCTCCGCCGCGTCCAGCATCTCCCGGTCAGCGGCCGCCGACTCGGTCCCCCACGGACTCGTCACGACTGCTCCAGCGTCCCGTCGTCCTCGTCTTCGTCATCGTCGTCCGTGTCGTCCTCGTCGCCTTCATCGTCGTCTTCGTCGAGGTCCTCGTCGTCTTCCTCGTCCTCGTCGTCGATGCTCAGCAGGTCGTCGGCGTCCTTACGGATCCGCTTGATCGCGCGGGTGTCCTGCGGGGTGAGCTCCTGCCCACGCGCGGCCCAGTCCTGCTGCTCGGCGCGCCGGGTCACGCCGACCTCGGGATCGGTTTCGAGGTCGTCGTCAGTGATCGGGCGGGCACAGAAGCCGATCGCCTGCCGGACACCTTCCTGGGCGATCTCGTACGCCATCGCCTCGGGCGCCGACCAGCTCGCCTTGTCCAGCTGGGGCAGCACGTTCAGGGCGGCGACGTTGACCACGCACGAACGATATCTGACCTCCCAGGTCAGCGGTCCGGCGGCCGCATCCCTGTGCGAACACGAGATGAACCCCGTCCGTGGTTAGCCTTCCGATGCCTTGAACCGACGGGGAACCGATCGACAGCAGACCGCGTCTGCTCGAGTACCTGATCGATGGGAGCAACCAGACGGCTTTCGGCAAGAAGCCGCTCCGCCCCGTCGCGACGGGCAGGCCCAGAGCAGCTGAACACACGACGACAACGCGCCGCGGTTCGCGGCATCGATGAGAGGACTCGATATGGCCTTCGGCAGGAACAGGAACCAGGGCAGCAACACGCCGCAGAGCAAGAAGGGCAAGCCCCAGGAGCACGACAACAATCAGAGCCCGAGCAATCAGGCCAAGCACGAGCGCGGCGCTTCCCGGAAGCTGGCCGACCAGAAGCGGTCGACCAACCCCAACACCCGGCGCGGCCGCGAGAACGCGAAGAACCAGGGCAAGGGCAAGAGCAAGTAGTCAGGGCCACGCCGGCGCAGCCGGGACAACCGTTGATCGGTTGGACCCGGCCGCTGTCGCGTCTACCGCCGCCCCCGCCGACCGCCGCCGGCTGAACCACCGGAGCCGCGACCGGGCGAACCACCCGAGCCACGGCCGGAGTTGCGGCCGGACGCGCCGCCGGTGCGCTTGGCCGCGGGGTTGCCGCCGGAGCGGCGGCCTGTCGTTCCGCCGGTTCGGCCCGGCCCGCCTCTCTTCCCCCCGCCCGAGCCTGGTTGGTCGCGCGGTGGTTCGGGGGTTTCCAGGGTTCTCTTGACCTGGGTGAAGGCGTCGTCGGCGTTGCGGATCGGGCGGACGCCGGTCAGCTTGGGGATGGCGGCGCGTTGCCGGCGGGTGTGGGTCTGGATGCGTTCGACGACGCGGGAGCGGACCTCGGCGCGGTCGGACTCGTCGAGGTTCGCCACCGACGTGCCGCGGTCCAGCGCCACGTCGAACCACTCGGTGTACCCGTGCGTGTGGACGACCTGGTTCGGCGACTTCTGGCCGAGCCGGCGGTACTGCGCGAGGACGTCGTACCGCTCCTCCAGCCCGAGCACCTCGTCGCGGAGGCCGCGGGCGACCTGGTGGTCGTACGTCGCGGCGACGCGCTGGTCGATGTCCGTGGGCGAACGGTCGACCGCGAACACCACCTGCCGGGTGGCGGGGGCGACGGCGCGTCCGGGGTCGTTGCCCATGGCCCGGGCCAGCGCGTTCACGATCGCGTCGTAGTTGTTCTCGTGGATCTTCCCGGCCGCCTTCGGGTCCAGCCGGGCGAGTACGGCGTACGCGTCCTCGGCCATGCTCCGCGGGAAGTCCCGGCGGATCGCGTTCCGGGCCTCGGCGACCGCGTCCACCTCCCAGCCCTCGAGCAGCGAGCGGACGTACACGCTGGTGCCGCCGACGATCACCGGGACGCCGCCGGACGTCCAGCAGTCCTCCATGTGCCGGCGTGCCTCGGCGACGAACGTCTCCAGCTCGAGCTTCCGCACCGGCTCGGTGACGTCGATCATCGTGTGCGGGATACCCCGCATCTCCTCCGGCGTGGTCTTGCTGGTGCCGATGTCCATGTACCGGTACACCTGCCGCGAGTCCGCGGAGACCACCATCGGCGGCAGCCCGAGCTCGTCCCGGATCCGCAGGCAGAGATCGACCGACACCGCGGTCTTCCCCGCCGACGTCGGCCCGTACAGAGCAACCAGCAGGCGCGGCACGGCATCGGACATACCCTCAACCCTAGCCGGACCCCGCCGTCAGTACGCCGTGGACCGAGCAGCGGGCGGTCCAGCCTGTGGGGTGGACCTGGACGATCATCCGGCGGCGGCATTCGGCGCAGTACCGCGGCGGCTCGAGGGCCAGGGCTCGCACGCACGCCTCGTGCCGGCCCTCCGCACCGCAGCGCCCGCAGTACGTCACAGCGACTTCTGGAGTTCCTTCACCGGCATCTTCAGCTCGGCGAGGAGGTCGAGGTCGGCGGTGGCGGGGCGGCCGAGGGTGGTCAGGTAGTTGCCGACGATCACCGCGTTGATGCCGCCGAGCAGGCCGTCGCGGGTGCCCAGGTCGCCGAGCGTCAGCTCGCGGCCGCCGGCGTACCGCAGGACCGTCCGCGGCATCGCCAGCCGGAACGCGGCGATCGTCCGGAGCGCGTCCTTGCCGTCCATCACCTCGAGGTCGCCGAACGGCGTGCCCGGGCGCGGGTTGAGGAAGTTCAGCGGGACCTCGTGCGGGTCGAGCTCGGCGAGCTGCGCGGCCAGTTCGGCGCGCTGCTCGAGCGTCTCGCCCATCCCGACCAGGCCGCCGCAGCACAGCTCCATCCCGGACTCGCGCACCATCAGGCAGGTCTCCCAGCGCTCCTCGAACGAGTGCGTGGTGACCACGTCGCCGAAGTACGACCGGGCCGACTCGAGGTTGTGGTTGTACCGGTGCACGCCCCACGACTTCAGCTCGTCGACCTGCGCCTGGGTGAGCATGCCGAGTGAGCAGGCGATGTTGATGTCGACCTCGGCGTTGATCGCGTCGATGCCGGCCTTCACCTGGGACATCAGCCGCTCGTCCGGGCCGCGCACGGCGGCCACGATGCAGAACTCGGTGGCGCCGGTCTTCGCGGTCTCCCTGGCGGCCTCGACCAGCTCCGGGATGTTCAGCCAGACCGCGCGCACCGGCGAGGTGAACTGGCCGGACTGCGAGCAGAAGTGGCAGTCCTCGGGGCAGCCGCCGGTCTTCAGCGAGATGATCCCCTCGACCTCGACCTCCTCGCCGCACCACTTCACCCGGACGTCGTGCGCGAGCGCGAGCAGTTCGGGCAGCCGGTCGTCGGGCGTCCGGAGCACCTCGACCAGTTGCTCCTGGCGCAGCCCGATGCCCTGCTCCAGAACCTGCGCACGTGCCACGTCCAGGATGTCCATGCTTCTCCTGCCTCATCAGAACGGTCCGGCTCACAGTAAGCGAGAGGGGTACGCCGGTACTGCGGCGGGCGTCACGTGGAACACCTCGGCCCGGAGTGCCTCACGGCCACTCTCCGCACTCCCCGGAAAAGTTTCTGGATTTTTCTGCGGAACCTCGTAACCCCCCGTAGATGGGCTCGTTGATGTGTGCAGAGGCGGTTACCGCAAGGAAGACCGCCACCCGATTACCAAGAGCGACTGAAGCTGATCATTACAGTCAGCACGCAGAGTGGTCACAAGGCCTGGAGCTCGCGGAAATCGGAGGTAAGGTAGTAACCAAGAGCTCGGGTCGCCAGCTGTGGTTGGTGACCCGATCCCAAAGCGCCGGGCGCCTCACCCCGGCTTGAGTGGGTCCCTCGGGAAACGATTTGGGCGGAAACGTTCCCGAGGGACCTGCTCCCTTTTCTGGGCCTTTTCAGAATGCCTCAGCAACTTACTGCTGAGGCTTTTTCATTTGCCGCACCAATGATTCCGAACATTGCAGCTCCGTTACGGAGCGATCACGGAACGCAGCCGGCCGTCTCGCACCCTGGCCGGGTCAGGCAAAGGTTTTCCTGAGCTGTTGACGACCACCGCGGCTCGATGTCATCTTCGGTGACCGCAGGAAAACCTTTACCTCCTCTCGAGACGGTGGTCACTCATGGTCAGTCGGCGGACGGTGCTCAAACTCGGCGGGCTGAGCGTGGTGGCGAGCCCGCTCGTCCGGCCGGGTACGGCGGCCGCGGCCGGTCCGGCGGGTACCGCGGCGATCACGTCCGAGATCGCGTACCTGTCCGGCACCGGCAAGGACGACCCGGTCGACTGGCGGTTCATGGTGAGCAGCGGCCACAACTCCGGCACCTGGAGCACGATCCCGGTGCCTTCGAACTGGGAGCTGCAGGGCTTCGGGTCCTTCGAGTACGGCCAGCTCGTCAAGGACCACCCCGAGGAGGTCGCCGCCCGCGGCGTCTACGAGCACGCGTTCACGGTCCCGGCGGCCTGGCGCGGCCGGCGGATCTTCCTCGTCTTCGAGGGCAGCATGACCGACACCACGGTGGCGATCAACGACGTACCGGTCGGGCCGACCCACCAGGGCGGCTTCGTCCAGTTCCGGTACGACGTGACCGAGCGGCTGGTCTTCGGCCGGCCGAACCTGCTCCAGGTGACGGTCGACAACGAGTCCGCGAACGCGTCGATCAACGGCGCCGAACGCCGCGGCGACTTCTGGATCTTCGGCGGCATCTACCGGCCGGTCTACCTGCTCGCCCAGCCGGCCGAGTACGTCAAGCGGGTCGCGATCGACGCACCCGCCGACGGGAGGTTCTCAGTCGAGGTCTTCACCGGCGCCACCGCGCGCGCCGGCGGCGTCCGCGTACAGCTCCGCACCACCGAGGGGAAACCGGTCGGTCCCGCCGTCACCGCCGCGCTCGGCTCCGGCGGCAGCACCACCCTGACCACCACTGTGCAGGACCCAGCATTGTGGACCGCCGAGACCCCGAATCTCTACGAGGCCGAGGTGACGCTCACCGCCGGCAGCACCGACCTGCACCAGATCATCGAGCGGTTCGGGTTCCGCACGATCGAGGTCCGGCCGGGTCAGGGCCTGTTCGTCAACGGCACCCGGGTCATGCTCAAGGGCATCAACCGGCACGCCGAGTGGCCGGAGTCCGGCCGCACCACCAGCGCGAAGCTCGACCGGGACGACATCCTGCTGATGAAGGCGATGAACATCAACGCCGTCCGGCTGTCCCACTACCCGCAGGACCAGGACTTCTACGACTGTGCCGACGAGCTCGGGTTGTACCTGCTCGACGAGCTGACCGGCTGGGGTTCGCCGTACGACACCCCGAGTGCGAAGCGGCTGGTCAAGGAACTGGTGGTCCGCGACGTGAACCACCCGTCGGTGATCTTCTGGGACAACGGCAACGAGGGCGCCTGGAACACCGCGGTCGACGGCGACTTCGCGCTGTACGACCCGCAGCGCCGGACCGTGCTGCATCCGTCGAGTACGCCGTTCAACGGCGTCCGCACCACGCACTACCCGTCGTACCAGAACGCCGTCGACTACCTGACCGGTGAGCCGGACTCGAACTACCTGCCGACCGAGTTCCTGCACGCGATCTACGACGGTGGCGGCGGCGCGGCGCTGGCGGACTACTGGGACCTGATGACGAGCCGGCCGAACTCCGGCGGCGGGTTCATCTGGGCGCTGCTCGACGCCGGGATCGTCCGCGCCGACCAGGGCGGCCGGATCAACGTGGCGGGCGACCGCGGACCGGACGGCGTGGTCGGGCCGTTCCGGGAGCGGGAGGGCAGCTTCGCCGCGATCCGGGAGATCTGGTCGCCGATCCGCGCGACGCTGAGCCCGGCCGGCACCGGCGGCTTCGGGATCGAGCTGCGCAACGAGTACGACTTCACCGATCTCGCCGACTGCGGGTTCGCCTGGAGCCTGATCGGTTTCCACCGGCCCGACGAGGACCAGGACGGCCACACGGTCGTTGCCGCCGGCACCGTCAAGGCGACCGCCGGACCGGGTCGCAGCACGACCTCCGTCCTGCGTCCGCCGGCTCCGGCCGTGGCGCGCGCCGACGCGCTGACACTGACCGCGACCGACCCGTCCGGCCGCGAGGTGGCCTCGTGGGTGTGGCCACTCACCGACGCCGCCGGCCACCGGGACCGGATCGTGAAGACCGGACCGGGTACGGCAACGGCCTGCGAATCCGCAGGCACGATCACGATGACCGCCGCGGGCACGGAGATCACCGTCAGCAAAGACACCGGCCAACTGGTCGGCGTACGGAAGGACGGCCGGACGCTGTCCCTCGCCAACGGGCCGGTGGCCGCGGTCGGTACGGCGACACTCACCGGCATCACGCATCACCGGGACGGGTCGGCGTACGTCGTCCGCGCCGACTACACAGGCGGGCTGTCGTCGGTGACCTGGCGGTTGCGGGGCGATGGGTGGCTCGCGCTGGAGTACGCGTACGGCGTCAGCGGCGACCGGGCGTACTCCGGTGTCTCGTTCGACTACCCGGAAGACCAGGTCGGCAGCCTGAAGTGGCTCGGCAAGGGCCCGTACCGGGTGTGGAAGAACCGCCTGCAGGGCCCGACGACGGGTGTGTGGTCGAAGACGTACAACGACACGGTGACCGGCGCCGACGGCTGGCAGTACCCGGAGTTCAAGGGCTATCACGCCGGGACCTACTGGGCGGTGCTGGGCAGCCGCGAGGGCGACATCACGATGGTCACCGAGCAGGACGACCTGTTCCTGCGGCTGTTCACGCCCAGCTTCGGGCCGAACCCGGGACGCGCGACCGCGGTCTTCCCCGGCGGGAACATCTCGTTCCTCGACGAGATCGCGCCGGTCGGCAACAAGAACCACGTGCCGGCTGACACCGGTCCCTCAGGCCGGCCGAACTCGGGCGACCGGCAGTACCGGCGGACGATCTGGTTTTCGTTCGCGCCCAAGGCCACCCGGCTGGCAATCGACGCCCTTGACGAGATCCAGCTCGGCCAACCGGTGGCGATCGTCACCCGCTTCACGAACGACGCGGCCGCGGTCGACGACGTCACGCTGACGCTCGCGGTCCCGCGCGGCTGGACCGCACAGCCGCGGACCCCGGATCACTTCGGCGTCGTCGGGACCGGCCAGACCGTCCGGACCACGTGGACGGTCACGCCACCTCCGAAGACGTACGGCAGGTTCACGGTCAAGGCCGAGGCGGGTTACCTCGACCCGGCGACCCGCACACGTCGCGCGGTCTGGAGCGAGGCCACGGACGCGGTCGTCGCCAGCGGCCCCAAGCCGCCGGAGCTGATGGCCTGGTACAAGTTCGACGGCGACACCAATGACTCCAGCGGCTATCGGAGCCTGCCGGCGACTGTGTCCGGCAGCGTGTCCTGGGTCGGCGGCCGCGTGGGGCAGGCGGCCCAGCTCGACGGCAACAGCCACCTCCGGCTGCCGGAAGGGGTTCTCGCCAATGCCCGCGAGGCGACCGTCGCGTGCTGGGTGAAGCTGGACGCGGCCCCGCGCTGGCTGCGGATCTTCGACTTCGGCTTCGACCGGACGACGTACCTGTTCGTTGCCCAGGGCGACAATCTGCGGCCGCCGGAGCTCACCGACAGCATGCTGATGTTCGCGATCACGATGAACGGGTCGGGTGCCGAGCAGCGGCTGCACGCTCCGGCGCTGCCGACCGGGGTGTGGAAGCACGTCGCGGTCACGCTGTCCGGCAAGGCAGGCGGGCGGCTGTACATTGACGGCGTCCAGGTCGACGCGAACCCGGCAATGGACCTGGTCCCGATGTACCTCGGCGACACCACCCGCAACTACGTCGGCCGCTCGCAGTTCCAGGGCGACCCGTACCTGCCCGGCGCCGTCGACGACCTGCGGATCTACGGCCGCGCCCTGACCCCGGGCGAGGTGGGTGACATGCTCTAGTCCCGCACCGTCTCCTTCGGGAAGATCGGCAGCCGCAGCGCCCCGGGGGCGTCGTCCGGTACGACGGGGTGCCCGGGCTTCACCGGCTGGATCCGGCGGTACTCCGTGCCGAGTGCCGGACGCGGGTCGTCCGCGCCCTTGTTCGGCCAGAACGACAGGGCACGCTCGGCCTGCGCGGTGATCGTCAGCGACGGGTTGACGCCGAGGTTCGCGGAGATCGTGGAGCCGTCGACGATGTGCAGGCCGTCGTACCCGTACACGCGGTGGTACGGGTCCACGACGCCGGTGGCGGCCGAGTCCCCGATCGCGCAGCCGCCGATGAAGTGCGCGGTCATCGGCACGTTGAACGGCTCGCCGATCGTCCCGCCCGGCGTCCCGTTCATCAGCTTCGCCATCCGCCGGACGACCTGGTTCGCGACCGGGATCCAGGACGGGTTCGGGGCGCCGTGGCCCTGCTTGGAGGTCAACTTCCAGCGGCCGAGCCGGTCCCGTTTGCCGTACGTCGTGATCGAGTTGTCCGCGGTCTGCATGACCAGGGCGATCACGGTCCGCTCCGACCAGTGCTTCAGGTCGTACAGCCGGCGGATGTTCTTCCGCTGCACGCCCAGTTCACGCAGCCAGGTCCGCCAGCGCGGCTTGTCGCCGTCGCCGTCGGTCAGCACGGTCTGCAGCAGCGACATCGCGTTGCTGCCCTTCCCGTACCGGACCGGCTCGATGTGCGTGATGTCGTCCGGGTGGAACGACGACGTGATCGCCACGCCGCGGGTGTAGTCGACGTCGGTCTCCCGGGAGATTGCCCCGAGCAACGATTCGGAGTTGGTCCGGGTCAGCACCCCGAGCCGGTCCGACAGCCGCGGCAGCTTGCCCTCGTCGCGCAGCCGGTGCAGCAGCTTCGCGGTGCCGAGCGCCGAGGCGGCGAACACCACCTGCCGGGCGGTGAACCGCCGGGTCAGCTTTCGATGAGACGTACGGCGGGTGTCGATCGCGTACCCGCCCTCCGGGAGCGGTTCGACAGACGTGACCGTGGTCAGCGAGTAGACCTCCGCGCCGGCCTTCTCGGCCAGGTAGAGGTAGTTCTTGGTGAGCGTGTTCTTCGCGTTGTGCCGGCAGCCGGTCATGCACTCGCCGCAGTCGACACAGCCGGTACGCCGCGGTCCGGCGCCGCCGAAGTACGGGTCGTCGACCTCGACCCCGGGCTCGCCGAAGAACACGCCGACCGGTGTCGGGTGGAACGTCTCCCCCACGCCCATGTCCTCGGCGACCTGCTTCATCACCTTGTCGGCGGGCGTGAAACCCGGGTACGTCGTGACGCCGAGCATCCGCTTCGCCTGGTCGTAGTACGGCGCGAGCTCGGCCTTCCAGTCGGTGATGTGCGACCAGGCGCGGTCCGTGTAGAACGCCGGCAACGGTTCGTACAGCGTGTTCGCGTACACCAGGCTGCCGCCGCCGACGCCCGCACCGGACAGGATGATCACGTCGCGCAGCGCGCTGATCCGCTGGATCCCGTACATGCCCAGCTTCGGCGCGAAGAGAAACCGCTTGGTGTCCCACGAGTTCTTCGCGTACGACGCGTCGTCGAACCGGGCGCCCGCTTCCAGTACGGCGACCCGGTACCCCTTCTCGGTCAGCCGCAACGCCGACACCGACCCGCCGAAGCCGGACCCGATGACGACCACGTCGTAGTCGAAGCTCATGGGCGGCCGATCTTCTTCAGGACCCGCAACGCTCCTGTCATCAGCTCGGCGAACTTCTCGTCGGAGATGCCGTGCGAGGCCGCGATCGGGATCAGCCGCTGGGTCGCGATCGCCTGCGGTTCGACGTACCGGCGGATGCCCTCGACGCCCTGCCGCCGGCCGAGACCCGACGAGCGCATGCCGCCCATCGGGGTGTCGATCGAGCCGAACGTCGCGCCGTACCCCTCGTTGACGTTCACGGTGCCGGCCGTCAGCTGCGCGGCGACCGCGCGGCCGCGGCGGCCGTCGCGGGTCCAGACACTCGCGTTCAGGCCGTACTCGCCCTCGTTCGCACGCTGGATCGCCTCGGACTCGTCGGAGAACCGGTAGATCGAGACGACCGGGCCGAAGGTCTCGTTGTCGAAGCACTCCATCGCGGGCGTCACCCCGGACAGCACGGTCGGCTCGTAGAACAGCTCGCCGATGTCCGGGCGCGGTTTCCCGCCGGCCAGCACGGTGGCGCCCTTCTCTCGCGCGTCTTCCACGTGCCGCGTGACCGTCTCGAGCTGTGCCTTCGAGATCAGCGACCCCATGTCGACGTCCCAGCCGGTGCCGGCGCTCAGCCGGAGCTTCTTCACCCGGTCCACGAACGCGGTCACGAACGCGTCGTACACCTGGTCGGCGACGTACAGCCGCTCCATCGAGACGCACAGTTGGCCGGCGTTCGCGAAGCACGCGCGGACGGCGCCCTCGGCGGCGCGGTTGATGTCGGCGTCCCGCAGTACCAGCATCGGGTTCTTGCCGCCGAGCTCGAGGCTGCAGCCGATCAGCCGTTCACCGCACTGCCGCGCGACCAGCCGGCCGGTCTTCGTCGAGCCGGTGAAGCAGATGTAGTCGGCGTTCTGGATCAGCGCGCCGCCGACCGTCGGGCCGTCGCCGTTCACCGCGAGCCAGGCCTCGCGCGGCAGGCCGGCCTCGTACAGCAGCTCGATGCCGCGGAGCGCGGTCAGCGGGGTCTGGCTGTCCGGCTTGTGGACGACCGTGTTGCCGGCCAGGATCGCCGGCAGACCGTCGGAGATCGCCATCGTCAGCGGGTAGTTCCACGGCGAGATGATGCCGACGACACCCTTCGGGGCGAAGCGTTCCTCCGCGCGGGTGAGCACCGGGAAGATCCCGAGCTTGCGCTGCGGCTCCAGCAGCTCGAACGCCTTGCGGCCGTAGTACCGCGCGGTCAGCGCGACGTGCGCGAGTTCCTCGAACGCCTGCTTCCGCGCCTTGCCGGACTCGCGGATGATCAGGTCGACCAGCTCGTGCCGGTGGTCGAGGACCAGGTCGTGGTACCGCAGCAGGATCGCGGCGCGCTCCGCGAGCGGCACCCGGCGCCAGGTCTGCTGGGTCTTCCGGGCGGCCCGGACCGCGGCGGTCACGTCGTCCGCACTCGAGGTCGGCAGGTCCGCGATCGGCTGCCCGGTGGCCGGCGCGTACGACGTCCTGGTGCCCGCCGTCGCGCGCAGCAGCCCCGACAACCGCCGGATAACCGACTGATCGGTCGCGTACGACGCGGTCGGATCGAGCTCCGGATCAGCTGGAATCGACGTCTGCTCGCTCATACGTGAAGGCTACCTGCCGGTAATAGCGGCTGTCAGTATCAGAGAATGGTTAAGCTGAGCGGCTGAAGCTCGCGAAGGGGTGGAACGTAAAGATGGTGGACAGCGGGGGGCTTTGGACGCCTCCTGAGGACGAGCTCAGTGAGGCGCTGCAGACAGCCCAGGTGCTGATCGAGGAAGGCCGGGCCGACGAGGCCGGGCCGTACCAGCAGCGGGTCATCGAGCTGGCCAGGGAACGCGCCGAGGCGCGCCCGAACCACTACGAGGCCAAGCACCTGATGGCCGCGACGCAGTACGAGCTGGCCGGCTCTCTCAACGCCTCCGGCCGGCACGAGGAGGCGCTGGTCGCGCTGCACGAGGCGCAACTCGGCTACACCGAGCTCCAGGACGCCGGTGTCCTCGACGCCACCTGCTTCCTCGCCGACGTCCGCGCCCGGCGCGCGATGACCCAGGCGCACCGCGGCCACGGCGCCACCGCCGTACTGGAGATGGACGGCGCGGTGATCGCGTACGGCCAGCTCGTCGGCGGCCCGGACGGGCTGAAGCACCAGCCCGACTTCGCCCGGGTGCTGGCGATGAACGCGCTGATCCTCCGCCGGTACGGCGACCCCGCACTCGCGGTCGCCTCCGCGGACGCCGCGACCCAACTCTTCCTGCAGCTCGCGGACCAGATCAACGAGAGCCCGCAGTCGCTGTCGTACGCCCGCTACCTGTGTACGGCGACCGCGGTGTCCGCCGACGTCCACGCGGCCGAGGGACGGCTGGACCTCGCGCTCGAGGCCGACGAGATCGGGCTGACCACGGCCGACACGCTCGCCGACTCGGACTCGGCGACGGACATGCGCACGCTGGTCGCCGCCCTGGTCCGCAAGGGCAAGCACCTCGGCAGCGTCGGCCGCCTCGAAGGCGAGTCCTGCCTGCAGACGGCGTACGACACCGACCCGGAGACGGCGACCCGGGTGGTTGAGGAGCTGGACCGCGGGCTGCCGCTGACACTGGTCGCGGCGCTGGACAACGCGGAGACGAAGCTCGGGCCGTTCGAGCAGTACCACCGGCTGGTGGCGCTGAGCGAGCCCGCGCCCGGGATGACGCTGGCGACCGTGTCGGGCCGGACGGATCCGGAGTCGGCGGCGCTGCGCGCGGTCGAGCTGGCCGAGCTGGTGCGGCCGCTGCTGTCACAGGACGGGGCGGCCGCGCTGACACTCGGGCTGGAGGCGCACTACCTGTTCGCGATCTCGTCGGAGCGCGAGTCGCACCGGATGCGCTTCCAGACCGCGACGTACGTGCCGATCTGGGCGCAGCTGCTGCTGGACATCTCCGAGGCCTACTTCCAGGCCGGCCGGACCGAGATCGCGCTCGACCTCGGCGGCTGGTGCGCGGAGGTCGCGACCGCGCTGATCCCGTTCGCCGACGACGACGAGAAGATGAAGGACCTGGCCGGCGCCTGCTACCGGCACCACGGCAACCTGCTCGCCGCAACCGGTGACGTCACCGCCTCGCATCACGCTCACGAGGCCGCGGAGCAACTCCAGCTCGGCCGTTGACGGCCGGCCGGTCCCGGGCGGACGCTGACGCTGGGGGTGGCGAACATGGATGTCGTGGAGTTGCACAACCGCGCGGTCGCGAACTTCGCGGAACTGGTCTCCGGGGTGGCGGCCGACCAGTGGCCGGCGCCGACGCCGTGCACGGACTGGGAAATCCGGGCCTTGGTGAACCACGTCGTCGGCGAGGAACGCTGGACGGTGCCGCTGATGCAGGGCCGGACGATCGCCGAGGTCGGGGACGCCTTCGACGGCGATCTGCTCGGGGACGATCCGGCCGCCGCCGCGGCGGCCGCGGCCCGCGCGGCACAGGACGCGGCGACATGGTCGATCGACACGGTGCACCTGTCGTACGGCGACGAGGATCCGCCGGAGTACCTGCGGCAGCTCGCGGCGGACCACCTGATCCACGGGTGGGACCTGGCCGTCGCGATCGGCGTACCGCCGAGGCTGGAGGCGGACCTGGTGGCGGAGGTCGGAGCCTGGTTCGCGGACCGGGAGGAGATCTACCGATCCGCCGGGCTGGTCGGCGCGCCGCTGGCCGGCTTCACCGACCCGGCCGACACCTTGCTCGCCGCCTTCGGGCGCGACCCGCGGTGGACTCCGGCGTCGGTGACGGCTTCCGAGGCGGGAAGAACCTCGCGTACGTGAAGTGCTAGTCGGTCGGGTCGGCGCGCAGGGCGCCGACGAACAGGCCGGCTTCGGCTTCGGTCATGCCGGTCTCGGAGACCACCAGGGCGGTTGCCTGGTGGAGCTCGCCGGCCGCCTTCAACGCGCGGGTGCGCTCGGCGAGGTTGGTGTTCGGGCGGCGGACCACCGGGGTCTCGGTGGTCGGCGGCACGTACCGGCCGAGCCGGATCTCGTCCACCAGCTCCTTCGCGTGCACGAGTCCGAGACCGGTACGCTCACGGACCAGCTTGACCGCGTTCACCACCTTCTTGGTGGTGATCAGGAACCGCACCTGGTCAACGTCGTCGGGGGACAGTCGCGCGCGCCCTACGGCAAGGGCAACGTTGTCCGTGTCCTGGCTGTTTCGTCGGCTGAACAATCCCATGCCGCAATCCTTCCAGAACCCGTCAAACCGCGAGCACCACCAGCAAGTCGCCCAGCATCCGGGCACCCGTCAGCCCCCGGCGCCGCCGGCCGGGCAGGCTCAGCTTCCGGCGAGCACCCGGAGCACCTCCGGCCAGGCCAGTGCGCCCAGCTCCCGGTCCGCCGCGTCGGTCCCGCCGCGCGCCATCCGCTGCCCGGCGGTCTTCGTTTCCTCGCCCGGCAGTACGGCGCGATGCCCGGCGGCGGCGACCGTGACGACGCCGGTCGGGCGGTCGCCGCGGCACCGGACGATCTCGTCGGCGAACTCGACCGCGGGCCACACCCGGTCGTCGCCGCCCGCGACCAGCAGGACCTCGCCGCGGATCCGCTCCACGGGGATCCGCATCTGCTCGGTCGCCGCCCGCAGGCTCTGCCGGTACAGCCCGGTGAAGCTCGGCGGGTCGGTGTCGGGCTGCCAGTCCCGGTCGTACGGGACGAACGGTAGCGGCTTCCCCTGCCACGTCCACCCGGACCGCTGGCTGCCGTCCTCCAGGTTCCGCCCCCAGACGTACGCGCTCGGGGCGAACGCGATCACCGCGTCCACCCGCTCGTCGAGCGCTCCGAGCAGCAGCGCCGCCTCCGCGCCCCACGAGCTACCCATCACGACCACCCGGTCGTTGCGCGCCAACTCGTCCAGCGGAAACGACTCCAGCGGCACCTCGTGCGTCACCGCCCACGTCGGCGCGAGTACGTCGTACCCCTCGGCCTCGAGCAGTCGCGCCCGCCCGAGATCCGGCGTACCACTGGAACCGTGCAGGAGCAGTACGCCAACCATGCTCAACCGACGACGACCTCGACCCGCTGGAACTCCTTGAGCTCCGTGTAACCGGTGGTGGCCATCGCGCGCTTCAGGGCGCCGACCAGGTTCATCGTGCCGTCCGGGACCCAGGACGGGCCGAACAGGATCTGCTCCATCGTGCCGGTGACGCCGACCTCGACGCGCTCGCCGCGGGGCAGGTCCTGGTGCCAGGCCTCGGCACCCCAGTGGTACCCGCCGCCGGGAGCGTCGCTCGCGCGGGCCAGCGGCGAACCGACCATCACCGCGTCCGCGCCGCAGGCGATCGCCTTCGCCACGTCGCCGGACCGGCCGACCGAACCGTCCGCGATCACGTGCACGTAGCGCCCGCCGGACTCGTCCATGTAGTCCCGCCGCGCCGCCGCCACGTCGGCGACCGCCGACGCCATCGGCACCGCGACGCCGAGCACCTTGCGGGTGGTGTGCGCGGCACCGCCGCCGAAGCCGACCAGCACGCCGGCCGCACCGGTGCGCATCAGGTGCAGGGCAGCCTGGTGGGTCGCGCAGCCACCGACGATCACCGGGACGTCGAGGTCGTAGATGAACTGCTTGAGGTTCAGCGGCTCCGCCTGGCCGGACACGTGCTCGGCGGACACCGTCGTACCGCGGATGACGAACAGGTCGACACCCGCGTCCACGACGTGCTTCGCGAACTGCTTGGTGCGCTGCGGCGACAGCGCCCCGGCCACGGTCACGCCGGAGGCGCGGATCTCCTGCACCCGCTGCGAGATCAGCTCGGGCTTGATCGGCGCCGCGTAGATCTCCTGCAGCCGGTGCGTCGCCTGCTGCGCGTCCAGCTCGGTGATCTCGGCGAGCAGGTTCGACGGGTCCTCGTACCGCGTCCACAGCCCCTCGAGGTTGAGGACGCCGAGCCCGCCGGCCTTGCCGATCGCGATCGCGGTCTGCGGCGACATCACCGAGTCCATCGGCGCGGCCAGGATCGGCAGCTCGAACCGGTACGCGTCGATCTGCCAGGCGACCGAGACCTCCTCGGGATCCCGCGTCCGCCGCGACGGCACGATCGCGATGTCGTCGAACGCGTACGCCTGCCGGCCGCGCTTGGCGCGGCCGATCTCGATCTCGGTCATCTGGTGATTCCTTAGGTCAGGCGGTCAGCGGCCGGAGTAGTTCGGGGCCTCGACCGTCATCTGGATGTCGTGCGGGTGGGACTCCTGCAGGCCGGCGGAGGTGATCCGGACGAAGCGGCCCTTCTCCTGCAGCTCTTCGACGGTGCGGGCGCCGGTGTACCACATCGACTGCCGGAGGCCGCCGATCAGCTGGTGCGCGACCGCGGACAGCGGGCCGCGGTACGGCACCTGCCCCTCGACGCCCTCGGCGATCAGCTTCTCGTCGGAGGAGCCGTCGTGCTGGAAGTAACGGTCCTTCGAGTACGACTTGCGGAGGCCGCCGGAGGACGACATCGCGCCGAGCGAACCCATCCCGCGGTACGCCTTGAACTGCTTGCCGTTGATGAACACCAGGTCGCCCGGCGACTCCTCGCAGCCGGCCAGCAGCGAGCCCAGCATGACCGTGTCCGCGCCCGCGACGAGCGCCTTCGCGATGTCGCCCGAGTACTGCAGGCCGCCGTCGCCGATCACCGGGACACCGGCCGGCTTGCAGGCCAGCGACGCCTCGTAGATCGCGGTCACCTGCGGTACGCCGACACCGGAGACGACCCGGGTCGTGCAGATCGAGCCCGGTCCGACGCCGACCTTGACGCCGTCCGCGCCGGCGTCGACCAGCGCCTGCGCGCCCACCCGGGTGCCGACGTTGCCGCCGACGACGTCCACGCCGCGGGTCGCCGGGTCGGCCTTGAGCTTGCGGATGATCTCGATCTGCGCCTTCGAGTGCCCGTGCGCGGTGTCCACCACCAGCACGTCGACACCGGCCTCGACCAGCGTCATCGCGCGCTTGTACGCCTCGCCGAAGAAGCCGATCGCGGCGCCGACCATCAGCCGGCCGGTGGCGTCCTTGGTGGACAGCGGGAACTTGTCGCGCTTGACGAAGTCCTTCAACGTGATCAGGCCGGTGAGCTTGCCGGCGTCGTCGACCAGCGGCAGCTTCTCCACCTTGTGCTTGCTGAGCAGCGCCATCGCGTCGTCCGCGGCGATCCCCTGCTTGCCGGTGATCAGCGGCTGCTTGGTCATCACCTCGCGGACCGGCCGGGACAGGTCGGTCTCGAAGCGCATGTCGCGGTTGGTGACGATGCCGACCAGGACACCGGCGTCGTCCACCACCGGGACGCCGGAGATCCGGTACTGCCCGCAGAGCGCGTCGGCCTCGCCGATGCTCGCCTCCGGGCCGATCGTGATCGGCTGCGCGATCATCCCGGACTCGGAGCGCTTGACCAGGTCGACCTGCTGGGCCTGGTCCTCGATCGAGAGGTTGCGGTGCAGGACGCCGAGACCGCCCTGCCGGGCCATGGCGATCGCCATCCGGGCCTCGGTGACGGTGTCCATCGCGCTGGACACCAGCGGGATGTTCACCCAGACGTTGCGGCTCACCCGGGACCGGGTGACCGCCTCGGACGGGATGACGTCGGACTCGTTCGGCTGCAGCAGTACGTCGTCGAAGGTGAGGCCGAGGACGGCGAACTTGTCGGGAACTCCAGCGGGGGTGATGTCCATGGGGAAAACGTGCACCTTTGTACGGCGAGAACGGAACCCCATCCTATCCGCGCGCCGCGCAGGCCCCGAATCCGCCGTCCACAGGCGACCGCCCGCCACGGTTGCGCGGCGGGCGGTGACCGGGTGTTACTTCTGCAGGTCGGTCGGCACGTTGACGACGCCGAGGATCTGCAGCAGGCTCGCGTCGTCGGTCGAACCGTGGGTCCGGGCGATGGCGGCGTGCTTGCCCTCCGGGTAGTGGCCGGAGGAGTGCTTGCCCTTGGCGTAGGCCTTCTTGACCGAACCGGTGTTCACCTTGCCGCTGGAGTGCTTCGCGACCTTCGGCTTGGCCTTCCCGGACCGGGCAGAAGCGGTCGGCTTCGCGGCGGCTTCGGACTTGGCGCTCGTGCCGGACGGCGCGAAGTACTGCTGGGCGCTGTCCAGCGTGGGCGGCTGGCCGGTCGGTGTCGGCAGTACGTCGGCGGGCACCGCGCCCAGCGCGCTGTCGAGCACGCCTTCGACCGCGCTCGGGATCGCGTTCGCCACGTCAGCCGGCGTCGTCGTCCCGGTCCCGTCGGCCCCGGTCGAACCCGTCCCGGTCGACCCGGTTCCAGTCGACCCGGTTCCGGTGCTGTCCGTACCGCCCGTGTCACCGGCCGGCGGCGTGCCGGTCCCGGCCCCACCGCTCGTCCCGGCGCCGTCCGTGGTCGTGCCGGTTCCGTCCGTCGTCGTGCCGGTACCGTCGGCCGCACCGGCGCCGCCGGAGGTACCCGTTCCGTCGGTCGTGCCGGCGCTGTCGTTGGTCGGCGCCGTGGTCGGGTCGGTCGACGTACCGCCGTCGGTCGTCCCGGTGCCGGTGTCGCCGGACCCGTTGTCCACGTTCGCCGGCGGCGTCGTGGTGGTGTCCGTCGGGGTCGGCGACGGCGTACCGGTGGTGTCGGTCGGCGGCGGCGTGGACGGATCCGTCGGCTCGCCGGTCGTCCCGTCCGTCGGCGTCCCGGTCGGCTCGCTGGTCGGCGTGTCGGTCTTGGTGTCCGACGGCAGCGGCGTCTTGGTGTCGGTCGGCTCCGGCGTGGTCTTGATGCCGTTCTGGTCGGTGACCAGGTCCTGCGGCTTCTGCTCGGGCTTCAGCGGCTGGATGACCGCCTTGTCGTCGATGGCCGGCGGCACCAGTGGCGGGTTGATGTTGTCCCGCGCCTGCGGCTGGCTGTCGCCGGTGTTGTCGCCGGTCCCGTTCGAGTCGGCCTGCTCGCTGCGGATCTTCTGGTAGTCCTTGCCGACCTTCACGATCTTCTGCCGGTCCACCACCGGCAGCCCGTTCAGGTCCTGCTTCGGGAAGCTGGTCTGCGGCCGGACCGCGTCGACCATCTTCTCGATGACCTTCTCGTACGGCGACAACGGGTCGCCGGTGACCGCGGCGGCCACCCCGGACACCGACAGCGCGGCGACCGCGGCGACACCGAACGCCAGCCCCCGGGTCGCCACCTTGCGGGCGAACGGATCGGTGATCGGGTTCAGCGCGGCGCAGCGCGCCAGGAAGGACTCGGGATCGTCGATCGTCTCCACCGGGAGCTCGTCCTCGACCTCCACCGCCAGCCGTAGTTCGGCCAGCAAGGCGACGGCCGGGTCGTGCTCGCCCGCCGAGCGGGCGGACTCCCCACCGGCGGCAAGCAGATCGAGCAGTGCGTCATCGGCCTCGATCGCGTCCAGGTCGAAACGGTCAGCCATGATGCCCCTCCCCTGCTGCTCCTCGTTCCAACTGTGCTTCATGCCCCACGAACCCCCTGAGCGTGTTCAACGCCCGATGCTGTGCGACCCTCACCGCCCCCGGTGTCATCCCCAGTGCCCGGCCGGTCTCCTCGGCTGACATCCCCGCAACGACGCGCAGGCGCAGGATCTCGCGCAGCTTCTCCGGCAGCTTGTCCATCAGTCCCCAGATGTGCTGGACCTCGGACTGCCGAACCGCACGCTCCTCCGGCGTCGGTGACTCGTCCGCGCCGTCCGGCAGGTCCGGCGTCGAGACGTCGGCGACCGCGAACGCACGCTGGGCATCGGCGACCTTGCGGGCCGCGATGCCGTAGACGAAAGCCTCGAAAGGCCTCCCCTCGTCACGGTACCGGCTGAGCGCACCGAACACCGCGACACAAACCTCTTGTGCGACGTCGTCGACCATGTCGGCGCCGCCGGGATAGGTCCACAGACGGGACCGTACGTAACGGTGCGCCACAGCGCGCACCCTCGTGAGCAGATCGTTGAGAGCTGTTCGGTTACCTTCACCGGCCAACGCGGCAAGATCCCTGAGCTCGACCTGGGTGTCAGGCACCCGGACCCCCTCCGACCTCAGTCACCGTCGCCCCCTCGTGTTCGGACCGGTCAGCCTGAAAGACGGTACAACGCTCATCTTCCCTTGCCTAGTAGCAAGGCGAGGTCAAGCCCTTGATTTGATCACAATCTGTCACTACTGGCCGGTCGCTTACCTCAGCGCGGGCTGCGGTGCGGTACTGCGGGCGCTCTGAAGCGGATCAGCTCCGTAGCGTGGTCACCGCCCCAGTCGATCGGCGTACGGGCGGTCTCGGTCCAGCCGGCCCGCCGGTACAGGCGTTCGGCGGCGCCGCGGTTGTCCACCACCTCCAGCGACAGCTCCCGCCCGAGCTCGCCGGCCACGGTCACGCAGTGGTCGAGCAACTGCCGCCCGGTCCCTCGCCCGGTCGCGGCCGGATCCACGAACAACCGCTCGACCTCGGCCCGCTCCCCCACGGCCGTCAGCACGACATGCCCTACGACCCGCCCGTCATCGACGGCGACCCAGCACCCGAGCGCGGTCTCCGGTGTCAGCCAGTCGGCGGGATCCGCGGGCCAGTTGATCGGGTATCCGGACTGCTCGTGCACCGCCCGCAACAACCCGACACACACCGTCAGATCCTCGTCACACCGCGCCCGAATCAACACCCGCCCATCCCAGCAGATCCCGCTCCCCACCCCGAAACCGGGTGCTGGCGACAACTCCCGGTGTCTGGCGACAAGGTATTACCTGTCCCCACACACCATTGCTTGTTCCCCGACCTCAGATGCCATCCGGCGGGTGGCAGACAGCAGAGCACCGCCCGGCAGCTGGGCTGCCGGGCGGTGCTGGGTGTGCTGTGCTGTCGAACTACTGCCTGAGGATCAGTGGCCGTGACCGTGGCCGTGACCGGCCGCCGGGGCTTCCTCTTCCTCGGGCTTGTCGACCACCAGGGTCTCGGTGGTCAGCAGGAGCGCGGCGATCGAGCCGGCGTTGGCGAGCGCGGACCGGGTCACCTTGACCGGGTCCAGCACGCCCTGGGCCAGCAGGTCGCCGTACTCGCCGGTGGCGGCGTTGAAGCCGCTGCCGGCCTCGAGCTCCGCAACCTTCGAGGTCACGACGTAGCCCTCGTAGCCGCCGTTCTCGGCGATCCAGCGCAGCGGCTCGACGATCGCCTTGCGGACGATCCGGACGCCGCTGGCCTCGTCACCTTCGAGGTCCAGGTTGTTGTCCAGGACGGCGGAGGCGTGCACCAGGGCGGAGCCGCCGCCGGCGACGATGCCCTCCTCGATCGCGGCCCGGGTCGCGGACACCGCGTCCTCGATCCGGTGCTTCTTCTCCTTCAGCTCGACCTCGGTGGCCGCGCCGACCTTGATCACGCAGACGCCGCCGGCCAGCTTGGCCAGCCGCTCCTGCAGCTTCTCGCGGTCCCAGTCGGAGTCGGTGCGCTCGATCTCGGACTTGATCTGGCTGACCCGGCCCTCGATGTCCTCGGCCTTGCCGGAACCCTCGACGACGGTCGTGTTGTCCTTCGAGACCACGATCCGGCGGGCCGAACCGAGCACCTCGAGGCCGACCTGGTCGAGCTTCAGCCCGACCTCGGGGGCGACGACCTGCGCGCCGGTGAGCGCGGCCAGGTCCTCCAGCATCGCCTTGCGGCGGTCGCCGAAGCCCGGCGCCTTGACGGCGACCGAGGTGAAGTTGCCGCGGATCTTGTTGACCACCAGGGTCGACAGCGCCTCGGCCTCGACGTCCTCGGCGATGATCAGCAGCGTCTTGCCGGACTGCACGACCTTCTCCAGCAGCGGCAGCAGGTCCGCGATCGCGGAGATCTTGCCCTGGTGGATCAGGATGTACGGGTCCTCCAGCACCGCTTCGCCGGCCTCGGCGTCGGTGATGAAGTACGGCGAGATGTAGCCCTTGTCGAACTGCATGCCCTCGGTGAACTCGAGCTCGGTACCGAAGGTGTTCGACTCCTCGACGGTGATCACACCGTCCTTGCCGACCTTGTCGAACGCGTCCGCGATCAGCGCGCCGATCTCGGCGTCGCGGGCGGAGATGGTCGCGACGTGGGCCATGTCGCCCTTGTCGTCGACCGGCTTGGCGGTGTCCACCAGCTTGGCCGACACGGCCTCGACGGCCGCCTCGATACCGCGCTTCAGACCCATCGGGTTGGCGCCGGCGGCGACCGCCCGCAGGCCCTCGTGCACCAGCGCCTGCGCCAGCACCGTCGCGGTGGTGGTGCCGTCACCGGCGATGTCGTTGGTCTTGGTGGCGACCTCCTTGGTGAGCTGCGCACCAAGGTTCTCGAACGGGTCGTCCAGCTCGACCTCACGGGCGACGGTCACACCGTCGTTGGTGATGGTCGGGGCGCCCCACTTCTTGTCCAGGACGACGTAGCGGCCCTTCGGGCCCAGCGTCACCTTGACCGTGTTCGCGAGCTTGTCGACGCCGCGCTCCAGCGCGCGCCGGGCATTCTCGTCGAACTCGAGGATCTTCGGCATGAAGAAAACCAGTCCTTTTCTGAAATGTCCGTACGGCGATTCCCGCTGCCCTGACCCACTCCGCCCCGGTACCAGAGGTAGCCGGGGCGGTGTCAGTCAGGAACAGCGGGCGGTCGTCACTTGCTGACGACTGCGAGGATGTCGCGGGCGCCCAGGATCAGGTAGTCCTGGCCGTCGTACTTGACCTCGGTGCCGCCGTACTTGGAGTAGATGACCTTGTCGCCGACGGCGACGTCCAGCGGGACGCGGTTGCCGTTGTCGTCGATCCGGCCCGGGCCGACGGCGAGGATCTCGCCCTCCTGCGGCTTCTCCTTGGCGGTGTCCGGGATCACCAGGCCGGACTTCGTGGTCTGCTCGGCTTCGAGCGGCGCGACGAGGACGCGGTCCTCGAGCGGCTTGATCGTGACCGACACTTGCTGACCTCCACGGTCGAATTCGCTTGTCTGTGACATGTGGTCGCGCTCCCCTGCCGTCGCGGGGGTCAGAGGCCGGACCGCTGGCACCCTCACACCGAGAGTGCCAACACCGAATCTAGGCCGCGATTAGCACTCGGTCAACTCGAGTGCCAAAGGAATCTGTTCCAGGCCCCTCTAAAGTTGCCGGGGTGACTGTCACTGCGTTGCTCGACGGACCGGGCGCTGAGGTACTGGCTGCCGCGTGCGCCGGGTTCCGCCCCGGCAGCGAACTGCAACTGGTGGAGAAGCTCAGACGCCGGTACGACGCTGCCCTGGTCACGACGGCTGTCACCCAAGCCGCCCTGCGGCACCGCGCCGTCGCCAAGTTCGGCCCCGACGCCCAACGCATGTACTTCACCCCGGACGGCCTGGAACAGGCCACCCGCACCACCGTCGCCACCCACCGCGCCGAGCGCCTGGCGACGACGATGCCCGGCGCGAGTCTGGTCGACCTGGGCTGCGGCATCGGCGGTGACCTCATCACCGCGGCGCGCGCCGGACTCCGGGTCACCGGCGTCGAACGTGACCCGGAGACAGCAGCCACCGCCCGCGCCAACCTGTCCGCACTGGCCCTGCCAGGCGACGTGCTGGTGGGCGACGCCGAGTCCACCGACCTCACGCCGTACGACGTGGTCTTCGCGGACCCGGCTCGTCGCGCGGACGGGCGGCGGGTGTTCGACCACAACGCCTACTCGCCGCCGTGGTCGTTCGTGACCGCGCTGCTCGAGCGGACCGCGTGCGTCAAGGTCGCGCCCGGCATCCCGCACGACGCGGTCCCCGACGGCGTCGAGGCCGAGTGGATCAGCGACGCCGGCGAGGTGAAGGAGGCCGCGCTCTGGTCCGGGCGCCTCTCCACAGAGGCCTCCCGGCGCGCCACACTCCTCCCGAGCGGTGCGACCGTCACCGACGCACCCGAGGTGGACGCGGGGCCGGTCGGGCAGTACGTCTACGAGCCCGACGGCGCCGTCGTCCGGGCCGGCCTGGTCACCGCGGTGGCCGCCGCCGTCGACGGGTGGCTGCTGGATCCGCGCATCGCCTATGTGACGGCCGCGGAGTACGTCCCGACTCCACTGGCATCGGCGTACGAGGTCCTGGAAGAGCGCCCCTACAAGGAGAAGGCGCTCCGTGCGTGGGTCCGCGGCCAGGGCATCGGGACGCTGGAGATCAAGAAGCGCGGCGTCGACCTGGACCCGGCCCAACTCCGGAAGAAGCTGGCACCGAAGGGTTCCGTGGCGGCGACGTTGATCGTCACGCGGATCGGCCGGGACGCGGTCGCCTACTCCTGCCGCAGGGTGACGACCACCTTGCCGGTCGCCTGATCGTCCTCCATGTGGCGGTGCGCCGCGGTGATCTCGTCCAGCGTGAACACGCGATCCACGTTCGGCCGGTAGACGCCTGCCTCGACCTCGTCGACGATCCGCTGCAGCACGTCGGACCGGCCCCGCATCGTCTCGCTGTGGAAGGCCGTCAGCCGGGTCCCGGTCGGGATCATCGCGATCGGCTCGAACGCCTCGATCAGCCAGCCGCTGAGCGATCCCGCCACGCACACCGTGCCACCGCGCCGCACGACCCGCAGCGAGTCCACCACGGTCCGGGCGCCGACCAGATCGAGAACGTAGTCGGGTCCGTCCGGCCAGATGTCGAGCACGGCCCCGTCGACCAGGACGTGGTCGGCCGTGAGCGCCGAAGCCTTGTGAGCCTGCCGCGTGGTCACCGCCGTCTCCACCCCGTGCCCCGCCGCGATCGCGGCGGCCGCCATCCCGACCGACGACGTGCCGCCGCGGATCAGCAGCCGCCCACCGCGCTCGATCCCCAACGCGTCCAGTGAGCCCTGCGCCGTCAGGTAGGTCTCCGGCAAGGCCGCCAGCAGGTCCCACGGCAACGTGGAGACGACTGGCATCAACGTTGCGTTGGGCAACAACGCGTACTCCGCGTACCCGCCGTCGTAGGCCCGGCCCATCTCGCCCATCACCGCCGCGACCCTCGTCCCCTCCGGTACGGCGGGATCCGTCGAGACCTCGACCACGCCGACGCACTCGATCCCGAGCACCCGTGGGAACTCCACCGACGGCGAGTGCCCCTGCCGGGTGCGCAACTCCGACCGGTTCAGCCCGGCGCCGTACACCCGGACCAGGCTCCACCCGTCCCGCACCGCCGGCACCGGCAGCTCGCGGATCTCCAGCACCTCCGGGCCGCCCGCCCGTACACAAACCGCCGCACGCATCGTCATGCGTTCACTCTCGCCGGAGCAACCAGTGGCCGACCACCGATAGAATGCCAAGCTATGCCCGTTGGCCGCCAACCCGTCCGCTCGGAGCTCTTCCCGTCAGCCGGCGCCCACCAGTGGGAATCCGGTGGCATCAGCCCGGTCCACACCCACGGCGAGGGCCATCTCGTGTACGCCGCCCGCGGCGTACTGTCCGTCCACACGGACCGGCGTACGTCGATCGTCCCGGCCAACCGCGTCGCCTGGACCCCGGCCGGCACCACCCACCACCACCGCGCGCACGGCGAGACCGACATGCGGATCGTGTTCCTGTCGCCTGCGCTGTCCAGGCGGCTGCCCGATCGGCCGGCGGTCTTCCTGGCCTCTGGCCTCGCCCGCGAGGTCCTGCTCGCCCTGACCAGCCGCGAGCTGGAGACGACCGCACGCACCCGGCTCCACCGGGTCCTCGTCGACGAACTCGACGAAGCGACCGAGCAACCCCTGCAACTCCCCGAACCGCAGGACGACCGCCTCCGCGCGATTGCACGACACCTGCAGGAGAACCCCGGGGACAACACATCGCTGGCCGACCTCGGCCGGCAGGCCGGAGCCGGCGCCCGAACGCTCAGCCGCCTCCTCCGCAACGAGCTCGGCATGACGTACTACGAATGGCGCACACAGCTCCGGATCTACCACGCCCTGGTGCTGCTGGCCGCCGGTCATGACACGGCGTACGTCGCGCACGCGTGCGGCTGGGCGAACCCGAGCGGCTTCATCGCCGCCTTCGCCGCGATCGTCGGCACCACACCCGGCCGGCATCGTGCACTTGCGCTCGACCTACATTCGAACATATGATCGATGACGCGTGCGGGTCTCCGGGTGACTTGCCGACGAGCGAGGTGCTGCGCTCGTTGCCGCGCTCCCCGGAGGCCCGCCACTAAGGGGTCACCGTTCGTTCATGTACGTCGGCCAGGGTGGGAGTGGAACCGGTTGGCCGCTGACCGTTCGCCTGGGGAGCAAGCGGTGCGCGTCACCCCCAGGCCTCTGCCCGGAGCCGTTCCTTGACGGGCAGCCGGATCCGCGCCACCGCGATCCCGGCAACCGCCGACACCACCCGTGCGCGCGTCGGCGCCAGGTGTTCGTCGCCGCCGGCCGCGCAGCCGCTGACGAACTCGCCCACCAGGCGGTTCCAGTCGTGTGGTCGCCGCAGCATCGCGTGGCCTTCGCCGGCGAGGGCGTACGTCGTCACCGCGACCCCGGACGCGCGGAGCCGGGTCGCGTACGCCGTCGTACCCGCCGGGTCTGTGATCGTGTCGTCGGTGCCGTGGACGAAGGTGACCGGCGGGCGGAGCGCGACGAGCGGTTCGCCGGATGGCAGCCACGGTGCCAGCGCGAGCACCCCGGCGACCCGCGGATGGTCGCCGACGGCAACTACCGCGCGGCCGCCCATCGAGTGACCGATCAGCAGCACCCGCTCGAACGGCAACTCGTCGAGCACCGTGCGCAGGTCGACGGCGGGGTCGCCCACGTCGTTCCAGCCGCGGAAGCGGTAGCGGGCGAACCCGATCGCGGCCTCCGGTGCCGCCGCACGCGCCGCCGCCGCGAACGGCCACATCCGCAGCAGCGCGGGCCGCCACAGATGTGGCGCGGCCTGCGAACGTTCCTCACCGCCGTGCGCGAGCAGCACCAGGTCGGTCGCCCCCGCCGGATGCCGGACGAGGTCGACACCCGGGCGGCTCACGGACGGGCGTACAGCTCGGTCGGATCCCGGCGGATCGCCATCATCCGGCCGGGCGGCGTCTCGGCGAAGCCGTACGAGCGGTAGAGCTCGTGCGCGTCCGCCGTCGCCAGCAGGATCTGCCGGAGGCCCTTCAGGTCCGGGTGTTCCAGCAACGTCGACACGACGAACCGGCCGAGCCCGTGGCCGCGGTGCGACTCCAGCACGAACACGTCGGCCAGCCACGCGAACGTGGCCCGGTCCGTCACCATGCGCGCGTACCCGACCATCGCGCCGGACGCGTCGTACACCCCGAGGTTCAGCGAGCCCGCAATCGCGCGCTCCACCACCTCGCGCGGCACGCCGGTCGCCCAGTACGACGTACTCAGGAAGCCCTGCACGACCCCGGCGTCGATGCGCTCGGCGTTGTCGTCGGCCTCGAAGCCGTCGGGCCCGGTCCACTTCATCTGTTCAGTACCTCCGTGATCGGCATCGAGGAGTCGGCGGGAAGGTCGAGCGGCGACGGCGTCCGGCCGGCGCGGACGAGTTCCGAGCCGAGGGCGGCGACCATCGCGCCGTTGTCCGTGCACAGGCCTGGGCGCGGCACCCGGACGGTGATCCCGGCCGCGGCGGCACGCTCCTCGGCCATCGCCCGGAGCCGCGAGTTCGCCGCGACCCCGCCGCCGATCAGCAGGTGCTCGAACCCGCGGTCCTTGCAGGCGTCGATCGCCTTCCGGGTCAGGACGTCGCAGACCGCCTCCTGGAAGGCGGCCGCGACATGGTTCACCGGCACGTCCTCGCCGTCGCGCCGACGAGCCTCGACCCAACGCGCGACCGCGGTCTTCAACCCCGAGAACGAGAAGTCGAACCGATGCCGCTCGAGGTCCCGCTGCGACGTCAGCCCGCGCGGGAACGTCACGTACAGGCGGTCGCCGTCCTGTGCCGCCTTGTCGATCCACGGTCCGCCCGGGAACGGCAGCCCGAGCACCCGCGCGACCTTGTCGAACGCCTCGCCGGCCGCGTCGTCGATGGTGCTCCCCATCGGGACGACGCCATCGGTGATGTTCTCGACCGACAGCAGCGACGAGTGCCCGCCGGACACCAGCATCGCGACGCAGCCCTTCGGCAGGTCGCCGTGCTCCAGCGTGTCCACCGCGACGTGCGCGGCCAGGTGGTTGACGCCGTAGATCGGCTTGTCCAGCGAGAGCGCGAGACCCTTGGCGGCGGCGACGCCGACCAGCAGCGCACCGGCCAGACCGGGTCCGCTGGTCACCGCGACCGCGTCCACGTCGGTCGGCCGGATGCCGGCGGTCTCGCAGGCGCGGCGGATCGTCGGCACCATCGCCTCGAGATGTGCCCGGCTGGCCACCTCGGGTACGACGCCGCCGAACCGGGCGTGCTCCTCGACACTCGACGCGACCGCGTCCGCGAGCAACGTCTGACCGCGCACGATCCCGACCCCGGTCTCGTCGCACGACGTCTCGATCCCGAGGATCAGAGGCTCTTCCTTCATGCTTCCTCCCGCCACCGCATGATCACCGCGTCCTCGCCGCCCGGGTAGTACCCGCGCCGCCGGCTGATCTCCGCGAACCCGAACCCGGCGTACAACCCGATCGCCGACTCGTTGCCCGCGGCAACCTCCAACAGAACCGTCCGGCCCGCACAACGTTGCAGGGCCACCGTCATCAGCTGCCCGCCGACACCCGTCCGCCGCCGGTCCGGAGCCACCGCGATCCGCAGGACTTCCACCACATCGAGCGCAACAGGCGGCAGCAGCAGTACGACGTACCCGACCACCACGCCGTCGTCCGCGACGAGCACCACCCGGTCCTCGGACAGTCGCTCGAACTCGTCCAGCCAGGCCACCTCGCTCCAGGCGGTCGGCCCGAAGCAGACCTCGTCCAGCGCCACAAGCGCCGGCAGGTCGTCGGCGACGGCCGCCCGGATCACAGGTCTCACAGGACGCTCTTCGGCCCGCTGGACATGGTCACGTCGGGCCGCCGCAGATACAGCGGCTCCGGTGCCACGACTTCCAGCGTCCGGGTCGCCACGCCTGCCGCCAGCACCTCGGCCGACGGGTACTCGACGACGTCGTCGACCGGCACCCCGAGCACGTCGCCGTACAGCACCGCGCCACGCCCGATCACCGGCAACCCGGACAGTACATGCGCGACGTCGGCAGGCTTGTCCACGGCCGGTCCTTCCAGCCGTCGGCGGCTCCCGTCCGCGGCCGGGCCGTCGTACAGCGCCCAGTAGATCTCCTTGCGCCGCGCATCCGTGGCAACCGCGACCGGCAGCGTCAGTGACGACTGCCGCGCCAGCACGTCGAGGCTGCACACGCCGGCGACCTCGATCCCGAGTACGTCGCCCATCGTCCGGGCGGTGACCAGCCCGACCCGCAGCCCCGTGAACGGCCCGGGCCCGACACCGACCGCGATCCCGGTCAGGTCGCGCGGCGTGACGCCCGCGGTCTGCAGCGCAGCCGCGATCGCGGGCGCGAGAAGCTCACCGTGGCGAAGGGCGTCCACGGTCGTCGACGACGCGACGATCTCGCCGTCCGGAGTCGCCAACGCGACGGTGACAGCAGCACTCGAGGTGTCGAAGGCAAGCAGCATGTCAGTCAGTGTCCCGTCGGCGATGATGGTTGCACGATAGCGGCGTCCAGGTGCGTGCATCGCAAGGCGGACGAGCGTCCTCGATGCGGTGTTCATCGTGGGCGCTCGTCCAACGCAGCGAGGTGCGTGCCTGGGCGCCGCTAGCGTGTGAGCAGCATCGCCGACGGGACACTATGTCTCCAGTGCGGACACGCGTACGCCGGATGCCGCCCAGCGCGGGCCTACCGGCGTGATCCGGAGTGCGCGGGTCTCGTCGGTGTCGTCGTCGCCGCGGGTCACCACGATGTCGAGCCGGTCCGGCGCCAGCCCCTCGGCCAGCCCGTGACCCCACTCGACCACGGTGACCGCTTCGTCCAGGCTGGCGTCCAGGTCGAGATCGTCCAGTTCCGCGAACCCGCCCACCCGGTAGGCGTCGACATGCACCAGCGCGGGCCCACCGACCAGCGACGGATGCACCCGCGAGATCACGAACGTCGGCGACGTGATCGCACCCCGCACCTTCAACCCGGCGCCCAGCCCCTGCGTGAAGGTGGTCTTCCCGGCACCGAGATCGCCGGACAGCACGAGGACGTCACCCGCGAGCAGCTGCCCCGCCAGCTCCTCGCCGATCGCCTGCATGTCGTCGGCGGTCGGTACCGTCAGCTCGACCGGCATTGCCTTCGCATAGATCAGGTTGTGCGCCTGCCGGTCGACGACGGTGTACCCGCGCCGCCGCCAGAACTCCACGGTGTCCGGCAGCTCCACCCGGGCGATCAGGTTCACCCGACTCAGCCCACGCCGTACGGCGACCTCCTCGGCGCAGCCGACCATCGCCGAGGCGACACCGTGGGACTGGTTCCGCGGATCGACCGAGACGCGGCGCAGGTTCAGGATGTCGCCAGACTGCTCGAACAGCATCGCGCCCGCCGGCACCCCGTCGCTGAGCACCAGCAGTCCACCGTGCTGCTCGATCGCCGCGGTCACCGAAGCGACGTTCTCGGACAGCTGGGTCGACGGCGGGTCGAGCACCCGGCGCGCGGCGAACGCGTGGTGGATCACCGCGACGATCGCCGCGGCGTGCTCGGGAGTCGCGTCCAGGACGCGCAGGTCGGTCATCTCGGGGTCATCTCGCAGGGTCAGGATGCTGCCAGGGACTGTTCGGCTCGCTCGATCATCCCAAGCAGCGCCGCGGTGAACTCACGGTGGTGCTCGATCAGACCCAGGTGCCCGCAGTTCTTGACCTCGACCAGCTCCGCGCCGGGCACCCGGCGGACGATGTCCTCGGCGTGCTCGAACGGCGTCAGCAGGTCCTTGTCGCCGCCGATCACCACGCACTCGACCTTCTGCAGCGGCTCCAGGGCCTCGGACTTGTCGTGCAGCGCGAAGATCGGGTAGAAGTCCGCGATCACCTCGATCGGCGTCGCCGCGATCATCTCGTTCGCGAACTCGGTGAACGCCGGCGGCACCTCGGAACCGAACGCGTACTTCCGGGTGAGCAGGTAGGTAAGGTCCGAGCCTGCCTTGCGGCCGCGCTCGACGATGTCCGGGATCCGGGCCAGCGCAATCACCGTCGGGGTGGCCAGCGCCCGGGCGAGCATGCCGGCCTTGCCCGGGAACACGATCGGCACCTGGTCCAACCGGCCCGCGCTGGTCGAGCAAAGCCCGACGCCGATCACCCGGTCGCCGAACAGCTCCGGGTGCTGGTCGGCAAGGGCCATGATCGTCATGCCGCCCATCGAGTGCCCGATCAGGATCACCGGGCCGGTCGGCGCGAACCGCTCGAGGATCCCGTACAGGTCCTTGCCGAGCTGGTCGATGCTGACGCCTTCCTTCGGCGACCGGCCGGACCGCCCGTGCGAACGCTGGTCGTAGAACACCATCGTGCCGATCCCGGCCATGTCGCGGCGCTCGAAGTGCCAGAGGTCCAGGTTCAGCCCGTACCCGTGGACGAAGATCACGGTCAGGTCCTCGGGCGGGACGGGTAACTTGCTGTGCTCATTCTTTCCCCGCCCCACCGCCCCGGTCAGGCCGAGCTTCCGCTTCGGCGGTGGCGCGGGCCGGCGGGAGCGTTTCAGCTCGTCGACCTCGACGTACAGCTCGACGCCGTCGTCGGCCGTGAAGATGTGCGGCGTCCCGTGCTGGGTGCCGAACGGCTCCGCCTCCAGTTGCTTGCGCAGCCCGGAGCGGCGGCCGATCACCTGGCGCTCGACCGCGACCCCGGCCGCGGCGCCGGCGGCCAGCACTCCGACCGCGGCCCCGATCAGACCAGCAGTCCGTCCTGCTTTGGACATGCTGGTCCTACCTTTCGCTGTCGATGTACCGCCGGGGGATGCGGGCGCCCAGGCGGGTGACGATCTCGTAGTTGATGGTGCCGGCGGCGTCGGCCCAGTCGTCCGCGGTCGGCTCGCCCGCCGTACCGGGACCGAACAGCACGACCTCGTCGCCGGCCGCGGCCTGGTCGTCCTCCAGGTTCACCACGCACTGGTCCATGCAGATCCGGCCGACGACGGTACGACGGTGGCCGCCGATCTGGACCGGTCCGCCGTTCGAGGCGTGCCGCGGCAGGCCGTCGCCGTACCCGAGCGGGACCAGGCCGAGGGTCGACGGCCGCGGCGCGGTCCAGGTCAGCCCGTAGGAGACGCCCGCACCGGCCGGCACCCGCTTCACCATCGCGAGCCGGGCCTTCAGCGTCATCGCGGGTCGCAGCCCGAGCTCTGCCGACGGCAGCGCGTGCCCGAACGGCGACAGCCCGTACGTCGCGACGCCGGGCCGGACCAGGTCGAAATGCGTCTCGGGCAGCGCGAGCGTCGCACCGGAGTTCGCCAGGTGCTTGAACTCGGCGTCGACCCCGAACGACTCGGCGACCTCGATCGCCTCGGTGAACGTGGCCAGCTGGGTCTCGTTGACCGCGCTCTTCGGCTCGTCCGAGGACGCCAGGTGCGACCAGATGCCCTTGATCTCGATCCGGCCGGCGCCCTGCTCCCGGAGCGCGGCCCGGATCAGTGCCGGCCACTCCTCCGGTACGGCGCCGCCGCGCGACATCCCGGTGTCGATCTTCAGGTGCACCCGCGCGGGCCGGTCCTGCACCGCGGCGGCCAGCTCGTCGATCTCCCACGGAGCGCCCGCGGACAGGTCGATCCCGGCGTCGATGGCGTCGGCCAGCGGCTCGCCCGGGGTGGTCAGCCAGCAGAAGATCGGCCCGGTGTCACCGGCGGCGCGCAGCCCGAGCGCCTCCTCGAGCACCGCGGCCCCGATCCACACCGCCCCGGCCTCGCGAGCGGCGCGCGCGACCGGCACCATCCCGTGCCCGTACCCGTCGGCCTTCACCACGGCCATCAGCTGCGCACCCGGTGCGCGACCACGCAGCGTGCTCACGTTGTGGCGGATCGCCGCCAGATCGACGACCGCCTCAGCGCGGACCGGGCGTGACTGAAGAGTAGACATGGTCAACCCAGTGTCTCAGGCTCCGTCGATCAGGTCCGCGAGGGCGGTCATGTCGTGGAAAACCGTGTCCGCATCGACAAGTTTCGCGGGATCGGTCATCCCGGCGTACCCGAAGACCTTCATCCCGGCGGCGACCGCGGCGGCGACGCCGAGCGGGCTGTCCTCAATCACCAGGCAGTCGGCCGGCTTCACCTCCATCTCCGCGGCCGCGTGCAGGAACAGGTCCGGCGCGGGCTTGCCGTGCGCGACGTCCTCGGCGCTGAAGATCCGCCCCTCGAACCGGTCCAGGAAGCCGACCGCGGTCAGCGCCGTACGGATCCGTCGGTGGGTTCCCGAGGACGCCAGGCAGTACGGGACGCCGCGGGCGTCCAGGTGGTCCAGGACGGCCTCGACGCCGGGGACCGCCCGCAGGTGGGCGAACCCGTCGAACAGCCGCTGGTGGTACCGGTCCTCCAGGTCCGCCGGCAACGGCCGCCGGAGCTGCGCCTCGACCTTCTGCCGCATCGAGGCCATCGACCCGCCCATGAAGTCCCGCACCGTTTCCTCGAACGTGTACGGCGCCCCGGCCTCGGTCAGCAGCTCGGAAAGAATCGTGTTCGCGAGCCGCTCGGAATCCACCAGCACGCCGTCGTTGTCGAAGATCACCAGTCCGGTCACACCGGAACCCTAAGTGTCAGCTCTCCTCGATGGCGAAGTCGGTGAAGGTGAAGCGCCGGGTGGCGCCGGCCGTGGAGACGATCTCGACGCCGAAGTCGACCTGCCAGGTGGTCGGCTTCGGGGCCCAGCCGCGGCGCGTCATGTCGTCGAAGAAGCTCGCCAGCGGCATCGTGCCGGACTTCTGCGTCACCTGCGAGACGTACGCCGTGTACCCGTCCTCGTGCCAAACGTCGTACGTGAACCCGCCGATGCTGACCGTCCCGATCTTGTCCCCGCCGGGGGTCTGTCCCTTGTTCTCGGTCCAGATCATCAGCTCGTTCTTCAGCCCGTCGCCGATCCAGACGTCGAACGCGACGTCGTAGACACAGCCTGCACAGTCCGCGGGTGTCGTGGCAGCGAACTTCGCGGACTTGATCCTGGACAGCGGTACGTCGTCGTAGTCCTTGTGCACGTTCGGATACGCCTGCACCCCGTTGTCACCCGGCTTCGGCTGCGTGACGTCCTCGTACCAGTTGTCATAGTTGCACGCCGACATCGTGTAGACGCCGTCCTGGTTGTTCCACATGTTGTTGTGCACGTAGTACTGCCCGAAGTCGCGCCCCTCACCCTGGTTGTTGCGCGACGTGGTGACGAACGACGGATTCGGGCAGCTCTTGCTCGGGCCGATGGCGGCGGCTGCCGTCTCGACCGGCGAGTCCTTGTTCGTCCGTACGACGATCGGCACCGCGACCAGTACGCCGACCACCAGGACGGCGACGCCGACGAGTAGCAGACGGCGGCGCGAAAAACGGAAACCCATGATTCCCCCTTGAAACAACTCTCCCCGGAGAAACCATGCCTCGAACTGCAACGCGAGCGCCACCCGCAGCGTCCTTGGGGTGTGAACAAACGGATGATCGCTCTCGTGGCGACAGGCGTGCTCGCCCTGACCGCCTGCGGCAACGACGCCACGCCCGCGCCCGGCTCCGGGCTGAGCGGACGGACGTTCCTGTCCACCTCCGTGACCGAGAACGGCAAGCCGCGAACGCCGGCCACCAAGGTCCGCCTGCAGTTCACCACCGACGGCCGCTTGTCGTGGTACGCCGGCTGCAACTCCTCCGAGACCTCGGTGTCGACCGCGGACAACCGTTTGGTCCTCGGCAAGGAGATCACGTCCACGGCGATGGGATGCCTGGGCCCCGCCGCCGGCGCGGACAAGTGGATCGGCGGAGTCCTCAGCGCGAAGCCGACCTGGAAGCTCGACGGCGACAAGCTCGTGGTCAGCACGGACAGTACGACGATCTCGCTGGTCGACAAGCAGACCGCCGAGCCCGCCGCCGCGCTGGACGGCACGAAGTGGGCGCTCTCCACGATCGTCGCCGGCGAGACCGCCTCGCACCCGGCCGGCGCCGAAAAGGCGTGGCTGACACTGAACGGCGACCGGGTGACCGGCTCGACCGGTTGCAACGAGTTCCAGGGGGTGGTCGCGAACGCCCCCGGCAAGCTGACCTTCGGGGAGCTGGCCACCACCCGGCGTGCCTGCAAGGGCGACGCCGCGAAGCTGGAATCCCTGCTGCTGAACGGATTGAAGGGCGACCTGACCTACCGGATCGACGGCTCGGTGCTCAGCCTGCGGTCGTCCAGCGGCGGCTTGGACTTCACCGCCCTGCGCTGACCCGAGCGAGCCACTGGACGAGCCCGGCTACGCGATCCGGATGTCGAAGGCCTGGACCTCGTTCCTCGTCGTCTCGTAGGAAACGAGCAGGTGGCCGCGGTCCTTCAACTGCTGACGCTGGGCCGCGGTCAACGGGATCGTCCAGTGCTGGACACCGCGGGTCACCTGCTGCGTGGCCTGTTTCACCAGGTGCCCGCTCATGTCCGGTGACCACGGCGGCGTCGCGCCGTCGGTGATCGCACACGGCGTGAACCCGTAGTCCGGCGCCGGATCCGACGTACACGAGGTCGTCCACACCGGGATCGCCGCGAGTTCGCCGGAGGTCAGGAACGCCCGGGCGGTGCCGGAGCCCTTCGACGACGTGACGAGTTGTACGGCGTTGCCGCTGAGGCCGGCGTACTGGATCGACAGGTCTCCGGTCGGGACCCGCCCGGAGATCGGGACGCCGTTGCGCGCGGACTGGGCGATCGTCTGCGGGGACAGCGCGCCGTTCAGGTTCGGGTTCGAGACGTCCGGCGGTGCCGGGGTGGTCGGCCGGCCCGCGGGCGGCGTGTACCCGGGCAGCGTGGCGATCCCCCAGCGGTACGGGTCGGACTGCACGGACCCGAGCGCCGACCAGCCGAGCCGGGTGCTCATGTCGATGTGCCGGAGCGTCGTCGTACCGGGTGCCGAGGTGTCGTCGTTGTCGTACGGCGTGATGTTCAGCCCGAGGTGCGACGGGTCGACCGCGGCGGGCAGATCCGCCAGCGGGATCTTCACCTCGAGGTCGTACCCGCCACCGGCGTACGCGTGCGGCACCGTCGTCTGGTTGCTGCCTACCCACTGGGCCGTCGACGCGACCTGGACGCCCGGCGCGTTACCGGTGTCGAGGGCGCCGCTGGAGTAGCCCTGGTGGTTGTCCGCGTCGCGTTCCCAGCAAGGCCCGCCGCTCTGGGTGAACGGGAAGATGCCGAGCTTGAACGTGTTGGCGGTGTCCTTGAGATCCTGCGACGCGGTGCCGCGGGGGTCGAGCAGGATCTCGACGGAGTCGGCCTGCCAGTGCCCGACGCATTCGGCCGGGGTCACGGCGTACGACTGGTAGTCGTCGCGGATGTGGATGAAGAAGTACAGCGCGTCGTCGGACCAGCTGACCTTCGCCGTACTGCCTTCTCCGGTTGCCGAAACGCCGCAGTCGTCGACGCCCGTACAGCCCGAAGCGCCCTGCCAGATCCGGCCGAGGTCGAGTGTCGGCCCCGGGTACTCACCCGGCTCGGCCGTCCCGTCGACGACCGGGGTCGCCTGCGGGATCACCGTCGTGGGGACGAGCGTCAGCGTGAGCGTTTCACTTCCTGTCGCGGTCCTGATCGGGATGCTGACGTTCTGCTGGGCAGGCAGGGTCGTGTCGGTGTTCGTCAGCTTGAACGTGACGGTCACGTCCGCGCCCGGCGCCACGTCGTACGGCTTGCTGTTGCTGTCGACCGTGAAGTCCGCCGGCAGGTCGAGTGACACGGCACCGGTCTGCTGCTTCGTGGACCAGTTGTGGACGACGACCGGTACGTCGATCGTCTGCCCGATCCCCATCGACTGGATCGCCTGCGACCGTCCGAGCCGGTCCGCCTGCGGTGCGGTCTTCTCCAGCCACTGGTCGTACTCGAGCCAGTTCCCCCACCGCTGGAAACGCCCTTCCGCCGCGGAAACGATTCGTACAACGTTTTCCGTGTAGCCCGTCGCGTGCTTCCCGGTGGTGTACAGCGCGGAGATCTTCGCGTTCTGGTCCACGGTCGCGTTCGCGGCCGGGGTGACCGTGAACGTCACGTCGGCGCTCGAACCGGCCGGCACCGGCTTCGGCCCGTCGACGGTCCAGCCGGCCGGCACCGTCAGCTGGACGTTGCCCTCGGCAAGCTTCCCGCGCAGGTGCAGGGTCGCCTGGAAGGGTTCACCCGCGACGTTGTAGAACCGGCTGAACGTCAGGTATTCCAGCGTCCCGAGCGGCAGCCCGCCCGGATCCGGCTTGGTCGCCCCGAACAGAATCGCGTCGTCACGCCCGGCCGCCGGGCTGCTGTTCGGCTGGAACGGCACGAACGACTCGGTCATCCCGAACCGCGGACAGGCCGGCGCCGACACGCCCTTGTACATCAACCGGCTCTGCGTCGGATACGCCGCGCGGCCCTCGTCGGCCACCTGCTGCCAGATCTTCGGCGTACCGGCCGGCTGCCCCTGGGAGTTGCCGGCCGGCCAGGTGTACGGCGAGTTGTACCCGGTCCACACGCCCGCGACCGGGTCGAGGCCGGACGGGGTGAACCCGGTCGTGCAGTTCGCGGACGTCGTCGTACCGCCGGTGCCCGCGGTGCTGCCGCCGGAGAAGACCTTCTTCACCTGCCAGGTGCTGAGCGCGTGCGGCCCCGTCAGCTGCTCCGGGAACATGTTCGGGTCGGCGGCCGCCAGGACTCCCTCCCAGATCAGCCGGCCGGCCTGCTGGTGGTTGCCGTGGCCGGCCGCGAGCGTCGGCGTGAAGCCGATGTACACCTCGGGCTGGGTCTCCCGGATCACCCGCGTGACCCGCCGGAGCGTCTCCTGCTCGTCCCAGAAGTACTGCGTCAGCGGCGCGCTCTGGTTGTAGAAGAAGTCGATCCGGTCCAGGTTGAAGATGTCGATCGTCCCGGACCGGTAGTGCGCGACACGGTCCTCGTTCTCGCGGCGGAGCCCGAGGTCCGGCCCGAGCTCGGTGCCGGCCGCGTTCCCGCCGCCCTCACCGCGGGTCACCATGATCACGCCGCACTTCACGCCGTACAGCTGATGCCAGACGCCGCACGGCCCGATGAAACTCGTGTCGTCGTCCGGGTGGGCCCACTCGCCCATCACGTCGATCTTCGTCTTCGCGTCCGCGACGTACTGCTTGGTCTGCTGTGCCTGAGCGGGCACCGGCAGAACAGCCAGCAACGCGAGAACCAACAACCCCACGATTCGCTTCACGAGCACACTCCAAAGGCGGCGGAGGCACCAGCAACTCTCCAGTCCTACGTCCGCCTGGATCGGCCCGCAACAGCAGACCGCGTGCCTCGGGCGGATCAGGCGAGAAGTAGGCGGGTCGCCTCGGGGAGTGCATGCGCGACGGACATCGCGGTGACCGGGCCGGCCGACGCGGCGAGGGTGCCTGCGGCGGCGTGCAGGTACGCGGCGACCGCGGCGGCCTCGAACTCCGGCAGTCCGCCCGCCAGCAGCGAGCCGCAGATGCCGGCGAGTACGTCACCGGACCCGGCGGTGGCGAGCCACGGACTCGCGATCGGGTTGACGAGGACGGAGCCGTCGGGTGCCGCGACGATCGTGGTGGCGCCCTTCAGCAGTACGACGAGCTGCCGGTCCTCGGCCACCTGACGTGCGTAGTGCAGCCGGCGCTGCTCGATCACGTCACGCGGTACGCCGATCAGCTGGGACAGCTCGCCCGCGTGCGGCGTGATGACGACGCGCCCCGCCCGGTCGTGGTCGAGGGCGGCGATCGCCCCGGCGTCGACGATCACCGGGACGTCCTGCTGCTGCGTGATCCGGTGGAACCGCTCCAGGTCGACGCTGCCGGTCGACGTACCCGAGCCGACCGCCCACGCCTGCACGCGACCCTCGCCGACGACGACCTCCGGATGGACCGCGAGTACGGCGTGCGCGACCGGGTCCGGGCCGACGTACCGGACCATGCCGACCGGGCCGGCGAGGGCGCCGGAGGTGGCGATCACCGCGGCACCCGGGTACTGCGTGGAGCCGACCATCAGGCCGAGGACGCCGCGCGAGTACTTGTCGGACTCGCCGTGCGGGACGGGGTACAGCGCGCGGACGTCGGCGGCCTGGAGGGAGCGGACCTCGGCGGGCGGAACCTCCAGGCCGATGTCGACGAGGTGCACCGGGCCGCACGCGGACGCGGCCGGGTCGACCAGGTGGCAGACCTTGTGCGTGCCGAACGTGACGGTCAGCGCGGCCCGGACGTGCGGCTCGGGCGTCTCGCCGGTGTCGACGTCCACGCCGGACGGGGTGTCGACGGCAACGACCGGTACGCCGTACCGCTCGACCAACCGCACCACCGCCAGCGCCTCCGGCCGCAACCCCGGCCGCCCCCCGATCCCCACAATCCCGTCCACCACTACATCCGCACCGGCAACCACCCGCTCGACCTCGCCGACCTGAGCCGAACCGTTGGCATGAGCTGGTTCATCGGCATGAGCCGGACCGTCGGCGTCAGCCTCTTGGTCGGCGTCGGCCGCTTGGTCGGCGTGAGCTGGTTCCTCGGGGTGAGCTTGTCCTCCGGTGAGGACTCGGCCGCCGGCGGACTCGAGGGCGGCGAGGCCGGGCTGGTGAGCCTTGGGCGAGAGCAGGACGGCCGTGACCTGCGCACCACGCCGCGCCAACCGGGCGCCGGCGTACAGCGCGTCCCCGCCGTTGTCCCCGGAGCCGATCAGCAGCACCACCCGGGCGCCGTACGTACTCCCCAAAAAGTTGCTGACAGCAACCGCCAGCCCGGCCGCCGCGCGCTGCATCAGCGTGCCCTCGGGAAGCCTCGCCATCAGCGCGGCCTCAGCCGCGCGAACCTGCTCGACCGTGTGCGCCTGGCGCATTGCTCAAACCTCCCCGACGACAGCGGGCACGAATCAACCTTCCAGGATGACGACCGCGGACGCGATCCCGGCGTCGTGGCTGAGCGACAGATGCAGGCTCTGCACCCCGAGTTTGGCGGCCTGCGCCGCGACCGTGCCGGTGATCTCCAGCCAGGGCCGCCCGGTCTCGTCGGTCTGCACCTCGGCGTCGTGCCAGTGCATGCCCGCCGGCGCCCCCAACGCCTTCGCCAACGCCTCCTTGGCCGCGAACCGAGCCGCCAGCGAAGCAGCAGGCTTCACCGCCTCCAACTCCGTGAACACCCGATCCCGCAACCCCGGCGTCCGCTCCAGCGTCCGCATGAACCGATCCACGTCGACCACATCAATCCCCACGCCGACGATCATCCCCACACCATAGCCGTCCGTTGCCCTCACCCCAGCCCCACCCAACGTCCAGCCCCGCCCGCGCCCCCGCCCGCGCCCCGGCCTCACCCGCGCCCCGGCCTCGCGCGCGCCCCCGCCCGCCCGGCGCCACCACGTCCCGCCTCACCCACCACGGCCCGGCCGAGCGCATCTGCGGTGTCGCACCCGGGGGCTGCTAGCTCGGCCCCCGGGTGGTGGATTGGCGGACCTTCATGTCCACCGCGAGGTCGAGACGGAGCGCCGCCGGGGTTTTGCCGCGGGACAGGTCGAGGACCACCCGCGCGGCCAGCTCCGCCATCTGGTGGAGGGGCTGGTGGACGGTGGTGAGCGCCGGGGTGACCCACTGCGCGACCGGGAGGTCGTCGTACCCGACCACCGACAGGTCACGGGGGATGTCGAGGCCCAGCTCGCGGGCGGCCTGGTACACGCCGAGCGCCTGCATGTCGCTGCCGGCGAAGATCGCGGTCGGACGGTCCGGCAGGCGCAGCAGCTCGAGCGCCGCGCGGTAGCCGCCGCCGACCTCGAAGTCCGCCCAGCGGATCAGCTCCGGCAGCACCTCGACCCCGGTCGAGCGCAGCGCGTCGGTGTATCCGTCCACCCGTTGCCGTGAGCACAGCGTGTCGATCGGCCCGCCGATCATCGCGATCCGCTCGTGCCCGAGCGTCCGCAGGTGGGAGGTCGCCATCCGCCCGCCGTTCCAGTTCGCGGAGCCGATCGACGGTACGTCGTCGCCGACGTCACCGACCGGATCCACCACCACGAACGGGATCCGCCGCGTCTCCAGCTGCGCCCGCTGGTCGGCGTCCAGGTCCGAGAACACCATGATCACGCCGACCGGGCGCCGGTTCAGCACCGACTCGATCCACTCCTGCCGCGGCCGCAGCGCGCCGCCGCACTCGGACAGCACCAGTTCGACGCCCTCGGACCGGGCGACCTCCTCGACGCCGCGGATCAGCTCCATCGCCCACTCGCCGCCGAGCTGGTTGAACACCAGGTCGATCATCGGCCCGGCCGCCGTACTCGCGCTCCGGCGCCGGTACCCGTGCTCCTGGATCAGGCTCTCGATCCGCGCCCGGGTGGCCGCGGCCACGTCCGACCGCCCGTTCAGCACCTTGGAGACGGTCGGCACCGACACTCCGGCCTGCTCCGCAATTTTCGCAATCGTCGGCCGCTCGTTCACCACACCTCCCAGCCCGAAACTTTCGGACCAGCCTACCGGTGAATCGTCCGTCCCTGGGCGTCCGCGACTCCACTCAGGCGGTAGAAGTACGTGTTCACCTGGTCGCGCCACTCCCGCGCGGTCGCCAGCTGTACGTCGAAGCGCGTACTCACGTTCTCCCGTACGGCGGGCTCGAAGCGCTCGGCGATCACCCGCCAGCGCGCGACCATCGCCTCCACTTCGGCGTACCCCTGGAAGTGGGTGTCGTAGATGTGCTGCAGCACCGTGCTCCCGCTCTGCAGCACGTGGTCGTACGGGACGTGGTGGAAGAACAGCAGCAGCTCGTCCGGACACGTGTAGACGTCCTCGTACACGCTCGCGAGCGGCTCCGGGTACTGCCCGGTGAACCCGGAACCGGTCTTCACGGTCCGGTCGGCGCCGACGCCGTACCGGTCGGCGTAGTGGTACGCCCCACGCCCGGAGTACTCGTATCCGTTGACGTTCGGCCCGTAATGCGTCTCCGGCGTGACCATGTACCCGACCCCCAGCGGCGCGGTGTACCGCTCGTACGTCCGCCACGAGCCCGCCATGATCGTGACCAGCTCGCTGCGGGTACGGTCGTCCATCGCGAACGTCGCGGCCGCCCACTCGTGCAGCAGGCTGACCGGATCCGCCGACGGGTCCCAGGCCAGCCGCCCGAACGCGTACAGGTTGCTCTGCGCAAGCTTGTGCCCGGTCCAGTTCGGGTCGTCGCCGACGTTGGACACGGCAACGATCGCTCCGATGCGGTCGGCAACCGTCACGCCCCCGCCTCCGGTGGTGTCGAACTGCAGGATCTCCCGCCACCACGGCCCGAGGTAGCAGAGGTCCCGCTGTTGTCCGGAAAACTCCTGCGTGACCTGTAACTCGATTCCGAAAACGGTTTCCTGGATTTCCCCGAGCAGCGGCGCGACCGGCTCCCGGACCTGGAAGTCCAGCGGCCCGTGCCGGACCTGCAGCACCACGTTCTCCTCGAACCGCTCGTCCAGCGGGGCGAACTCGTCGTACGCCGCCCGCGCGCGGTCCGCCCGCCGGTCCCGCCAGTCCCGGCCCTGATCCGCACCGGAAACCCGCCAGAAAACGGTTCCGCCGTACGGCGCGACCGCCCGGGCGAGCAGGTTCGCGCCCTCCACGTCCCGCGCCGACCGGACCAGCAGGCCGCCCAGGTCGGGCACCACGTCGTACACCCGGGAGATCGCCGTCGACCACCAGCGCGCGACCCGTTCGTCGTGCGGGTCGTCGATGAAGTCGATCGCCAGGCTGACCGCGATCCCGTACTCCCGGAACACGCCGGCCAGCCGCGCGACGTCGGGCAGTTCGGCGTTCGCGAGCGCGACCGCGTTGATCCCGACCGACGCGAGCAACCGTGCGTACGCCCGCACCCGGCTCAGCTCCGGTACCACCGCACCGTCACGGAAGAAGATCGATCCGCCCGAGTAGCCGCGGCGGACCGCGCCGGACAGTTCGTCCCAGTGGTCCAGCATCCGGATCGGAACGGCCGGCTGCTCGACGACGGTGAAGTCGCCGCTCATCCACTCGAAGTACCGCAGCAGGTAGAAGTATCCGTACAGCAGCCCGTGCCCGCCTTCGGCCGCGACCACCAGGTCGTTGCCTCGTCGCACCACCACGAATCCCTCGACGCCGAGCCCGTGCTCGGGCAGCGCCGCCTCGACCTCCGGCCAGAGGACGGTCTCGCGGATCCGGCTCATCGTGCAGATCGCGACCTGCACGTCGGTCCGGAACCGCCGGATCTACCGCAGCTCGGCCCGGATCGTCTGGGCCAGCACGCCGGAGGCGTGCACGGTCACCTCGGGCAGCCGCTGGGTCGCCAGCCAGGCCAGGTCAGTCATCGGAGCTGATGCTTACATATCGGTCGGTCACGGAACGGTGACCGAAAGTTTCGAGACCGTACCGTAGCTGAGACACTGTGCCGTAGCTGAGACCAAGGCCACGCCCGCCCGATGTGGGTGCATCCCGTACCGATGGGAAGAATGGGCCACATGCTGCAGCCGTCGCGGGAGGTGACTCCCTACACCGAGCTCGACCGGGCCACCTGGGCCCAGTTGGCCGAGACCACGATCTCCCCGCTGACCGCCGAAGAGGTGGAACGGCTGCGCGGCCTCGGCGACGAGATCGACATGGACGAGGTCCGCGAGGTCTACCTGCCGCTGTCCCGGATCCTGTCGCTGTACGTCCGGCACGCCCGCGCGCTGCACGCCGACACCGAGAGCTTCCTCGGCAAACCGGCCGCGACCCGCACCCCGTTCGTGATCGGCATCGGCGGATCCGTTGCCGTCGGCAAGTCCACCACCGCCCGGCTGCTCCGCGAACTGCTGGCCCGCTGGCCCGAGCACCCGCGGGTCGCGCTGGTCACCACCGACGGCTTCCTCTGGCCGAACGCCGAGCTCGAACGCCGCAACCTGATGCAGCGCAAGGGCTTCCCGGAGTCGTACGACCGCAAGGGGCTGCTGCGCTTCGTGGTCGAGGTGAAGTCCGGGATGGACACGGTCGAGGCGCCGGTCTACTCGCACCTGCACTACGACCGGATGTCCGGCGTCCGGACGACCGTCGAGCAGCCCGACATCCTGCTGCTCGAGGGCCTGAACGTGCTGCAGCCGGCGCCACGGCACGCGGACGGCAAGAGCGGGCTCGCGGTGAGCGACTTCTTCGACTTCTCGGTGTACGTGGACGCGGCCGCGGACGACATCCGTTCCTGGTACGTCGCACGTTTTCTGAAACTGTGGGAAACAGCGTTCCGCAACCCGGAGTCGTACTTCGTCCGGTACGGCGAGCTGAGCCGCGACGAGGCGATCAAGAAGGCCGAGTCGCTCTGGGACGGCATCAACGGCCCGAACCTCCGCGAGAACATCCTGCCCACCCGCTCCCGCGCCACGCTCGTCCTCCGCAAGGGCCCCGACCACGCGGTCCGCTGGGTCAGACTCCGCAAGCTCTGACGGCCGGTACGACAGCCATCGCGACCACGCCCGCGGTGAGGGCGAACGCGATCGGATAGCCGACCCCGGAAACGACGATTCCGAAAACGATGGCACCCGTTCCCCAGCCGCCGTCGTACGCGAGGTTCCACAGCGCGCTGACCTGCCCGTAGCGGTTGCGGTCCACGCGGTTGTACATCAGCGTCAACGTCAGGTTCTGCGCCGCACCGAACCCGATCCCGAAGCATGTCGAGCCGACCAGGACCGCGACCGGACTCGGCAGGAACACGAGCGATCCGGCACCGGCCGCGGCAAGCAGAAGAGCCGGAGCGAGCAGCTTCGCCGGGCCGACGCGGTCGGCGTACCGCCCGGCGACCCAGCGGGCCGCCGGCGCAGCGATCGCCTGCAGCAGAAGAGCTGTCGCCACCATCGACTGCTTGCCGGAAGCAACCGCCAACGGCAGGAACGTGACGCTGATCCCGGCCGCGACGGTGACCGCCGCGAACACCAGCGACGGCATCAGCAGCCCGCTCCGCCGGACGCCGCCGAGCACCCGCACGTGCTGCTCCTCCCCGCCGGCCGTCGCGGGCAGACCGATCAACGCGACCAGCCCGGCGAGCGAGGCGACCGCGGCGAGTACGAACAGCGCGGCGAACCCGATCACGTGGGTCAGGTACACGCCGAGCGGCAGACCGATGACCGCGGGAACGCCGACCGCCACGCCGTACACCCCGAGCGCCTCGCCCCGGCGGGCCGCCGGCGTGAGGTCCGCGACCAGCGCGACCGCGCCGACGACCAGGATCGCGAGCCCGGCGCCGCGGACGACGCAGACCGCGAGCACGACCGGGAGCGCCGCGGTGCCGAGCAGCACCAGCGCCGGCGCGCCGAGCAGGACCAGCCCGAGGCCGAGGACGACCCGGTAGCCCCAGCGGGCGAGCATTCGCGGTACGAGCAACTCGACGGCGACCGCGGAGAACATCATCGCCCCGGTGGACAGCCCGGCGCCGATCCCGCCGGCACCGTTGGCCGCGAGGTACAGCGGTACGACGGAGGTCAGCAGGTACATGCTGAGCCCCGAGCCGAAGACCATCGCCAGCACCTTGGCGAACGACGTGTCGACGAGGCGGGCCGTGGGGAGCTCGCAGATGGCTGTCATAGCTCGAAGTTAAGGCGCAACCGGTACGCGCTACAGGTCCAGTCGCGGACCGCCTCAGAGGACCAGTTCGCCGGGGGTATTTGTCGACAAGTTATCTTCTAGCCGTGGCCAGCCCGGTGCATCTCCGACTCGCACCGACCGGCGCCGAGGCCCACCCGAGCGCCCACGCCCTACTCCTGGACCTCGCGAGCACCCTCGTGGACGACCCGGTCCTCACCCACGACGACACCGGCCGCCCACGGATCCCCGGCCTCGCCGTGAGCATCAGCTACAGCCACCAGCTCGTCGCTGTCGCCGCGTCGTACGAGGGGCCGCTCGGCATCGATCTCGAGGAGGTCCGCCCGCGTGACGTGGACCCGATCGCCAACCGTTGGTTCGCCCCACAAGAGCTGGAATGGATGGAGCGGCAGCCGGACCGGCTGCGGGCCTTCCTGCAGCTGTGGACGGCCAAGGAAGCCGTCGGAAAAGCCCTCGGAACGGGGTTGGAAAACGGTGGACTGCGGCGTCCGACACCCGCCGGCTTGACAGTGGTCCACCCGCCGACGGCCGGGTCCGCCGTACTCGCGGTCGCGTTCCGCACGCCCGGCGCCGGCGCGCGGCGCGTCACTCACTCTTGACCCACCGTGCGCGTGTGGGTAACTTTCGCGTCTCGGGGGAGTATGAGTAATTCAATTACTTTGGCGTTCGCCCCTGCCCGCCCGGACTGAGTTGGTGACACCGATGGAACTGACCCGCCGCCAGACTCTCGGACTCGCGGCGGCCGCCGTCGCAGGTACGACGGTCGCCGGAACCACCGCCGCCACGGCCGCGCCCGCGCACCCCGATCGCTGGGTCCGCGACACGCTGCGCCGGATGACCCTCGAACAGAAGATCGGCCAGCTGTTCGTCTGCTACGCCTACGGCCCGACGGCCGGCACCGCCGACACCCGCAACACCAGCCTGTACGGCGTCGCCACGCCGGCCGAGGTGGTCGCGAAGTACCACCTCGGCGGCGTCATCTACTTCACCTGGACCGACTCGGTCCGCAACCCGGAACAGATCGCCGGGCTGTCGAACGGGCTACAGGCCGCCGCGCTGGCCGACACCGGCGTACCGCTGCAGATCGGGACCGACCAGGAGTACGGCTCGGTGGTCCGGGTCGGGCCGCCGGCGACCCAGTTCCCCGGCGGGATGGCGCTCGGCGCGACCCGCTCCCCCGCGTTCGCGCGGTCCGCGGGTGCGATCGCCGGCCGGGAGCTGAAGGCGCTCGGCATCACCACCGACTTCGCGCCGGACGCGGACGTCAACGTGAACCCGCTGAACCCGGTGATCGGCGTCCGCTCGGTCTCCTCCGACCCGGCGCTGGTCGCCCAGCTGGTCAGCGCCCAGGTCAAGGGCTACCAGCGCGACGGCGGCGTCGTCTCGACCGCGAAGCACTTCCCCGGTCACGGCGACACCGACACCGACAGCCACGTCGGCATCCCGGAGATCCACCACACCCGCGAGGAGTGGACCCGGATCGACCTGCCGCCCTTCGCGGCCGCCATCCGGACCGGGATCCACTCGATCATGACCGCGCACATCGTGGTCAAGGCGCTCGATCCGTCGGGCGACCCGGCGACGCTGAGCCGGCCGATCCTGACCGGGATCCTGCGCGACCAGCTGCGCTTCGACGGCGTGGTGATCACCGACTCGCTCGGCATGCAGGGTGTCCGGGACAAGTACGGCGACGCGGAGATCCCGTTGCGCGCGATCGAGGCGGGTGTCGACCAGCTGCTGATGCCGGTCGATCCCGGCCTGGCGTACAACTCGGTGCTGAACGCCGTCCGCGGCGGCCGGATCAGCGAGGCGCGGATCGACGAGAGCGTCACACGTATTCTGAAACTGAAATACGACACCGGACTGGTCGGGCGTCCGTACGTCGACGCGTCCCGGATCCCGGCGATCGTCGGCACGCCCGCGAACTACGCCGAGGCCCAGCGGATCGCGGACCACAGCACGACGCTGCTCCGCAACGACGCCGACCTGCTGCCGCTCTCCCCCGCGCCGCGGAAAGTCCTCGTCACCGGGTACAGCCCAGCCACACTGGCGACCGCGCTGCGGAGTCGTGGCGCCACGACGGTCCTGAAGGACACCGGCACGACACCGAGCGACGCCAAGATCACCGACGCGCTGGCCGCCGCCGGGACCGTCGACCTGGCCGTGGTGCTGACCAACAAAGCGTGGGACACCGAGGTCACCGACAAGCTGGCCAAGCAGCAGAAGCTCGTCAACGGCCTGCTCGCCACCGGCACCCCGGTGATCGTCGTCCCGGTCCGCGACCCGTACGACGTCGCGTACTTCGACGCACCCCAGACCGCGCTCGTCACCTACGGCAGCACCGTGGTGTCGATGGAGGCGCTCGCGAAGGTCCTGTACGGCGAGATCGCGCCGACCGGCAAGCTCCCGGTGGAAATTCCAACGCATTCCGAAACGCCGGAAACACTGTTTCCGTTCGGGCACGGGCTGACCTTCGATCCGCGGGACACCCGGCTGACCGTTGCCTCGTACAACATTCACGCCGGAGCCGGCGAGGACAACGTGTTCGACCTGGACCGGACCGCGCAGGCGCTGAAGGCGCTGGACGCGGACGTCATCGGGCTGCAGGAGGTCGACGTCCACTGGGACAAGCGCAGCAACTGGCTGGACACGATCGCGGAACTGGCCGCCCGGCTCGGCATGTACCCGGCGTTCGCGCCGATCTACGACTTCGACCCGCCGGCGGCGGGACAGCCGCGGCGGCAGTACGGCGTCGGCGTACTCTCCCGCTTCCCCCTGCTCAACGTGCAGAACCACTCGATCACCCGGCTGTCCACGCAGGACCCGAATCCGGTGCCGGCACCGGCGCCCGGCTTCCTCGAGGTCGAGATCGACGTACGGGGACGGCGGCTGCACGTGTACTGCACGCACCTGGACTACCGCGGCGATCCGACGGTCCGGCGGATGCAGGTGGCCGACACGCTGCGGATCCTTGCCGACGACCCGGCGGCCGACCTGCAGATCCTCGTCGGAGACTTCAACGCGGAAGCCGCCGCACCCGAGCTCAGCGGGTTGTGGACGCGGCTGGCCGACTCCTGGACCGCGGCCGCCACGACCACCGGCGGGCCGTTCACCTATCCGGCGGTGGCGGCGAACAAGCGGATCGACTTCGTCACCGTCGGCGCGGGCCTGAGCGTCCGGCGAGCCGAAGTACCTGCCGAGGTGCCGCTCGCCGAGGCTGCCAGTGACCACCGGCCGACGATCGCCGACCTCTCGTTCCGTCCCTGAGGAGACCGACATGAAGCGACGCAGTTTGCTTGCCGGCGCCGGTGCGCTGGCCGCCGCCCCGTTGATCGACGTACCGGCCGCGCAGGCGGTCTCGAACCGGAAGGTACAGACCGGCGCCGAGGTGCTGGCGAACGACGGCTGGCGGGCGCTGGCCGGGCAGAAGGTCGGGGTGATCAGCAACCCGACCGGGATCCTGCCGGACCTGCAGCACATCGTCGACACCATGCACGCGTCCGGCACGGTCGACGTGGTCGCGGTGTTCGGTCCCGAACACGGTTTCCGCGGCACCGCCCAGGCCGGCGGTTCGGAGGGCGACCACGTCGACCCGCGGACCGGGATCATGGTCTACGACGCGTACGGCGCGAACGCGGACAAGCTCGCGACCCTCTACGCGAAGTCCGGTGTGGAAACCGTCGTCTTCGACATCCAGGACGTCGGCGCCCGGTTCTACACCTACATCTGGACGATGTTCGAGGCGATGCTGGCCGCCGTCCGGACGGGCGCGCGGTTCGTCGTTCTCGACCGCCCCAACCCGGTCGGCGGGTACGCCCGCGGCCCGATGCTGAAGCCCGGCTACACGTCCGGCGTCGGCAAGAAGGAGATCCTCCAGCAGCACGGCATGACGGTCGGCGAGCTGGCCCGGATGTTCGACGCGGAGTACCTCCCGCTCGAGCCCGACGGCGGCCGCCTGAAGCAGCTCACCGTGATCGAGGCGAAGAACTGGAAACGCGACCAGTTGTACGCCGACACCGGCCTCACCTGGGTGATGCCGAGCCCGAACATGCCGACCCCGGACACCGCCCTGCTGTACCCGGGCCTCTGCCTGTTCGAGGCGACCAACATGTCCGAGGGCCGCGGCACGACCCGCCCGTTCGAGCTGATCGGCGCCCCGTACGCCGACTACCGCTGGGCGCAGGCGCTGCAGACCAAGGACATCCCGGGCGTCGCGTTCCGGGAGGCGTACTTCACGCCTTCGATCAGCAAGAACGCGAACGTGCTGTGCGGCGGCGTCCAGGTCCAGATCACCGACCCGCACCGGGTGGAGGCGATCACCGCGGCGACGCACATGATCGTCGAGGCCCGTAAGCTCTACCCCGATTTCACCTGGCGGGCGGAGACCCCACCCGGCCGGTGGATCGACCTGCTCACCGGATCCGACCGGTTCCGGACCATGCTTTCGGCCGATGCGTCGGCCGAGGAGATCGTGGCAGCCTGGAAGTCCGAGACGGACGCCTGGACGGCCCGGCGCGCGAAGTACCTGCTCTACAAGGGAGCCCATCGATGAAGCGGTGGGCCGCAATCACGACGATCTCAGCGGTGATACTCACGATGGCCACCCCTGCAGTTGCCAGCAGCAACAACTCCGGCCGGTTCGACCACCCGTACGACGGGTACGCGCCGAAGTCCACGCTGCTCCGCGACGAGTCCCCGGCGAAGGCCGGCCTCGACCCGGCGCCGATCGACGCCGCGCTGGCCCAGGTCGCCGGCTGGACGAAGCCGAACGGTACGGCGAAACCGTTGTACGCCGGGGCGGTCACACTGCTCGGCCACAACGGCAAGATCGTCACCCGGACCGCCACCGGCATGGCCCTGAAGTACGCCGACGGCGCCGGCACCGAGCTGCCCGCGGACCAGCAGATCCCGATGCGCACCGACACGATCTTCGACATGGCGTCGGTGTCCAAGCTGTTCACGTCGATCGTCGTGATGCAGCTGGTCGAGAAGGGCAAGGTCGACCTGGACGCCCCGATCGCGACGTACATCCCGGAATTCGCGGAGAACGGGAAGGAAAACGTCACCGTCCGGATGGCGCTCACGCACACCAGCGGCTTCCCGTCCTGGCTGCCGCTGTGGAGTTCGCAGCCGGATCCGGCGTCCCGCCTGCACATGGCGCTGACGGCGAAGCTGCAGGACCCGCCGGGCACGAAGTACCTCTACAGCGACCTGAACCTGATCGCGCTCGGCGAGCTCGCGCACCGGGTCACCGGCAAGACCCTCGACAAGCTGGTCGCGGACGGGATCACCAAACCGCTGCAGATGCGCGACACCGGCTACAACCCGGACCCGAAGAAGAAGCCGCGGATCGCCGCCACCGAGTACCAGTCCTCGCCGCCGCGCGGGATGGTGTGGGGCGAGGTGCACGACGAGAACGCGTGGTCACTCGGCGGCGTCGCCGGACATGCCGGTGTTTTCAGTACCGCGGACGACATGGCGGTACTGGCGCAGACGTTCCTCAACGGCGGCAGCTACCGCGGCGCCCGGATCCTGAAAGAATCCTCAGTGACCGCGATGATCACGAACTTCAACCAGGCGTTCCCGGGCAACGACCACGGCCTCGGCTTCGAGCTCGACCAGCGCTGGTACATGGGCGGCCTGTCCGGTCCGCGCACGGCCGGCCACACCGGCTACACCGGCACCTCGATCGTGATCGACTTCGACTCCCGCTCGTTCGCGATCCTGCTCACCAACCGGGTGCACCCGAGCCGCAACTGGGGCAGCAACAACCCGGCCCGGCGCGCCGTCGCCCAAGGGCTCGCGCTGGCGCTCGGCGTCGGACCGCGGCACGGCAAGGACGCCTGGTTCTCCGGTACGACGGACAACGCGACGACCACGCTGGCCACCAGGGTCGACGTACCGGCGGGCGGAGCGAAGCTCGCGTTCGACCTGTTCGTCGACACCGAGGACTCGGATCTCCTGTATCTGGAGACATCCACGGACGGAACGACCTGGACCAAGGTGCCGTTCGCGGTCCGAGACCGGGGGTCGGTGATCGGCACCGACGGCTCGATCAGCGGGTCCGGCGACCGGCACTGGCATCAGGTCACCGCCGAGCTCGCCCCGGGCCCGCAGACGATCCGCTGGCGCTACACCAGCGACCCGCTGTACCAGGGCCGCGGGGTGTACGTCGACGGTGTGAAGATCACGAGCGGGAGTGGTCTTCTTCTCGACGGCGAACGCACGCCGGAATCATTTACCGCAACAGGTTGGAGACTTTCGCGTCGGTGACCCCATCTCGTGCATGGGCGCCGTACCGTGGCTGTCATGAATTCAACAACCTCTCCAGAACCCACGGGGCCGCTGCTGGTCCGGGTCCGCGCGGTGATGCCCGCGCTGGCGCCGGCCGAGCAGCGGGTGGCGAACGCGGTCCTCGCGGACCCGGGCGGAGTGGCGGCGATGACGATCTCCGAACTGGCCGAGGTGGCATCCACCTCGGAGACCACGGTCATCCGGTTCTGCAAGCAGATCGGCGTTCCCGGCTATCCGCAGCTCCGCCTGCAGCTGGCGGCCCAGTCGGCGCAGGAGAGTGTCCGTCCCGAGGTCGGCGGGGACATCGAGCCCGGCGACTCGCTGGCGGACGTGGTCAGCAAGGTGTCGTTCGCGGACGAGCGCGCGGTCCGGGAGACCGCGCAGCAGGTCGACGTGGACGCGTTGGCGAAGGTCGTGGACGCGGTGGCGAAGGCGCCGCGGGTCGATCTGTACGGGTTCGGCGCGAGCGCGTTCGTGGCGATGGACCTGCAGCAGAAGCTGCACCGGATCCGGCGCGTGGCCTTCGCCTGGAACGACGTCCACGTGGCGCTGCCGAGCGCGGCCCTGCTCGGCGACGGCGACGTGGCGATCGGGATCTCGCACACCGGTACGACGGTCGAGGTCGTCGAGGCGCTCGAGGAGGCCGCCAAGCACGGCGCCACCACGGTCGCCGTGACCAACTTCCCGCGGTCCCCGCTGGCGAAGACGGCCGACCTGGTACTGACCACGGCCGCGCGCGAGACGACCTACCGCTCGGGGGCGATGTCGAGCCGGATCGCGCAGCTGACGGTGATCGACTGCCTGTTCATCGGGGTCGCGCAGCAGGTGCTGCCGGACGCCCGGAAGGCGCTCGAGGAGACCGCGACGTCGGTCCGCGGGCACCGGCTCAAAGGTTCCGAGTGACGTCAACCATTTCCGTCAACGATGAACGGAATTGAAAATCCTTCAGTAGAAAACTAACATCGATCCTGTGACCTCACCGACGGAGCAGCGCAACCCCAGGACGCTCGCCATCGACGCGGTGGGCACGTCCGAGATCCTGCAACTGGTGAACAACGAGGACGCCCGGGTCGCCGGGGCCGTCGGCGCTGTGATCCCGGAGCTGACCAAGGCCGTGGACGCGGCGGTCGAGGCGATCCGCGGCGGCGGCCGGGTGCACTACTTCGGCGCCGGTACGTCGGGACGCCTGGCGGTCCTGGACGCGGCCGAACTGCTGCCCACGTTCCACGTCCCCGACGGTCTGGTGGTCGCGCACCACGCCGGCGGCATGCAGGCGCTGCTCCGCGCGGTCGAGAACGTCGAGGACTCCGAGGAGGGCGGCGCCTCCGACGCGGCCGCCGTCACCGGTCAGGACCTCGTCGTCGGCCTCGCTGCTTCCGGGAGTACGCCGTACGTCGCCGGGGCGCTGAAGGCCGCCCGAGCCGCCGGGGCGACCACCGTGCTGGTGACGTCGAACCCGGACGCCCCGCTGGCACCGCTGGCCGACATCGTGGTCGCCGCGGACACCGGCCCCGAGGTGATCGCGGGCTCCACCCGGCTGAAGGCCGGAACGGCGCAGAAAATGATTCTGAACGCGTTTTCCACCACGCTGATGATCAAGCTCGGCCGCACCTGGTCGAACCTGATGGTCGACCTGGTCGCGACCAACAAGAAGCTCCGCGGCCGGATGCTCCGGATCCTCGGCGAGGCCACCGGCGCCGACGAGGCCGCCTGCGAAACGGCCTTGGCCGCCGCCGACGGCGAACTCAAGCCGGCCCTGGTCCACCTGCTGACCGGCACTCCGATCCCAGCCGCCAAGGCCGCCCTCGAGGCGGCCCACGGCCGGGTCGCGACCGCCCTAGCCGAGCTCAGCTGACCGCTCGGCCGGCGGCCGGAGCACCAGCGTCGCGACCACGCCGGCCATGAAGATCGCGGTGAGGGCGAACGGGATCGGGATCAGCGGATCCAGCAGCACGAGAACCGCGCCGAGCGGTACGACGACGTTCACCACCCGGTCGGCGTTGTCGCGGAGCGCGATCCACCAGATCCCGAGGACGAAGATCGCGATCGGGACCGTCACCGTGTAGGACGCGGCCACCTCGCTCAGCTCGGTGTGGTGCGTGATGCTGTCGATCTCCACCTCGATGCCCGCCGAGAACGCACCGGCCGCGGCGAACACGAAGTAGTGCACGTATCCGTAGCGGAGCGAGCGGGCGAACGACGTGATCGCGGTGTGGTGCGGCGGCCAGAAGTAGATCCACCAGAGCGCGGCAGTGACCACCAGCGTGAGCACCGACAGCGCGATCAGCTTGCCGAGCGATTCGTGGTCGTGCAGCGCCTCGATGATCGCGTTCGCGGACGCCAGCAGGCTTTCACCGAGCAGGATCAGCGTGAACAGCCCGTACCGCTCGGTGATGTGGTGCGGATGCCACGGCGTCATCCCGCGACGCTCGGCGACCACCGGTACGGCGAGCTCGGCGACCACGAACACCATCCAGGCGTACAGCTGCACCGATTCCGGGAGCAGCAGCATGATCAGCCAGAGCACCTGGACGATCGCGATCCCGCCGGCGTAGTACAGCGTCGCGCGGCGCGCCGCTCCGGCCGAGTGCGAGGCGCGCAGCCATTGCGCGATCATCGCGACGCGCATCACTACGTACGCCAGGACAACGATTCGGAAATCGTGTTCGGTGAAGACGCGTTCGATCCCGGCGGCGAGCACGAGCACGCCGCTCATCTGCACGATCGTGAGCAGCCGGTACAGCCAGTCGTCGGTGGCGAACGAGGTAGCGAACCAGGTGAAGTTCATCCACGCCCACCAGATCCCGAAGAACACGATCACGAACGACAGCAGGCCGCCGCCGACGTGACCTTCGGACAACGAGTGGTGCAGCTGCGACGCCGCGACGCTGACCGCGACGACGAACACCAGGTCGAAGAACAGCTCCAGCGACGACGCGACCCGGCCGGGCTCGTGCGGGTCGCGAGGCCGCATCGGAACCAGCCGGGCGCGCGTTCTCTCGGGCGTCATGGCCCATAGGCTAAACGGAGATGTCCACGGACGGGCGGAGCTTGGCGGCTGCGGCGAGGGCTTCGTGGGCGGGATTGTCCAGGAAACCCTTGATCTTGGCGGGGTCCGCGGCCTGGTCGAGGTGCGGGAGGGCGATCTGTTCGTACGCCGCCTGGAAGCGCGGCCCCCAGCGGCGGGTGCCGAGGCGGGCGGTCCGGGAGCAGTTGTCGACCATGTACGCGACGTCGCGGGCGTGCATGTACGGCAGCAGCGAGTCGACCGCCTCGATCACCGACTCGTTGACGATCTCCGACCACGCGTGCCCGCGAGCCGCGAACTCGTCCACCTGCGCCATCATCGTCGCGACGAACAGCCCGGCCGTCACCGGATCCACGCCGGCCGCCCGGCCGTCGGCGTACCCCACCGTCGCGCGGGGCGTACCGCGGAGCGCATGGACCTCGGCGCTGTGCGACCACATCGGGCTGCCGCCGATCTCGGTCATCGGCCGGTCCTCGAGGCGCTGCTCGGCGAGGATCACGCTGCGCAGTTCGGTGCCGTCGGCAACCTCGTCGTAGATCTCCGCGACCAGGTCCCGGGCCGGCCCGTACGCCGCCGAGTACGCCCGGTCGAACAGGTCCTCGTCGCCGGACGCCGCCCGGACCGCCGGGATCCCTTCGTTCGAGATGGTCCGCGCGATCGGCCCGGTGATCGCCTCGGTCGACCGCTGGTACGCCGTGACCGGGTCCGCGCCGTCGATCCGGAAGTACCGGTAGAGCGCCTCGACCAGGCCGTGCACCGCACCGAGCAGGATCGCCCGCTCGCCGACGATGTCCGAGTGGTACTCGGCGGAAAGCGTTGTCGCGAACGTGTACGGCGACCCGAGCGCGACCGACCACGCCAGCGCCCGGTCCCACCCGTGGCCGTCGGGGTCGGCGTGCACGGCGATGCTCGCGTTGATGCCGGCGCCGTTGACGGTCGCGCCCTGCTGGTACAGGCGGCGTACCGAGTCGCCCATCCCCTTCGGGCAGACCGCGATCACCGGGTGGCCGGCCGGGAACGCACTGCCGCGTTCGCGCAGGTGGCCGAGCAGGAAACCGTGGGACAGGCCAATGGTCGCGCCGGGCTTGAGGACCGCGAAGATCTCCTCGTGATGCGCCGCCAGCGCCGCGTCCGCGATCAGCAGGATCACCAGGTCGGCACCCGCCGCCACCTCGAGCCAGTCCCCCAGCGTCCCGTCGTCCTCGGCGAACCCGTGCTGCCGCGCGTCCTCGGCGGACCGGGATCCCGGACGCAGCCCCACCGCGACGCCGACCCCGGTCCCGGCGAGCGAGTCCCGCAGGTTCAGCGCCTGCGCCCGCCCCTGCGGACCCCAGCCGAGCACCCCGATGCGCTCCACCCCGTGCAACGCATCCGGCAGCAGCGGGAACAGGTCCCGCCCGCCCCGCACGATCGCCTCGGTCCCACCCGGGACCGCCATCGACTCCACCCGAAACACCGAACTCTCCATGCCCACCACCCAACGCCCTACCTAGCCATTGCAGCAAGCGCAACCTTTGCACCGCACCGTTCCACAATCTGCAACACTGGGACAGCGACAGCCGGCGGTGTCGGTGAACAAGCCATTGCCTGTCGCCTGACCCCAAGGGGTGTCCGACATGGCTGGGAGGTCGCGGTGGAGCAGCGAGAGCTGGAGCTGTTTCTGCACCTGGGCCGGTCGCTGAACTACGGGCGGACGAGCCTGGAGTGTCACGTCAGTGCGGCGACGCTGACGCGGACGATTCAGCGGCTGGAGGCGCGGGTAGGGGCGCGGTTGCTGGACCGGGGGCCGCGGGGCGTGACGTTGACGGCGGAGGGGCGGCGGTTCACGGCGTACGCGGAGAAGGCGTTGGAGTTGTGGGCCGGCTATCGCGAGGCGGCCGAGGAGGATCTGACCGGTGAGCTCCGGATCTTCGCGACCGTGACCGCCTGCCAGACGCTGCTCCCCGAACTGCTGCGTCCCTTGCGTGCTCAGCATCCGCAGATCCGGCTGAACCTCCGCACCGGTGACGCGGCCGCCGCGCTCGCCCGCCTCGACGAGGGCGAGGTCGACGCCGCCGTAGCCGGCATCCCGAGCCGCCTCCCCCAGACCCTGATCACCCGCACAGTCGCCGTCACCGACCTGGTCCTGGTCAGATCCCGCACCACACTCTCCGACCACCCATCCACCCGTCCACCCGACAGTCCGCTCGGGGGGCCGTTTGTGGTGCCGGCGCGGGGACTGGTTCGGGAGGCGGCGTTCCGGTGGTTCCGGAAAACGGGGGTCAGGCCAACGATCGCGGCGGAACCCGACGGCCACGAAGCGCTGCTCGCCCTGGTGGCGCTGGGCTGCGGCGTCGGCGTCGTACCGCGACTGGTGCTCGAATCGTCCGCGGTCCGCGATCAGCTGGAAGAGCTGCCGGCCGAGCTCGACCCGCTCACGATCGGGCTTTGCGCGCGCCGCGCCGACCTGCACCGGCCTTTGGTCGCGGCGCTCTGGGCGCTGCGACCGTAGCCCCCGGCAACAGCTTCGCGGGGACCAGCTGCGGCGGCAGCGGATCCGCGTCCTCGAGCTGCCGGATCAACGCCTCGGTGCCCAGCTGCCCGAGCTCCGGACCCGGCGTCCGCATCATCGTCAACTCGGGGTCCGTCATCGCCGCGGTCTCCGGCACCATCAGCAGCGCGAGCACCGACAGGTCCCCCGGTACGTCGTACCCCGCGCGCTTGAGCCCCGACACCACCCCGATCGCGGCGTACTCGTTCAGCACCAGCACCGCCGTCGTCTCCGGGTGCTCCGCGAGCAACCGCTCCACCGCGGCCTTCCCCGCCGAGGTCGTGTCCGAGCACGGCAGCACCACGACCGGCAGCCCGTACTCCGCCGCCACCCGCCGGTACGCCGCGTCGACCCGCACCCACGGCCCGTACTCGTGGAACCGCGGGTCGTCCAGATCGCCCGAGATCAAGGCGAGTTGCCGATGCCCGCGCTCGTACAGGTGCCGGACCGCGTCCTCGACCGTGGTGTCGAAGTCGATGTCCACGTGCGACAACCCGGCCGGCTCGGTCGTCCGCCCGATCAGCGCGAACGGCGTCGCGGCCTGCCGCAGTACGTCGATCCGCGGGTCGTCGAGCTGCACCTCCATCAGTACGACGCCGTCCACCAGGCCCTGCCCGAGCAGTTCCCGGAGCTCGACACCGTCGTTGCCGACCGGCCACAGCACCAGGTGGTAGTCCTCCTTGCGGGCCGCCTCGGCCGCACTGGTGAAGAACTCCGAGGTCGACATCCCGAACCTGTGCTCGAGCGCCGGGTAGGCCATCGCGATGATGTGCGTCCGCCGGGACGCGAGCGCGCGGGCGACCATGTTGCGGCGGTATCCGAGGTCGAGCATCGCCTGCTCGATCCGGGCCCGGGTGGCGGCGGTCACCGGCTTGGTGTCGTTGAGCAGGAACGAGACGGTCGCGATCGAGACACCGGCACGCTGAGCGACGTCCTTCATCGTGACCATCGATCGACCCCCTCTGACCTCTTGACAGGTGTGTGACGTAGGGAACATAGTCCTTCAACACCTCAGTTAAGCGGTTTACCGCCAAATCCACAAGCAACTCCCACGCCCTTCGTCCATCGGTTAAACGCTTTGAAGGAGTCCGATGTCATGATCAGCAAGCGGATCGCCGCCGCGCTGGCGGGTGCGACGACGGTGTCGCTCCTGCTGGGCGCCTGCGGCAGCAACGGCGGCGGCCAGTCGTCCAGCTCCGGCGACAGCGTGAAGAGCCTCACGATCCTGGACTACTACAACAACGATCCCGACAAGTCCCTTGTACAGAAGGGACTCGACAGCTGCGCGTCGCAGCTCGGCATCACGATCCAGCGGGAGACGGTGCCTGGTGACACCTTGATCCAGAAGGTGCTGCAGCAGGCGTCGTCGAAGACGCTGCCGGACGTGCTGATGCTCGACAACCCCGACGTCCAGCAGATCGCCGCGACCGGCGCGCTGGCGCCCCTGAACGACCTGGGCCTGAACGGGGACGGCGTCATCAAGGGCATGGTCGACGCGACGTCGTACCAGGGCAAGCTCTACGGACTGGCGCCGGTGACGAACACGATCGCGCTGTTCTACAACAAGGACATGCTGGCGCAGGCCGGCGTGCAGCCGCCCAAGACCTGGGACGAGCTGAAGGCCGCCGCCGCGAAGCTCACCAAGCCCGGCCGGTACGGGATGGCCTTCAACGCGAACGCGACGTACGAAGGGTCCTGGCAGTTCCTGCCGGCGATGTGGACCAACGGCGGCGACGAGACCGACCTGAAGAGCCCGCAGGTGGCCGAGGCGCTGCAGTTGTGGGTGGACCTGGTGAAGTCGGGGTCCGCGTCGAAGAGCGTGATCAACTGGACCCAGGGCGACGTCAACGACCAGTTCATCGCCGGCAAGGCCGCGATGATGATCAACGGCCCGTGGCAGATCCCGGCGCTGGACAAGAACCCCAAGATCAAGTGGGGCGTGGTCACGTTCCCGGTGAACAAGCCGGACCAGACGCCGGTCGCGCCGCTCGGCGGTGAGGCCTGGACGGTCCCGCTGAACAAGGACCAGGCCAAGCAGCAGAAGGCCGCCGACTTCGTGAAGTGCCTGAACTCGGACGAGAACGAGCTGGCCTGGGCCAAGGCCCGGTTCACGATTCCGACCAAGACGTCGCTGCTCGACGAGTACGTCAAGGAAGTGCCGTCGATGAAGGCCTTCACCGAGCAGGTCAAGACCGCCCGCTCGCGGACCGGCAAGCTCGGCGACAAGTGGCCGGACGCCGCCAAGGTGATCTACCAGGCGATCCAGCTGGCGCTGACCGGTAAGGCCTCGGCCCAGGACGCCTTCAAGCAGGCCTCCGGCGGCTGATCGGCATGGCGACGCTCACACGTACGACGGAAACCAGCACGGCCGGCCGCGCGCGGGTGCGCGGCCGGTACCGCCGGGGCGAGAGCCTGACCAAGGTGCTGTTCGTGCTGCCGGCCGCGGTCGCGATGCTCGCGCTGTTCGGCTATCCGGTGGTGAAGAACCTGCTGATGAGCCTGCAGGACTACGGGCTGAAGACGTTCTTCACCGGCGTCGCGCCCTGGGTCGGGCTGCAGAACTACCGCACGGTCGTGACCGACAAGCTGTTCTCGGACGCGATGCTGAACACCGCGCTGTTCACGGTCGGCTCGATCGCGTTCCAGTTCGCGATCGGGCTCGGGCTCGCACTCTTTTTCCGAAACCGTTTTCCGCTCAGCGGCGTGCTCCGGTCGTTGCTGCTGCTGCCCTGGCTGCTGCCGCTGATCGTGTCCAGCGCGACCTGGCGGTCGATCCTCGAGCAGGACAGCGGGATCCTCAACCGGACGCTGCTCGGCCTGCACGTCATCGGTGACCCGGTGCCGTGGCTGAACTCGCCCTCGGTCGCGCTGATCGCGGTGATCGGCGTGAACATCTGGATCGGCATCCCGTTCAACGTGACGCTGCTGTACTCCGGCCTCGCGGAGATCCCGGACGAGCTGTACGAGGCCGGCCAGCTGGACGGCGCGACCGGGTGGCGCTCGTTCTGGTACATCACCTGGCCGAACCTGCGCTCGGTGGCCAGCGTGCTGCTGATGCTCGGCGTCGTCTACACGATCAAGGTCCTGGACATCATCCTCGGCCTGACCGGCGGCGGCCCGGCGAACGCGACCCAGACGCTGGCGACCCAGTCGTACGAGAAGTCGTTCGTGGACTTCCGGTTCGGCCAGGGCGCGGCACTGTCCAACATCCTGATCGCGATCTCGTTCCTGTTCGCGATCTTCTACCTGCGCGGCAACCGCAAGGCCGTCGATGAGTAAGGGGAGCACGATGCGACGTACGGCGTACACCATCATCGGCGTGCTGATCCTGTGCGTGATGCTGTTCCCGGTCTACTGGATGCTGAACGCCTCCCTGCAGCCGTCCGGGAACACGTTGACGGCCGGTTTCCTGCCGTTGCATCCAACGTTTTCCGGATACCGGCGGGCGCTCGACGAGCAGGGCGGGAACCTCGTCACCAGCCTGATCATCGCGGTCGGAACGGTCGTGCTGAGCCTGGCGATCGCGACGCCCTGTGCGTACGCGCTCTCCCAGTTCCGGTCCCGCTGGGTGTCGATCGGGCTGCTCGCGATCCTGATCTCGCAGATGATCCCCGGCATCGTGATCGCGAACGCGCTCTACACGGCGTACGAACGGATCGGGCTGCTGAACTCGATCCCGGGCCTGATCATCGCGAACTGCGCCAGCGGGATCCCGTTCGCGATCCTGATCCTGCGGTCGTTCATGCTCTCGCTGCCGCCGTCGCTGGTGGAGGCCGCGCGGGTGGACGGCGCGGGGCTGTTCCGGGCGTTCGTGGCGATCGTGCTGCCGATCAGCAGGAACTCGCTGATCACGGCCGGACTGTTCAGTTTCCTGTTTTCCTGGAGCGATTTCCTGTTCGCGCTGACGCTGACCACCAAGGGCGGCGTGCGGCCGGTGACGCTCGGGATCTACCAGTACCTCGGCACCCAGGTGCAGAACTGGAACGCGGTGATGGCGACCGCGGTGCTCTCGGCGATCCCGGCCGTCGTGCTGCTGGTCGCCGCACAGAAGTACATCGCCGCCGGTGCCATCGGCGGCGCCGTCAAATGACCATTGGGGATACCAACAAAATGAACGTACTTGTCTGGGGCGAGAACCGGCACGAGCAGGTCGAGCCGCACGTCCGGGAGATCTATCCCGACGGCATGCACTCGACGATCGCGGCCGGGATCGCCGAGAACCTGCCCGACGTCAAGGTCTCCACGACGACCCTCGACGAACCCGAGCACGGCCTCACCGAGGAGGTACTGGCGCAGACCGACGTCCTGGTCTGGTGGGGCCACGCCGCGCACGGCGAGGTGGACGACAAGGTGGTCGAGCGCGTGTACCAGCACGTGCTGTCCGGGATGGGCCTGGTGGTCCTGCACTCCGGCCACTGGTCGAAGATCTTCGGCAAGCTGATGGGTACCACCTGCACGCTCCGCTGGCGCAGCGAGCGGGACCGCGAGCTGGTCTGGACGGTCAACCCCACGCACCCGATCGCCCAGGGCGTCCCGCACCCGATCGAGATCGAGCAGCAGGAGATGTACGGCGAGTTCTTCGACATCCCGGTGCCGGACGAGCTGATCTTCGTGTCCTCGTTCTCCGGCGGCGAGGTGTTCCGCTCCGGCTGCACGTTCCGCCGCGGGCACGGCAAGATCTTCTACTTCTCCCCCGGCGACCAGGACTTCCCGGTGTACCACCACAAGGACGTCCGTAAAGTGATCGCGAACGGCGTCGCCTGGGCCCGGACCGACCTGCCGAAGCGGGAACTGCCGACGCTGCTGCGCTACGAGACCGACGATTTCTTCAACGGACACGGGTACACCGGACCCATCGAGGAGCCTGCCGATGCCTGAACCCCTACGCCTGCTGCAGGTCGGAGCCGGCGGCATGGGCCGCGCCTGGCTGCGGACCATCGCCGCCAACCCCGACGTCGTGCTGGTCGGCCTGGTCGACCTCGACGTCGGGACCGCCCGAGCCGCAGCCGACGAGCACGGCTACTCCGGCCTGCCGGTCGCGGCCTCGATGGACAAACTGGGTGTCGAGTTCGACGCCGTCGTCGACGTGACCGTGCCGGTAGCGCATCCGAAAGTCAGTGTGGAAGCGTTGCTGCGCGGTGTCCCGGTGCTGTGCGAGAAACCGTTGGCGGAAACCGTTCGTGAGTGTCTGCAGATGGCGGCCGCAAGCGAAGCCAGCGGGCAACTGCTGATGGTGTCGCAGTCCCGCCGGTACTTCCGGGCGGTCAACGCCTTCCAGCGGCAGATCGCCGAGCTCGGGCCGATCGGCACGCTGTCGTGCGAGTTCTACAAGGCACCGCACTTCAGCGGCTTCCGTGAGCGGATGGCCGAGCCGCTGCTCGTCGACATGGCGATCCACCAGTTCGACCTGTCCCGCAAGCTGATCGGGTCGGAGCCGGTCTCCGTGTACTGCGACTCGTACAACCCGCCCTGGAGCTGGTTCGACGGCAACGCGGCGGCATCGGCGATCTTCACGTACGCCAACGGAACACGTTTCACCTTCGCCGGAAGCTGGTGCGCCCCGGGTCTCGAGACGTCCTGGAACGGCTTCTGGCGGGCCGGCACCCCGAGCGGTACGGCGACCTGGGACGGCGACAACGCCCCGGTCGCGGAACCCGACGTACCTGCGCCGCTCGGGGACGAGCCCGAGGAGATCGCCGGCTCGCTCGCGGAGTTCGTGCACGCCGTCCGGACGTCGGCCACTCCGCAGTCCGAGGTCCACTCGAACGTGGTCAGCCTCGCGATGGTCGAGGCCGCCGTACGCTCGGCGAACACCGGCGTACCGGTCCGCATCACCGACATCGTCGCCGAGGCCCACACCGAGGCGCTGTCGACGACCCAGAACCCCGACCTACTCGCCGCCCTGAAGTCCTGGCCCAACCCCCTCGCCGCGGTCGGCCTCGCCTGACCCCTTCACCGAGCCGTGGCGATCGGCTCGCGCGGCCGGCGGAGCCGTCGAGTTGGCCAGGCGGATCGTCGGTTGCGGGACGTGGTGGGTGGTGGGACCGGCACCCTCGATGACGGCGAGGATCGCTTCGCCGACGATCGTGCCCAGGCCGTGGACGTCGACGGTGACGACACTGAGCGGTGGCGTGGCGAGCCGCGCCACCGCTGTGTCGTCCCAGGCGATCACCGACAACTGTTCGGGAACGGCGACGCCGAGCTCCTTCGCCGCCGCCAGCCCGCCGATCGCCATCAGGTCGTTGTCGAAGACAACGGCCGTCGGCACCTGGCTCCCGGTCAGCAACTGCTTCGTCGCGTCCCGCCCGGAGTCCTCCGAGTAGTCGCCCTCGATCACGCGCGCGCGTACGTCCCGCTCGGCACAGGTCGCCATGAAGGCGTCGTCGCGCGCCAGGCAGTGCAGCATGTCCCGCGGGCCGCTGACCCGGGCGATGTCGGCGTGCCCGAGATCCGCGAGCGCCCGGACCGCCGCGCGGGCGCCCTCGGCGTTGTCGACCAGTACGTTCGTGATCGGCGCCTTCAGCTCCGGCCCGCCGAGCAGCACCGCCGGTACGCCGAGCCGCTGCAGCTCGTCGAGCCGCCGGTCGGTGGCCCGCAGGTCGACCATCACGATGCCGTCGACGTACCCGTTCGCCACCCAGCGCCGCCAGATCTCGATCTCGGCGGTAGTGTCCGCGGCGAACTCGATCAGCAGACTGCAGCCGCGCCCGGCGAAGACCTCCTCGATCCCCTGGACGACGTCGGCCATGAACGGCTCCATCCCGAGCAGTCGCCCGGGACGCGCCAGCACCAGCCCCGCGATCCGCTCGCGCTCCTGCATAAACTGCCCTCCAAGGCCGTCGAAGCCACTATATTCACAGACCTAACAAACTCGACAGATTGCGGATGTCCCGATGCAGCAGGTCAGCGACGCGTCGCGATCGCCGGGCTACGACCCGGCGCCGACGAACAGCCGTGCCCTCATTGTGGACAGCATCCGCTCGGCAGGCACGGTCAGCCGGGTCGAACTCACCCAGATCACCGGCCTCACCGCCCCTTCGGTCACCACGCTGGTCCGGCGACTGATCGACGACGGCCTGGTCGACGAGGCCGGCCGCGGCTCGTCCACCGGCGGCAAGCCGCGCACGCTGCTCCGGATCCGCGCCGCCGCGCGGTACGTCGTCGGCGTCCACCTGAGCCCCGACAGCCTGACGTACGTGCTGGTCGACTACGCGGGCGGGGTGCTCGCGCGCTGGCGGCGGGCCGGTCCGGGCGACGAGAGCGACCCGGAGCAGGTGGTGCAGCGGATCGCCGCCGAGACCACCGAGCTGATCGAGCGTTCCGGCGTCGACCCGGAGCTGATCCTCGGCCTCGGATTCGTCTGTCCCGGCCCGCTGATCCGCAACCTCGGCGTCACCTCGGCCCCGCCGAGCATGGCGAACTGGGTCGGCTTCCCGATCCACGAGCGCCTGGAGGAGCGGCTCGGTCTGCCCGCGCTGCTCGAGAACGACGCGACCGCGGCCGCCGCGGGAACCCGGCTCACCACCAGCCACGACGTATCGGTGATGGCCGGGCTGTTCATGAGCGAGGGCATCGGCTCCGGCCTGCGGCTGAACGGCAACGTCTACCAGGGCGCGCACGGCAACGCCGGAGAGGTCGGGCACATCTGCGTGCAGATCGGCGGGCCGCGGTGCTGGTGCGGGAGCACCGGTTGCCTGGAGGCGATCGCCGGTCCGGCCACGGTGGTCGCGAAGGCCCGGGCCGCGGGCCTCGACCTCGGGTCACAGCGCCGTACCGGGGTCGCGGCGTTCGCTGCCATCGCCCGGCTGGCGCTGACCGGGGACTCGCGGGCCGACGCGATCCTGCGCGACTCCGCGTCCTGGCTCGCCCTCGGCGCGCAGACGATCACCAACATGTACGACGTCCAGCTGCTCGTGCTGACCGGTCCGGCGTTCGCCGTCGCCGGGACGATCTACCTGCCGATCATCCAGGACCGGATCATGAGCTCCGCGTTCGGGCGGGCCGTGAACACCGAGGTGGTGCTGGACGAACGCGGCCATGACGCGGCCGCGATCGGCGCCGCGCTGATGATGCTCCGCTCCGAGCGCGCGATCTCTGCCTAGCAAACCCTTTCCAAACACTCCTGGTGTCGAAATCGTTACCGCGCTGACCCCTTGCGCCTTCTTTGTTAGGCGAACTAAGTTACGGCCAGCTTCCCTGGCGGGTGCCGGGTGACGCGTTCGAAGACCGCGTTGGAAAGGAATTTGATCAATGCTCCGGAACCCGACGAACCGAACCCGCGGCCGGCGCCTGGTGAGCGCCGCTGCCGTCGTGACCGCCACCGCTCTGCTGCTCGCCGCCTGCAACGGCGCCGCCACCGGCAGCCAGGGCACCGCCAAGGACGCCTCGATCACGGTCGCGGCCGGCGACATCACCACCGAGAACTTCAACCCGTTCAGCAGTACGGCGCTGCAGCCGACGCTCGGCGTCATCTACGAGCCGCTGTACTGGTACAACTTCGCGAAGCAGTCCGAGCCCACGCCGGTCCTCGCGTCGAGCTTCTCCTGGAACGCCGCCGGCACCGAGCTGACGATCAAGACCCGGCACGACGTGAAGTGGAACGACGGCCAGCCGTTCACCGCGAAGGATGTCGCCTTCACCTTCAATCTGGTCGCGAAGACGCCCGCGCTGAACCCGTCCGGTCTCGCCGCGACCGCGAAGGCCACGTCGGACGACACCGCCGTACTGACGTTCAAGACGAAGTCGCTGATGCAAGAGCCGGCCGTGCTCGCCAACCAGGCGATCGTGCCCGAGCACATCTGGAAGGACATCAAGGACCCGACGACGAACCTCAACAAGAACCCCGTCGGCACAGGGCCTTTCAAGGTGAAGTCCTACACGCCGCAGAGCTTCGTACTGACGAAGAACGACCAGTACTGGGAAGCCGGCAAGCCCACGATCAAGGAGGTCCGGTACCTCCCGGTCACGTCCGCGGACGCCGCGAGCGCCGCACTCGTCGCGGGCAAGGTCGACTGGGCGAGCGCGTACCTGCCGGGCATCGACAACATCATGAAGTCCGGCAAGAACCTCACGTACGTGAACACGCCCGTGATGACGACCGTCATCGTGAGCTGCTCGAACGCCGCCCTCGGCTGCACCGGCCCGCAGACGGATCCCGCCGTGCGCAAGGCGATCTACCTGGCGATGAACCGCGAGCAGCTCGCGAAGCTGGCCGGCGGCGGCGTCGCGGGCGTCGGCTCGCCGACCATGCTGCTGCCGGGCCGCGACGACCAGTGGATCGCGGACGCCGGTACGGCGAAACTCCCGCAGAGCGCCGACACCGACGCGGCGAACAAGGCCCTTGACGCGGCCGGCTGGACGAAGGGCAGCGACGGCGTCCGGACCAAGGACGGCAAGCGGCTGTCGCTGACCGTGCAGACCGTGACCGGGTGGAGCGACTACATCCTGATCAACGACACCCTGAAGCAGCAGCTCGCCGCGGTCGGCATCGAGCTCAAGCCGAGCCAGGTGTCGTGGAACGAGTGGAACGCCGCGCAGACCAACGGCAAGTTCCAGCTGTCGCTGGACTCGGTCGGCCTCGGCGCGTCCACCAACCCGTACTTCACCTACGACAGCAAGCTCGCCACCACGAACACCGCGCCGGTCGGCAAGAGCGCCTCGGCCGGTAACCAGTCCCGGTTCTCCAGCCCCGCCGTCGACGCCGCGTTGACCGCGGCCGCGGGCACCACGGACCAGGCCGCGCAGAAGGCGGAGTACGCGAAGATCCAGGGCATCATCGCGGAGCAGCTCCCGTACATCCCGGTCTACGTGAACTCGATGCTCACGGAGTTCAACACCTCGCGTGCGACCGGCTGGCCGACCAAGGACAACCTGTACGTGCTGCCCGCGGCGTGGAAGGCGTGGGACGCCGGCATCGTCCTCAAGACGATCAAGCCCGCCAGCTGATGCGGTACCTGCTCCGGAAGCTCGCCTTCTACGTGGTCGCGCTCTGGGCGGCGCTGACGCTGAACTTCCTGATTCCCCGGCTGATGCCGGGGAACCCGGTCGATCTGATGCTCTCCAAGCTCGCGACGAAAGGCCCGGTCACCCCGACCACCCGGACCGCGATCCAGGCGCTGCTCGGGACGGACACCAGCTCCTCGCTCTGGACGCAGTACTGGAGGTATCTGCACCACCTGCTGACCGGTGACCTCGGTACGTCGATCGCGTACTTCCCGGCGCCGGTCTCGCAGGTGATCGGCCAGACGCTGCCGTGGACGGTCGGGCTGATCGGGATCGCGACCGTCATCTCGTTCGCGGTCGGGATCCTGCTCGGCCGCGCGGCCGGCTGGCGGCGCGGGTCCTGGATCGACAACCTGATCCCGTTCACCACGATGCTCCAGTCGGTGCCGTACTTCTGGCTCGCGCTGCTGCTGCTCTTCCTGCTGGCCAGCAGCTGGCCGGTGTTCCCGCTGAGCGGCGGGTACGACGTGTACTCCGTGACGCCGAGCTGGAGCCTGCCGTTCCTGCAGTCCGTGCTGTACCACGGTGCGCTGCCCGCGCTGACGATCGTGATCTCCTCGATCGGCGGCTGGATGCTCGGGATGCGGAACATGATGGTCTCGACGCTGTCCGAGGACTTCGTCGTGACCGCGGAGGCGAAGGGCCTGACGCCGCGCCGGATCCGGTCCCGGTACGTGGCCCGGAACGCGATTCTGCCATCGGTTTCCGGATTCGCGATCTCGCTCGGCTTCGTGGTCGCCGGGTCGATCGTGACCGAGGCGGTGTTCGGGTACCCGGGGATCGGGTCCGCGCTGTTGCTTGCCGTCGGCAACAACGACTACGCGCTGATGCAGGGCGTCTTCCTGATCATCACACTCGCAGTCCTCGGCGCGAACCTGCTCGTCGACCTCCTGTACGGCGTCATCGACCCCCGCACGCGTGCGCGGTCCTGAGGAAGGGCGCTATGACTGTCACCACTGAAGGGGCCGCACAGACCGCCGCGGCGGACGGCCCGTCGCCGGCCACGCAGACCCGGCGCCGGCTTCCGCCGATGACCCTCAAGCTCGCGGTCGGGCTGACGCTCACCGGACTGATCGTGCTGTTCGGCGTGCTCGGACCGCTCCTGGTCGGCAATCCGTCGACGGTCCGGGACATCGGCCTGACAGGGCCGGGCCACGGATTCATTTTGGGCACCACCCAGAGCGGGCAGGATGTGTTCGCCCAGCTCGCGTACGCCACCCGCGGCTCGCTGATCATCGGCGTCGTGGTCGGTGCGATCACGCTGCTGCTGTCGTCGTTCTTCGGTGTGGTCGGCGCATTCGTCGGCGGCTGGGCGGACGAGGCGTTCTCGCTGTTCACCAACATCATGCTGGTGATCCCGGGGCTGCCGCTGGTGATCGTGATCTCCAGCTACGTTCCGAACAAGTCGATCTGGCTGGTGGCCGCCGTACTCGCCATCACCAGCTGGGCCGGGTCCGCCCGGGTGCTGCGCGGGTTCACGCTGAGCGTCCGCAGCCGCGACTACGTGCTGGCGGCACGGATCGGCGGCGAGAAACGCTGGCGGATCCTGGCCGTCGAGATCCTGCCGAACCTGATCCCACTGCTCGCCTCGCAGGTGGTGTTCGCGGTCATCTTCGCGATCCTCGGCGAGGCCGGGCTGTCGTTCCTCGGGCTCGGCGCGTCCGGCTCGTTCACCTGGGGAACGATGCTGTTCTACGCGCAGAACGGGCTCGCACTGCGGCTCGGCGCCTGGTGGTGGTTCGCGCCGCCGGGGCTGGCGATCGCGCTGTTCGGCGCGGCGCTGTCGCTGATCAACTTCTCGATCGACGAGATCATCAACCCGAAGCTGCGCTCGCAGACGCGTGCCGAGCGCAACAAGTGGAGCGTGAAGGCATGAGAGTGCTCAGCATCGAGGATCTCAGCATCGACTACCTGGCCGAGACCACCGTGCACGCCGTACGCGAGGTGTCGCTCACCCTGGAGCGCGGGGAGATCCTGGGGCTCGCGGGAGAAAGCGGTTGCGGAAAATCCACCCTCGCGTATGCGATCACCCGGCTGCTGAAACCGCCGGCGCGGATCACCGGCGGCCGGGTGGTGTTCTCGTCCCGCGAGGGGTACGACATCGACCTGGCTGCGCTGACCGGCGACGACCTGCGCGCGTTCCGCTGGGACAAGATCGCGATGGTCTTCCAGGGCGCGATGAACTCGCTCAACCCGGTACTGCGAGTTTCCGAACAGCTGGAAGACGTTTTCATCACCCACCGGCCCGAGCTGGGCAAGGCCGAACGCCGGGAGCGCTGCGGCGAACTCCTCGAACGGGTCGGCGTCGACCGCGACCGGTTGCGCGCGTACCCGCACGAACTCTCCGGCGGCATGCGGCAGCGGGTGATGATCGCGATGGCGCTCGCGCTCGAACCGCAGGTCCTGATCATGGACGAGCCGACCACCGCGCTGGACGTCGTCGTACAGCGCGAGATCCTCCGCGAGATCACCCGGCTGCGGGCCGAGCTCGGGTTCGCGGTCGTCTTCATCACCCACGACCTCCCGCTGCTGCTGGAGATCAGCGACCGGATCGCGGTGATGCGGGACGGCCTGATCGTCGAACTCGACGACGCGCTGACGCTCTACACGAAGCCGAAGCACCCGTACACGAAGCGGTTGCTGTCGTCGTTCCCCAGCCTGACCGGTGAACGCGGCGCTTTTGTCCGCACCGGCGTCGAGGAGGCACTGTGAGTGCGCTCGAGCTGCGCGACGTGGTGAAGGAGTACCGGCTGCGCAACGGGCTGCGGACCAAGCGACTGCGGGCCGTCGACAAGGTCAGCTTCGAACTGCAGCCCGGCCGGACGATCGCGCTGGTCGGCCAGTCCGGCTCGGGCAAGTCCACGATCGCGAAACTCCTGCTCCAACTGGAGCGCCCGACGTCCGGCGAGATCCTGGTCGACGGCAAGCCGATGGAGTACCGCGGCGCGGCGGCAGCGACGTACCGCAAAGCCGTCCAGATGGTCTTCCAGGACCCGTTCGCGTCGCTGAACCCGTACCACTCGATCGCCCACCACCTGGCCCGCCCGGTGAAACTCCACCACCCGGCCTTCACCCGCAACCAGGTCGACGAACGCGTCCTCGAACTCCTCCGCCGAGTCCGCCTCGACGAGACCTACGCCCACCGCAAGCCGCACGAACTCTCCGGCGGCCAACGCCAACGCGTCGCCATCGCCCGGGCCCTCGCCCCCGAACCGGCCATCCTGGTCGCCGACGAACCGGTCTCGATGCTCGACGTCTCGATCCGCCTGGGCGTCCTCAACCTCCTGGCCACCCTCCAACGCGAGGAAAACCTAGGAGTCCTCTACATCACCCACGACCTCGCCACCGCCCGCCACTTCAGCGACGAAATCATGGTCCTCTACCACGGCCAGGTCGTCGAACAAGGCCCCGCCGACGACGTGATCCTCAACCCCCAACACGACTACACCAAGCTCCTCGCCGAAGCCGCCCCCGCCCCCGAACGCCGCCTCAGCGCACGCCGCGCTGAACTCGAGCCCTGAAAACAGCAGTGCGCCGGAGAGAAGGATCTCTCCGGCGCACTTGAGGTTTCAGAGCTTCAGTGAACTCTCGACCACGTCGGCCAGGGAGTGGGCTATCTCGTGGGCGGTGTCCGAGGACTCCGCTTCGACCATCACCCGGACCAGGGGCTCGGTGCCCGACGGGCGGAGGAGGACTCGGCCGGTGTCGCCCAGGCGGGTGGTGGCTTCGGCGACGGCGGACTGGACGGCTGGGTCGGTGCCGGCGCGGGACTTGTCGACGTTCTTGACGTTGACGAGGACCTGCGGGAGGCGGGTCATCGCGCCGGCCAGGTCGGCGAGGGACTTGCCGGTCTGGGCGACCCGGGCGAGCAGGTTGACCGCGGTCAGGGTGCCGTCGCCGGTGGTGGCGTGGTCGGACAGGATCACGTGCCCGGACTGTTCGCCGCCGAGCTTGTGACCGCCGGCCTTCATCGCCTCCAGGACGTACCGGTCGCCGACCTTGGTCTGCTCGACCGCGATCCGCTCCCGCACCATCGCCTGGACGAAGCCGAGGTTGCTCATCACGGTCGCGACCACGGTGTCGTTCGACAGCCGGCCGCTGTCCCGCATCGCCAGCGCCAGTACCGCGAGGATCTGGTCGCCGTCGACGAGTTCGCCGTTCGCGTCCACCGCCAGGCAGCGATCCGCGTCGCCGTCGAGCGCGATGCCGACGTCCGCGCGGTGCCCGACCACCTCGCGCTGCAGACCCTCGATGTGCGTGGATCCGCAGTTCAGGTTGATGTTCAGCCCGTCCGGCGCGGCGGCGACCGAGATCACCTCGGCACCCAGCCGGCGGAGCGCCTCCGGGGCGGTCTCCGAGGCGGCGCCGTTCGCGCAGTCGATGACGACCTTCAGCCCGTCGAACCGGTTCGGCGCCGAGCGGACCAGGTGCGCGACGTACGTCTCGAAGCCCTGGCCGTCGTCCGTCACCCGGCCGACAGCCGCGCCGGTCGGGCGCTGCCACTCCTCGCCCATCCGGGCCTCGATGGCGTCCTCGATCACGTCGTCGAGCTTGATCCCGCCGCGGGCCAGGAACTTGATGCCGTTGTCCGGCATCGGGTTGTGGCTGGCGGACAGCATCACACCGAGGTCGGCACCGGTCGAACCGGTCAGGTACGCGACGGCCGGGGTCGGCAGTACGCCGAGCCGGACGACGTCGACGCCGGCGCTGGCCAGACCGGCCACCACGGCGGCTTCCAGGAACTCACCACTGGCACGCGGATCCCGCCCCACAACGGCGCGTGGCCGGTGCCCTTCGAAGGCACCGGCCTCGCCGAGTACGTGAGCTGCCGCGACCGAGAGGTCGAGCGCCAGCTCCGCGGTCAGGTCCACGTTCGCCAGGCCACGGACTCCGTCCGTACCGAACAAACGCCCCATCAGATGATCAGCGCTTGCTGTACTGAGGCGCCTTACGGGCCTTCTTGAGACCGGCCTTCTTGCGCTCCTTGATCCGCGCGTCGCGGGTGAGCAGACCGGCCTTCTTCAGACCCGGGCGGTTCGCCTCGAGGTCCGCCGCGTTCAGGCAGCGGGCCACACCGAGCTGCAGCGCACCGGCCTGGCCGGTGATGCCGCCGCCGTTGATCCGGGCGATCACGTCGTACGAACCCTCGAGGCCCGCGACGACGAACGGCTCGTTCACGTGCTGCTGGTGCACCTTGTTCGGGAAGTAGACGTCAAGGTCCTTGCCGTTGATCTTCCACTTGCCGGAGCCCGGGACGATCCGCACGCGGGCGACGGCCTCCTTGCGGCGACCAGTGGCGCCGGCCGGGTTGATGACCGCGACCCGACCCGTCTCGGCGCGCTGCTCCGGAGCCGGGTTCGTCTCGGAGGTGTAGGCGACCGGGCCCTCGCTGTCGATGGGGACCTCGGGGTCGAACTCTTCGGTCTCGGTGGTGATGTCGCTCACGCTGTGAATCCTCGTTTACCTGGTTCGTCGATCGCTTACTGGGCGATCTGGGTGATCTCGAACGGCTTCGGCTGCTGGGCCGTGTGCGGGTGCTCCGGACCGGCGTACACCTTCAGCTTGGTCAGCAGCTTCCGGCTCAGGCGGTTCTTCGGGAGCATGCCCCAGACGGCCTTCTCCACGGCCTTACGCGGGTCCTTGTCGAGGATCTCGCCGATCGGCGTGGCAGTCAGACCACCCGGGTGCCCCGAGTGGCGGTAGGCCAGCTTGTCGGTCCGCTTCGTGCCGGACAGGGCCACCTTGGAGGCGTTGACGACGACGACGAAGTCGCCACCGTCAACGTGCGGGGCGAACGTCGGCTTGTGCTTGCCGCGCAGCAGGGTTGCGATCTGGACGGCGAGCCGACCGAGCGTGACGTCGGTGGCGTCGATCACGTGCCACTCGCGAGTGACGTCAGCAGGCTTCGGGCTGTACGTGCGCACGGTCGTTGACCTTCGTTTCTCAGAGATTGACTAGAACTGGACGTCGGCGAGCGGTCAGCCGACAAGACAGACGTCTGTACTGGACCTGATACGCACAACAGCAGCCCAGAATACCGGCGACGGCAGGTGCGGGTCAAAGTGAGCTGACCCGCCGAACCGACCCCGGCTTGGAACGAGCTGAGGACCGCACTAGTTTAGCGGTGAAGATTGCAGTCCAGACCCGCGTCCCGCCGGCTGATCTACCCTCATTCATCCAGGCGATGACGCCAGCTTCCGAAGAGGGCATCGTGACCGAACAGTCGCTCACCGTCCGGGACAACCGGACCGGCAAGGACTACGACCTTGCCATCACCGATGGCACCATCCGTGCCGCAGATCTCAAGCAGATCAGTGCATCCGACGGAGACGGTGGCCTGGCCACCTACGACCCCGGCTTCGTCAACACCGCTTCCACCCGTTCGTCCGTCACCTTCATCGACGGCGACAAGGGCATCCTGGAGTACCGCGGGTACCCGATCGAGCAGCTCGCCGAGCAGTCCAACTACCTCGAGGTCGCGTACCTGCTGGTGAACGGCGCGCTGCCGAACAAGGCGGAGTACGAGGCCTGGGCACACGACGTGACGTATCACACGTTCGTGCACGAGAACCTGAAGACCTTCATGCAGGGCTTCCGGTACGACGCGCACCCGATGGGCATGCTGCTCGCGTCCGTGGGCGCGCTGTCCACGTTCTACCCGGAGTCGCGGGAGATCTTCAACGAGGAGTCGCGGGCGCTGCAGATCCGCCGGCTGATCGCGAAGATGCCGACGCTCGGCGCGTTCGCGTTCCGGCACGCGCAGGGCAAGCCGTACGTCTACCCGGACAACGAGCTCAGCTACGCCGCCAACTTCCTGTCGATGCTGTTCAAGATGAGCGAACCGAAGTACGCCGCCGACGACCGGCTGGTGCGTGCGCTCGAGATCCTGTTCATCCTGCACGCCGACCACGAGCAGAACGCCTCCACCAACGCGGTCCGGGCGATCGGCTCGACCCAGGTCGACCCGTACAGCGCGGTCACCGGCGGCATCGCGGCCCTCTACGGCCCGCTGCACGGCGGCGCCAACGAGGCGGTCCTGAAGATGCTCCGCCGGATCGGCACCGTCGACAACGTGCCGGCGTTCATCGAGGGCGTGAAGAACGGCGAAGAGCGGCTGATGGGCTTCGGCCACCGGGTCTACAAGAACTACGACCCGCGGGCGAAGATCATCAAGAAGGCCGCCGACGACGTCTTCGAGGTCACCGGCATCAACCCGCTGCTGAAGATCGCCGTCGAGCTGGAGAAGATCGCGCTCGAGGACGAGTACTTCGTCTCCCGCAAGCTCTACCCGAACGTCGACTTCTACTCCGGCCTGATCTACGAGGCACTGCAGTTCCCGCCGGAGATGTTCACCGTCCTGTTCGCGATCCCGCGGACGTCCGGCTGGCTGGCCCAGTGGCTGGAGATGCTCGGCGACAGCGACCAGAAGATCGCCCGCCCGAAGCAGATCTACACCGGAGCCCGCGGCGTCCAGTACGTCCCCATGGGCGACCGCTGACCCGTTCTCCCCACAGCCGCCGCGAATCGGACACCGCTTCGCGGCGGCTGTCTTTTGGCCGCCTCCGGCGGCGTGCGCGGGCCGTGAATCCGAGCGAAGGCAGTCGGCGCCAGGATCAGGCTCCGACGCGCCGGGAACGGACTCGGCTGCGCGAGCGGCAGTAGGGATCAGTCAACCTCGACCACAAGGGCCCGGAACTGCCCTCGCGCTCCGGAGATCCGGGAGTAGTCGCGCCAGGTGAGGTCATAAGAACCGGCCAGCTGGATCGGGTCCATTCGGTTCTTCACGGTGCCTGCACCGGTGTTCGGTCCCCAGGCGCGAAGCCCGGACAGGGCACTTCCCTCGTAGATGCGGAAGGCCGCAGCATTGGTGGCGCGGCCGTGGGTCGGCGCGCGCCAGTACAGCGGGTCATTCGTGATCGCGATGAAGACGCCGGTCCAGTTGTTTCGCTGACGAACGAACCGCTCGAGTCGGCCAATGTCCTTCACGGCGTCGTACGCCCGAACGTCCTGTGCACCCTGGTTCTTCAGGGCGAACTTCTCGCCGGCGTACTCACCGCTCCAGAGGGCGGTCAGATACTTCAGTTCTATCGCCGTGTGTCGATCAAGATCAGAGCGCGACAGGAGCAGGTCCAGGCGAACGTTGGGTTCAGGATGAGTCTCGAGGCGCACCTGTAGCGCGGGATCGAGACGGTGAGCTTCCCAGGCGAATGCATGTTGCAGATCGGCCTCGGAATGGAAGACCGGCCGGTGCCGAACCATCGCGGCAAGTACGTCGTCGAGCGGCACACTCGTTGCGATCTTCACCATCAGTCGTCTCCTTCAACACGCCGGACTGTTTCGCGCGGGCCGGCTGCGACGCTCCGACACGCAGCACCCGGCGCCGGGGGCCTCCGCGCGTGACCGCAGTCCGCGCACGCCGCCGGAGGCGGCCGATGGGTGGCCGCCGCGGAGCGGTGACCTTTGGGGGTGCTCAGGTGGTTAATGTGTAGGGAATTAACCAACTTAGGGGTATTGCTCTCTTCTGTAGGCAGGTTAATGCTTTCACCATGAGCAGGGAAGGGCGTACGACGCTTCGGGACGTGGCTGCGGCCGCGGGGGTGTCGGTGGCTACCTGTTCGTACGTTCTGAGCGGCAGGGCGGATCGGACGACGCCGTTGCCGGAGCCGACGCGGCAGCGGGTGCAGGAGGCTGCCCGGCGGCTCGGGTACAAGGGCAACACGGCCGCCCGGAGCCTGCGCCGGCAGCGGTCGGAGTTGATCGCGATCGTGTACGCGCCGCCGGTCGGGCCGTGGCTGGACCAGCTGACGTGGGAGTGCGAGGACGTCGCCGCCGCGCACGGGTACTCGGTCATCGGGGTCCCGGTACGGCGTCTCGACCGGGCGGCGCAGTCGCTCCGGGTGATCACCCGCGGGCACGTCGACGGCGCGATCTTCGTCGGTAGCCTGAGCGACGACCTCGATCTGACCGCGGCCCGCCGGTCCACCCGGGCGCTGATGGCGTTCAGCGACACGCTGCGGATGCCCGGCGTGGACGTGATCCGCAACAACGCCCGGTCGGCGCTCGCCGAGGCCACGACGTACCTGATCGAGGCCGGCCGGGAGCGGATCGCGTTCCTCTCACACAGCAACGCCCGCGAGGACCGCTACCTCGGGTACGTCGACGCCCTGCAGCGCGCGGGCCGCGCCGTCGACCCCGACCTGGTCCGGGTCGGCGCGGCGTCCCGGGAGGACGCGGTGCTGGTGGTCCGCGACCTGCTGGCCGGGCCGAATCCGCCGGACGCGATCGTCTCGGAGTCCGACCGGGGCGGGTTCGCCGCGCTGCAGGCCGCCGCGGACCGGGGCGTGAAGGTGCCGGACGACCTGGCCGTGATCGGCACCGGCAACACCCGGGAGGCGACGTACTCCCTGCCGCCGCTGACCAGCGTCGGCATGCACCAGCTCGAGTTCGCCGAGATGGTCGAGGCGCTGTTCGCGCGTATCGACGATCCGACGCTGCCGGCCCGGGAGCTGTTGATGCCCTGGGTGCTGAACCACCGCGCATCCGCGTAGCCCCTGCGCCGGGTGCTTCCGCCGTACCGCCGTTCGAAAGGTTTGTCATGCCCCCTGTCAGCCATGCCGTCAACCGTCGTTCGTTCCTGCAGCTGGGGCTGGGCGTCACCGTGCTCGGTGCCGTCGGCTGCTCTCCCGCGAAGCCCGCGTCGAAGAAGGAGGACAGCCGGACGTTCACGATCTACTGGAACGCCGGCCACGGGTACAAGGCGTACCAGCAGGTGATCGACCAGTTCGGCAAGGACCACGACCTGCAGATCAACTGGCAGAAGTTCCAGTGGCCGGACCTGACCACCAAGCTGACCGCGGATTTCCGTTCCGGAAATGTTCCGGACCTGGTCGAGGAGGTTTCCGCCGGCACCGGGACGCAGTACGGGCTGGCCGGGAACGTGCTCGCGCTGGACGACTTCGCCGCCGCGGACAAGGCCTTCGGGTTCCCCGGCGACTACCTCGACCAGGCCGTGGTCGCCCGGCAGTACGAGGGCAAGACGTACTCCGTCCCGCTGCACCTGACGGCGAACGGCCTGCTCTTCTACAACAAGGCGATGATCGGCACCGCGCCCACGACGTGGGACGAGTTCCTCGACGCGGCGAAGTCGGCCACCAAGGACAAGGTCTCGGGCTGTTCGCTGAACTCGGACCCGAGCTACGCGGCGCCGTACTACGACCAGCAGAAGGTCGACTTCAGCGACGTCGCCGCCAAACAGTTCATGCAGCCCGCCGACGACGCGCTGAAGGCGATGCAGTTTCTGCAGGACCTGATTTACACGCACAAGGTCTCCCCCGCGCCGGTTGCGACCACCGACTACTCGGGCCCGCAGAAGCTGTTTTCCGCGAAGCGTGCCGCGATGTTCGTCTCGGGTCCGTGGGACATCGGCCCGATCCGCCAGGGCAGCCCGGACATCGAGCTCGGGCTGGCGGAGCCGCTGACCGGGACCGTGCAGTCCGCGGCGATGGCCGGCTCCGGGCTGATGATCCCGTCGAAGGCGAAGGACCCGAAGCTGTCCTGGGAGCTGATCACCCGGCTCGGCGCGGTCAAGACCGAACTGGCGGCCACCAAGGAGGCCGGCATGTCCATGCCGCGGAAGAGCTGGGCCGCCGACCCGTCCGTCGCCGCGGACCCGAACCTGGCCGTGATCGCGAAATCGCTTTCCGTCGTAGCGAAACAAGATATCGCGCTGTCGGCGAGCGGGAAGGCCGCGCAGATCCAGGACCTCTGGAAGAAGGCGTACCAGCAGATGATCATCCAGCACGCGCCGGTCGGCCCGACGCTGGACGACTTCCGCAAGCAGGCCGGGGCGGCGCTGTGATCCGTCGCCGCCAGGCGATGACCGCGTGGCTGTTCCTCACCCCGGCCGTGCTGTTCTTCGTCCTGCTGTTCTTCCTCCCGATCGGCAACCAGCTGCTGACCGGCGCGTACGACTCCGACGGGACCTCGTTCGTCGGCCTGGCCAACTTCAGCCGCGCGTTCGGCGATCCCGAGGTCCTGCACTCGTTCCTGATCACGCTGGTCTACGCGGCCGGCACCTTGGTCGTCGGTACGGCGGTGGGCCTCGGGCTGGCGGTGATCCTCAACCAGTCGCTGCGCGGGCGGACGCTGTTCCGCTCCGTGCTGCTGATCCCGTACCTGACGTCGGTGTCGATCATCGGCCTGCTCTGGCGGAACATCCTCGACCCGCAGGTCGGCATCCTGAACCGGTTGCTCGAGGCAATCGGCCTGCCCGGGCAGACCTGGCTCAGCACGCATCCGCTGGCGACGATCGTCGGCATCACGGTCTGGTCCAGCGGCGGGTACACGATGGTGCTGTTCCTGGCCGGCCTGCAAGGGATTCCGGGCCTGTACTACGAGGCCGCGCGGATCGACGGCGCCGGGCCGTGGCGGCGGTTCTTCGCGATCACGCTGCCGCTGCTCGCGCCGACCACGCTGTTCGTCTCGATCATCGGGCTGATCAGCACACTGCAGCAGTTCGCCCTGCCGTACATCGTGACCGGCGGCGGTCCCGGCAACGCGACCTCGTTGTACGCGCACCGGCTGTTCATGGTCGCGTTCAACGACAACGATTTCGGATACGCCTCAGCACTTTCCCTGCTGCTGCTGGTCGTCGTCCTGATCCTGTCGCTGGCGCAGCTGCGGATCGGAGACCGGGCCGATGCGTGAACGACTCTTCCCCGGTGACCGCGTCGCGGCGTACGTCGTCCTCGTCGCGCTCGCGCTGGTCACCGTGCTGCCGCTGCTGTACATGATCGTGCTGGCGCTGCAGAGCGACGGCGAGGTGCAGTCCGGGGATCCGGTGCTCTGGCCGGCCCACCTGCAATGGGGAAACTTCACCCGGCTGTTCGAGGCCGCGCCGTTCGGGCGGTTCTTCCTGAACAGCTTCGTGATGGCGGGCGCGATCACGGTGTCGCACCTGATCTTCGACCCGCTGGTCGGGTACGTGTTCGCGAAACTGGAGTTTCCGGGCAAGCGAACCGCTTTCGTGGCGGTGCTGTCGACGCTGATGGTGCCGTTCTTCGTGCGGATGCTGCCGATCTACTCGATCTTCGCCAGCCTGGGCTGGATCGACACCTACCAAGGGCTGGTGGTGCCCTTCCTGATGGATGCCTATGGCATCTTCCTGATGCGGCAGTTCATCCGGCCGCTGCCGGACGAGCTGCTCGAGGCGGCCCGGGTGGACGGGGCAGGCGAGTTCCGGATCTACCTGCGGGTGATCCTGCCGCAGTGCAAGCCGGCGCTGGCCGTACTCGGGCTGTTCACGTTCGTCTTCCAGTGGAACGAGTTCCTCTGGCCGCTGATCGCCACCAGCCGGACCGAGATGCGGACGCTGCCGATCGGGTTGACGCTGTTCAACCAGGAGTACTTCACGCAGTGGAACCTGACCGCGGCCGGCGCGCTGATCCTGTTCGTGCCGACCGCGTTGTTCTTCGTCGTCACGCAGAAGTTCCTCGTCGAGGGCATCGCGCTCTCCGGACTGAAATGAGTAGCTCTTGACGCGCCCCAATGTGATCGTGTTCTTCACCGACCAGCAGCGCTGGGACACCGTCGGCGCGGCCGGCTGCCCGCTCGGGCTGACGCCGAACCTCGACCTGATGGCCCGCCGCGGGACGATGTTCGAGACCGCCTGCACCACGAACCCGGTGTGTGCGCCGGCCCGGGCGGCCATGCAGACCGGTCGTTTTCCGACCAATGCCGGCGTTTTCCGAAACAACATTCCGTTGCCTTCCGACGCGCCGACCCTGGGCCGGCTGTTCGGCGCGGCCGGCTACCAGACGGCGTACATCGGCAAGTGGCATCTGGGGACGACGGACCCGGTGCCGGCGGAGGAGCAGGCCGGGTACGACTACTGGCTGGCGTCCAACCTGCTCGAGTTCACCTCCGACGCGTACCGCACCGTGGTCGCCGACGGAAACGGCGAACACGTTTTCCTCCCAGGTTTCCGGCCGGACGCGCTCACGGACGCCGCGATCCGGTACGTCACCCGCGCGTCGGCGGAGGACCGCCCTTTCCTGCTGTTCCTGTCGCTGATCGAACCGCACCACCAGAACGAGCACGACGACTACCCGGCACCGGAGGTCTACCGCGACACCTACACCGGCGCCTGGCTGCCACCGGACCTGGCCACCCTTCCCGGTACGGCGCACCAGCACGCGGCTGGGTACTACGGCCAGATCAAACGCGTCGACGAATGCCTGGGCCGCCTCCGCGACGCGCTGACCAGCCTCGACCTGAACGACGACACGCTCCTGCTCTACACGTCGGACCACGGCTCGCACTTCAAGACGCGGAACAGCGAGTACAAACGCTCGCCCCAGGACGGCTCGATCCGCGTACCCCTGGTGGTCGAGGGGCCCGGCTACCGCGGTGGCGCGCGGGTGACGAACCCGGTCAGCACCGTGGACGTCGTACCGACGCTGCTCGACGCGGCCGGCATCGCCTTGCCGCACGACCTGGACGGCGTACCGCTGCGGGAGTCCCGGCGGGACGCCGTACTGATCCAGGTGAGCGAATCGGAGGTCGGCCGGGCGCTGCGGACCGGTCGCTGGAAGTACTACGTGCACGCACCGGACGCCGGCGACGTACCAGCGGCCGACCACTACACGGAGCGGGCGCTGTACGACCTGGAGGCCGACCCGTACGAGCTGGACAACCTGATCGACAGCGCCGGCCACCAGGAGGTCGCGACCGAGCTACGGGAGCGCCTCATCGACGAGATCGCCACGATCGAGGGCCAGACGGTGACCGTGACGCCGTACCCGGACGTTCGGGACCGGGCGCGGTTCCCGGAGACCACCGTGCGGCGGCTGAAGCTGGACGGGCGCCGGCTGGAGTACTGAATTGGAGATGGCCCCGGGCGGGCTCTGCAGCCGCGGTCCGGGGCCATCCGGCGCCTCTGCGTCCTAGGACGCGGACGGGGCGTCCGCCGGTTCCCGCAGGTGGCTGACGAGTTCGTCGACCTGGCCGCGAGCGCGGATCATCGCCAGGTGGTCGATGTAGTCCCGGGACTCCACGATCAGGCCGTCGCGGACCCGGAGGATGAAGATCGCCGGCACCCGGAACGGCTCGCCGGTCGCCACGACCGTCCCGGCGTACTCGAACTCCGCGACGATCACCTCCGGGTCGGTCGTGTGGTGGACGCGGATGTTGTCCGGCTGGAAGCGCACCACCTCGGTCACCCGCGGGCCGACGCCGCCGAAGTGCTCGCGGAGCGCGTCCCGGCTGAGCAGCGGTCGGTCGCCGTACGGGTTCATCGGGTGCCGGACGTCGGTCTGCTCGGCGTACAGCTCCGGCAGTACGGCGAAGTCGCGGTCGGCGACGCCGTGGACCAGCTTCAGGAAGACCTCTTCGGGAGTCATCGGATTCCTCACGGGAGTTAAACGGAGTGACGACTATCAAATATATGGAGTAGTGACTTCGTTTACAACCGGATCAGCACTCCGGGCGTCTTCTAGGCTGATGGCTGCGGAGGGGCGACGGACGGGAGCTGGGGTGCGGGCAGACGCGCGGGACAACCGGGCCAGGATCATGACGGCGGCGGACGAGGTCTTCGGACAGTCGCCGGCGGCGTCGACGGACGACGTGGCGAAGCTCGCCGGGGTCGGGATCGCCACGGTGTTCCGGCACTTCGCGACCAAGACCGAGCTGCTCGAGGCGGTCCTGACGCTGCGCCTCGAACGGCTGCGGGACCGGGCGCTGCAGCTGGCCGGGAGCGCGGATCCGGGCGCGGCGTTCTACGAGTTCTTCACCCAGGTGGTCTCGGAGTCGGCGTCCAAGCTGGCGATCGCCGAGGCCCTGACCGCGTCCGGCGTGGCGGCGGCCGGCGAGGAGGCCCGGGCGGCCGGGCACGGGATGCGGGAGGCGTTCGACGGCCTGCTCACCGCCGCGCAGAAGGCCGGCGCGGTCCGCCCGGACGCGCACTTCCCCGAGGTGTACGCGTTGCTGATCGGCTCGTCCCGCGGCGCCACCGCGGCCAGGCTGGACGCCGAGACCCGGGACCGGATGCTCGCGCTCGTGTACGACGGCCTGAAGCCGCCTACGTGAAACGGCGACCCTGGTCACGCCCGCGCCGCATCACGGTCGCGGTCGTCCTGGCGATCGTCCTGCTGGTGGTCGCACCGCTCGGGACGTACGCGATCTCGCTGCGCGTGCAGTACGCCGGCGACCCGTCCGCGGACGCCCGGACCCGGGGCCAGGACGCGCTGTGGCTCGGCCATGCATGGGTCGACGGCCGGAAGACCGCCGCCGACGTCACCACGCTGGCAGATCACCTGAAGGACACCGGCATCCACGACCTCTACGTGCACACCGGCCCGCTGGAGCACGACGGGTCGTTGCCGCTGGCAAAGGTCTCGCCGAAGGCCCGCTGGTTCGTCGACGCGATGCACGCGGCGGTACCCGGCATCCGGGTGCAGGCGTGGCTCGGCGACGTCGTACGGCCCGGCAAGAATCCGGGGATGAACCTCGACGACCCGGTGGTACGCCGACAGGTGGTCGCGTCGGCGGAAGCGGTTCTGCAGCAGGGGTTCCAGGGCATCCACTACGACTTCGAGCCGGTCCGGTCCGGGTCGAAGGGGTATCTCGCGGTACTCGACGAGACGCGTGCGCTCGGCACCACACTGTCCGTGGCCGCGGCGCAGATCGACCCGCTCTGGTACCTGCACGCGATCCCGATCGAGAAGTGGTGGTCGCAGGACTACTTCCGCCAGGTCGCTGAGCGGGTCGATCAGATCGCCGTGATGACGTACGACACCGCGATGCCGCTCGAGTCCCTGTACGGCGGATACGTCGCCAAGCAGACCGAACTGGCCCTGGAGGTCGCTCCGACGGCCACGGACGTCCTGATCGGGCTGCCGGCGTACTGGGAGAACAACCCCGCCCACTGGGGCCACGCCGAGACCGTCAGCGCCGCAGTCCGCGGCGCCCGGCTCGGCCTGGGCACTTCCGACCGCAAGAACTTCGGCCTGGCCCTGTACGTCGACTTCGCCGCCACCGACGCGGACTGGACGGCGTACCGCAACGGTTGGTGCCTGCAGCCGTAAAAGGCCCTAGCGGGCGCGGTCCACGCGGCCTTCGTCCCAGACGGGTTCGGTTGGTTCGTAGACGGAGCCGTCGGCGCCGAAGACGAGGTAGCGGTCGAAGCCGCGGGCGAACCAGCGGTCGTGGGTCACGGCCAGGACAGTGCCGTCGAAGGCGTCCAGGCCCTCCTCCAGTGCCTCGGCGGACTCGACATCCAGGTTGTCGGTGGGCTCGTCGAGCAGGAGCAGCGTCGCACCGGAGAGCTCGAGCAGGAGGATCTGGAAACGGGCCTGCTGACCACCTGACAGGCTGTCGAAGGTCTGCTCGGCCGCATGCGCCAGCTCGTACCTGTCCAGCTTCCGTGACGCCAGCTCACGCCCCATGCCCTCACGGTGGTCGTCACCGCGGTGCAGGATCTCCAGCAACGTCTTCCCGACCAGCTCCGGGTGCTCGTGCGTCTGCGCGAACCAGCCGGGCCGTACGCGCGCGCCGAGCTTCGCGTTGCCCGTATGCGCCACCGGTGTGATCTGCACGTCCCCGATCGGCTGGTGCTCCACGTCCGGGTCAGAACCGCCGGCCGCCAGCAGCCGGAGGAAGTGCGACTTCCCGGAGCCGTTGGACCCCAGCACGGCCACACGCTCGCCGTACCAGACCTCCAGGTCGAAGGGCTTCATCAAGCCGGTCAGCTCGAGCCCTGTGCACACGACAGCCCGCTTACCGGTACGGCCGCCGGTCAGCCGCATGCTGACCTTCTGCTCGCGCGGCAACGCCTGCGGCGGACCGGCCTCCTCGAACTTACGCAGCCTCGTCTGGGAGGCGCGATACCGCGACGCCATGTCGGAGTTGTACGCCGCCTTCTGCTTGTACATCAGCATCTGTGCGCGCAGTTTCGCGTGCTCCTCGTCCCAGCGCTTCCGTAGCTCCTCGAAACGCTCGAACCGGTGCCGCCGGGCCTCGTGGTACGTCGCGAAGCCGCCGCCGTGCGTCCACGCGTTGTTGCCGGCCGCGCCGAGCTCCACCGTGACGATCCGGGTAGCGGTGTTGGCCAGCAGCTCCCGGTCGTGGCTGATGTACAGGACGGTCTTGTCCGACGTACGCAACTGCTCCTCGAGCCACCGCTTCCCTGGTACGTCGAGGTAGTTGTCCGGCTCGTCAAGGATCAGGACCTGCTCCGGCCCGCGCAGCAACGCCTCCAGCACCAGGCGCTTCTGCTCGCCGCCGGACAGCGTCTTGACCTCACGCCAACGGCAGCGGTCGAACGGGATCCCCAACGCGGCCGTCGTACAGACGTCCCAGAGCACCTCGGCGTCGTACCCGCCGACTTCGCCCCAGTCCGCCACCGCCTGCGCGTACTTGAGCTGGGTCTTCTCGTCGTCGGCCTCCATCATCGCCAGCTCGGCCTTGTCCAGCTTGGCGGCCGCCTCCCGGATCGCCTCCGGCGCAACCCCGAGTAACAGGTCCCGCACGGTCGACTCGTCCCGCACCGACCCGACGAACTGCCGCATCACCCCGAGCCCGCCCGACCGCGAGATGCTCCCGCTGTGCGGTTTCAGGTCACCCGCGATGATCCGCGTGAGCGTCGTCTTCCCCGACCCGTTCGCCCCCACCAGCGCGACCTTCGCCCCGTCCCCCACCCGAAACGTGATGTCGTCCAGCAACACTCGCCCGTCCGGCAACTCGTACCCGACCCCGGCGACATCCACGTGACCCATTGCCCCAGTCTGTCAACAGTCCACGGACCGGGCGACCGGTTATCGCCGGGCGCCCCCGGTCATTCCCTATGATCGGGTGGAGCCAGGTGAGGAAGAGGTGCGATGGACGGGCAGGAACCGGACCGCCCGGCCGGGCGGGCGAAGGCACCGGACGAGGCGGAGCTCAAGCGGCTCCGGGGGTTCCTCGGGAGCGCCACCGGCCCCGGTAGCCACGGCGTGTACAAGAGCACAGGCGAGCGGCCGGACAACGTGCGGCGGCTGCAGAAGCCGACGCCCAAGCGCGAGATCGACTGACTACCAGCCCTGCAGCGCGTTCAGATAGGTGCTGCCGGACGGTCGGACGGCGCCGACCATGAACAGCTTCAGCGGCGCGGCGTACAGGCCGTAGATGTGGGTCCCGGTGAAGAACCCGGGCGACTCGCACCCGTCGTACTCCACCCAGATCTCCCGTACGCCGTCTGCCGTGTCGAAGCGCAACACGATCGCCTCGGCCGGCTTCGCGGTCTGTGGGGCGCACTTGAAGACCGGGAGCTCTGGGTTGCGCTCCGGGAGGCCCCTGATCGCAGCGACCACCTGCCGCGCGGCAGACGCGTCGAACGACTGCTGGCCGAGCACCGTGCCGTCGGACAGCTTGTAGCGGCACGCCGTCATGCCTGTCACCGGCGTGCTGAGGTCAAGACCCGTGCCGGCGGGCAATGCGTTCGGTCCTGCGGCCCGCTGGATCGCGGGGGCGCCAGGGCACACGCTTTGCAGCCGTGGGCCGACGATTCCGGGGCTGCCCTTCGCCGTGCCCGCAGCAGGAGCCGACGCAGCATCGCTGTGGCTGGAGGCGACCGGCGACTGGCTACCGACGAGCCCCCACACGCCACCTCCGACAGCGGCGACCAGCACCGCGCCGGCTGCCGCCGACCACGCCTGCCGGCGCCGGTGCACCCGGCGACGGGCTTCACGCGCCAGGCCGCTTTTCTGCATGCCGGTGAGGTCCGCGTGGTCCTGGAGCGCCGAGGTGATCTTGGGGCCGAGCTCCTGCTCAGGGTCGTGCTCAGGCATCCTCGGCTCCTTCCGTGTCGCTCAGTGTGGTCTTCAGCGTCGCCAGGGCTCGGTGCACGTGCGACCGTGCCGTCGCTTCCGCGCAGTGCAGCAGCTGGGCGATCTCGGCCTACGACAGCTCCTCGTAGAACCGCAGTACGACGGCTGCCCGTTGTTTGTCCGGCAACGTCGCGCACAGGTCCCAGATGGCGTCCGCCTCCGCCCGCTGCGCCGTACCGTCCGGCACTGCACGCGCCGTCCTTACCGGGTCGTCGACGGGAGCCTCCCGCCGCCGGAACCGCCGCCACCAGGAGATGTGCGCGTTCACCACCATCCGCTTCACGTACGCCTCTGGGTCGTCCGCCCGGCTCACCCGCCCCCAACGGGCACAGGCGGTCGTCAGGGCGTCCTGTACGGCGTCCTCGGCCAGGTTGGAGTCCCCGGTCAGCACATAGGCGAACCGCAGCAAGGCGTCGGCCTTCTCGGTGACCCACGCCTCGAAGTCGACGGGTTCGACCCGCACCTCCGCTGCCGCCAAGGCTGCCTCCATGTCCTCAGGACGGCGCTGTACCCGCGTTCGTTGCACGCAGAACGCGGAAACCCTTCGCGCTGGCGACACGGGTGCAGGGATAGCCCTGATCGGTCATCCAGCGTTGCAGGGAGTCGCCGCCCAGGTTCTTGCCGACGACGAACCATCCCACGCCGCCGGGGGCAAGCCGGCCGAGCCACTGCAGGAGCATCTTGTGCAGCTCGGCCTTGCCGATGTGGATCGCCGGGTTCGACCAGATCTGGTCGAACCGCACGTCCTCGGGTACGTCGTCCGGCACCGCGACCCGCACCCGGTCCCCGACGCCGGCCGCCTTCGCGTTCAGCTGGGCGAGCTCCAGCGCCCGGTTGTTCACGTCGACCGCCCACACGGTCGCGTCCGGCGCCTCCACCGCCAGCGCGCAGGCGATCGGCCCGTACCCGCACCCGAGGTCCAGGAACGTCCCCGCGCCGGACGGGGCGTCCACCGACCGCAACAGGACCGACGTACCGATGTCCAACCGGTCCCGTGAGAACACCCCGGTCGCCGTCGTGAACACATACGGCCTGTCCCAGATCCGCGCCTCGACGGTACGCCGTACGTCCGCGGAAGCAGGGTCCGCCGAAAAGAAGTGGTCACCCACGCTGATGTACCTCTCCTCGCACCTGCCGCGCCTGCAACGCTCGGGCGGCCAGCTCGTCGTCCGCCGGGTACCGCACTTCCTCCAGCGTGAGTCCATGCGCCGGTAGCACCGACACAGCCGAGTCCCGCACCTTTCCGGCGAGTACTGCTCCCGGCCACGCTACGTCCCGCCGCCCGTCCCCCACAGGGATCATGGAACCGACCAAGGCGCGCACCATCGAGTGGCAGAACGCGTCCGCGATCACAGTGCCCTCCAACAGCCCGGGGCCCGTCCGCTGCCACGCGAACTCCAGCAAGGCCCGTACGGTGCTAGCACCCTCACGCTTCTTGCAGAACGCGGCAAAATCGTGCTCCCCCAGCAGCCTGGCCGCCGCTGCGTTCATCCGGTCCACGTCCATCGGCCGCCCCACCCGCAGCACGTAGCCGCGCATCAGCGGGTCCCAGCCGGCCGGATCGTCGCACAGCCGGTACACATACCGCCGGGCCAGCGCCGAGAACCGGGCGTCAAAACCCTCTGGAGCCGCCACCACGGCCGTCACAGCCACGTCCGCGGGCAGTACGCCGTTCAGCCCTCTGAGGAGCCGTAGCGGGTCCACAGAGCCTTCGACGTCGACATGGGCGACCTGGCCGCGAGCGTGTACGCCGGTGTCCGTCCGCCCGGCACAGGTCACGGTCAACGGCTCCGGCAGGCGCAGTACGACCCGCAAGGCCTCCTCGAGCGAGCCCTGCACGGTCCGGAGACCTTCCTGACGGGCCCACCCGTGAAAGGCCGCTCCGTCGTACCGAAGATCAATCCGCCAGCGCACACGCCAATCTAACGCAACGAGGCCCCCGCACCGTGCGGTGCGGGGGCCTCGTCGGCAGCGTTACTTGTCGTCGGCGTCCGAGCCGCCGGCCTTGGCGAAACCAGCCGCCTCGGCGTCCTCGGCGGTCTTGAACCAGACCTCGGCGACGGTCTTCTCGTACCACGGGGACTCGGTGGTGTGGTACTTCATCGAGTCCTCGTTGCCCTTGACCGTGTAGCCCTCCGGCGCGGAGCCGTCGGCGTTCGGGGCGGCGGAGTTCTCGTACTTGCCGGCCACGACGTCCTGCACCGGGGCAGCGTCCTCGGCCGGGGCGTCCTCGACCTTGTCCTCGACCTTGGTCTCGGCCGCGGCGGCCTTCTTCGCGGGAGCCTTCTTGGCGGCGGTCTTCTTCGCCTTCGGCGAGTCGGACAGCGCCTCGACCAGCTCGATCTTCACCATCGGGGCGTTGTCGCCCTTGCGCGGGCCGAGCTTGGTGATCCGGGTGTAGCCGCCCGGACGGTCGGCGTACCGCTCGCCGATCTCGGTGAAGAGCACGTGCACGACGCTCTTGTCCTTGATCCGCTTCATCACCTGGCGGCGGGAGTTCAGGTCACCGCGCTTGGCCTTGGTGATCATCTGCTCCGCCAGCGGCTGCAGGCGCTTGGCCTTGGCCGCGGTGGTGGTGATGGCGCCGTGCTCGAACAGCGACGTCGCGAGGTTGCTGAGGATCAGCTTCTCGTGCGCCGGGCTGCCGCCCAGGCGGGCACCCTTGGTGGGGGTTGGCATCTCGTAACTCCAGGAATCTAAGGCCCGTCGGGCCGAAGGGATGTAGGGCCCGACGGGCCTTGGTCAGCTCAGTACTGCTCGGTCTCGGCGAAGCTCTCGTCCTCGTCGTCCGCCTCGTTGCCGTAGGCACCGGACGCGGCGCGGAGGTCGAACCCGGGCGGGGAGTCCTTCAGCGACAGACCCATCTCGGCCAGCTTCAGCTTGACCTCGTCGATGGACTTGGAGCCGAAGTTCCGGATGTCCAGCAGGTCCTGCTCGCTGCGCGAGATCAGCTCACCCACGGTGTGGATGCCCTCGCGCTTCAGGCAGTTGTACGACCGGACGGTCAGCTGCAGGTCCTCGACCGGCAGCGCCAGGTCGGCGGCCATCTGCTCGTCCACCGGCGACGGGCCGATGTCGATGCCCTCGGCCTCGACGTTCAGCTCGCGGGCCAGACCGAACAGCTCGACCAGGGTCTTACCGGCCGACGCGACGGCGTCGCGGGGCAGCATCGACGGCTTGGTCTCGACGTCGACCACCAGGCGGTCGAAGTCGGTGCGCTGCTCGACACGGGTCGCCTCGACCTTGTAGGTGACCTTGAGGACCGGCGAGTAGATCGAGTCGACCGGCATCCGGCCGATCTCGGCGTCCGCGGACTTGTTCTGTACGGCGGACACGTAGCCGCGGCCCCGCTCGACGACCAGCTCCATCTCGAGCCGGCCCTTCTCGTTCAGGGTGGCGATCTTCAGGTCCGGGTTGTGCACCTCGACACCGGCCGGCGGCGCGATGTCGGCGGCGGTGACGTCACCGGGGCCCTGCTTGCGCAGGTACATGGTGACCGGCTCGTCGTGCTCGGAGGAGACGACCAGGTCCTTCAGGTTCAGGATCAGCTGGGTGGCGTCTTCCTTCACCCCGGCCACGGTCGAGAACTCGTGCAGGACACCGTCGATCTTGATGCTGGTGACGGCCGCCCCCGGGATGGAGGACAGCAGGGTCCGGCGGATCGAGTTCCCGAGGGTGTAGCCGAAGCCCGGCTCCAGCGGCTCGATCACGAACCGCGAGCGGAACTCGTCGACGACCTCTTCGGTCAGGGTTGGGCGCTGTGCGATAAGCACTTCTGATTCCTTCTTTCGTCGCGACGACCACTATTTGAGGTCGCGAGTGGTGAAGAACGCACCGGACCGGCCGGCGGTCCGTCGACCGCCGACCGGCACCGGGTCAGTTCTTCGAGTAGAGCTCGACGATCAGGTGCTCGGCGACCTGGGTGTCGATCTGCTGCCGGGTCGGCAGCTGGTGGACGAGGATCCGCAGCCGCTCGGGCATCACCTCGAGCCACGCCGGGACGACGCGCTCGGCGTGCGTCTCGCGGGCGATGATGAACGGCGTCGTCTCGGCCGACTTCGCCTTGACATCGATGATGTCGTGGGCGGAGACGCGGTACGACGGGATGTTCACCTTGACGCCGTTCACGGTGAAGTGACCGTGCACGACGAGCTGGCGGGCCTGGCGGCGGGTACGGGCGAGACCGGAGCGGTACACCACGTTGTCCAGCCGGGACTCCAGGATCTGCAGCAGGTTGTCACCGGTCTTGCCGGAGCGCCGCGAGGCCTCCTCGTAGTACCGGCGGAACTGCTTCTCGAGAACGCCGTACGAGTAACGCGCCTTCTGCTTCTCGCGCAGCTGGAGCAGGTACTCGCTCTCCTTCGGGCGGCCGCGGCCGTGCATACCCGGCGGGTACGGACGACGCTCGAACGCCTTGTCGCCACCGACGAGGTCGACCCCGAGACGGCGCGACTTCTTGGTCATAGGTCCGGTGTAACGGGCCATGGTTCGCTACCTACCTCTCTGGATCAGACCCGGCGCCGCTTCGGCGGGCGGCAACCGTTGTGGGCGACTGGGGTGACGTCCTGGATGGTGCCGACCTCGAGGCCGACCGCACCCAGCGAACGGATCGCGGTCTCACGGCCGGAGCCGGGACCCTTGACGAACACGTCGATCTTGCGCATGCCGTGCTCCATCGCCCGGCGCCCGGCGGCCTCGGCGGCCATCTGCGCGGCGAACGGGGTCGACTTGCGCGAACCCTTGAAGCCGACGGTGCCCGCGGAGGCCCACGAGATGACCGCGCCGGTCGGGTCGGTGATCGTCACGATCGTGTTGTTGAACGTGCTCTTGATGTGCGCGTGGCCGGCGGCCACGTTCTTCTTCTCCTTGCGGCGCACCTTCTTCGCGCCGGCCGCGGTGCGGCTCTTGGGAGGCATAGGTCAGTTGCTCCTGGGGTTGACGGTCATCCGGGTCACTTCTTCTTCTTGCCGGCGATCGCCTTACGACGACCCTTGCGGCTACGGGCGTTGGTCCGCGTGCGCTGACCGCGCACCGGAAGCCCGCTGCGGTGCCGGCGACCCTGGTACGACCCGATCTCGATCTTGCGGCGGATGTCCGCGGTCACCTCGCGACGGAGGTCACCTTCGATCTTGTAGTTGCCTTCGATCCAGTCCCGGAGCTTGACCAGCTCGTCGTCGCCCAGCTCGTGGACGCGCTTGTCCGGGGAGACCCCGGTGTTCTTCAGCGTCTCCAGTGCGCGCGTGCGGCCCACACCGAAGATGTACGTGAGAGCGACCTCGATGCGCTTGTCGCGCGGCAGGTCGACTCCTACGAGGCGTGCCATGTGGCGGTGTTCCTTTCGTCGGCAGAGGTGTGGTGGCGCGCTGCGTCCCTGCCCGCCTCGGTGAGTGTTGTTTCACCGGCAGGGCCCCGGCCTCTGTTCCGGGGGCGACGTCCAGGACGGATCCTGGACGAGCATGCGCGCTGTGGTGCGAAAGTGCCGTGTTACTGCGTGAAGGCTTTGTCAGCCCTGCCGCTGCTTGTGCCGCGGGTTCTCGCAGATCACCATGACCCGGCCGTGCCGGCGGATCACCTTGCACTTGTCGCAGATCTTCTTGACGCTCGGGTTGACCTTCATCGAGCTACTTTCTTCGACAGGTGTTGGTGGTGTTACTTGTACCGATAGACGATCCGACCCCGGGTGAGGTCGTACGGCGACAGCTCCACGACGACCCGGTCCTCGGGGAGGATCCGGATGTAGTGCTGCCTCATCTTGCCGCTGATGTGCGCGAGCACCTTGTGCCCGTTGGACAGCTCAACACGGAACATCGCGTTCGGCAGGGCCTCGACGATGGTGCCCTCGAGTTCGATTACTCCCTCTTTTTTGGGCATGTCCTCGCACTTCTGTAGACGTGACTGGCTATGGCTACAAAGAGCCAAGGAGAAAGTCTACGCCACGCGCGGCAATGAACCCAATCGGCCCTCGAAGGGTACCCTCTGGGCCCACCGATTGCCGATGGCAGCCGCTACACAGGGTGATGACACCGCACTCTCGGGTAGAACAGAGCCATGCCAAGTGGACACATCGTGACCTTCACCCGGGCGGATCTCGTCCGGGCCGTGAACGCCTTCCTGGAGACGTACGGGACCGCCGAAGGAGACTTCCGGACCGATCTCGAGCACGCCGAGCCGCTGCACTTCTGGGAGGCGGCCTTCGTCCGGCAGACCCTGGCCGACGCGTCCCGGCTGACCGGGCAGTGGCACGACGAGATCAGCAAGACGTACTACCGCTACGAGAACACCCACTCGACGGATCGCTTCGGCAACCCCGAGTGCTGGATCGCGAACGACACCGACTGGAACGACGACTACTCCTGGGCTGTCCAGTTCGCGCTCGCGGCGTACCAGGTCACCGGCGACCGCCATCTGCGTGAACAGGCCAAGTGGCACACCGACTTCTTCTACCGCGGCTACTACGACGACGCGTACGGCGGCGGTTTCTGGCGCGAGCGCGGCACCAAGGACCAGAAGGACGTGCCATCGAACGGGTTCGCGATCGCTGCCGCGGAGCTGGCCAGGTACTACCCGACCGAGACTGTGCACAACGATCCGCTCGGCACCGGCAGAACCTACCTCGAGATCGCGAAGGACACCTACGACTGGCTGAAGGACAGCTTCCTGCGTGCGGACGGCAGATTCGAGAACTCGTTCTCCGGCCGGGAGTGGGACGGCAACCTCTACACGTACAACGCGGGGGTGTTCCTCGAACTGGCCGCGAACCTGTACGACCTGACGAAGGACCGTTCCTACCTGGCCGACGGCGTACGGGTGGCCGACTTCGCCAGGACCCACTTCACGACCGGTTCCGGCCAGCTCGTCGTGTACGAGGACGACGTGGACGGGAAAGGCCGCTATCGGCCGGATCCGGTCGACAGTTACGAGATCGTCTTCAAGGGCATCCTCCTGCGCGGGCTGTCCAGGTTCATCACCCTGGGAGGGCAGACGCAGTATCTCGACTGGCTCGGCACCAACGCCCAGGCGAGCTACGACCACCGAACCGGCGACCTGCCCTCGGCGGTCTTCGATCAGGCTGTCGGTAATGCGCGCGGGACCGGAGCCGCGTGCGGCCTGGCCGCCATGACTTACGCGCTCATGAGCACCGCGGCCGAGCCGTCGCCGCGCTGAGAGCAGATGCCGCAGGTCACGGCTCCTGCTGCGTCGCGGCCCACTGCTCCCCCGCGCGCCAGACCTGCTCGGGCATCAGATCCAGAAGATCACAGGCTGCATCCAATTGCGCGAGAACAGTGGCGGAATCGCGGTACGCCGGAAGGATCGCGACGAACCGCCGCCCCTCGCAGCTGAACCCGAACTCCGGTACGCCGGCCAGCGCCTCGGCCGCCCGCGGGTGCAGCACCGCCAGCGCGTGATCCTCACGTCCGTTGAACAGCTGGTAGTGCGTGGGCAGCCCGTCGACCGTGAGCGGCAACGGCAGCAGGCTCGCCGCCGCGACCGGGGCGAGCCGCGCGGGCAGCACCTGCAACGGCGGGAGCGGCCGGTCCACCTGCAGATCGAGGAAGTCGAAGCCGAGCTCACGCCGCCGGACCTTGTGCCGGAACCTACCGGTCCAGAACTCCCGCCCGCGATGCCGGCCGGACGTCACCTCCGTGACCTCCGCGCGCGGGTCCGCGTCGAACGGTGGGAACGGCCAACGATCCAGCAACTCGTCCGCGGACGCACTCACCCGCCAGCCGAGCTGCCCCGCGGCGTCCGCCCACGCACGCCGCCGGCGGTTCTCTCCCAGCCGCAGGCCGAGCGTCAGCGCAACCAGCGCCAGGAACCACCCCAGCACGAACCATCCGACCCAACGCGGCTCCAGCAACAGCCCGACGACCGCCAGCGGTACCGCGACGACGAACCAGATCACATAGACGACCGCGGCTCCCTGATGCAGCTGCCACGCCCAGACCGGCCGCAGCCGCGGACTCGACACGCGGCCGTCAGGGTGTGCGGTCAACGGCGCCTGCCGAGACCGCCGAGCGCGATGATCGCCCACGGGATCAGCAGCCAGACCGGCCAGAAGTGCGGCCAGTGCCCGCCGTTGCCGAGCCCGATCACGAACCAGATCACGACGTTGATCGCCACCACGCCGGTGAAGCCGCCGATCGAGCGGCCACGGCGGTCGGGCCGCCGCTCGCGTCGCCGCTCCGGGAAGCTGCCCGGCTCCGGCGCCGGCTTGGTGTCCTGGACCACCTCAGGCGTCTGATACGTACGCACCGGCGGCAGATCACGCACCAGCGGCTCGAGTTCGCCGTACGTCTGGACCGTGTAGAGCTGGTCGAGACGGGACGAGAACTCCGGCTGGTCCAGTCGCCCGTCCGCGAACGCGTCCTGCAGCCGCCCGGCGATCTTTTCCCGGTCGGCTTCGGTGAATCGCTGATGCGGCTGGTACTGAGGCATGTCTCAAGTGTGCCTCAGCCCCGGTCCCCTCCGCGTCCCCCAACGGGTGGACCCGGAGGGTCCGTCAGTCGGCCGCGCTCCCTGATCACCCGAGGTCGACGTACCTGCGCAGATGCGCGTCGACGGCTTCGACTGCCGACGTGATCGACAGCCCGTCCGGATCGCTCAGCAGTTGCAGGACCAGTCCGTCGACGAGGGCAGCCGTCTGGATCGACGCGAGGACCGGATCGAAGTCGGTGACGCTCTCACCACGCTCCTTCGCGAGCACGTACGCACGCGCACACTGATCGCGGAGATCGGCCAGCAGCGAATGCTGGTAGCCGGTCAGGGCGGGTGTGACAGCAGCTCGCGCCGCGAAGGCCAGGTAGACCCGGCTCTCACGCTGCCGAAGTTCGTCCAGCGGCAGGAACTCGAGCACGATCTGTTTGAGCACCGATCCCACCGGGCCGGTGTGCTCGACGCCGGCCGCTCTGGTGGTGATCCGGTCGATGATGTGTTTGAAGGCGAGCAGCAGCATCTCGTCCTTCGTGCGGCAGTAGTACTGCACCGTCCCGACGGACACACCGGCCGCGGCCGCGACCTCCCGCATGGTCGCCTGTTCGAGTCCGCGCTCCGCGGTGATCGTCGCGAACGCGTCCAGCAGTCGGTCCAGGGTCGGTTCGGCCATGCGCAGCTGTCCTTCGCGGTCGGGATAATGCCTATACACTTGTACTATACAGTCGTATGGTCGAGCGATGACGACCTCCGAGCCTCGCCTGTCCAGTCCCCGTTCGCGCGAGAGCAGCCGGCTGATCGCCGTCCTGCGCCGTCGCAGCGTCCGTGGTGCCCTCGGCGGCTGGCTGGCGATCAACGCCGTGCTGCTCGCCCTGGCCGGCGACAAACTGCCCTTCCACGCGTCGTCCTTGACCGAGCCGCCCGCGTCAGGAGAGATCCTTCAGACCAACCTGATGTACCTGGAGATCTTCGCGCTGATGGGTCTCGTGCACCTGCTGACCCGTCGTCGCCAGGTGCCCGACCTCGCCGGCCGCGCGCCCGGGCGGGAGGTCGCGCGCCGCGAGACAGCGCTCGTCCTCGGGTACGCGGCGATCGCGATGCTCGGCGGCTGTCTCCTCGGGCATGCGTTCGGGTGGCACGCGTTCGGCTTCCACCTGGACGGAATGATCATCCGGACCGGCCAGGACGTCACGCCGGCGGAGACGTTCTGCTGGGCCGCGTACAACCTGCTGGCGTACGCCGTCGTGCCGTACGTCGTCTTCCGGCGCCGGTACACCCCTGAGCAGCTGAGCCTGCGCTCCTCGAACCGGCGCGCCGACCTCCTGCTCGTCGTCGTCGTGCTGGTCACCGAGTCGACGGTGCAGCTCCTGCTGAATCCCGCGGTACTGCAGCTGGGGCTCCGGCAGTTCCTGCTCGGCGTCCCGTTGACCGTGGCGCTGTCGTTCGCCGGCACCGTGCTGCCCACGATGATCCTGGTCTACAGCATTCTCACGCCGCGATACCTCGCGCTGACCGGCTCGGTGCCGGCCACCCTCGTCCTCGGCGGCCTCACGTACGCACTGCTGCATGTGTTCGACGGCTGGACCAATTTCGTCTCGCCGACCGATGCCGTGATCTCACTGCTGTACGTGCTGCTCTTCTACACCGGACCGGGAATGTTCAAGACGTTCCTCACGATCCGCACCGGCAACGCCTCGACGCATGTCTGGGCGTACCACGCGATCGCGCCGCATGCGCTCATCGATACGCCGATGTTCGTCAAGGTGTTCGGCATCCGCTGAACGGACTGCCGGGCCGACGCGTCAGTCCGCGAGCGGGCCGTAGGTGATGCCGAGCTCCGCGAGCTTGGCCTCGCCGCCGTCGATGGCGGTCAGCACCCAGGGGCCTTCCGGAGTGAGGGTGAACGTGTGCTCGGTGTGTGCGGCGGCCTGGCCGTCGTCGGTGACCACGGTCCAGTCGTCCTCGAGCGTGTGGTTCTCCTGCTTGCCGAGGGTGAGCATCGGCTCTACGGCGAGTGCCATCCCCTCGACCAGCTTCGGCCCCTTGCCGGGACGGCCGAAGTTCGGCACGTTCGGCGGCTGGTGCATGGCCGAGCCGATCCCGTGCCCGACGAAGTCCTCGACGATCCCGTACGACGAGTTCGCGCGGACGTGCGCCTCGACGGCCGCCGAGATGTCGGACAGCCGCCCGCCGAGCCGCGCGGCCGCGAACCCGCGCCACATCGACTCCTCGCAGATCCGGGCCAGTTCGAGCAGTTCGTCGGCGACCGCCTCCGGACCGCCGACCGGGACCGTGATCGCGGCGTCTCCGTGCCAGCCGTCGACGATCGCGCCGCAGTCGATCGAGATCAGGTCGCCGTCCGCGAGCACCCGTTCACCCGGGATGCCGTGCACGATCTCGTCGTTCACCGATGCGCAGATCGACCCGGTGAAGCCGTGGTACCCCTTGAACGACGGCGTCGCGCCGGAGGACCGGATGTTGTCCTCCGCGATCGCGTCCAGCTCGCCGGTGGTGATGCCGGCCCGCACCGCACCGCGGAGCAGCTCCAGCGTGCGGCCGACCACCAGGCCGGCCTTGCGCATCGCCAGAATCTGCTCGCGGGTCTTGATCTCGATACCGCGGTCCCTGAAGATCACGTGCTCTCGTTACTCCGTGATCGATTTGAGGGCGGCCAGCACGCGCTCGCTGACCTCGTCGATCTCGCCGACGCCGTCGACCTCGACCAGCAGGCCGCGCTCGCCGTACACCGCGAGCAGCGGCTTGGTCTCGGCGGCGTACACGTCCTGGCGGTGCCGGATGACCTCTTCGGAGTCGTCCGAGCGACCCTCGGACTGGGCCCGCTTGAGCATCCGGCCGACCAGTACGTCGGTGTCCGCGACCAGCGCCACCACGGCGTCCAGCTTGTGGCCGTGGTCGGCGATGATCTCGTCCAGCGTGCCGACCTGGGCCAGCGTCCGCGGGTACCCGTCGAGCAGGAAGCCGTCGCCGGCGTCGGCCTCGGACAGCCGGTCGCGCACCATCGCGTTCGTGACCTCGTCCGGGACGTAGTCGCCGGCGTCCATGTAGCGCTTCGCCTCGACACCGAGCGGCGTCTCGTCCTTCACGTTCGCACGGAAGATGTCGCCGGTGGACACGGCCGGGATATTGAGGCGTTCCGCAAGCACCTTTGCCTGCGTGCCCTTGCCCGCCCCGGGCGGACCCATCAGCAACATTCTCATCAGCGTAGGAACCCTTCGTAGTTACGCTGCTGCAGCTGACTCTCGATCTGCTTCACCGTGTCGAGTCCGACGCCGACCATGATCAGGATCGACGTACCACCGAACGGGAAGTTCTGGCTCGCGTTCAGCAGGACGAGAGCAACCAGCGGGATCATCGAGATCGCCGCGAGGTAGATCGCGCCCGGCAGCGTGATGCGGTCCAACACGTACTTCAGGTATTCCTCGGTCGGCCGCCCCGCCCGGATGCCCGGGATGAAGCCGCCGTACTTCTTCATGTTGTCCGCGACTTCCTTCGGGTTGAAGGTGATCGAGACGTAGAAGTACGTGAAGAAGATGATCAGGGCGACGTAGGTCACCATGTAGATCGGGTGGTCGCCCTTGACCAAGTTGCCCTGGATCCAGTTGGACCAGCTCTTGCCCTGCTGGAACTGACTGACCAGGACGGGGAGATACAGCAGGCTGGAGGCGAAGATGACCGGGATGACACCGGCTTGGTTCACCTTCAGCGGAATGTAGGTCGACGTACCGCCGAACATCTTCCGGCCGACCATCCGCTTGGCGTACTGCACCGGGATCCGGCGCTGCGCCTGCTCGATGAAGATGACCGCCGCCATGATGACCAGACCGATCGCGATCACCACGACGAAGGTGGTGACGCCCTTCTGCTTGCGGATGCTCCACAGCTGGGTCGGGAAGGTGGCGACGATCTGGGTGAAGATCAGGATCGACATACCGTTACCGACACCACGGTCGGTGATCAGCTCACCCAGCCACATGATCACGCCGGTGCCGGCGGTCATGGTCAGCACCATCACGGTGACCGTGAACCAGTCGTCCTTGTAGAGCAGCGGCTCGGTGCATCCCTGGAACAGCCGGCCAGGGGTCCGGGCGAGCGCCACGAACGCGGTCGACTGCAGGATCGCCAGCCCCACGGTCAGGAACCGGGTGTACTGGGTGATCTTGGCCTGCCCCGCCTGGCCCTCCTTCTTCAGCGACTCCAGCCGCGGGATCACCACGGTGAGCAGCTGCAGGATGATGCTGGCGGTGATGTACGGCATGATGCCGAGCGCGAAGATCGCGAGCTGCAGCAGTGCCCCACCGGAGAACAGGTTGATCAGGTTGTACAGGTTGGCGTTCTGGCCGCCCTGGGAGATCTTGATACAAGTGTGCAGCGACTGAACGTTCACACCCGGGGCCGGCACCACGGAGCCGATCCGGAAGATCACGACGATGAAGAGCACGAACAAGATCTTCCGGCGCAGGTCCGGCGTCTTGAACGCGTTGGCGAAGGCGCTTAACACCCTGTCCTCCCACAAGTTTCCCTGGCCGCGGGCACGGCAGGGGCCTAGCTAAGCCTCTGGGCAAGAGACGAGCCAGGGCCCGTCCGACCGGCGCAGGATATCAAGCACCGATCGTTACGAGCCCTGGACCTCGTGTCACACCTCGGTCGTGGTTCCCCCGGCCGCCTGGATCTTGTCCGTGGCAGACTTCGAGAACTTGTGCGCCGAGACCTGCAGTGCCACGGTCAGTTCGCCGTCACCCAGCACCTTCACCGGCTGACCACGACGTACCGCGCCCTTGGCGACCAGGTCGGCCACGCCGACCTCGCCACCTTCGGGGAACAGTTGTCCGAGCTTGTCCAGGTTAACGACCTGGAACTCCACTCGGTTCCTGCTCTTGAAGCCCTTCAGCTTCGGGAGCCGCATGTGCAGCGGCATCTGGCCACCCTCGAACCACTCGGGGATGTTGTTCCGCGCCTTGCTGCCCTTGGTACCGCGGCCGGCGGTCTTGCCCTTGCTGCCCTCACCACGACCCACGCGGGTCTTGGCGGTCTTGGCACCGGGCGCCGGACGCAGGTGATGAACCTTGAGCGCCATGTCAGTCGACCTCCTCGACGGTGATGAGGTGGCGAACCGCACGAACCATGCCCCGGACCTCGGGCTTGTCCTCGTGGACCGCGCTGTCGCCGATCCGCTTGACGCCCAGGGTGCGCAACGTGTCGCGCTGGTTCTGCTTGCCACCGATGCCCGAACGGACCTGGGTCACCTTCAGGCGTGCCATCAGGAAGCCACCTCCGCCCGCGCCTTCAGCAGCGCTGCCGGAGCGACGTCCTCGACCGGCAGGCCACGGCGCGCGGCCACGGCCTCCGGGGTCTCCAGGCTGCGCAACGCCTCAACGGTGGCGTGCACCACGTTGATGGAGTTGGACGAACCCAGCGACTTGCTGAGGATGTCGTGGATCCCGGCGCACTCCAGTACGGCGCGCGCCGAGCCGCCCGCGATCACACCGGTACCGGGCGCGGCCGGACGCAGCATGACCACGCCGGCAGCCTTCTCGCCCTGCACCGGGTGCGGGATGGTGCCCTGGATCCTCGGCACCTTGAAGAACGCCTTCTTGGCCTCCTCGACCCCCTTGGCGATCGCCGCGGGCACCTCCTTGGCCTTGCCGTAACCCACACCGACGGTGCCTTCACCGTCACCGACGACCACAAGGGCGGTGAAGCTGAAGCGCCGACCACCCTTCACGACCTTGGCGACCCGGTTGATGGCTACCACGCGCTCGATGTAGGCGGTCTTGTCCGCCTGCTGACCGCGACCACCGTCGCGGCCACGGCGCTCACCACCGGCGCCGCCTCCGCGACGCTGCTGGCCTCCGCTCATTTCGAACTACCTTCCTTTGTGTACGCCATGTCAGAACCCGAGCCCGCCCTCACGGGCGGCGTCGGCCAGGGCCGCGATCCGGCCGTGGTACTTGTTCCCGGCCCGGTCGAAGACGACCGCGTCGATACCGGCTGCCTTGGCGCGGTCGGCGATCAGGCCGCCGACGGTCTTGGCCTTGTCGGTCTTGTTGTCCGCCGCGCCGCGCAGGTCGGCCTCCATGGTGGAGGCGGACACCAGCGTCTTGCCGGCGACGTCGTCGATCACCTGAACGAACAGGTGCCGCGACGACTTCGTGACCACCAGGCGCGGCCGGTCGGCCGTGCCGTTGATCTTCTTCCGGACCCGAATCTGGCGACGCGTACGCGAGGCCGTCTTCTTGGCGGAGTGCTTGTTGTGCCGCAGTCCGATCGCCATGGTTACTTACCAGCCTTTCCGACCTTGCGGCGCACCTGCTCGCCCGCGTACCGCACACCCTTGCCCTTGTACGGCTCGGGCTTGCGCAGCTTGCGGATGTTGGCGGCAACCTCGCCGACCGACTGCTTGTCGATACCGATCACCGAGAACCGGGTCGGCGCCTCGACGTTGAACGTGATGCCTTCCGGCGCGTCCACCGTGATGGTGTGGCTGTAGCCGAGCGAGAACTCGAGCTGGGTCGGGCCCTTGGAGATCACCCGGTAACCGACACCGACGATCTCGAGCTTCTTCTCGTACCCCTCCGTCACCCCGGTGACCAGGTTGGCGATCAGGGTGCGGGACAGCCCGTGCAGTTCCTTGCTCTTGCGCTGGTCGTCCGGACGGGTGACGGCGATCGCGCCGTCCTCGTCGCGGTCGACCGCGATCGGCTCAGCGACAACGTGCGACAGCTGACCCTTCGGACCCTTCACTGTGACCGTCTGGCCGTCGATCGTGACGTCGACGCCGGACGGGACCGTGACCGGGAGCTTACCGATGCGAGACATTTCTGTGGTCCTCCTTCCGGTTCTTCGTCACCAGACGTAGGCGAGGACTTCCCCGCCGACGCCCTTGTTCTTGGCCTGCTTGTCGGTCAGCAGTCCCTGGGACGTCGAGATGATCGCGACGCCCAGGCCACCGAGGACCTTGGGCAGATTGGTCGACTTCGCGTAGACCCGCAGGCCCGGCTTCGAGATCCGGCGAACACCCGCGATGGAGCGCTCCCGGCTCGGGCCGAACTTGAGGTCCACGGTCAGGGTCCTGCCGACGGCGCCCTCCTTGGGCTCCTCGACCTTGTAGGAGGCGATGTAGCCCTCCTGCTGGAGGATGTCGGCGATGCCCTGCTTGATCTTGCTGTACGGCATCGTGGTCGACTCGTGGTACGCCTGGTTGGCGTTCCGCAGACGCGTCAACATGTCTGCGATCGGGTCGGTCATCGTCATGGCCTGGGGCCTCTTTCCCGCCGTGGTTTCGCCGTTCGGCGACCTACGGTGACTAGATGGTGGTGAATGGGGAGAAGTTCGGGGGTGGAGACGGTCACCAGCTGGACTTGGTGACACCGGGCAGCTCGCCCCGGTGCGCCATTTCCCGCAGGCAGATCCGGCAGAGGCCGAACTTGCGGAAGACCGCCTTCGGCCGGCCGCAGCGCTGGCAGCGCGTGTAGCCACGCACCGCGAACTTCGGCTTCCGGGCCTGCTTGACCTTGAGTGCTGTCTTCGCCACGTCAGTTCTCCTTGAACGGGAAGCCGAGCGCCCGCAGCAGGGCCCGACCCTCGTCGTCGTTCTTCGCGGTGGTCACCACGGTGATGTCCATGCCCCGGACACGATCGATCCGGTCCTGGTTGATCTCGTGGAACATCACCTGCTCGGTCAGACCGAAGGTGTAGTTCCCGGTACCGTCGAACTGCTTGGCGGACAGGCCGCGGAAGTCGCGGATCCGGGGCAGCGCGAGCGCCAGCAGCCGGTCCAGGAACTCCCACATCCGGTCGCCGCGCAGCGTCACGTGGGCGCCGATCGGCATCCCCTCACGCAGCTTGAACTGCGCGATCGACTTGCGGGCCTTGGTGACCTGGGCCTTCTGACCGGTGATCGCGGCCAGGTCCTTCACCGCGCCCTCGATCAGCTTCGCGTCCCGGGCCGCCTCGCCGACGCCCATGTTCACCACGATCTTGGTGAGGCCGGGCACCTGCATGACGTTCGCGTACTGGAACTGCTCCTGCAGCTTGCCGACGATCTCCTCGCGGTACTTCGTCTTCAGCCGCGGCTGGACCTTGCTCTCGGTAACTGCCGTGCTCATCAGATCTCCTCGCCGGTACGCCGGGCGATCCGGACGCTCCGGGTGCCGGTGTACGTCGAACCGTCCGGACGGCGCTTCTGCACCTCGACGCGGTTGTAGCCGACGCGGGTGGTCACCTTCTGCTTCTTGCCGTCCTTCTCGACCTCGACCAGAAGCATCACGTTCGAGACGTGGATCGGGGCTTCCTGGGTGACGATGCCACCGGTGGTGCCGCCGCGCTGGGCCTGCTGCACCTTGGTGTGCTTCTTCACCCGGTTGACGCCCTCGACGATGACCTTCTCGTCGTCCGGGAAGACCTGGATGATCTTGCCCTCAAGGCCCTTCGAACGACCCGAGATCACGCGGACCTGGTCGCCCTTCTTCACGTGCAGCTTCTTCTGCTGAGCCATCTCAGAGCACCTCCGGTGCGAGCGAGATGATCTTCATGAAGCGCTTCTCGCGCAGCTCCCGGCCGACCGGGCCGAAGATGCGGGTACCGCGCGGCTCGCCGTCGGCCTTCAGGATCACCGCGGCGTTCTCGTCGAAGCGGATGTAGGAGCCGTCCGGACGCCGGCGCTCCTTCACGGTCCGCACGACGACCGCCTTGACGACGTCACCCTTCTTCACACCACCGCCGGGGATCGCGTCCTTGACGGTGGCGACGATCGTGTCACCGACACCGGCGTAGCGCCGACCGGAGCCACCGAGAACGCGGATGCAAAGGATCTCCTTCGCGCCCGTGTTGTCGGCGACCTTCAGTCGCGACTCCTGCTGGATCATCTGTTGATCTCCTGGTTGTCTCGCTGGTTCTCACTCACGTGAGCCTTGCGGAACGAATAAATTTCGGTTGGTTGCCGGCCCCGGGGGGACGGGAACTACTTGGCCTTCTCGAGGATCTCGACGACGCGCCAGCGCTTGGTCGCCGACAGCGGCCGGGTCTCCATCAGGAGGACGCGGTCGCCGATGCCGGCGGCGTTCTGCTCGTCGTGCGCCTTGAGCTTGCTGGTCCGCCGGATGACCTTGCCGTACAGGTGGTGCTTCACCCGGTCCTCGACCTCAACCACGACGGTCTTGTCCATCTTGTCGCTCAGCACCAGACCCTCACGGGTCTTCCGGCGGCCTCGCGCCTCGGCGGTCGTGCTCACGGTCTCGTCCTTCACGTTCTCGGTCATGCGTTGGCCTTCTCACTGTCGTCCGCAGTGTCCTCAGCCGCGGCCTCCTCGGCCGGGGCGTCGACCTCTTCGGTGATGCCGAGCGCACGCTCGGAGAGCACCGTGTAGATGCGGGCGATGTCCTTGCGGACGGCGCGCAGCCGGCCGTGGGACTCCAGCTGGCCCGTGGCAGCCTGGAACCGGAGGTTGAACAGCTCCTCCTTGGCTTCGCCGAGCTTCGTCAGAAGCTCGTCCCGGCCCAGGTTCCGCAACTCGGCGGCGGTCAGGGTAGCCATCAGTTCTCACCTGCCTCTCGGGTGATGAAGCGGCACTTCATCGGCAACTTGTGGATCGCGCGGCGCATCGCCTCGCGAGCGATCTCCTCCGGAACACCGGACAGCTCGAACATCACGCGCCCGGCCTTCACGTTGGCGATCCACCATTCCGGCGAACCCTTACCGGAACCCATCCGGGTTTCGGCCGGCTTCTTGGTCAGCGGGCGGTCCGGGTAGATGTTGATCCAGACCTTGCCGCCACGCTTGATGTGCCGGGTCATCGCGATACGCGCGGACTCGATCTGCCGGTTGGTGACGTAGTGGCTCTCCAGGGCCTGGATGCCGAAGTCACCGAAGGCCAGCGTGGTGCCACCCTTGGCAGCGCCGGTGCGCTTCGGGTGGTGCTGCTTGCGGTGCTTGACCTTGCGGGGGATGAGCATGGTTCAGCTCTCCGTTCCGGTCGTCTCGGCGGCCTTGTCGGCAACCGGCGCGCTCGCCTCGGCGGCCTTGTCGGCCGTCGCGGTCGCGGTCGCGTTGTTGTCGTTACGCGAGTCCCGACGGTCGCCGCCGCGGCCACCACGGCCACCACGGTCGCCACCGCGACCGCCACGGTCACCGCGGTCGCCACCGTCACGGCGGGCCGGACGGCCACGCTGCTGGGTCGCGGCCCGGGCCGCCGCCTGCGCCTCACGCTCGGCGCGGGTTCCGGCCACGTCACCCTTGTAGATCCAGACCTTCACGCCGATCCGGCCGAAGGTCGTCCGGGCCTCGTAGAAGCCGTAGTCGATGTCGGCCCGCAGCGTGTGCAGCGGGACGCGGCCCTCGCGGTAGAACTCCGACCGCGACATTTCCGCGCCACCGAGCCGGCCGGAGCACTGGATCCGGATGCCCAGGGCGCCGCCACGCATGGTGGTCTGCATCGCCTTGCGCATCGCGCGGCGGAACGCCACGCGGCCGGACAGCTGCTCGGCCACGCCCTGCGCTACCAGCTGGGCGTCGACCTCGGAGTTCTTCACCTCGAGGATGTTCAGCTGCACCTGCTTGCCGGTGAGCTCCTCCAGGCTGCCCCGGATCCGGTCCGCCTCGGCGCCGCGGCGACCGATCACGATGCCCGGACGGGCGGTGTGGATGTCGACCCGGACCCGGTCACGGGTGCGCTCGATCTCCACGCGGGAGATGCCGGCGCGCTCCATGCCCTTGCTCAGCAGGCGGCGGATCTTGACGTCCTCGCCCACGTAGTCCTTGTACAGCTTGTCGGCGTACCAACGGCTCTTGTGGTCGGTGCTGATGCCGAGACGGAACCCGTGCGGGTTTACCTTCTGTCCCACGTCAGGACTCCTTCTTCTCAGCGGTGGCCTTCTTGGCGGCCTTCTTCGCGGTCGCCTTCTTGGCCGGCTTCTCGGCGGCCTCGTCCTTGGCCGGCGCGTCGGCAGCCTTCTTGGCCGCCTTCTTCGCCGGAGCCTTCTTGGCCGAGTCCGCGTCCGCCGACTTCTTGGCGGCCGCCTTCTTGGCCGGCGCCTTCTCGACGGGCTCGTCGGTCTCCCGCGGGCCGACGACCACGGTGATGTGGCTGGTCCGCTTGTCGATCCGGGTGGCCCGGCCCTGTGCACGCGGGCGGTGACGCTTCAGCGTCGGACCCTCGTCCACGTAGGCCTTGACCACGATCAGGTCGGCCCGGTTCAGGTGTTCGGTGCCCTCGGCGTTCGCCGCGGCGCTGTCGACGACCTTGTACACGGTCGCGGCAGCGGCCTGCGGGGCGAACTTCAGAGTGGCGAGTGCGTCGTCGACGCCCAGACCGCGCACCAGGTCGACCACGCGGCGCGCCTTCATCGGCGTCACGCGGACGAAGCGCGCGACCGCGAAGGCCCCGGGCTGCTCGCCCAGCAGGCTCTCGCGACGGGCGCTGATCGCCCTACGCTCTTGAACGCTCATGATGTTCGAATCTCTCCGTAGATTGCTTTCGCTTCGTCACTGTCCCTGGCGGGTCAGCGACGCCGTGACTTCCGGTCGTCCTTCTCGTGACCCTTGAACGTCCGGGTCGGCGCGAACTCGCCGAGCTTGTGCCCGACCATCGAGTCCGTGACGAACACCGGCACGTGCTTGCGGCCGTCGTGCACCGCAATCGTGTGGCCGATCATGTCCGGCACGATCATCGATCGGCGGGACCAGGTCTTGATGACGTTCTTGGTGCCCTTCTCGTTCTGCACCTCCACCTTCTTTGCCAGGTGGTGGTCGACGAACGGGCCCTTCTTGAGGCTGCGTGGCATTTGGCCGGCTCCCTATCAGCGCTTCTTGCCGGCCTTGCGGCGCCGGACGATCATGCGGTCGCTTTCCTTGCGGGTGCGGGTCCGGCCTTCCGGCTGGCCCCACGGGGACACCGGGTGGCGACCACCCGAGGTCTTACCCTCACCACCACCGTGCGGGTGGTCGACCGGGTTCATCGCGACACCGCGGACGGTCGGGCGCTTGCCCTTCCAGCGCATCCGGCCCGCCTTGCCCCAGTTGATGTTCGACTGCTCGCCGTTGCCGACCTCACCGAGGGTGGCGCGGCACCGCACGTCGACCATCCGGACCTCGCCGGACGGCATCCGCAGGGTGGCCATCCGGCCTTCCTTCGCGACCAGCTGGATGCTGGAACCGGCGGAACGGGCCATCTTGGCGCCACCGCCGGGCCGCAGCTCGACCGCGTGGATCGTCGAACCGACCGGGATGTTGCGCAGCGGCAGGTTGTTGCCCACCTTGATGTCGGCGGCCGGGCCGTTCTCGACGATCGTGCCCTGCTGCAGGTTGGACGGGGCGAGGATGTAGCGCTTCTCGCCGTCCACGTAGTGCAGCAACGCGATCCGCGCGGTGCGGTTCGGGTCGTACTCGATGTGCGCGACCTTCGCCGGCACACCGTCCTTGTCGTAGCGCTTGAAGTCGATCAGCCGGTACGCCCGCTTGTGACCGCCACCGTGGTGCCGGGTGGTGATCTTGCCCGAGCTGTTCCGGCCGCCCTTCTTCGGCAGCGGACGCAGCAGCGACTTCTCGGGGGTCGAACGGGTGAGCTCGACGAAGTCGGCCACGCTCGAGCCACGGCGGCCCGGCGTCGTCGGCTTGTACTTGCGGATTCCCATTACGACTGGCCTCCGAAGATATCGATGCGGTCGTCGCCCTTGAGGGTCACGATCGCCCGCTTGGTGTCCGGGCGCTTACCGAAGCCGGACCGGGTCCGGCGCCGCTTGCCCTTGCGGTTCAGGGTGTTGACGTCGCTGACCTTGACCTTGAACACCTTCTCGACCGCGAGCTTGATCTCGGTCTTGTTGGCGTCCGGTGCGACCTCGAACGTGTACTTCTGCTCGTCCAGCAGGCCGTAGCTCTTCTCGCTCACGACCGGCCGGAGCAGCACGTCGCGGGGATCCTTGTTGACTCCGTGGCTCATGCTTCTACCTCCTCGGCCTCAGTCGACGTGGCGACGGCCTTGACGGACTTGCCCTTGGGCGCGCCGGCGACGAACGCATCGAGCGCGCTCTTGGTGAACACCACCGCGTCGCTGCACAGCACGTCGTACGCGTTCAGCTGGTCGGCCGCGATCAGGTGCACGTGCTGCACGTTGCGCAGGCTCATCCAGGTCAGCTCGTCGGCGCGGTCGACCACGACCAGCGCCTTGCCCGGGTCGGTGACCTCGCCGAGCACCTTGAGCGCCGACTTGGTGGAAGGCTTGTCGCCGTCCACGAAGCTCTCGACGACGAACACGCGGCCGTCACGGGCCCGGTCCGACAGCGAGCCGCGAAGCGCGGCGGCGATCATCTTCTTCGGGGTCCGCTGGCTGTAGTCGCGCGGCACCGGGCCGTGGACGACGCCACCACCGGTGAACTGCGGCGCGCGGGTCGAACCCTGGCGGGCGCGACCGGTGCCCTTCTGGCGGTACGGCTTGGCGCCACCGCCGGACACCTCGCCCCGGGTCTTCGCCTTGTGCGTGCCCTGGCGGGCCGCGGCCAGCTGGGCCACCACGACCTGGTGGATCAGCGGCACGTTGACCTGGACGTCGAACAGCTCGGCCGGAAGCTCGGCGGAGCCCTTCTTGCTCACCTTGTCGCCCTTCACGACGACGACGTCGACGGTGCTCACTTCGCAGCTCCCTTCGCGGCGTTGCGGATCAGCACCAGGCCGCCCTTGGGGCCGGGTACGGCGCCCTTCAGCAGGATCAGGCCGCGCTCGGTGTCGATCGCGTGAACGCTGATGTTCTGCGTGGTGACCTGCTCGTGGCCCATGCGGCCTGCCATCCGCAGGCCCTTGAAGACCCGGCCCGGGGTGGCGCAGCCGCCGATGGAACCCGGCGAGCGGTGCTTCTTGTGCACACCGTGGGTGGCGCGCAGACCGTGGAAGCCGTGCCGCTTCATCACACCGGCGAAGCCCTTGCCCTTGCTGGTCGCGGAGACGTCGACCCGCTCACCGGCCGCGAATGCCTCGGCCTTGATCTCCTGGCCCAGGGTGTACTCGCTGGCGTCGGCGGTGCGCAGCTCCAGCAGGTGGCGCCGCGGCGTCACGCCGGCCTTGTCGAAGTGACCGCGCATGGGCTTGTTCACCTTGCGGGGGTCGATGTCGCCGAAGGCGATCTGGACGCCGTCGTAGCCGTCACGGTCCGAGGTACGGACACCGGTGACGACGCAGGGGCCGGCCTGGATCACGGTGACGGGGACGACTCGGTTGTTCTCGTCCCAGGTCTGGGTCATGCCGAGCTTGGTGCCCAGCAGACCGCGCGTGTTCTTCACGTTGCTCATTGGTCTTTCCGCGTCCTCAGAGCTTGATCTCGATGTCGACACCGGCCGGCAGGTCGAGACGCATCAGCGAGTCGACGGTCTTCGGCGTGGGGTCGATGATGTCGATGAGCCGCTTGTGGGTGCGCATCTCGAAGTGCTCGCGGCTGTCCTTGTACTTGTGCGGCGAGCGGATGACGCAGAACACGTTCTTTTCCGTCGGCAACGGCACCGGGCCAGCAACCTTCGCACCAGTACGCGTCACCGTGTCGACAATCTTGCGTGCCGAGCTGTCGATGACCTCGTGGTCGTAGGCCTTCAGCCGGATGCGGATCTTCTGTCCCGCCATCGCTTCGCTTCGTCCTTCTCTATCGTCTTCGCCTTCGTCGCTCCGACCCCCGCGGTCGGGTGTGTCGCGCGCGCGGCACGCACGTGACTCACCGTTTTGTCGACCCTGGGATGGAGATCGGGGCCCGGTCTCGGACCGGAACCTCGGCATGGTCTCCGGTCCGGCGCACCAGCCAGATCAAGAAGATCTGGGGCGCACCCCGGCGGCCTCGCCTGAGCAACCTGAATATTGTGCCAGAGATCGGCGCCGAAACGCCAATCGGGTGGCTTCACGCCTGATCCGGTACCACCTGAGCGCCGAATCGGGCGCAAAGCAGAGGTCCGCGGGGGCTCAGTTCCGAGCCCTCGCGGACCTCATGAGATCACTTGATGATCTTGGTGACCCGGCCGGCGCCGACGGTGCGGCCACCTTCACGGATCGCGAACTTCAGACCGTCCTCCATGGCGATCGGCTGGATCAGCTCGACCGACATGTCGGTGTTGTCGCCCGGCATGACCATCTCGGTGCCCTCGGGCAGCGTGACGACACCGGTGACGTCGGTGGTACGGAAGTAGAACTGCGGGCGGTAGTTCTGGAAGAACGGCGTGTGACGGCCGCCCTCCTCCTTGGAAAGGATGTAGACCGACGCCTCGAAGTTCGTGTGCGGGGTGGTGGTGCCCGGCTTGATGACGACCATGCCGCGCTCGACCTCTTCGCGCTTGGTGCCACGAAGCAGCAGACCGACGTTCTCACCGGCCTGGCCCTCGTCGAGGAGCTTGCGGAACATCTCGATGCCGGTGACCGTGCTGGTCAGCTTGGTCTCGTGGATGCCGACGATGTCGACGGTCTCGTTGACCTTGATGACACCGCGCTCGATCCGGCCGGTGACGACCGTACCGCGACCGGTGATGGTGAAGACGTCCTCCACCGGCATCAGGAACGGCTTGTCGATCTCGCGCTCCGGCTGCGGGATGTAGGAGTCCACAGCGTTCATCAGCTCGAGGATCGACTCGCCCCACTTGGCGTCGCCCTGCAGCGCCGGGTGCGCGGCAACCCGCACGATCGGCGCGTTGTCACCGTCGAACTCCTGCTCCGAGAGCAGCTCGCGGACCTCGAGCTCGACGAGCTCCAGGATCTCCTCGTCGTCGACCATGTCGCACTTGTTCAGCGCGACGACCATCGCCGGCACGCCGACCTGACGGGCGAGCAGCACGTGCTCACGCGTCTGCGGCATCGGGCCGTCGGTGGCGGCGACGACCAGGATCGCGCCGTCCATCTGGGCCGCACCGGTGATCATGTTCTTGATGTAGTCCGCGTGACCCGGGCAGTCGACGTGGGCGTAGTGCCGGGCCTCGGTCTGGTACTCGACGTGCGCGATCGAGATGGTGATACCGCGCTGGCGCTCTTCCGGCGCCTTGTCGATCTGATCGAAGGCCGAAGCCTCGTTCAGGTCCGGGTACTTGTCGTGCAGCACCTTGGTGATCGCCGCGGTAAGAGTGGTCTTACCGTGGTCGATGTGACCGATGGTGCCGATGTTGACGTGCGGCTTAGTCCGCTCGAACTTCGCCTTCGCCACTGGGGCCCTCCTAGATAAATGTTGACTACGCCGTACGCCGACGCGCTTTGGGTGTGGTGGCCAGGAACGAGTTGTTACTCGCCCCGGGCCTTCTTGATGATCTCTTCCGCCACGTTCTTCGGAACCTCGGCGTAGGAATCGAACTGCATCGAGTAGGACGCGCGGCCCTGGGTCTTCGACCGCAGGTCACCGACATACCCGAACATCTCCGACAACGGCACCAGGGCCTTCACGACCCGGCTGCCACCGGGGCCTTCGTCCATCTGCTGGATCTGGCCACGGCGAGAGTTGAGGTCGCCGATCACTTCACCCATGTAGTCCTCGGGGGTGGTGACCTCGACCGCGAACATGGGCTCCAGGATGACCGGATCCGCCCGCCGGGCGGCGTCCTTGAAGGCCATCGAACCGGCGATCTTGAACGCGAGCTCGGAGGAGTCGACGTCGTGGTAGGCGCCGTCCTGCAGCGTCACCTTGACGTCCACCATCGGGTAGCCGGCCAGTACGCCGAACTCCATCGCCTCCTGGGCGCCCTCGTCCACCGACGGGATGTACTCCCGGGGGATGCGGCCACCGGTGACGGCGTTGACGAACTCGTAGCCACCCTCGCCACCGGCCTCGACCGAAGTCGGCTCGATGTCGATGATCACGCGCGCGAACTGACCCGAACCACCGGTCTGCTTCTTGTGCGTGTAGTCGACCTTCTCGACCTTCTTCTTGATGGTCTCGCGGTAGGCGACCTGCGGCTTGCCGACGTTGGCCTCGACGCGGAACTCGCGCTTCATCCGGTCGACCAGCACCTCGAGGTGCAGCTCGCCCATACCGGCGATGATCGTCTGGCCGGTGTCCTCGTCGGTCCGGACCTGGAAGGTCGGGTCCTCCTCGGCGAGCCGCTGGATCGCGACACCCAGCTTCTCCTGGTCGGCCTTCGACTTGGGCTCGATGGCGACCGAGATGACCGGGGCCGGGAACTGCATCGACTCGAGCACGACCGGCTTGGCCGGGTCGCACAGCGTCTCACCGGTGGTGGTGTCCTTCAGGCCCATCACCGCGACGATGTGGCCGGCGCCGATCGACGCGATCTCCTCACGCTTGTTCGCGTGCATCCGGTAGATCTTGCCGATCCGCTCCTTGCGGCCCTTGGTCGGGTTCAGCACCTGCGTGCCGGTCTCCAGCTTGCCGGAGTACACCCGGATGAAGGTCAGCTTGCCCAGGTGCGGGTCGGCCGCGATCTTGAACGCCAGCGCCGAGAACGGCTCGTCGTCGGCCGGCTTGCGCAGCACGACCTGCTCCGGGTCCTTGACGTCGTGGCCCTCGATGGCCGGGACGTCGATCGGGCTCGGCAGGTAGGCGTTGATCGCGTCGAGCAGCGGCTGGACGCCCTTGTTCTTGAACGCCGTGCCGGTCAGCACCGGGGTGAGCTTGCTCGCCAGGGTCGCGCGGCGGATGCCCGCCACGAGCTGCTCCTGGGTCGGCTCCTCGCCCTCCAGGTACTGCTCCATGATCTCGTCGTCGGCCTCGGCCAGCGTCTCGATCAGCTTGTCGCGCCACTCGGCGGCGATCTCGGTGTGCGACGCCGGGATCTCCTCGACCGTGTAGTCCTCACCCATCGTGGTCTCGCCACGCCAGGTCAGTGCGCGCATCCCGATCAGGTCGACGACGCCGATGAAGTCGGCCTCGGACCCGATCGGCAGCTGCAGCACCAGCGGCACCGCGGCCAGCCGGTCGACGATCATGTCGACACAGCGCATGAACTCGGCGCCGGTCCGGTCCAGCTTGTTCACGAAGCAGATCCGGGGTACGCCGTACCGGTCGGCCTGACGCCACACGGTCTCGGACTGCGGCTCGACACCGGCAACGCCGTCGAACACCGCGACCGCGCCGTCGAGCACGCGCAGCGAGCGCTCCACCTCGACGGTGAAGTCGACGTGTCCGGGGGTGTCGATGATGTTGATGGTGTGGTCTTTCCAGGTGCAGGTCGTCGCGGCGGACGTGATCGTGATGCCGCGCTCCTGCTCCTGCTCCATCCAGTCCATCGTGGCGGCGCCGTCGTGGACCTCACCGATCTTGTAAGTGATACCGGTGTAGAAGAGGATCCGCTCGGTCGTCGTCGTCTTGCCGGCGTCGATGTGGGCCATGATCCCGATGTTGCGGACCTTGGCCAGGTCGGTGGTGATTTGTACGGCCACCTCGGTGGTCTACCTCTCGATTCTGTACTGCGTCAAAGGGTGAAAGCTGGGGTCCGGATCGGACCCCGGATCACCAGCGGTAGTGGGCGAAAGCCTTGTTGGCTTCGGCCATCTTGTGCGTGTCCTCGCGGCGCTTCACGGACGCACCGAGACCGTTGGACGCGTCCAGGATCTCGTTCATCAGTCGCTCGGACATGGTCTTCTCGCGACGGGCGCGGGAGTACGTGGTGAGCCAGCGCAGCGCCAGGGTGGTGGAACGACCGGGCTTGACCTCGATCGGCACCTGGTAGGTGGCACCACCGACGCGGCGGCTCTTCACCTCGATGCTCGGCTTCACGTTGTCCAGCGCACGCTTCAGCGTGATCACCGGGTCGGTGCCGGTCTTCGTCCGGGTGCCCTCGAGCGCGTCGTAGACGATCCGCTGGGCGATCTGCTTCTTGCCGTCGACCAGGATCTTCGAGATCAACTGGGTGACGAGCGGCGAACTGTAGACCGGGTCGATGATGACCGGGCGCTTCGGGGCGGGGCCCTTGCGCGGCATTAGCTCTTCTCCTTCTTCGCGCCGTAGAGGCTGCGAGCCTGCTTCCGGTTCTTCACACCCTGGGTGTCGAGCGAACCGCGGATGATCTTGTACCGGACACCCGGAAGGTCCTTCACACGACCGCCACGGACGAGCACGATCGAGTGCTCCTGCAGGTTGTGGCCGACGCCGGGGATGTACGCGGTGACCTCGATGCCGCTGGTCAGGCGGACACGCGCAACCTTACGAAGGGCCGAGTTCGGCTTCTTCGGCGTGGTCGTGTAGACGCGCGTGCACACACCACGACGCTGAGGGGAACCCTTCAGGGCCGGCGTCTTGTTCTTGGACACCTTGTCCTGGCGGCCCTTGCGGACCAGCTGCTGAATGGTGGGCACCGCGTAGCTCTTTCTGTCGTCCGGCTGGGTTTGTTGCTTGTTACCTGACCCCCGCGGTCGGGTGTGTCGCGTGCGCACGAGCAGACCGAAGCCGTAATCTTCCAGACTGTCGGCAGGAGTCCCGTGCCACGCGGCCCGACCCGTTGGACGAGGGGCACGCATGACGGCCCAGGAAAGACCCCGGGCACGATCGTTAAGACTAGCGGCTGCTCCAAGCACGGTCAAAATGAGTAATTGACCGCCGTCGGGAGCATTCCGCCAGTTCAGTGTACTAGGCCTACGGAGTGGCCCTCCCGGTCAGGAATCCGGCGGCCACGGCAGGGTCTCCGGTGACCTTCAGAACGGCCGGCGGCAAGCGCTTCCAGAGACACAGCGCGAGCTCGGCCGCGGCGCCCGAGAGTACCGCCTCCCCGACCGCCTTCCCCCGCTCCACATGCGGCGCAATCCCTTGTGACACAGGCGTCAGCGTCCATTCGTCACCGGTGTCGGAGGCCCGTACGCCGAGCTGCCGGGTGACCGCCGGCGCGAACCCGCGGGCCGCCATCCGGGGCAGGAACACCTCGAACACCTCGTCCACCCCGTCGGCCGCGAGCGCCGCAGGTACGACGGCCAGACCAGTGTCGACCTGCTCGCCCGCTGCCACGCCGGCCTGGACCAGGTCCACCAGGTGGATAACCGTCTCATGCAGGCGCCGCCGAGCCCAGAAGCCCGCGCGCTGGTCCACCGGCGCGAAGTTCCAGCAGGATTCGTCCGGATCGACCGCCCGGATCGCCGCGGCCAGCGCCGCGCTCGTGCCGGAGTACCAGTCGCTCCAGGAGATCGTCGTCCGCAGCACCTGCGGAACCTGCTGGGAGGTACCGCTGAGCAGGATCGACGCCGCCCAGCGCTGGCCCGACCCCAGGTGCAGGGCGAGGTCGGCAACCGTCCACCCCGGGCAGGCCGGCACCGCGGCGGCGGGATCCACCCACCCGAGGGCGGCCGCGAAGTCCGCGGCCGCGCGCTCGAACTCGATCAGATGGTCTAACTGGTCAGGCACGGAACTCGACGTCGGTGATCAGGCCGTCGACGACCCGGTAGAGGGCCAGTTGCGCGGTCGGACCGTCGTCCTCGTAGCAGTTGACGTGTTCCACCACCCACTCGCCCAGCATGATCTTCTGGATGACCTCGGTCTTGCAGCGGCCGGCGTCGAAGCGCGGGCGGTAGTACTCGCGAAGGAACCGGCGGCCCTTCAGTTCGGAGCCGTCCGCGAGCTGGATCCGGGCGGTCGGCGAGTACATCGCCAGGAACGCCTCGAGGTCGTGGGCGGCGTACGCCGCGTGCTCGCGGCCGATCGCCCGCGCTGCCGGGGTGTCCACGGTGACGGCGGCGACCGTCGCCGCACCGAGATCCACGAGCGGTGTCTGCGCGACCGGCGCGACCGGCGCGGCAGGGGCGGGAGTGGCCTTGGGTGCCTGCTGAGTAGCGGGTTCAGCAGCCACCGGCGTCTCCTGCACGGCGACACCGGCCTTGGCCGTGGCCGGCGTACGACGGCGTGGGGTGGCGGCCTTCTTACGGGCCGGAGGTGGTGGGACGAGGAGCTTGCCGTCGTCCCCGGGCTGCTCGCCGAGGTGGGCGATCGCCCAGTCGAGAGCCTTGGTCACGGCGGCGCGTGATTCTTCGGTGTGGTCGAGCATGTCGAACCCGTGGTGCCCTTTCGGTACGTCGATGATGTCCAGCGCGGCGCCTCCCGCGGATACGAACTCCGCGACCGGACCGGCGAGCTCCTCACGCTCGAGTCCAGCTCTGGTCAGCAAAACCGGCAGGTCCTTGTGTTTGCCGATCACCTCGGCAGCAGTTACCAGATCGTCGACACCGGGCGGGGTGGCGAGCAACGGGTAGGTCAGGGATACGAAGCGCAGCCAGTCGGGGCGGCTGTCCAGCCACTCCCCGGCCAGCAGGCCGGCGCCCGAGAAGAACCACAGGCCGACCCGATCGGGGTCGACGCGCGGATCCGAACGCAGTACGGCGACCGCGGCCTCCACCTCGTCCGCGGCCTCGACCAGGCGGTCGAGGCCGTGGATCAGGCTGTGGTCGACGACTGCGGCCACCAGGCCTCGCCTGGCGGCAGCGGTCGCGTAGCCCTTGTAGACCGGCCAGTCCCGAGGCATCACCTCGAGGCCGTCCGGCCCTGGTCCCCCGTGCACGAAGAGAATTGCGCCGCCTCGGGCGGTACCGGGCGGGCGGTACAGGTCGATCTCCCCCAGGCGATCGACGCGTACTCCAGAACCTTCCAGAACCCCCAAGACGAAAGGCCGCAGGTAGGCCGGCAGATCCGTCATGCACCAATCTTGGCGCATCCCGGGCACACTTTCAGCCGCCACCCCGAGTGTCTTCTCCGGCGCTCGCCGTACCGGCTGGTAAACGCCGCGAGGGCGGCACCTCCCAGGTGGGAAGTACCGCCCTCGGCGGGGTGATTCGGCTCAGTTCTGGTACGAACCGAGGTCGAAGTCGTCGAGCGGGACCGACTGACCGCTGGACGGCCCGAAGTCGTAGTCGTACGACTCGTAGCCGACCATCGAGTACATCGCGGCCTTCGCCTCCTCGGTGGGCTCCACCCGGATGTTGCGGTAACGGTCCATGCCGGTACCCGCCGGGATCAGCTTTCCGATGATGACGTTCTCCTTCAGACCGACCAGGGAGTCGGACTTGCCGTGGATCGCGGCCTCGGTCAGGACCCGGGTCGTCTCCTGGAAGGAGGCGGCCGACAGCCACGACTCGGTGGCCAGCGAGGCCTTGGTGATACCCATCAGCACCGGACGACCGGAGGCCGGCGTACCGCCCTCGGCCACGACGCGACGGTTCTCCGCCTCGAACATGATCCGGTCCGCGAGCTCACCCGGCAGCAGGTTCGCCTCGCCGGACTCGATCACCGTGACCCGGCGCAGCATCTGCCGGACGATGATCTCGATGTGCTTGTCGTGGATGGCAACACCCTGCGACCGGTACACCTCCTGGACCTCGTCCACCAGGTGCTCCTGCGCCTTGCGGACACCCAGGATCCGCAGAACCTCCTGCGGGTCCGGCGTACCCTGCGTCAACTGCTGACCGACCTCGACGTGCTGACCCTCCTCGATCAGCAGGCGGCCACGCTTCGACACCGGGTAGGCGACCTCCTCGGAACCGTCGTCCGGGGTGAGCACCAGCTTCCGGGTCTTGTCGGTGTCCTCGATCGAGATCCGGCCGGCGGCCTCCGAGATCGGCGCCTTGCCCTTGGGCTGGCGGGCCTCGAAGAGCTCGACCACACGCGGCAGACCGTGGGTGATGTCATCACCCGCGACACCACCGGTGTGGAAGGTCCGCATGGTCAGCTGCGTACCGGGCTCACCGATGGACTGGGCGGCGATGATGCCGACCGCCTCACCGATGTCGACCGGCTTGCCGGTGGCCAGCGAACGGCCGTAGCACTTCGCGCAGGTACCGGTCTTGGCGTCACAGGTGAGCACCGACCGGACCTTGACCTCCTCGAGTCCGGCCGCGACCAGCTTCGCGATCGAGACGTCGCCGAGGTCGCTGCCGGCGGCCAGGACGAGGTTGCCGTCCGGGTCGAAGGCGTCGGTCGCCAGGGTCCGGGCGTAGGCGCTGGTCTCCACGTTCTCGGCGTGCACGACCTTGCCGTCCGGGCCCTTCTCGCCGATCTTCTTCGGCAGGCCGCGCTCGGTGCCGCAGTCCTCCTCGCGGATGATCACGTCCTGCGAGACGTCCACCAGACGACGGGTCAGGTACCCCGAGTCGGCGGTCCGCAGCGCGGTGTCGGCCAGGCCCTTCCGGGCACCGTGGGTGGCGATGAAGTACTCGACCACCGACAGGCCCTCACGGAAGTTGGACTTGATCGGCCGGGCGATGATCTCGCCCTTCGGGTTGGCCACCAGACCACGCATACCGGAGATCTGCCGGATCTGCATCATGTTGCCTCGGGCACCGGAGTGCACCATCATCCAGATCGGGTTGTCCTTGGCGAAGTTCTCCTCCATCGCCTTACCGACCTCGGCGTTGGCGCCGGTCCAGATCTCGATCAGCTCCTGCCGCCGCTCGGACGAGGTGATCAGACCCCGCTCGAACTGCTTCTGGACCTTCTCGGCCTGGGACTCGTACCGGGCCATGATCTCGGGCTTGCTCGGCGGCGTGCTGAAGTCGTCGATCGACACCGTGACACCGGACCGGGTGGACCAGTAGTAGCCCAGGTCCTTCAGCGCGTCCAGCGCGTGCGCGACCTCGACCTTGGTGTACCGCTCGGCCAGGTCGTTGACGATCCCGCCGAGCTGCTTCTTGCCAACCTCGGTGTCGACGAACGGGTAGTCCGCCGGCAGCGCCTCGTTGAACAGCGCGCGACCCAGCGTGGTCTCCAGGCTGAAACCGCCGCCCGGCAGCTCGACCGCGTCCGCCGGAGCGGCCGAACCGGTCAGCCGGAGCGTGATCTTCGCCTGCAGCGACAGCTCACCGCGGTCGAAGGCCATGATGCCCTCGGCCACCGAGCCGAACGCCCGGCCCTCGCCCTTCACGCCGTCCTTCAGCATGGTCAGGAAGTAGATGCCGATGATCATGTCCTGGGTCGGCATCGTGACCGGACGGCCGTCGGCCGGCTTCAGGATGTTGTTCGTCGACAGCATCAGGATCCGGGCCTCGGCCTGCGCCTCGGCCGACAGCGGCAGGTGCACCGCCATCTGGTCACCGTCGAAGTCCGCGTTGAACGCGGAGCAGACGAGCGGGTGGATCTGGATCGCCTTGCCCTCGATCAGCTGCGGCTCGAACGCCTGGATGCCGAGCCGGTGCAGGGTTGGTGCACGGTTCAGCAGGACCGGGTGCTCGGTGATGACCTCTTCCAGCACGTCCCAGACCTGGGCGCGCTGACGCTCGACCATCCGCTTGGCGGACTTGATGTTCTGCGCGTGGTTGAGGTCGACCAGCCGCTTCATCACGAACGGCTTGAACAGCTCCAGCGCCATCGCCTTCGGCAGACCGCACTGGTGCAGCTTCAGCTGCGGGCCGACCACGATGACCGAACGGCCCGAGTAGTCGACGCGCTTGCCGAGCAGGTTCTGACGGAAACGACCCTGCTTGCCCTTGAGCATGTCGGACAGCGACTTCAGCGGCCGGTTGCCCGGGCCGGTGACCGGACGACCGCGGCGGCCGTTGTCGAACAGCGCGTCGACGGCCTCCTGCAGCATCCGCTTCTCGTTGTTGACGATGATCTCCGGCGCGCCCAGGTCGAGCAGCCGCTTGAGCCGGTTGTTCCGGTTGATCACCCGGCGGTACAGGTCGTTCAGGTCCGAGGTGGCGAACCGGCCACCGTCGAGCTGGACCATCGGGCGCAGGTCCGGCGGGATGACCGGGACGCAGTCCAGGACCATGCCCATCGGGCTGTTGTTGGTGGCCAGGAACGCGGTCACGACCTTGAGCCGCTTCAGGGCGCGGGTCTTGCGCTGGCCCTTGCCGGTCTTGATCGTCTCGCGCAGGTTGTCCGCCTCGGCCTTCAGGTCGAAGGTCTCCAGCCGGCGCTGGATCGCGGCGGCACCCATGGCGCCCTCGAAGTACTTGCCGAACCGCTCCTTCATGGCGCGGTAGAGGATCTCGTCGCCCTCCAGGTCCTGGACCTTCAGGTTCTTGAACCGGGTCCAGACCTCGTCGAGGCGGTCGATCTCGCGCTGCGCACGGTCGCGCAGCTGCTTGACCTCACGCTCGGCGCCTTCCTTGACCTTGCGGCGTACGTCGGCCTTGGCACCCTCGGCCTCGAGCTGCGCCAGGTCCTCCTCGAGCTTCTTCATCCGCTGCTCGATGTCGTTGTCACGACGGTTCTCGAGCTGCTTGCGCTCCACGTCCACGCGACCCTCGAGCGAGGACAGGTCGCGGTGCCGCGACTCCTCGTCGACGTCGGTGATCATGTACGCCGCGAAGTAGATGACCTTCTCCAGGTCCTTCGGGGCGAGGTCGAGCAGGTAGCCGAGCCGCGACGGGACACCCTTGAAGTACCAGATGTGGGTGACCGGCGCGGCCAGCTCGATGTGGCCCATCCGCTCGCGGCGCACCTTGGAGCGGGTGACCTCGACGCCACACCGCTCGCAGATGATGCCCTTGAAGCGAACGCGCTTGTACTTGCCGCAGTAGCACTCCCAGTCCCGGGTGGGACCGAAGATCTTCTCGCAGAACAGACCGTCACGCTCGGGCTTGAGGGTCCGGTAGTTGATCGTCTCCGGCTTCTTGACCTCGCCGTGAGACCACTGGCGGATCTCGTCCGCGGTGGCCAGGCCGATCCGAAGCTCGTCGAAGAAGTTCACGTCGAGCACGATGTGTTATCTCCCGTTGCTAAAAGTGGTCTGAGTGGGTTGGTTGTTGATGTCAAGCGGCAACCCGCTCAGACCTCCTCGACACTGTTCGGCTCGCGCCGGGACAGGTCGATGCCCAGTTCCTCCGCCGCCCGGAAGACGTCCTCCTCGCTGTCGCGCATCTCGACCCGGCTTCCGTCGGACGAGAGCACCTCGACATTGAGGCAGAGGGACTGCATTTCCTTGACCAGAACCTTGAACGACTCCGGGATACCCGGCTCCGGGATGTTCTCGCCCTTGACGATCGCTTCGTACACCTTGACCCGCCCGACGACGTCGTCGGACTTGATGGTCAGCAGCTCCTGCAGCGCGAAGGCGGCACCGTAGGCCTCCAGGGCCCACACCTCCATCTCGCCGAACCGCTGGCCACCGAACTGGGCCTTACCGCCCAGCGGCTGCTGGGTGATCATCGAGTACGGGCCCGTCGAACGGGCGTGGATCTTGTCGTCGACCAGGTGGTGCAGCTTCAGCATGTACATGTAGCCGACACCGATCGGGTCCGGGAACGGCTCACCCGAACGGCCGTCGAACAGCTTCGCCTTGCCCTGGCCGTTGACCATCCGGACGCCGTCCCGGTTCGGCAGCGTCGAGGACAGCAGGCCGGTGACCTCTTCCTCGGTGGCGCCGTCGAAGACCGGGGTGGCGACGTTCGTCATCGGCTCGGCCGCACCGGCGCCGATCTTGATCAGCCGCTGCGCCCACTCCTCCTCGTTCTCCGGGTCGACCTCCCAGCCGCGGGAGGCGATCCAGCCGAGGTGGGTCTCCAGCACCTGGCCGACGTTCATCCGGCCGGGCACGCCCAGCGGGTTCAGGATCACGTCGACGTGGGTGCCGTCCTCGAGGAACGGCATGTCCTCGACCGGCAGGATCTTCGAGATGACGCCCTTGTTGCCGTGCCGGCCGGCCAGCTTGTCGCCGACCGAGATCTTCCGCTTCTGGGCGACGTACACCCGGACCAGCTGGTTGACGCCCGGCGGCAGCTCGTCGCCGTTGTCGCGGTCGAAGACCCGGACACCGATGACGGTGCCCTCCTCGCCGTGCGGCACCTTCAGCGACGTGTCGCGGACCTCGCGCGCCTTCTCACCGAAGATCGCGCGCAGCAGCCGCTCCTCCGGGGTCAGCTCGGTCTCGCCCTTCGGGGTGACCTTGCCGACCAGGATGTCGCCGGTGGTGACCTCGGCGCCGATCCGGATGATGCCGCGCTCGTCCAGGTCGGACAGCATCTCGTCGGAGACGTTCGGGATGTCCCGGGTGATCTCCTCCGGGCCCAGCTTGGTGTCGCGGGCGTCGACCTCGTGCTCCTCGATGTGGATCGAGGTCAGCAGGTCCTGCTGCACGACGCGCTGGCTGAGGATGATCGCGTCCTCGTAGTTGTAGCCCTCCCACGTCATGAACGCGACCAGCATGTTCCGGCCGAGAGCCATCTCGCCCTCGTCGGTGCACGGACCGTCGGCCAGCGGCGTACCGATCTCGACCCGCTGCCCGGCGTCGACCAGCGGGCGCTGGTTGATGCAGGTGCCCTGGTTCGAGCGGCGGAACTTCGCCATCCGGTAGGTCTGGTACGTGCCGTCGTCGGCGGCGATCTCGATCAGGTCGGCCGAGACCTCCTTGACCACACCCGCCTTGTCGGAGACGACCACGTCGCCGGCGTCGACCGCACCGCGGAACTCCATGCCGGTACCGACCAGCGGGGCGTCCGAGGTGATCAGCGGCACCGCCTGGCGCTGCATGTTCGAACCCATCAGCGCGCGGTTCGCGTCGTCGTGCTCGAGGAACGGGATCAGCGCGGTCGCCACCGACACCATCTGGCGCGGCGAGACGTCCATGTAGTCGACGTCGTCGACCGGCACGAGCTCGACCTCACCGTGCCGGCGGCGGACCAGCACGCGCTCCTCGGCGAACCGGTTGTCGTCGTTCAGCGCGGCGTTCGCCTGCGCGATGACGAACCGGTCCTCCTCGTCCGCGGTCAGGTAGTCCACCTGGTCGGTGACCTGGCCGTCGACGACCTTGCGGTACGGCGTCTCGACGAAGCCGAACGCGTTCACCCGGCCGTACGACGCGAGCGAGCCGATCAGGCCGATGTTCGGGCCTTCCGGGGTCTCGATCGGGCACATCCGGCCGTAGTGGGACGGGTGCACGTCGCGGACCTCGAAGCCGGCCCGCTCACGGCTCAGACCACCCGGGCCGAGCGCGTTCAGGCGGCGCTTGTGGGTCAGACCCGCGACCGGGTTGGTCTGGTCCATGAACTGCGACAGCTGGGAGGTCCCGAAGAACTCCTTCAGCGCCGCGACCACCGGACGGATGTTGATCAGGGTCTGCGGCGTGATCGCCTCGACGTCCTGGGTCGTCATCCGCTCCCGGACCACGCGCTCCATCCGGGCCAGGCCGGTGCGCAGCTGGTTCTGGATCAGCTCGCCGACGGTACGCAGACGGCGGTTACCGAAGTGGTCGATGTCGTCCTCTTCGACCACGATCTCGCCGCGCGGAGCCGGCAGCTCGGTCTTGCCCTCGTGCAGCGCGACCAGGTACTTGATCGTGGCGACGATGTCGTCGACGGTCAGCACCGCCTGGTCGTGCGCCTCGTCCCGGCCGAGCTTCTTGTTGATCTTGTAGCGGCCGACCTTGGCCAGGTCGTAGCGCTTGCCGTTGAAGTAGTAGTTCTCCAGCAGCGCCTGCGCGGCCTCGCGGGTCGGCGGCTCACCCGGACGCAGCTTGCGGTAGATGTCGAGCAGCGCGTCGTCCTGGCCGGAGGTGTGGTCCTTCTCCAGGGTGAGCCGGATCGACTCGTAGTCGCCGAACTCCTCGAGGATCTGCGCGTCGGTCCAGCCGAGCGCCTTGAGCAGGACGGTGACGTTCTGCTTGCGCTTGCGGTCGAGGCGGACGCCGACCATGTCGCGCTTGTCCACCTCGAACTCCAGCCACGCACCGCGCGACGGGATGATCTTGGCGGTGAAGATGTCCTTGTCGGACGTCTTGTCCGGGGTGCGCTCGAAGTACACACCGGGCGAGCGGACGAGCTGCGAGACCACGACACGCTCGGTGCCGTTGATCACGAACGTGCCCTTGCGGGTCATCAGCGGGAAGTCGCCCATGAACACGGTCTGGCTCTTGATCTCGCCGGTCTCGTTGTTCATGAACTCGGCCGTGACGAACAGCGGCGCGGAGTACGTGACGTCCCGCTCCTTGCACTCGTCGACCGTGTTCTTCGGCGGCTCGAAGCGGTGGTCGCGGAACGACAGCGACATGGTGCCGCTGAAGTCCTCGATCGGGGAGATCTCCTCGAAAATCTCTTCCAGGCCGCTGGGGCCGGACAGGTCCGACCGCCCCTCGGCCTCGGCGGCGGCCACCCGGGCCTGCCACGTTTCGTTACCGACCAGCCAGTCGAAACTGTCCACCTGCAGCGCAAGCAGATCCGGAACCTGGAGAGGTTCGGAGATCTTCGCGAAGGAGATGCGGCGGGGGCCGGTGACGTTGGAAATGCTGTCGGACTGGGGGTTGCGCGAGGCGACCAAGGGGCGTCCTTCCACGGGCTCGCAAAAAATCACTTCGGTGCTGGGAGCGCACGCCAAGCCGCCCCAGTCAAGTGACAACTCGAACGAGGGCGAGGGAAAAGGCAGCGCAAAGCAATAGGTTACATGATCCAGGCAAGCCTGTCCAATGGGGTCCAACAGTTTGCCGTCGGACCACCCTCTCCGTCAAGGACCGACCCGGGGTCCGCGGCAGGTAGATCACCTGTGCAGACATCCTTGGGAGCCACCCGGCGTCCTTTTGGTGCGGAGTTAGGAAGAGGTTACAGTCCGGCGATCTCCTGGACCAGCCATCGGTCGCCATTTCGGACCATCGTGAACCGGGTCCGGTTCAGGTCCACCCGGGGACTACCCTTCGTGATCGTGCTGGTGGTGGTCTGGTTCACGAAGATGATCAGCGTGACCCGGTCGGCGTCGCCGTCGCGGACCGCCACCTCGCGGACGTCGGCCTTCACCGTGGCCTTGGTCTTGGTGGCGAGCTCGCCGGCCACCTTCGCGGTCTCGTCGAACTTCGCCGCGAAGTCCGGCGTCATCGTCGCCCGCGCGGCGGCGAAACTCTGGTCCAGGTGCCGGTAGTCGTAGCTGAGCGCGGTCTCGGCGGCCTTCCGGCCGGCCGCGGCGGCCTGGTCCCGGGCGTCCTCGGCCTGCCGGCCGTGCCAGGCCTTGACGCCGAGCACGGCGGCGACGGCCAGGGTGAGAACGACGACCACGCCGAGTGCGGCGGTCAGCAGGTTCCCCAGACCGCGCGGACGATCACTCTCCGTAGATGATTCCCGTACGACCGGCTCGACGACCGGCGTGACTTCCGGCTCCGCTGTGGCCGGGGTCACATCCTGCGGACGCTCGTCCTGGACGCTCTCCGGCTTCGCGGGGCGGCGCTGGCCGGCGATCCGGGGGCGATTGCGTGCCGGCATCAGCCCACCACCTGCAGGTCGGCGGTCAGCCAGCGGCCCTTCTCGCGGACCATGTCCAGCTTGATCCGGTACCGGCGTTCGGTCCCGGTGGTCGACGCGGTGTTCGTCACCACCGCGTTCACGATCACCAGCACCTGCGCGGAGTCCTTGTCGCTGGACACCACACCCGCCTCCTTCACGTCCCCCTTCGAGGTCGCCTTGTTCGACACCACGTCGGTCTTCACCGCGTCGATCCCGGCCTGGAACTCCTGCTTGAACTGCCCGGTGGAGTCGTCGATGACCCGCTTCGAGTCCGCGTCCCAGGTCTGGTAGTCGTACGTCGTGAAGTCCAGCGCCAGCTGCCGTGCCGCCTTCATCGCGCCGGTCCGCTCCTCGGCGGCGGCGCGCTGCTTGCTCAGCGCCACCACCGACAGGGTCAGTCCCGCGAGCGCCACGATCAGCAGCACGCTCAACGCCCAGGCCAGCAACAGCCGGCCGTTCCGTGCGATCACTTGCCGGTCACCGGTCCGAGGATGAGTGCCTTCCAGGAGTCGCTGCCGAGCAGCTCCTGCTGTCCGCCGGTCGAGCCGAGCACGATGTCCGGCATCCCGCCGGTACCGCCCGCCTGCCCGGTCGCCGGGTCGTAGCCGACGCCGTACCCGGTCCGGTTCAGGTACCGCGACGAGGGCGCCGGCTTGTTCTGCGAGCCGCGGACGTTCACGCCGCTCGACGGGTTCGCCGTACAGCCGGCATTCGTGTTCGCGGGCGTGTTCGTGAGGATCTGCGGGACCCGCCTGTCGGTGCCGCCGTACCCGGTCGTGCAGGCGTGCGGGCTGAGCCCGACGACCAGGCCGAAGTGCGCGTCGTAGTGCCCGGTCCCCGGGTCCTTCGCCGGTACGACGTACCCGCCCATCGCCACCGCCGGGTACACCACCATCAGCTGCTCGACGGCATCCAGCCGGACCGCGGTCAGTTCGCTCACCGTCAGCAGGTTACCGAGCAGCACCGCGACGTCCGCGCTGTTGTCCCGGATCAGCCCGGTGACCTGGGTGGAGGCCAGCGAGCCCTGGTCGATGACGGTCCGCAGGTTCGTGTCGGAGCTGACCAGGGTGTCGGACAGCAGCGCCAGGTTCTTCGCCCAGGTCTTGATCGCGTCGCCGCTCGCCACCTGGGTGGCCAGCACGGTGTCGCCGTCGTTGATCAGCTTGATGGTCTGCAGCACGTTCGCGTCCGCGTCGTCGATCAGCTTGCCGGAGCTGTCGATGATCTTCTGAAGATCGGTGCCCTTGCCCTTCAGCGCGGCGCCGAGCTCGCGGACCGTGGTCTTCAGGCTCTGCTTGTCGACCGAGTTCACCAGCTGGTCGAGGTTCAGCAGCAGTTCGGTGGTGTCGATCGGGATCGCGGTGTCCTGGCGGGCGATCTTCGAGTTGTTCTGCAGGTACGGCGATCCCTCGCGCCGCGGCTGCAGGTCGACGTACTGCTCACCGATCGCGGACCGGTTCGCGACCACCGCGAGCAGGTCGTTCGGGATCTTGTACTTCTTGTCGATCTCCAGGTTCACGTCGACGCCGTCGGGCAGCAGCTTGAGCTCGCCGACCCGGCCGACCGGCTGGCCCCGGTACGTCACCTCGGCGCCGGAGAAGATCCCGCCGGACTCGGCGAAGCTGGCGGACACCGTGTAGTTCTTGTTCACCACCAGTTGGTCGACCTGCGCGTACCGGGCGCCGACGAACGCGACGCCGACGACGGTGATCAGCAGGAACACCATCAGCTGGATCCGGACCGCTCTGGTGATCATGAGACCGCTCCCGGCATCAGGGCCCGGGCCAGGTCGGGATCGAACCCGGACCGGTTGAGTTTCGGCGAGCACAGCGGCTGCCCGAGCAGCGTGATGCAGGTCGTCGCGGTACCGGTCGGCACCGGCACGTTCGGCCCCGACGTGGCCGCGCTGGTCGGCAGGTGGATCGGGAGGCTGATCCGGCCGGTCGGGATGGCGGTGGGGCCGACGGTCGGGAGCTGGATCCCGATCAGGCTCTTCAGCGCCTTCTGGGTGTCCACGTCCACGGTGATACCGAGGTTCGTGTAGTCGCCCTTCGCGGCGTTGGCCGCCTGGTCCGGGAACGGGTACGTGAACAGCAACTGGAGCGACTTCGGCAGGTTCTCCCCCGCCTCGGCCAGCTTGGTCAGGATCGGGAACAGCGACTTCAGGTTCGCCACCAGGTCCGCCTGCGCGGACGTGATCACCCGGGTCGCCGTGTTGCCCAGCGTGGCCAGCGCCTGCAGCGTCTTGACCAGTGCGGCCCGCTGCTGGTCCAGCACCTTGATCGAGTTCGGCAATGAGTCGATCGCGGTCGCCAGCGTCGCCTTCTGGGCGTTCAGCTTCTTCGCCAGCGCGTCCACCGACTTGATCGCGGTGATGATCCGGTTCTTGTTCTGGTCCAGGGTCCCGACGAAGATGTTCAGCTGCGTCAGCACGCTGCGGATCGCCGGCTCGTTGCCGGTCAGGGCCTTGTTCAGCTCCTGGGTGATGATCTGCAGCTGGGCCACGCCGCCGCCGTTCAGCAGCAGCGACAGTGCCGACAGGACTTCCTCGACCTCGACGTTGCTGGTCGTCCGGGACAGCGGGATCAGCTCGCCGTTCTCGAGCTTGCCGTGCGGCTGCTCGGACCCGGTCGGCCGGGACAACGACACGAACTTCTCACCGAGCAGGCTCGTCTGGCGGATCGTGGCGTGCGTGTTGTCGGGCAGGTCGAGGCTCTTCGGCAGCCGGATCCGTACCTTGGCGACATACCCGTCCAGCCACACCTTCTCGACCGTGCCGACGGTGACGTCGTCGACCTTCACCGACGACTTCGGCACCAGGTCCAGGACGTCCGCGAACTCGACGGTGACGGAGTACGACGGCCCCTTGATCTTCGCGCCGCCCGGGAGCGGCAGCGAGTACACGGAGAAGTCGCAGCCGGTGAGCAGCATCGCGAGCGCGGCCACGCCGGCGACGAACGACAGCGGGCGCTTCACTTGACCAGCCCCCCGAGCGTCGGGTCGACCGGGTCCGGGCGGTTCAGCGGGGCCTGCGGCGCGGGTGCCCACGGAGTACCGGCCGGGCCGCCGCTGGCCGGGGCACCGCCGGCCAGACCGGTGATCTTCGTGAGCTTGTTGAGCGCGTCCAGCACCGGCTTCAGCGCCGAGCAGGACGACATCCCCTGCCCGGCCTGGATCAGCAGCGAGCAGATGAACGTCGCGGGGTCGTCGAGCTGGGAGGCGTTCAGGCGCTGGTCCAGCGTGCCGTACTGCGGGTTGTAGATCCGGGCCAGGTTGCCGAGGCCGAGCGGCGCGGTGTCCAGGACCTCCGCGATCGCAGCCTTCTCCTTGACCAGGATCTCCGACAGCTTCGTGGCGCTGGAGACGGTCGTCTTCACCAGACCGCGGTTCTCCTTCACGAACGTCGCGACCTCGCCGAGCGCGGTCGCCAGCAGCGACAGCGCCGTACCCAGGTCCTTCCGCTCACCGGCCAGGGTGGTCGTGGTCTGGGCGAAGTTCGTGTTGAACTGCTTGACCAGCGCGTCGTTCGCCGCCAGCGCCGAGACGAACGTCTGCAACTGGCGGATCGTGTTGAACAGCGCCGACGAGTTCCCCGACAGCGTGCTGGTCAGTTTCGACACGTCGGTGATGGTCTGGTTGATCTTCGCGCCCTGGCCGTTCAGGTTCTTCGCCGAGACGTCGAGCAGCCGGGCCAGCGCGCCCTGGTCGTTCGCACCCTTCGGGCCGAGCGCCACCGACAGGTCGTTGAGGCTCTGGTAGATCTGGTCGAGCTCCAGCGGTACGGCGGTCCGGTCCAGCGGGATCTCGGCGCCGTCGGCCATCACCGCGCCCTTGGAGTACGCCGGGGTGAGCTGCAGGTATCGGTCCGCGACGATCGAGGGCGAGGCGATCACGGCCTTCGCGGTCGCGGGCACCTTGTTCTTCGCGTCCCACCAGAACTTCACCCGGACCGAACGCCCGGCAGGCGTGATGCTCTCCACCTCGCCGACCTTGATGCCGAGGATCCGGACGTCCGACCCCGGGTAGATCGACACCGCCCGCGGGAAGTACGCCGTAGCGGTCACCCGCTTCGGCTTCGGCCACAGTGTGACCGCGCTGACCGCGAGGATCACCAGGACCACCGCCACCGCGATCAGCCGGGACAGCCCGTTCACCCTCATCAGCCGCCACCTCCGAGGATCGGGGGCAGCCCGGTGGGCAGCACCTTGGGCAATGGGATCTCCGGGACCGGCGCCAGGTTCTGCAGGTACGTGTCGAACCACGGCCCGGTGCCGAGCGTGTTCGTGAACACCCGGACGAACGGCGCGAGGCCCTTGAGGCTGGCGTCCAGCGAGTTCTGGTTCTGCAGGAGGACCGCGAGCACCGCGTTCACCTTCTGCAGGGTCGGGGCGAGGTCCTTGCGGTTCTCCCGGACCAGTGCGGTGATCTGCGCGGACAGCGCCTGCGTCGAGACCAGCAACTGGTGGATCAGCGCGCGCCGTGCCTGCACCGCTTGGAAGACCTTGTTGCCGTCCTTCATCAGCTTGATCAGCTGCTGGTTGCGGTCGGCGAGCACCTTGGTGACCACGTTCGAGTGCTGCAGCAGGAGTTTCAGCTGGGCGTCGCGCTTGGCGACGTTCTCGGACAGCTTGGACAGACCGGCGAGCGAGGCCTGCACCTCTTCGGGCGTGTTCTGGAACGTCGCCGACAGCGTGTCCAGGGCCTTCGCGAGCTGCGCGGTGTTGATCCGCTCGGTGGTGTTGGCGAGATCCGTGAACGCGTCGACCACGTCGTACGCCGAGATCGTCCGGTCCAGCGGGATCTCCGAACCGGGCTTCAGCCGGCCTGAGCCCGCCGGGTCGAGCTTCAGGTACTTCTGGCCGAGGAGGGTCTTGATCTTCATCTCGGCGCCGGTCTCGTCGCCGAGCTTGACGCCCTTGTCGACCACGAAGTCGACCCGCACGTGGGTGCCCTCGAGGACCACGTCGCGGACCTTGCCGACCCGGACGCCGGCCACCCGGATCTCGTCGTTCGCCTTCAGCCCGCCGGCCTCGGAGAACTGCGCCGAGTACTTCGTGCCGCCGCCGATCAGCGGCAGGTCCTGGGCCTTGAACGCGGCCAGCATGATCAGGCCGATCACGGTCAGGCCGACCACGCCGATCGTCACCTGGTTCTGCTCCCGGAAAGGCTTCACTTCTTGCACCTCGCCGAGTTGTTGTCGTAGGCAACCGGGATCCGGGTGCCGATCGGCAGCGTGACGTTGCCGTCGAAGTTGCACAGGTAGAAGTTGAACCAGGAGCCGTACGACGCGGTCCGGGTCATCGTGTTCAGCTTCTGTGGCATGAACTGCAGGGTCTTCACCCAGATCGACTGGGTGTCGTCGAGGGTGCTCGCGACCGTGCGGAGCTTGTCCAGGTCGGCCTTGATCGGCACCCGGGTCTGCTGCAGCAGGCCGGCGGTCTTGGTGTTCAGCGAGTTGATCGAGGTCAGCGAGCTGAGGATCGGGTTGATGTCCTGGCTCAGGCCGGTGATGAACTGCTGCAGGTTGACCAGCAACTGGGAGAAGTTCTGCTGCCGCTGCGAGACGATCTGCAGCGTCGAGGTCAGGTTCGTGATCAGGTCGCCGATCACCTGGTCGGCGTTCGCCAGCGTGGTGGTCAGCGAGGCGGTCTTGGCCAGCAGCGACTCGATCGTGCCGCCCTCGCCCTGCAGCACCTTGATCACCTCGAACGCGAACTGGTTCACGTCCGCCGGGGTGAGCGCGGTGAACAGCGGCTTGAACCCGTTGAACAGCACCGACAGGTCCAGCGCGGGCGTCGTCCGTTCCTTCGGGATGATGCCGTTCTTCTTCAGCCGCGGGCCGCCGCCGACGCCGTCGGTGAGCGCGACGTACCGGTTGCCGACCAGGTTCCGGTAGCGCAGCGTCGCGTGCGTCGAGGTGTCCAGCACCTGGTCGGAGTCGACGCTGAACGTCACCATCGCGAGTTTGTCCTGGTAGAGCTGGATCTTGTCGACCTGCCCGACCTTGACGCCGGCGATCCGGATGTCGTCGCCCTGGTTCAGCCCGACCGCGTCGGTGAACACCGCGCGGTACTTCGTGGTCGGGTTGAAGCTGATGTTGCCGATCGTCACCGCGAGCAGCGCGGTCGCGATCGTCGTCACCACCACGAAGATCCCGAGCCGGACGGTGTCGAACGTCGTCTTCTTGTCGAAGAAGCTCATCGGAGGTTCACCTGCCCGCCGCGGAGGAGGGGGCCGACGATCAGCGTCGTCAGGTCGGGTACGTCGTTCGCGGGCACGCCCATCGCGGGGCCGACGACCGAGTCGATCACCTGCTGCTCGGCCGGCGTACCGACACCCTGGGTGTCCATCGCGGCACCGGGCATCGCGCTGTTCAGCTTCAGGTTCACCGGGAAACGCTGGTTCTTGTTGTGGTCGCCGATCACGCCGTCGTCACCGGTCACGTACGGCGCCGGGTTCTGCTGCGTGTACGGGCCGGGCTTCTCGCCGGGGACGCTGTAGTTCTTGCCGACGCAGGTCGGGCCGCGGTGGTCGGCGTACACCGGCTTCTCGTTCGGTTCGTACGGCGTCGGCTGGTTGGTGATCAGCTCGAGGTTGATGTTCAGCTGGCCGTTGCGGAACGTGTCGTTGAGGATCGGCGTGGTGTCGGTCATCACCTGCAGGAAGCACGGCACCTCGGGCGCGTACTTCTCCAGCAGGTCGAGCACCGGGCGGCTGACCTGGCCGAGCCGGATCACCCGGTCCTCGTTCGCCTTCAGGAACGCGTCACCGGTGGTGGACAGTTGCTGGACGTCGACGAAGAACGACTGCAGCTGCTTCTGCTTCTCCACCACCGTGTTGCCGGTGATGGTCAGGTTGCGCAGCGCACGGACGAGATCCGGAGTCGCGTCGCCGTAGATGTCCGAGACCTGGCTGAGCTTGGCGAGCGCGTCCATCAGCTTCGGGACGCTCGGGTTGAGCTTCTTCAGGTACGCGTCCAGCTGGGTCAGCGTGCCGGCGATCTCGGTACCGCGGCCTTCCAGCGCGGTGGCGAGCGTGTTCAGCGTGGCGTTCAGGTCGGCCGGGTCGACCGCCTGGAGCAGCGGCAGCGCGTCGTTCAGCACCTTCTCGATCTCGATGCCGACCGCGGTCTTGTCCCGCTGGATCACGTCGCCGGCCTTGATGTGCGCGCCCTCCGGGCCGTTCGGCGGCACCAGCGCGACGTACTTCTCGCCGAACAGCGTCTTCGGCAGGATCCGGGCGCTGACCGCGGCGGAGATCTCGTCCACCTGGTCCGGCTTCAGCGCCAGGTCGACCGTCGCCTCGTCGCCGTTCGTGGACACCTTGCGGACCTCGCCGACGATGATCCCGCGCAGCTTCACGTCCGCGTGCTCGTTCAGCTGCAGGCCGATATGGCTGGTCTTCAGCTCGACGTTCACGGTCTTGACGAAGACCTTGGCGTAGAACGCATACGTCAGCCACAACAGGAACACCAGGACGCCGATGAACGCGACGCCCAAGACCTTGTGCGAAATGAGTCGGGTCATCCGGCCAGCCTCACAGTGGTCGTCGTACCCCAGATGGCCATCGACAACAGCAGGTCGACGACGTTGATGACGACGATCGACGTCCGTACGGCGCGCCCGACGGCGACGCCGACGCCCGCGGGACCGCCGGTGGCGTGGTACCCGTGGTAGCAGTGCACCAGGATCACCAGCACCGAGAACACCAGCACCTTGCCGAACGACCAGAGCACGTCCCCGGGCGGCAGGAACAGGTGGAAGTAGTGGTCGTACGTGCCGGTGCTCTGCCCGTAGAACGTGGTCACGGTCAGCCTGGTGGCGAAGTACGACGCGAGCAGGCCCACGACGTACAGCGGGATCACGGCGACCAGCCCGGCAATGATCCGGGTGGTGACCAGGAACGGCAGCGACGGGATCGCCATCACCTCGAGGGCGTCGATCTCCTCGCTGATCCGCATCGCGCCGAGCTGTGCGGTGAACCCGCAGCCGACGGTCGCGGCGAGCGCGATACCGGCGATCAGCGGGCCGATCTCACGGGTGTTGATGTACGCCGACACGAAACCGGCGAAGGCCGACGTGCCGATCTGGTTCAGCGCCGAGTAGCCCTGCAGGCCGACCTCGGTGCCGGTGAAGAACGCCAGGAACGTGATCACGCCGACGGTGCCGCCGATCACCGCGAGCGCACCGGTGCCGAGCGTCACCTCGGCGAGCAGCCGCAGGATCTCCTTGCGGTACCGGGTGACGGACTTGCCGGACCAGGCCAGCGCCTTGATGTAGAACGCCAGCTGCTCGCCGAGCTTGTCGAGCGAGTTCAGCGGCTTCTTCACCAGGGTGTCCACCAGGGCCGACACGTCAGGCCCCCTTCGGCGGGACGAGCTGGAAGTAGATCGCGGTCATCGAGAAGTTCGCGACGAACAGCAGCATGAACGTGATCACCACGGACTGGTTCACCGCGTCGCCGACGCCCTTCGGGCCGCCGCCCGCGTTCACTCCCTTGTACGCCGCCACGACCGCGGCGATCGCGCCGAAGACGAGCGCCTTCGCCTGGCCCTGCCACAGGTCGGGGAGATGCGCGAGCGCGGTGAAGCTGGCGATGTAGCTGCCCGGAGTACCGTCCTGCAGGACCACGTTGAAGACGTAGCCGCCCATCACGCCGACCACGCTGACGAAACCGTTCAGGAAGAACGCGACCAGCATCGTGGCCAGCACCCGCGGCACCACCAGGCGCTGGATCGGGTCGATCCCGAGCACCATCATCGCGTCCAGCTCTTCGCGGATCTTCCGGGAGCCGAGATCCGCGCAGATCGCCGAACCGCCGGCACCCGCGATCAGCAGCGCGGTCGCGATCGGCGACGCCTCCCGGACGACCGCCAGGACGGCGGCCGAACCGGTGAACGCCTGCGCACCGAACTGCTTGATCAGCCCGCCGACCTGCAGCGCGATCACCGCACCGAACGGGATCGCGACCAGCGCGGTCGGGATGATCGTCACGCTGGCCACGAACCAGGCCTGCTGGAGGAACTCCTTCAGCTGGAACGGCCGCCGGAACATCGCCCGAAACGTGTCGAGGGCGAAAGCGAACAGCGACCCCGCATGCTTCAGCGGGGCGGTGGCAGAAACGGTCACGGGGCCTCCCGGTCTGGACCGAGGAGCGCAGGGAGCGAAGCGACCGGAGCGACGAGGGAAGACCGGGAGGTCGAGCCCCGTGACCCGCCGCGCGGCAGCGCGGCATTCAATACAGTCACCTGGCCCCCACCGTCGATGTGGCGAACGAACCCGGGGGTGGGGTGACGCCGTTCTCGCGGCACCACTCGCCGGGCGGACGCTGGGTCGGGCGGAGCATGCCGCTGCTTGGCAGCTGCTGGATCGGGATCGGCGGCAGCGGCGGCAGCTCCTGGCCGGCCTCGGCCGCGAGCTCCTCGGCGTCCTTCTCCTCGGACATCCCGATCGGGCCGACCATCTGCGCGTTCAGGAACTGCCGGACGACCGGCTCCTCACTGGACAGCAGCATCTCCCGCGGGCCGAACATGGCCAGGTGCCGGTGGTACAGCATGCCGATGTTGTCCGGCACCGTCCGGGCGGTGTTCACGTCGTGGGTGACGATCAGGAACGTGGGGCTGAACGCCTCGTTCAGGTCGATCATCACCTGGTTCAGGAACGACGTACGGACCGGGTCCAGGCCGGAGTCGGGCTCGTCGACGAGCAGGATCTGCGGGTCCAGCACCAGCGCGCGGGCCAGGCCGGCTCTTTTGCGCATACCGCCGGAGATCTCGCCGGGCAGCTTCTTCTCCGCGCCGACCAGGCCGACCATCTCCATCTTCTCCATCACGATGGAGCGGATGTCGGACTCGGACTTCTTGGTGTGCTCGCGGAGCGGGAACGCGACGTTGTCGTAGAGGTTCATCGACCCGAACATCGCGCCGTCCTGGAACAGCACGCCGAACAGCCGGCGGACGTCGTACAGCTCGCGCTCGCTGCAGGTCGCGATGTCGGTGCCCTCGATGTACACGTGGCCCTTGTCGGGCTTCAGCAGGCCGATCAGGGTCTTCAGGAAGACCGACTTGCCGGTACCGGAAGGGCCGAGCATCACGCAGATCTCACCGGCGGGCAGCGTCAGCGAGACGTCGCCCCAGATCAGCTGGCTGCCGAAGGACTTGGTGAGACCTTCGACGCGGACCTCTACGCCCACCGGCCCTCCTCACACGGGATGTCTGCTGCACCCCAACGACGGGGCAGTGGCCTAGGTTACGCACGAGTACGGTTTTGCGTAACCCCTGGAAGTCAAGCGATTGCGATAGTAACCATCCGGAAATGCGCGAAGGGCGGCCCCCCATCAGGGGCCGCCCTTCTCAACACATTCGTTACGTCCCGCAGCGGAACGTAATCGAGGTCACTTCAGGGTGACGGTGGCGCCGGCGCCCTCGAGGGCCTCCTTGGCCTTCTCCGCGGCAGCCTTGTCGACCTTCTCCAGAACCGGCTTCGGGGCCGACTCGACGAGGTCCTTGGCCTCCTTCAGGCCGAGGCTCGTGAGACCGCGCACCTCCTTGATGACCTGGATCTTCTTGTCGCCGGCCGACTCGAGGACGACGTCGAACTCGTCCTGCTCCGCAGCCTCCTCGGCGGCGCCGCCGGCACCACCGGCTGCCGGGGCAGCGGCAACGGCGACCGGGGCGGCGGCGGTGACGCCGAACTCCTCCTCGAACGCCTTAACGAACTCCGACAGCTCCAGCAGGGTCAGTTCCTTGAACTGGCCGAGGAGCTCTTCGGTGCTGAGCTTCGCCATGATGGCGGTCCTTCCTGACAAAATGTTGCTTGGTGATCACTGTGGGGTGTTGCGGTGAGATGCCTCAGCTGTCCGCTGCGGCGGTCTCCTCGGTGCTCGCCTCGGCAGGTGCCTCGACCGTGTCCTGGACCTCGTCCTGGACCGCTGCCGGAGCAGCGTCGGCCGGCAGCTTGTCCTGCAGCGCCGCGAACAGGCGCGCGGCCTGCGACAGCGGAGCAGCGAACAGCGACACCGCTTGCTGCGGGGCCGCCTTCATCGCACCTGCGAGCTTCGCGAGGAGGACCTCACGCGACTCCAGGTCAGCGAGCTTGTTGATCTCGTCAGAGCCGAGTGCCTTACCGTCCAGCACTCCACCCTTGATGACGAGCAGGGGGTTCGCCTTGGCGAAGTCCCGCAGACCCTTGGCCGCAACCACCGGGTCGCCCTTGATGAAGGCGATTGCCGAGGGGCCTTCGAGCAGGCTGTCGAACGAGTCGACGCCGGCGTCCTTGGCCGCGATCTTGGTCAGCGTGTTCTTCACCACGGCGTAGTTCACGTCGTCACCGAGCGAAACTCGAAGCTGCTTGAGCTGCGCAACGGTGAGACCGCGGTACTCGGTCAGCACGGCGCCGTTGGAGCTACGGAACTCGTCCGTCAGCTCCGCGACAGCGGCTGCCTTGTCCGGCCTCGCCATGGGGGTCTCCTTCTATCGGCTTCCACGCCTCGGACCCCTGAAAAGAAGAAACACCCCTGCGCAGGCGCAAGGGTGTGAAACATACTGTGTCACTTCCAAGTCACCTGCGCGGGCCGCCCACCTGAGTGGGACCTTCAGTCACCCGGAGGTGACGACCAGCGGTCTTCGGCAGGGTCCAGTGTGCCTGGTGTACAGGCATTTAGCCAAATCGGTTCTGTGGGTGGGGTGGGATCCAGCGGTGCATCGCCGTCGCGGCTGCCCATCCCGTACCCGCCATGATCACGATCGCCGGCGCCAGCCCGAGCACCGCCGTGGCCCCCGCCAGTAGCAACGGCCCCGCGCCGTTTCCAGTATCCGCGAAGAGCCGGAAGGCCCCGAGGAACTGCGCCCGCCCGACCGGCGGCGAGGCATCCGCCCCCAGCGTCATGATCACCCCGGCGCCCAGGCCGTTCCCGATCCCCATCAACAACGCGACAGCGGTCAGTGTGGCCGTGGTGTGCGTCAGCGGGAGCAAGAGGTGCGCCAGCCCCAGCACGAACATCGACGGTACGGCGACCCACTTCCGCCCGAGCCGGTCCATCACGGACCCAGCTGGATAGAACAGCAGCATGTCCACCGCCCCGGACAGTCCGAAGATCACACTCGTCGTCTGCGGATCCAGCCCGATGTGCAACGCCCACAGGGGAATCACGACCTGACGTGACGCGCGTACGGCGCCGACAAGAAGTGCCCCGACACCAAGGGTCCGCAGTACCGGGAGGTGGTCGCGGATGACGGTCCAGGTGGACTCGGCGGCGACAGGGCCTCGCCCGCGCCGGTGCTCCACGTCCGGCAGGCTCAACAGGACGCCACAGGCGAGTACGGCGGCCACCAGGTGCACCCAGTACGCACCGTCCGTACCGAGGAACTTCATCGCGCCCGCACCGAGGAACGGGCCGATGAAGGAGCCGATCCGCTGTACTCCGCCCAGTGTGGACAGGGCTCGCGCCCGGAGCTCGATGGGGACCGCTTCACTCAGATAGGCCTGCCGAGCAAGGCCCCACACCGCACCAGCGAGTCCTGTGCAGCCGATGGCGACAGCCAGCCCCCACACGTTCTGAACGACCAGACAAGCAGCTAGTGCGAACGCCACGAACACGGTGGCGCCCAACATCGCCTTGCGCTCACCAATGCGGTTCGTCAGCGCACCTGCCGGGATGTCACCGATCACCTGGCCCAGCCCGGCAGCCGCTACGACCAGACCGGCAACAGCAACGGAGGCACCGCGGTGAGTGGCCGACAGCGCGACAACCGGTGCGATGGCGCCTTGCCCGATCCCGTACAGCAGGGCGGGCAGATAGACGGCAGGTGCGATCTTCCAAAGGCTGCGGGCCTGTGACATCACCGGCCGCCGGCCAGCGCCGTACTGCGGTCCCGGGCGGCCGGGGTGGCGCCCAGCAACTCCGACACCGACCAGGCACCCGCGGCGACCCTCATCCCGAACTCCTCCATCCGCTCGACCGGCATCCGCATCTCGGGGCCGGACACACTCAGACAGCCCGCGATCTCACCGGAGTAGCCGTACACCGGTGCAGCCACGCTGCAGATACCCGCGGTCCGTTCGGTCCGCGACATCGCGAACCCGCGCCGGCGGATATCCGCGAACTGCTGCGCGAGCACCGCCGGGTCGGTGATGGTTGCCGGCTGCACCTGCTCCAACGGGCCCTTCAACACCTCCTCCTGCCGCTCGAACGGCAGGAACGCCAGCAACACCTTCCCTGGCGCACCGAGCGGCAACGAGACCGGAAGCCCGAACTCCGTGTAGGTACGGCGCAACTGGTGGAAGCTCTCGACCTGGTCGAGGACCACCCGCTGCCCGGACGGCAGGAGCTCGTGCACGGCCGCGGTCTCCCCCGTGTCATCGCGGAGTGCCCGGAGCACCGGCAGCGCGGCGTCCCGCAGCCCGGCCGGAATCCCGCCGCTGTGTGCCAGCTGCACGACCAGCGGACCGATCGCATACCGCCGGTGCGCCGTCTGGCGGACGAGCCCGTTCTCCTGCATCGCCAGCAGCAGGCGGTGCACGGTACTCGTCGACAGCCCGGTCGCCCGGGCCAGGTCGCTGATCCCGAGATCAGGCGTCCGCGCGTCGAAACAGCGCAGGATCGCCACAGCCCGGTCGATCGACTGCACCGATCCGCGCGCTTCCTGCATGGCGAAACCATATCCCGCGATACGGGAAAGGTTCCAGGCAGTCCGAAGCCCGGACCACCGGGGCCCGGGCTTCGGAGGGTTGCTCAGCTCAGGACGGCGAGCGCGTCGATCTCGACCAGCATGTCCGGCAGCGGCAGCCCGGTGAACACGGTGGTCCGGGACGGCAGCACGCCGCTCGGCGTCCGGGTCGACACGAACTCGGCGTACGCCTCGTTCATCGCGCCGAAGTCCTCGCGCTGGGTGAGGTAGACGCGCAGCATCACCACGTCGTCCATGCTCGCGCCGCCGGCCTTCAGGATCGCCTCGATGTTCTGCAGCACCCGGGTGGTCTGACCCTTCACGTCACCGGCGAACACGAAGTCGCCGCTGGCCGGGTCGACCGAGCCCTGGCCGGAAACCTGCAGGATGTTGCCCTTGCGGACGCCCTGCGAGAACACCGGCATCGGTGGCGGCGCGTCGGTCGTGGAGACTGCGCTCTTGTCGGTCATGACACCTCTCAGTTGTAGTCGGCTGTGATCGCCTCGGCGGTGGCGAGCAGCTCGGGAAGCAGCTCGAGCACCTGTTCATAGTTCAGCAGTACGTCGGGCACGGACAACGAGACGGCCCCGATGACGCGCCCGGTGGCGTCTTTGAGCGGCGCGCCGATGCAGTTGATGAAGGACTCGTGTTCCGCCCGGTCCTGTGCCCACCCACGCTCCTTGGTGGTCGCCAACTCCTCCCGCAGCCGGTCGGGGTCGGTGATCGTGTTCGGCGTGTAGGCCTTGTACTCCAGCGCCTGGACGATGGCCTCCCGCTGCCGCTTGGGCTGTGCGGCCAGTAATACCTTGCCGACCGCTGTGCAGTGCAGAGCTGCCGGTACGCCGACCTGCGAGTACATGCGCACCGAACGCACACTGTCCAGCTTGTCGACGTAGATGACCTCACCGTTCTCCCACGCCGCCAGGTGCACCGTTTGCCCGGTCTTCTGGTTCAACTCCCGCAGATGCGGTCCAGCAACCTGCCGTACGACGTGTTGCTCGCGCGCAACATCCGCGAGAGCGAACAACCGCGAGCCCAGGCGGTACCTGTGCGCGGAGTCCCGTCGTACGAACCGATCGGCCTCCATGGTGCGCAGCAGCCGCAGCACGGTGGTCTTGTGCACGCCGAGCTCACCGGCGAGCTGGTCCAGCGAACGCTCGCCCTCGCCGAGACTGGTGAGGATCTGCAGCGCTCTGGCCAGGCTCTGGCTCATGCCGCACCGATCTTCGTCGCCGCCCACTCCGCGTCCGTCGCGTTGAGCAACCGCTCCCGCTCAGCCACACCAGGAGGCGGCGCGTGGTCCTCGGCAACCGTCAGCACTGCCGCAGCCGTGAGATGCCCCAACCGCAATCGCTGTACCGCGGGAAGGCCTTGCAAGGTCCCCGCCAAGAACCCAGCCGCGAACGCGTCGCCGGCTCCAACGGTCTCCACAACCTCTACAGACAGTGCTGGGACCTCAGTGCGCCCGGCCGGCTCCAGGACGATCGCGGCGTTCGAATCGTCCTTCACAACCAGCGTCTTGGCGCCGATCCGCTCGTACAGCTCGTCCGGATCCCCGGTGCCGGCAAAGACCTCAGCCTCGTCCGCACCGATCAGCACGATGTCCGCGGCTCCCAACAACCGCCACAACGGCGCGGGGTCGCGCTCCCGCCACAACACAGGCCGCCAGTTGAGGTCAACGCTCAGCAGGAACTCCCGCGGCTCAGTGGCCAACCGCTCCAGCATGTCCGAGCTGCTGGCAGAGATCGCCGCAGTAATACCCGTCGTGTGCACGAGCTTCGCCTGCTGTAGCCGCTGGCGCACCTCTGGCCGGTCCAAGAACGCGGGCTGCATGGCAGCAGCCGCCGAGCCGGTCCGGTAGTAGTGCATCCGGGACCGCCCGCCGTGCGACTCCTTCACGTAGAGGGCCGTCGGCCGGACCGGGTCCAGCTCCACTCCTCCGACGTCGACGCCGCGCGCCTCGAGATCCCGCAGTACGTGCTGACCGAACCCGTCGTCGCCGAGCCGCGAGATCCAGCCGGTGCGCACGCCGAGCGCGGCCAGTCCGCCGGCCACGTTGCACTCCGCCCCGCCGACCGAGCGCCGGAACACCTCGACGTCCGCCAGCGGTCCGGAACCGCCCGCCAGCATGATCATCGCCTCACCCAGGCAGATCGCGGACGTCTCGGGCATCGGCACTCCTTGCGGGAGAAGTGATGGGATAGGGGCGTGCGTTGACGCGACTTCGGGCGCGATGCTACAACCGACGAGTCAGAATACGCAATGAGCGTTGCGTATTCTGCAATCCCAACCCCAGGGGGTCTGATGCCTGCTTACGATGCCGACGCCGTCGCCGCTCTTGCCGATCAGCAGGTGAGCTGGCGGGACAAGGCGCTGCCGCCGGGTTTCTGGGGCCGGACCGTCAAAGAGGTGCTGGCCGACCGCCCGCGGCTGTCGCAGCTGCCGACACCGTTGATGACGCTCTCGGCACCCGGGCTCCGGCACAACGTCGACACCCTCGCCACCTGGTGCACCCGGCACGGCGTGGAGCTCGCACCGCACGGCAAGACCACGATGGCGCCGGCACTCTGGGCGATGCAGCTCGACGCCGGTTCCTGGGCGATCACGCTCGCGAACGCGTTCCAGCTCGGCGTCGCCCGGGCGTACGGCGTCCAGCGGGTGCTGATCGCGAACGCGGTGATCTCCCCGCTGCAGCTGCGCTGGATCGCCGACGAACTGGCGGCCGACCCGTCGTTCGAGGTCTCGGTGTGGGCGGACTCCGTGCGTACCGTCGAGATCATGGAGGCGGCGCGTTCGGCGTACGTCGGCCCGGACGCCCGTCCGCTCGACGTGATGGTCGAGGTCGGCGGCATCGGCGGCCGGACCGGCGCCCGCGACCCGGAGACCGCGCTCGCGGTCGGCCAGGCGATCGCCGACGCGTCGACCCTGCGACTGGCCGGTGTCGCCGGGTACGAGGGGGCGATCGGGCACGGCGTCGACGAGGCCAACCTCGAGGAGGTCCGCGGGTACCTGCGCGACCTGGCCTCCGTGCACCACCGGCTGCGCCCGCTGTACGACGCCGACGTCGTACCGGTGGTCAGCGCCGGCGGCAGCCAGTACTTCGAGCAGGTCGCGAAGGTCCTCGCCGCCGAAGCCGGCGAGGGCGCCCGGGTGGTACTGCGGTCCGGCGCGTACATCTCCCACGACGACGGCCTGTACCGGCGGGTGTCGCCGCTCGGCGAGCACCCGCGGACCGACGGCGAGCAGCTCGTGGCCGCGATGCACGGGTGGATCCGGATCACCTCGCAACCCGAGCCGGGGCTGGCGATCTTCGACGCCGGCCGCCGCGACTTCCCGTTCGACCAGGACTGGCCGGAGCCGCAGCTGATCCGCCCGCGCTCCGCGGACGGTCCGGTGTTGCCGGCCACGGACATGAAGGTCACGAACCTCAACGACCAGCACGGTTTCCTGCACTTCGGTGTGGTACCGGTGGTGATCGGCGACGAGCTGCGGGTCGGCCTGTCGCACCCGTGTACGGCGTTCGACAAGTGGGGGCTGATCCCGGTGATCGACGACCCGGATGCCGCCGACCCGGTCGTGGTGGACCTGGTCCGGACGTTCTTCTGAGATGCTGAACATCACGGGCGCGCTGGTCGTCGACGGTTCGGGTACGCCGGGGTACCACGCGGACGTCGCCGTCGACGGCGGGCGGATCGTAGCGATCAGCAACGACTTGCCCGCGGCGGACCGGACGATCGACGCGGACGGGCTGGTGCTGGCGCCCGGGTTCATCGACATGCACTCGCACTCGGACCTGCAGATCCTGGTGAACCCGGACCACACCGCGAAGGTCAGCCAGGGCGTCACGCTGGAGGTCCTCGGCCAGGACGGGCTGTCGTTCGCGCCGATCGACGACCCGACGCGGGCCGTCGTACGCCGCCAGATCGCCGGCTGGAACGGCGAGCCGGACGACTTCGACTTCTCCTGGTCGACCGTCGCCGGGTACCTCGACCGGCTCGACCAGGGCATCGCGTGCAACGCGGCGTACCTGGTCCCGCAGGGCACGCTGCGGATGATGGTCGTTGGCACGTCCAACCGCCCGGCGACGGAGGCCGAACTGGCGCGGATGAAGGAGTTGCTGGCCGACGGGCTGCGGGACGGCGCGGTCGGGATGAGCAGCGGGCTGACCTACACGCCGGGCATGTTCGCTTCCACCGACGAGCTCGTGGCGCTGTGCGAGGTCGTCGCGGCGTACGGCGGGTACTACGCGCCGCACCAGCGGTCCTACGGTCGCGGCGCGCTGGAGGCGTACGCCGAGATGGTCGAGGTCGCGCGCCGCTCGGGCTGCGCGCTGCACCTGACCCACGCGGTGATGAACTTCGCGCCGAACGCGGGCCGCGGCGCCGAGCTGGTCGCGATGATCGACGCCGCGCTCGACTCCGGCGTCGACGTCACCACCGACACCTACCCGTACTTGCCTGGGGCAACAACTCTGTCCGCAGTGTTGCCGAGCTGGACCGCGGAGGGCGGGCCGGACGCGCTGCTCGCCCGGCTCCGCGATCCGGCCGCGCGGGAGAAGATCACGTACGAGCTCGAACAGGTCGGCACCGACGGCTGCCACGGCTGTGTCGTCGAGTGGGACACGATCGAGATCGGCGGCGTCCGCAACCCGGCGCTGTCGTCCGCGGTCGGCAGCACGGTCGCGGCGATCGCCGCCCGGACCGGGAAGCCGGCCGCCGACGTGTTCTACGAGATCCTGCTGGCCGACGACCTCGCGACGTCGATCCTGCAGCATGTCGGCCACGAGGAGAACGTGCGGACGATCATGCGGCACCGGTCGCACACCGGCGGCTCGGACGGGATCCTGGTCGGCGGCAAACCGCATCCGCGCTCGTGGGGCACGTTCCCGCGGTACCTCGCCCGGTACGTCCGCGAGCTCGGCGTCCTCGACCTCCCCGACTGCATCCACCACCTCACCGGCCGCCCGGCCCGCCGGCTGCGGCTCACCGACCGCGGGCTGGTCCGCACCGGGTACGCCGCTGATCTGGTGCTGTTCGACCCGGACACGGTCCGCGACGCCGCCACCTTCCCCGAACCCCGGCAACCGGCCGAGGGCATTCCGTACGTGCTGGTCAACGGCGTACCCGTCATCGACGACGGCCACCGTACCGACGCCCGCCCCGGCCATGCTGTCCGCCGAACTTCCTGAAAGGAACCTGCTTGTGAACACCCTGGACCTGCTCCGCGCCGACCGGGTGCTGACCGTCGTCCGCGCCCCGGAGATCTCCGACGCCCGCGACCTCTGCGCCGCACTGGTTGCCGGGGGCATCCACGTCGTCGAGCTCACCTACACGACGCCGGACCTCCCCCGGCACCTGGAGCGCGCCGCCGCCACCGCGTCCGAGACCGGCGCGGTCGTCGGTGCGGGCACCGTGCAGACCGGTGATCAGGCCACCCAGGCGATCAACGCCGGCGCGCAGTTCCTGGTCACCCCGGGTCAGGGTCCCGAGGCGGGCGCGATCGCCGAGGCCGCGCGGTCCGCCGGCGTCCCGGCCGTGCTCGGCGCGTTCACCCCGTCGGAGGTGATGACCGCGCTGGCGCTGGGTTCCGCGGCGGTCAAGATCTTCCCGGCGCACCAGCTCGGCCCGAAGTACTTCAAGGACCTGAACGGACCGTTCCCCGGCGTACCGCTGATCCCGTCCGGCGGCGTCAACGCCGGTAACGCGCGCGACTTCCTCGACGCCGGCGCGCTCGCCGTCAGCGCCGGTACGGACGTCGTCGCCCCCGCGGAGGTGGCCGCCGGCAACTGGCAGTCGATCACCGACAAGGCGAAGGCGTTCTGCGCGGCTATTGCACAGTGATGCTCCCGTAGCTGCTGCGCAGGAACAGCTTGTGCGTGGCGGACGCGTCGTTCGGCACGCTCAGGTTGGTCGACCCCTGCGCGGCGACCGCGTCGATCGCGTACGTCGTCGAGCGCGGCAGCTGCACGGTGATCGAGCCCTCGCTGGAGGTGGCCGACACCTGGTCCGGCGCCTTGTCGAAGAGGAGCGAGATCGAGCCGCTCCGCGCGTCCACCGACACGCGCGGGCTGCGGAGCTGGGCCATGTCCACCGAGCCGTCGCTGACGTCCACTGTCAGCGGCGCGGCCACCGCGTCAACGTTGAGCGAGGCACTCTGGACCTTCGCCCGGACGGCGGCGGCCGCCGGCACGTCCACCGTCACTGCGACCTCGCAGTGCCGATCCGGGCAGTTTGTGTCGACCTTGACCACCCCGCCCTCGGTCACTACCCGGACGTCCGGCCGGCGCGCCGCGTACGTCCCGTCGACGGTGACATGCACCTGCCCGTCGAAGCTCGCCTCGATCTGCGTCGGCAGGTCGGACGTGACCTCTACGCCGGACGTCGCCGGCGCGAACGAGGCCGAGTAGTTGTACGGCAGCTTGCCTCTGATCACGCTCACCGTCACCGCGCCACTGCCGATCAGCACCGCCAGCAACGGCAGCGCCCCGACCAGCAGCATCGTCCGCTGCGCTCTCGTCAGCATCATGACGTCCCGAGGTATCGGAGCACGGCCAGCACCCGGCGGTGCTCGCCGTCGGTCGGGGACAGCTGCAGTTTCAGGAAGATGTTGCTGATGTGCTTCTCGACCGCGCCCTCGCCGACGACCAGCGCCTGCGCGATGCCGGCGTTCGACTTACCCTCCGCCATCGCGCGGAGAACGTCCTGTTCCCGGGGGCTCAGCACGGCCAGCGGATCCGCCTTCCGGGACCGCACCAGCAGCTGCGCGATCACCTCCGGGTCCAGCGCCGCGCCGCCGCCCGCGACCCGGCGCAGACCGTCGATGAACTGGTCGACGTCCGCCACCCGGTCCTTCAGCAGGTACCCGACACCGCCCGGGTTCCCGCCGATCAGCTCGCTCGCGTACCGCTCCTCGACGTACTGCGAGAGCACCAGCACGCCGACGTCCGCGTACTGGTCGCGGATCACCAGCGCGGCCCGGAGCCCTTCGTCGGTGAACGTCGGCGGCATCCGCACGTCCACCACGCAGACGTCCGGCCGGTGCTCCTCGACGACCGTCAGCAACTGGTTGCCGTCGCCGACCGCCGCGACCACCTCGCAGTTCTGCTCCTCGAGCAGCCGCACGATGCCCTCCCGCAGCAGCACCGAGTCCTCGGCGATCACGACCCGCATCCGTCCGTCCTCCTCAGCCACAGGGCACCTCCGCGGTCAGCGTCGTGCCGCCACCCGGCGGACTGTCCACCGTCAGCCGTCCGTCCACGCCGGCCACCCGGTCGGCCAGCCCGCGCAACCCGCTGCCGCGCGCCGGATCCGCGCCGCCGCGGCCGTTGTCGCGCACCACGACCCGCAGTACGTCGTGCTCCCGTTCCACCAGCACGTCCACCTCCGCGGCGTCGGCGTGCTTGGCGACGTTCGCCAGCGCCTCGGTCACCACGAAGTACGCGATCGACTCGATCGTCAGCTTCGGCCGGGGTTGTACGTCGACGCTGAGCCGGACCGGCACCGGCGAGCGCGCCGCGACCGCCGACAGCGCCGCGTCCAGGCCGCGGTCGGTGAGCACCGGCGGATGCAGCCCGCGGGTCAGGTCCCGAATCTCCGCGATCGCCTGCATCGCCTCGGTATGCGCCTCCTCGATCAGCCGCCGGACCGCGGGCTCCTTGTCCCCGAGCCGGTTCTTCGCCCGGCCGAGGATCATCGCCAGCGACACCAGCCGCTGCTGGGCGCCGTCGTGCAGGTCGCGCTCCATCCGGCGCCGCTCCGCCTCGACGGAGTCGACCACCTGCTGCCGGCTCTGCACCAGCTGATGGACCCGCTCGGCCAGTACGCCGGTCTCCGACGGCCCGAGCAGCTCCTTCACCAGCCACCCGTCGAACCACGAGGCGGCCCGGATCACGAGCGGCGACAAGAACAGCAGGAACAGCGCCGCGAGCACCGCCACCACCGACGCGCGCATGGTCGAGTTGATGACGAACGGCCCGAGCTGGGCCTGCGCCGCCGCGAAGTGCGTGTAGTACGCCGGCAACGGGATCAGCACCACCGGCACCGACCACGCGAACGGCACCAGGAACAGCCAGCCGATCGCCAGCCAGAACAGAATGACGTAGTAGATCAACTGCCGCCACAGCCCCGGGTCTTTCACCGCCTGGACCGCGTCGTCGATCGTCGACCCGGTGCGCGGCGGCGGCACCAGCGCGGGCACCTCCTGGCCGCGGGTGATCCGGGCCCGGGCTCGTTCCCAGCCTGCGATGTCGTAGACCCACCGGTTCGCCCACCGACTGAGCGGGATCCCGATCGGCGCCAGCACGAAGCCGGCCAGCACCACCACGGTCGCGCCGAGCACGAGCAGACCGGAGGTCAGCACGACCACCGTGTCGCCGAGCAGATGGATAGTTGCCAACCACAAGTACGGCGACCGCCAGAGGCCCCAGGGCGTCCGGGGAACCGGACTCGCCGCAGCCGTCATCCGGATCACCTCCCCGTGTCAGCGCCTGCTCGCGGTCACAACTTACGTGGTCGGCAGCGCCGGACGGCATGAGGACAGCCCACGGAACCCGCCGGGGGTTATCCCCACCCCCGTTCGTGGGCTGGCCGGACTGTGCCGGGAGGCGTACCCCGGAAGGCTTGACGGTATGACGACGACAGCGATCAGCCCGACAGAGATCGGGCGAGCCATGGACGGGAAGCTCGGTGACGCGATCGACGACCGCGTGGCCGACGCGCTGGAGGACTACATCGCCGACGGCCGGCTGGACGGCCGGATCCGCGCTCGCCGCTCACCGGGCGGCCTGGCCGCGATGGTCGCCGCGGGCGTCGCGGCCGTCTTGCTGCCGTGGTGCCTGATCCTCGCGGCCACCCTGCCGAGCACCTACGAGGCGGGCCACTGGAAGCTGACCTGGGTCGGCCTCGACTGCGCGACCGCGATCGCCGCCGGTCTCACGGCGTACCTGCTGCACAAACGCAACAGGCACGCCGTTCTGACCGCGGTGGCCGCCGGCACGCTGCTGATCGCCGACGCCTGGTTCGACGTGAGCACGTCGGCCGCCGGGTTCGACCGCACGCTCTCGCTGACCGAGGCGCTGCTCCTCGAGCTGCCGCTCGCGGTGTGCGCGTTCGTGGTGGCGGCCCGCGAGCTCAGGCGCTGATCAGCTCCAGCACCGGCCCCTCGTGCAAGGCGCGGTAGACCTTGTCCCGCAGGACGTTCGCCTCCGCGTCGGTGAGGGTCCGGTCCACCGGACGCAGGACCAGCCTGACCAGTACGTTCCGCTGTCCGGGCGTCATCTGGAGGCGCGCCCGAGCGCTCGTCGGCAAGTCGTCGTACGACGTTTCACCCAGCACCTCCAGCGACTCCGCGGCATCGGCGTCCGGGCCCAGTGCGGCCCGGACCTTGTCGCCGAGCACTTCGTCCGACACGTCCGCCGACTCTCCCACTACGACCGACAGGTCCCGGCGTACCGGCGGCATCGACGAGACCGGCCGGTACGGCAGCAGGTCGAGCATCTGCTCCGCCACCCGCGGGTCGGTCGACCGGAGCAGCCGGATGTCGCGGATCCCCTTCCGCAGCATCATCAGCCGGTCCAGGCCGGGCCCCATCGCCAGCCCGGTCCAGCTCTCGTCCAGCCCGGCCATCCGCAGTACGTGCGGCGCCGCCACCCCGCACTCGCCGATCTCGATCCACTGGTCGTCCAGCAGTACGTCGACCTGCCGGCCGTGGATCGTGTACGGGTGCACCGCCGGCACGGTCCGGTAGGTCTGACCGGGCAGGACCGTGTCCACCAGGCGGGCGATCATCTCCTCCAGCTCCGGCTCGCCGAGCGTGACGTTCCGGCTGAGCCGCCACAGGTCGAGCTGGTGCGGCGTACCGGTGTGCTGCCAGTCGACCGAGTCCCGGCGGTAGCAGATGCCGGCGCAGATCATCAGTACGTCGGACGTCTCCGAGCTCGCCAGCTCCCGGAGCGCCGGCGGGATCATCGCCGACGTGTGACTTCGCAGTACCTCGGTCTCCGAGACGTACCGCGTGTAGCGGGCCTCCCGGGTGACGGCATCGGTCGCGTAGCCGAGGTTGTCGTAGTTGTCCGCCAGCGGTACGACGGGATGGTCGCGGCGGGTCCAGGTCTCGGTGTACGGCCAGGCCTTCTCCAGCGCGGCCCGGATCGAGTCGACGACGAGCTGGATCGCGTGCGGGCCCTTGGCCGGATCGCTCAGGTCGCGGAGCGCGAGGGCAGCGTGCAGTTCTTCAACGGTGAGGACAGACATGGGTTGCTCTCCAAGAAATGACGGTCTCGACGGGGGATCCACCCCGGTCGGCCGCGGTCACCTCAGGAGAGAGCGCAGCAGCAGCTCACCCCGTCGGCACCGTCGTGCCGGCCGGGGCGCAGAAATCGCCGCCCGTACTGCGTCATGCCGTCAACTGTACCGTGCTACCCGGGCCGCCGCCCGGAAAATAGGCTCCCGCCGACCGGGGCACGGTGCGACGATGGGCGGCATGCGCTGGATCGACACTCTGGAGAGCGCGGCCGCCGGGAAGCTGCCCGAGGCCGTGCACCGCTACTACCGGCAGGGTTCCGCGGCCGGTGTCAGCGTCGGCGAGGCCACCGCGGCCTGGTCGGCGTACCGCTTCCGGCCCCGCGTGCTGACCGATGTCTCCAGCATCGACCCCGGCACGACGGTGCTCGGTACGCCGGTCGCCACACCGGTGCTGGTGGCGCCGTCGACGATGCAGCGGATGGCCGACCCGGACGGCGAGCTCGCGATGGCGCGTGGCGTCAGCGCCGCCGGCTCCGTGCTCGGCGTCTCCAGCAACGCCGGCTCGACGTTCGCCGAACTGGGCGCCACCGGCGTGCCGTGGTGGCTGCAGATCTACGTCGTCCGGAACCGCGACCTCACCCGGCAGATGCTCGACGCAGCGGTCGCGGGCGGCGCGCGGGCCGTCGTACTGACCGTCGACACCCCGGTCGTCGGCCGCAAGGAGGACGAGGGCGAGACCGTCTGGGATCTGGTGGAACCCGGCCAGCTGCTCGCCAACCTGCCCGCCGGCGACTGGTCGGACGACGACCTCGCCAAGGCCGACGACCTGGACCCGGACGTCATCGGCTGGCTCGCCGAACGCACTGGTCTCCCGGTCGTCGTCAAGGGCGTCCTGCGCGGGGACGACGCCAAGCGATGTGCCGACGCCGGCGCCGCCGGCATCATCGTCTCGAACCACGGCGGCCGTCAGCTCGACGGTTCGATCCCGACCGCGCGGGCGCTGCCCGAGGTCGCCGAAGCCGTTGCCGGCAGCAACGTCGAGGTGTACGTCGACGGCGGCATCCGGCGCGGCGAGCACATCCTCACCGCACTGGCCCTCGGCGCCCGCGCGGTCTTCGTCGGCCGCCCCGCCCTCTGGGCCCTCGCCGTCGACTCGACCCCCGGAGTAGCCCGCCTCCTGACCGACCTGACCGACGAACTGACCCACGCCATGCGCCTGGCCGGCGCCCCGAACCCGACCGCTCTCACCCCCGACCTGCTCGCGGAACCCCGCTGACAGAACCGCCGCCGATCGCCACGACTCGGCGGCCGAACAGCAGAAAGCCCCCGCCGTGGCGGGGGCTTTCGGATGCTGAGGGATCAGGCCTCGACCTGCTCCTCGGCGAGGTTGCGGGTCAGGTTGGGGTCAACCTGGACACCCGGACCCATCGTGGTCGAGAAGACCGTCTTCTTGATGTAGCGGCCCTTCGAGCTGGCCGGCTTCAGCCGGAGGATCTCCTCGAGCGCGGCGCTGTAGTTCTCCACCAGCTGGGCCTCGTCGAACGACGCCTTGCCGATGATGAAGTGCAGGTTCGCGTGCCGGTCGACCCGGAACTCGATCTTGCCGCCCTTGATGTCGGACACGGCCTTGGTCACGTCCGGGGTGACCGTACCCGTCTTCGGGTTCGGCATCAGACCACGCGGGCCGAGGACCCGGCCGAGGCGGCCGACCTTGCCCATCAGGTCAGGCGTGGCGACGACGGCGTCGAAGTCCAGCCAGCCGTCGGTCACCTTCTTGATCATGTCGTCGTCACCGACGAAGTCGGCGCCGGCCGCCTTCGCCTGCTCGGCCTTGTCGCCGGTGGCGAAGACGAGGACCCGTGCCGTCTTGCCAGTACCGTGCGGAAGGTTGACGGTGCCGCGCACCATCTGGTCGGCCTTGCGAGGGTCGACCCCGAGACGCATCGCGACGTCCACGGTGGAGTTGAACTTCTTGCTGCCGGCGGCGTCCTTGGCCAGCCGGATCGCCTCCAGCGGCGTGTACAGGTGATCGAAGTCGATCTTCTCCGCGGCGGCGCGGTAAGCCTTGCTGCGCTGTGCCATTACTGCTGTTCCTCTCTGGGGTGTGGTCTCCGGGCGGCACTTCGCCCTGCCACTACTGCGTGAAAAGTTGTGCTGGTCAGCCGTCGACGACGACGCCCATGGAGCGCGCCGTACCCTCGATGATCTTCATCGCCGCGTCGATGTCGCGGGCGTTCAGGTCCGGCATCTTGGTGGTGGCGATCTCGCGCACCTGGTCCTTGCTGATCTTGCCGACCTTGTCGCGCTGCGGAACGGCGGAGCCCTTCTGCAGACCCGCGGCCTTCTTGATCATCTCCGGCGCCGGCGGCGTCTTGGTGACGAACGTGAAGGAACGGTCTTCGTAGATCGTGATCTCGACCGGTACGACGTTGCCGCGCATGGACTCCGTCTGGGCGTTGTACGCCTTGCAGAACTCCATGATGTTGACGCCGTGCGGACCGAGCGCGGTACCGACCGGCGGGGCCGGCGTCGCGGCACCGGCCTGGAGCTGCACCTTGACCAGGGCAGCGATCTTCTTCTTGGGAGGCATTCTGTCGGGTCCTTAGACTTTCTGGATCTGGTTGAAGCTGAGTTCCACCGGGGTCTCCCGGCCGAAGATCTCAACCAGGGCCTTGATCCGCTGGGCCTCGGCGTTGATCTCCGTGACTGTGGCGTGCAGGGTCGCGAACGGCCCGTCGACCACCATGACCGAGTCACCGACACCGAAGTCGGCGACCTCGACCTTCTTCTTGGCCGCGGTCTTGGCGGGTGCGGCACCGGCTTCGGCTGCCGCCGCTTCGGCCGCCGCCACGACGGCCGGAGCGAGCATCTTCTCCACCTCTTCGAGGCTGAGCGGGACCGGCTTCTGGCTGTTCCCGACGAAGCCGGTCACCGACGGCGTGTGCCGCACGGTCGACCAGGACTCGTCGGTCAGATCCATCCGGACCAGCACGTAGCCCGGCAGCACCGTGCGCTTCACCATCCGGCGCTGCCCGTTCTTGATCTCGGCGACCTCCTCGGTCGGCACGATGATCTCGAAGATGTAGTCCTCCATGTTCAGGGAGTTGATCCGGTTCTCCAGGTTGCCCTTGACCCGGTTCTCCATCCCTGAGTACGTGTGCACGACGTACCAGTCGCCGAACTGCGACCGCAGCCGGGCGCGCAGCTCCTCGAGCGGGTCGCCCGGCTCCTCCGGCTCCGGCTCAGGCTCCGCTTCCGCGACGTCGGTCTCGTCGTCGGCGTCGTCGGACTCGTCCGTGGCACCGGCGCTCGAGAAGACCACCTCGTCGGCCGCGACGGCCGGCTCGGCGGTGGTCAGCGGCGCGGTCTCCGCGGTCTCGTCGGCGAGCTCCTCCTCGGCGTCCTCGACGTCCGCCGCGGTCACCACCTCGGTGACCTCGGACTCGTCGGCCGCCGGGACCACCACGACCGGCTCGTCGTCGGACGTGTCCTGGTCCGGCTTCGGGGTCTCGGCCTCGTCGTCGGCGGAGTACTCGTCGTCGTCGGTCTCGGCCTCGTCCTCGTCGTCCCCCTCGTCCTCGTCGTCGAGGTCCGCGAACGGGTCGTCGTCGTCATCGTCGTCGTCACCGAACAGGTCGTCGTCGGTGGCGTTCTCGTCGAAGTCGAGATCGAGGTCGTCGCCGGAGTCGGATACGTCGAACTCGTCCTCGTAGTCGAGGACCTCGTCGTCGCGCTCGGACACGTCGTACTCCGTCATCTGTGCATCGGGGGTCTTGTCTGTTTCAGGCCGGGCCGGGAGGCCCGGGACCTACAGTTGGTCGTGGCCGGCGTACCTCAGCCGAAGACCTTGAACATCGCCCAGCCGAAGGCGAGGTCGAGGACCGAGACGATCGCGATGACGAACACCACGAAGGTCAGGACGACCACGAAGTAGGTGGACAGCTGCTTGCGAGTGGGCCAGACCACCTTGCGGAGCTCGGCGACCACCTGCCGGTAGAAGCGCAGCAGGCCCCTGCCCTGCTTGCCCTCGGCGGGCTTGCCGGCGCCGGACGGTGCCGGGGTGCGCGTCTCCGTCACGACCTACCTCTTTCGCTAGCGGTGGCCTGACCGGCCCTGCGCCGGTCAGGATTTGCAGGGCACGAGGGACTTGAACCCCCAACCTTCGGTTTTGGAGACCGATGCTCTGCCAGTTGAGCTAGTGCCCTCTGCAATCCATCCGGACGCCGCGTCGGACCTGATCTCGGGCATGCCGGATCAGGGCCATCAACGCCCGGACTAGAGAAGTGTACGGGGTCCGAGCCACGTGGTCGAACTGAGGCCCTTCCCCGCACGACCCCTGTACCGATTACCGGCCGGGCGCCGCACCGCGATGAGAACCATACAGCCTCCACGTCGTGCCAACGGACCACACCCCCCGGGTGTTCCCGGACGCCAACCAGTGAAACCCGGTTCGTGCCGCGCCGGACGGGTGCCAGGATGGGTGTATGGGTTCCAGGATCTCGGCGCGGATCGGCGCCATCAGTGAATCGGCGACGCTGGCGGTGGACAGCAAGGCGAAGGCGCTCAAGGCGGCCGGCCGGCCGGTGATCGGCTTCGGCGCCGGCGAGCCGGACTTCCCGACGCCGGACTACATCGTCGAGGCCGCGGTCGCCGCGGCCCGGGACCCGAAGAACCACCGGTACAGCCCGGCCGCCGGCTTGCCCGAGCTGAAGCAGGCGATCGCCGACAAGACCAGGCGCGACTCCGGGTACGAGATCGAGGCGTCCCAGGTCCTGGTCACGAACGGCGGCAAGCACGCGGTCTACAACGCGTTCGCGACCCTGCTCGACCCGGGCGACGAGGTGCTGCTGCCGGCGCCGTACTGGACGACGTACCCGGAGGCGATCCGGCTGGCCGGCGGCGTACCGGTCGAGGTGCTCGCCGACGAGTCGCAGAACTACTGCGTCACGGTCGAGCAGCTCGAGGCGGCCCGGACCCCGCGGACCAAGGTGCTGCTGTTCTGCTCGCCGTCGAACCCGACCGGCGCCGTCGACAGCCCGGAGGCCGTCGAGGCGATCGGCCGCTGGGCGCTCGAGCACGACCTGTGGGTGGTCACCGACGAGATCTACGAGCACCTGACGTACGGCGACGTCCGGGCGACCTCGATCCCGGTCGCGGTGCCGGAGCTCGCGGACAGGACCGTCGTACTGAACGGGGTCGCGAAGACCTACGCGATGACCGGCTGGCGGGTCGGCTGGATGATCGGCCCGAAGGACGTCGTCAAGGCCGCGACCAACCTGCAGTCGCACCAGACCTCGAACGTCTGCAACGTCGCCCAGCGGGCCGCGCTCGCGGCGGTGTCCGGGGACCTGACCGCGGTCGACGAGATGAAGGTCGCGTTCGACCGGCGGCGGCGCACGATGGTCCGGATGCTCAACGAGATCCCCGGCATCGAGTGCCCGGAGCCGACCGGCGCCTTCTACGCGTACCCGTCGGTCAAGGGCGTGCTCGGCAAGGAGATCGCGGGCCGGACTCCGACGTCGTCGGCGGAGCTCGCCGACCTGATCCTGGACGAGGCGGAGGTGGCGGTCGTCCCGGGCGAGGCGTTCGGCGCACCCGGGTACCTGCGCCTGTCCTACGCCCTCGGCGACGCCGACCTGGCCGAGGGCCTCACCCGAATCGCCAAACTGCTCGGCTGACATGGACCCCGGCCACTATCAACTCGGTGAGTGCTGGAGGTCCGATTTCTCTCCGGGCGCCGTGGATCGGTAACCTTCTGTGATGACGCAGCGGGATCTGCGGGTGCTGCCCAAGGCGCACCTGCATCTGCACTTCTCCGGCTCGATGCGGCATCTGACGCTGGTCGAGCTGGCGGACAAGCACGGCGTCCGGCTGCCGGACGCGCTGCGCACCGACTGGCCGCCGGAGCTGTCGGCGGCCGACGAGCGCGGCTGGTTCCGGTTCCAGCGGCTGTACGACATCGCGCGCTCGGTGCTGCGGACCGAGGACGACGTCCGCCGGCTGGTCCGCGAGGCGGCCGAGGACGACCGGGCGGACGGCTCGCGCTGGCTGGAGATCCAGGTGGACCCGTCCGGGTACGCGAACCGCTTCCACGGGATCACCGAGTTCACCGACCTGGTCCTGGACGCCGCCCGGGACGCGGCGGCGTCGACCGGGATCGACGTCCAGGTGATCATCGCCGCGAACCGCACGCGGCACCCGCTGGACGCCCGCACCCTGGCCCGCCTCGCCACCCAGTACGTCGGCCGCGGCGTGGTCGGCTTCGGCCTCTCGAACGACGAGCGCCGCGGTACGACGTCGGAGTTCGAGCCGGCCTTCCGGATCGCGCGCAACGCCGGCCTACTGGCCGCACCCCACGGCGGCGAGCTCTGCGGCCCGGCCACCGTCCGCACCTGCCTCGACGAGCTCGGCGCCGGCCGGATCGGCCACGGCGTCCGTACGGCGGAGGACCCCGAGCTGCTCAAGCGGATCGTCGACGCCCAGATCGCCCTCGAGGTCTGTCCCGCCTCCAACGTCTCCCTGGGCGTCTACCGCCGTCCCGAGGACGTCCCCCTCCGCCGCCTCTACGAGGCCGGCGCCCGGATCGCCCTCGGCGCCGACGACCCCCTCCTCTTCGGCTCCCGCCTCGCCGAGCAGTACGAAACCGCCCGCACCGTCCACGGCTTCACCGACCCCGAACTGGCCGACCTGGCCCGCTCCTCGGTCCTCGCCTCCACCGCCCCACCCGCAACCCAGAAGTCCCTCCTCACCGAGATCGACGAATGGCTCGGCGCCCCAGCATCCGTCCCCGCCTGACGACCTACCTGGCCCGCCACGGGCAGACCGAGTGGAACGTCGCCGGCCGCCGTCAGGGCCGCCTGGACTCCCCACTCACCCCAGCCGGCGTCGAGCAGGCCAACCGGAACAGCCGACTGCTCAGCGGCGAGGGGATCGACGCCGTCTTCACCAGCCCGCTGGGCCGCGCACACCGAACGGCGACGATCATCGCCCGCGAGCTCAGCCTGGCCGTCCAGGTCATCGACGACCTGGCCGAGATCGACCACGGGTTGTGGTCGGGCCTCGGGACCACGGAAATCGACGCGAGGTGGCCCGGGCAGCGGGCCGTCCGTGAGCAGGACAAGTACGCGTTCCGGTTTCCGCAGGGGGAAAGCTACGCGGACGGCGAGGTCCGCGCCGGGCGAGTGCTGGCCGAGATCGAGCAGCTCGGCGTACGGCGGCCGTTGCTCGTCTCGCACGAGATGATCGGGCGGATGCTGTTGCGGCAGCTCGGCGTGCCGGAGGCACTCGATACGCGGCAGCCCTCGGACGTGGTCTATCGGGTGCGGGCAGGTGTGGTGGAGCGGTTGGGGAGTTCCGGGTAAGTGCTGGTGGAGTTCTGGTTGGGGTCATTGTGGGGGCGGGGGTGCGGGCATAACTTTGCGTACATGACGCCGACGAAGATTCTGCTGCCAGAGGACGAGCTGCCGACGCGTTGGTACAACGTGCTTCACGACCTGCCGACGCCCCCGCCGCCGGTGCTGCACCCGGGGACGGGGCAGCCGATCGGGCCCGACGACCTGACGCCGCTGTTCCCGATGGACCTGATCCTCCAGGAGGTCTCCCAGGAGCAGTACGTCGACATCCCGGGCGAGGTGCTCGACGTCTACCGGCTGTGGCGGCCCAGCCCGCTGTACCGGGCACATCGGCTGGAGAAGGCGCTCGATACGCCGGCGCACATCTACTACAAGTACGAAGGCGTCTCACCGGCCGGCTCGCACAAGCCGAACACGGCGGTCCCACAGGCGTACTACAACGCGAAGGCCGGCGTCCGGAAGCTCACCACCGAGACCGGCGCGGGCCAATGGGGTACGGCGCTCGCCTTCGCGTGCGCGCAGTTCGGGCTGGACTGCGAGGTCTGGCAGGTGCGCGCGTCGTACGACCAGAAGCCGTACCGGCGGACGATGATGCAGGTCTTCGGCGCGACCGTGCATCCGAGCCCGTCGGACCTCACCGACGCCGGCCGGCAGATCCTCGCCGCCGACCCGGGGTCCACCGGCTCCCTCGGGATCGCGATCAGCGAGGCGGTCGAGGCCGCGGTGCAGGACCCGGAGGTGCACTACGCGCTCGGCTCGGTGCTCAACCACGTGCTGCTGCACCAGACCGTGATCGGCGAGGAGGCGCTGATCCAGCTCGCGATGGCCGGCGAGACCCCGGACCTGATCGTCGGCTGCACCGGCGGCGGGTCGAACTTCGGCGGTCTGGCGTTCCCGTTCCTGCGGGAGAAGTGGGCCGGCCGGATGTCCCCGGTGGTGCGTGCCGTCGAGCCGGCCGCGTGCCCGTCGCTGACCCAGGGCACCTACGCGTACGACTTCGGCGACACGATCGGGATGACGCCGCTGATGAAGATGCACACGCTCGGCCACGACTTCGTCCCGGACCCGATCCACGCCGGCGGCCTGCGGTACCACGGCATGAGCCCGCTGATCAGCCACCTGTACGAGACCGGCGAGATCGAGGCGATCGCCAAGCCGCAGTCCGAGTGCTTCGCCGCCGGCGTCCAGTTCGCCCGTACGGAAGGCATCGTCCCGGCCCCCGAACCCACCCACGCGCTCGCCGCCGCGGTCGAGGAAGCCTTGCGCTGCAAGGAGTCCGGCGAGGAGAAGGTCATCCTCACCGCCCTCTGCGGCCACGGTCACCTGGACCTCGCCGCGTACGACGCCTACCTGTCCAACACCATCGTCGACCGCACCTGGGACGACGCCGACATCCAGTCAGCCGTCGCCGCAGCCCTGACCCGCCTCCCCGCCCTGAACTAGCCGGACCACGACCCGCGCTTCCACCACGGTTTGGGCTGCCTGGCCACAGCGGTCAGCCAGCCCTCCGGGATGGCCCACCCACGCCCGCTCAACGCCGCGAAGTACTCGGCCTTCAAACTGTCCGGCAGCCAGTACGTCGCCCGCTCCCGCCCGCTCACCTCGAAGTACGTCGTCCGCTGCCGCCGGCTCCACACCGTCGCCTGGTTCGAGCTGTACGCAAGCCGGACGAAGTCCCACCGCGCCTGCTCGTCGTCCATGTCGTACTCGCGCTCCGCCACGCGCGCCTTCCCCACCGACTCCTGCTCGATCTCGTCGATCAGCTTCTGCACCAGCGTCCGGTCGTCGGTCATCTCCCCCGGCATCCGCAGCCCCACCGGATCCAGCACCACCGCACCCAACCGCCCCCGCGCCACCTCGAGAAACACCTCGAGCAGCGCGAACCCTTCCTCCACCCGCCCGAACAGCGCCAACTCGGCATGCAACGTAGTAACGGCTTCCTCGGCCACCCGCCAACTCTAACCAGCACCCCGCACCCCGAGGGGCTTCCCCTGGATGCCCCGCGATGCCCCGCCTCGCTCACGCTCAGCAAGCGTCACCCCAGCCGATCTCGGCCCCGGAACCGGTATACGCGGGCTGCAATCTCCGCATCACCACCCGCGAAACCCCTTTTTCCCCAGGGATTCGGGGCATCTCGGGGCATGCCGGGGCAGATCATCCACAACCTCGGTTTTCCTCGTCGCAGAGGGTGTTCGGCGCCTTACAGTTACCGCCATGCCAGAGCCCAACGACTTGTTACGGGCAGCGCGCGAGCGCACTCCGTCACTCCGCGCGCCGGGCGAACACATGTCCCGCGGGGAGCTGGCCGATGCCATCTGCTCCTGGCTGTGGGAGACGACCGACGTCAAGTACGAACTCGACGGCCACTACATCGCCAAGCTCGAACGCGGCGCCGTTCGCTGGCCGGGTGCCGCCTACCGTTCCGGCCTGCGGCACGTCCTGCGTGTTGCCGCCGACAACGAACTGGGCTTCTTCCCGCCGGCCGGTGCCTCGACGTTCGACCCGGAGCAGACGCCGCCGTCGATGCTCGGCCACGACGACGAAGTGGTCAACGCCGGCGACGAGTCGATCACCCTGCTGTCGTACGCCGAGGAGTCCAACGTCGGCGAGCTCACCGTCGAGCAACTCCAGGCGGACATCGAGCGGATCGCCCAGTCGTACCTCCGCACCCCGACCCGGCACCTGTTCGCCAAGAGCCGGGCGATTCGCGACCGCACGTTCACCCTGCTGGCCGGCAACCAGTCGCCCCGCCAGTCCCGCGACCTCTACACCGCCGCCGGCTGGGCGATCACCCTGCTCGCCTGGATGTCCGTCGACCTGGGCCGGCCCGACATCGCCGAGAGCCACACCCGTACCGCGTGGGCCTGCGCAGAGGCGGCGGACCACGACGTACTCCGGGGCTGGATCCGTGCGACCCAACACACCGCGGCCTTCTGGCAGGACGATTTCGCCCGTGCGGCCGAGTACGCCCAGGACGGGCTGCGCTATGCGGCCGGTACGGCGCGGCTGTTCCTTGCCAGTGCGGCGTCCGTCGACCTCGCGCGCGCGGACCGCCCGGACAAGGCCCGCGAACTCCTCAACATCGCCCAGACGCTGAACGTCCGTCCGGCGGAGTCCGAGCCCGGCGGTGTGCTGCTGTGTACGCCGGAACGCGCCGAAGGCTTCTGGGCGGACACCTACCTCGCGCTCGGCGAGGCGCAGCGCACTGCGAACCATGCCGACCACAGCGTCGCCCAATTCGAGGTCGCACCATACGCGGTGCGCAACCTCGGCTCCGAACGCATGGCGCGGCTGCAACAGGCGAAGGCCCGCCTCCTCCTGGGCGAACTCGACGGCGCGTCGGAAGCAGCCGAGCCGGTCCTCCAACTGCCGCCGGAGTATCGGGTGCGGCCGCTGCTCCAACGACTCGCAGAGGTGGCGGTCCTCACCGGACCGTACGCACGGAGCCCGAAGGCTCGCCTGCTGCGGGACCGCATCGTGGAGTTCACCCAGCAGCCGGGGCTTCCCGGCCGTCCGACCACTGCTCGTACGAGAGGTAACCAGAGATGAGCGACGACGTACGGGATCACTGGAGCTCGCACCCGAACTGGCGTCCCGGGCGGTCCTTCTACACCTGGCACGTCATCTTTCCGGGCGACCCGGCGCTGCTCGAGCTGCACGCCGCGTATCAGCACCTGATCGGGTCGCTCGCCGGCATTTCGCCGGTCCCGGCGGAGCTGCTGCACCTGACCATGCAAGGGGTCGGGTTCGCCGATCGGGTTCCGGAGTCGGATCTCGAACTGATCGTCACGGCCGTACGTCGTCGGCTCGATTACGTCCGGCCCTTCGGGATCAGCGTCGGGCCGGCCGTCGTCGACGCCGAAAGCCTGCAACTGCCAGTCACACCGGTCGACCGGATGCGTCGGCTCCAGGACCACCTTCGCGCCGCGATCCAGGACGTCTGGGGAACCGATTCGCTCCCCAGGCTGCCCCAGCTCAAGCCTCATATCTCGTTGGGCTACTGGAACAAGGAGGCTCCTGCCGAGCCCCTCCGGCTCCGCGTGAACGCCGACGCCGGCGAGACCGCCGCGACCGAACTCACGGGCGTCAGCCTGATCGAGCTGAGGCAGGAGAACCACCAGTACGTCTGGACGGTGCGAGCTACCGCGCCGCTCGGTCGCAAAGCTCAGGCAGCCGACGACGCCGGAGCGGGGTCATGAGCGCAACCGCGCCCGCTTCGTTGTCCGGAGACGGCGCGGCGTTGGTCATTCGCGCGCTGCTCGACTTCCGTAGCCTGTGGACAACGCATGACCTGGTGACGACCACCGGTGTCGAGGCCTCCGCGGTCCGTCCGGTGATCGCCCTACTCGAGCAGGAAGAACTCGTCGAGCGGCAGGCGCCCGGCGTGGTGTCGGTCCCCAACTGGCTCGCACTGCTCCGCCGCTGGAACCAGGACTTCCGTTTCAGCGGCGAAGCTCGCCTCACGTACTGGCGGAACAAGCCCGGCGCTCCACCCCTTCTCCAGCGCATCGCCGGCGATCCGGTTCGCCACGCACTCAGCGGAACCCAGGCAGCGCAACACTGGGAACCGGAAACCCCGGACGGCCCTACGGTGATCTACACCCCGGACGCCGAGGCGGCCGCCGACACCTGGGAACTGGTCCCCGCCAGGAACAGAACAATCGTCCTCGCCGAACCGGCATCCGACGTTGTCTACACCCGCTCTCGCAAGACCTCCAGCGGCCTACGCCTGGCCGCACCGAGCCAGGTGTTGTCGGACCTCCTGACCGGTGCGGCCAGGTCACCCAGAGCCGGCGAACCTCTGGCGCACTGGATGCAGGAGCACGAGCTCGACTGGCGCTATTAGTAGGCGCGGAGCGAGACCACGTGGGCTCTGGGGGCGCCGTTGGTCCGCTGGGCGGTGAGGCGGAGGTGGGTGGCTCGGGTGGGGGTTTGCAGGGGGTGATGCCGGGTGCGGTGGTGGTTGTCGGTGACCTGGGCGACCTGTTGCCACGGCCCGGTTCCGTTGCGGACTTCCACGGTGTAGTCCGCGAGGAGTGTGGGAAGGGACTCGAAGGGCGTGCGGTGGTGGTGGAGGTTGATCAGGTCCTCTTGGACGTCGGCGTCGAGGATCACCACGATCTCGGAGAGTTCGACCGGTTCGGGCCAGCTGAGTTCGAGCCAGGGGGTGGGGTCCCAGGCCAGGTCTTCGGAGGACCAGAGGTTCGGGCCGCCGTACGGGCGTGAGTAGCCGCCCACGACCTTATCCGGCGCGTACGCCGTCGTGTCGCCGAGGCGGAAGCACAGGCCGGTGCGCGGGAGGATGTGTTTCCAGGCCCGGAACTGTTCGGTCCACTGCTCGTCGGGCGCAGGATCGCGGTGCGCGAAATGCACGGTGCCGGGGAGTGCCGTCGCCGCCGTGTGGACGGAAACGTCCGGCGTTTTCCGGAACACCACGAAAGCGTTGGACGGACGGGACGGACGCCAGGACAGCGGGATCCGGACCCAGCGTTTCTCGCCGGCCGGCAGGTCGACGGTGCAGGAGTCGACGAGTTCGGCGGGCAGGTAGTTCTGCGGCTTCACCGGGTCGTGGAGCTCGACGGCGAGCGGTCCGCCGTTCGAGTCGACGAGCAGTTCGAAACCGTCCAGTGCCGGGTCGACCGGGATCACCATGCCGAGGTCGGTGGTCAGCGGCAGCGTGCCGGACGAGACCTCGAGCGCGGGCCTGGTGAGCGTGGAGGACGCGGTGACGGTGGCGGAGAGGGCGAGGTTGGCCGGGTCGTCGTCGACGACGCCGAGGACGGACGCGTCGGCACGGGTCAGCGCGGTCCGCATCAGGCCGAACCGGTCGTGCGCCAGCTCGCGCGGCGTCAGTCCGTTGCGCAAGGCAACGGATGCGCCGATCCCGGCGGCCTCGCCGAGCACCGCGCAGGTCGCCATCACCCGGGTGGTCCCGAACGCGACGTGGCTCGCGCTGATGTTCCGCCCGGCCATCCACAGGTTCCGCACGTTCCGCGAGTACAGCGAACGCAGCGGGATGTGGTACACGCCGTCCGAGAACCAGTGCTTCGAGCCGCGCTCGGACGCGTACACGCCGCCGGGCGGGTGCAGGTCGATCGACCAGCCGCCGAACGCGACCCGGTCGTCGAACTCGCGCTGCTCGAGGACGTCGTGCTGGGTCAGCACGTGATCGCCGAGGAAACGCCGGTACTCACGTTTTCCGGGCACCGACCCGATCCATTCCAGGGTCAGGTTGTCCGCGTCGAAGTTGCCGCTGTTCTTGATGTAGTCCCAGATCCCGTAGACCACGGCCTGCAGTTCGTCCCGGATCGCCTCGTTGTCGTCGACGACGTCCAGTTCGCCACCCCACTCGATCCACCAGAACGCGCAACCATTCAGGTCGGTCCGGATCACCCGGCGCTCCGGGATCGCGGTTTCCGTGACGTCCCGGGCGAACGACGGCGGCACGAAACGGACCGGTTCCCCGGCGTCCTTGCTGTAGAAGAGGATCGTGCTGCCGAGCGTGTTCGAGTCCGGTACGTCGGGCGCCCAGGACTCGTCGTACTCCGACCGCGGCTCCCGTCCGGTGCGGAAGTCGGCGCCGGCCAGTACGCCGACCAGCCCGTCGCCGGAGCAGTCCACGAACACCGGACTGACGAACCGGATCTCCTTCTCCGACCCCATCTGCCAGCCGGTCACCGACCGGACCTCGTCCCCGTCCGCCTCGACGGAACGGACGTCGGTGTTCAGGTACAGCGTGATCCGCGGTTCCGCACGGACCGCTTCCAGCAGCACGAGATCCCAGTAATACGGGTTTCCGAGCGGGTTCCGGAACTGGTTCTCGACGAACAGCTCACCCATGATCCCGGTCTCGCGCGCGAAGCTCTGGGTGCCGTGCGCGGTCGCCCCGCACACCCACACCCGCACCTCGCTGGACGAGTTGCCGCCGAGCACCGACCGGTTCTGTACCAGTGCCACGGTGCTGCCCTGCCGCGCGGCGCCGATCGCCGCGCAGATCCCGGCGAGCCCGCCGCCGACGACGGTCAGATCGGACTGGACCTCGAGCTGCTGCATGCACAAACCTTTCAGGAGTCTGGTTGGAGGAAGATGTCCGGACGGACGACGGCGTCCGGGTGGACGACCGGTTGTCCCGGGCCGTTCGGGTGGTTGGCGGTGAGGTGGTCCGGGACGCGCTGCGCCACCAGCACGAACAGCAGCCCGGCGGTCAGTACGTCGCTCGCCCGTCCGGCGAAGAACTCGGTCCACGCGGTGCCGTTCAGCGTCCCGGTGTCCAGGACGACGTCCGTGTCCCGCCCGATCGGCGAGTCGACGACGCCGGTGATCGCGACCGTCAGCGCACCCCCGGCCTTCGCCCGCTGGACGAACGCCAGCGTGGTCGGATCCAGCCCGGAGCGGCTCACGGTCAGTGCGACGTCGCCCTCGCCGAGCAGCCCGGCGCCGATCTGCGACGAGCTCGGGCCGTCGAAGAACCACACCGGGATGCCGATCCGGAGCAGCCGGATGTACAGCTCGCGCGCCGGGATCGCGTCCCCCCACTCGCCGTAGATGTGGGTACGGCGGGCGCCCGCGATCGCGTCCGCGACCCGGGTGGCCGCGGCCAGGTCGATCGCGGCCAGCGCGTTCCGGAGCGCGTTCGCCTGGGTGGACGCCAGTACGTTCAGCACCTGCTCGGGCGGGTCGGCCGGGCCGATCGCCAGCCCGATGTCGCTGGTCCAGCCCGCCTCCAGGCCGCGCCCGACCTCCATCGCGAGCGCGGCCCGGAGCGCGGGGTAACCGGCGTACCCGAGGTGGGTGGACAACCGCGTCACGGTCGCGGCCGAGGTCTGCGCGGCCCCGGCGAGCTTGGTGATCGAGCCGCGCGCGACCTCGTCCGGGTTCGCCAGGATGTGCTCGGCGACCCGCTGCATCGCCCCGTTCAGCTCGGGCAGGGCCCGCTTGACCAGCTGCAACGGACTAGGACTACCGGCTCTCTCCATGTCTGCCATCCCGTAATCGTCACGTATAGACGAACTGGGCACTCGCCACACCGTCGGTGTCGCTCACCACCCGCACCCAGTGCGCGCTGAAACCCGGCGGGAAAACGTGTGACACCACGTTTCCGGGCTCGACCGTCAGCGTTTCCACCGCACCGAACCGGCCGTGCCCGTGGAAGTCGATCTCGACCGTGAACGTCATCGCGGTGTCCGAGAAGTTCTCCAGGTGCAGGCACTTCCCGTCGAAGCCGGTCATCAGGTACGGATCGGACGGAACGCCGGCGGAAACCGGTGTCTCCCACCACGGCCCGCCCCAGCCGGCGGGCTTGCCGAAGCTCCACAGGTCGTCGGTCTTCCCGAACCACAACCCGGACTGCGGTTCCGCGGTCGTCGGGTTCAGCCCGTGGCTCGGCGAGGCGTTGTCCGCGCCGGCGACGAGCATGCCGCGCCACGAGCAGAAGTCGCCGAGCACCCACAGGTGCGTGGAGATCGGCCGCACGCCCCAGATCCTGCCGCCGTACGCCCACGGGGACAGCTCGTAGAACATCCCGTGGTGGTCCATCAGCAGCCGCTCGTGCTCGACCTCGCGGATCCGCGGCCACTCGGTCTGCCACTTGTGGTCGAAGCAGTGCGACGCCTTCGGCAACCGGTACCGCGTCCACCGCTGGTCGGACTCGGTGAACACCTCGAGGATCGCCGACGCCCGGTCCCACCCGGTCGCGAAGATCGTCCCGCCGAACTCGTGCCGCCCGCCGATCGCGGTGTACGGGTCCTCCCGCAGCACCTTCCACGAGGTGCCGTCGTACTCGGCCAGCCGGCCCCGCGACCGGTCGCCGGCCCACTCCGGCTCGGAGTACTCGTTCGAGCAGACGACCAGCCGTCCGAACGACGTGTAGCAGTCCTTGTAGTGCACCTTCATCTCGCCGTCGGTGCCGAGCTCGTCGTTCAGGTCGAAGAGCTGCGTGCACTCGTACGTCGTGACGTCGAGCTCGAACAGCTCGCCCTCCATCGCGAGGACGTAGACGTGGGTGTCCGGCTTCGTCAGGTGCCGCGACGTACCGCAGACCCGGAGCGGCCGCAGCTCGGGGATCGTGACGATCTTGTGGTCCGCGGTGATCACGTGCGGCCCGAGCACCAGCCGCGAGGTCGGGAAGTGCACGAACCGGTTCGTGTACGTCCCGTCCACGCCAACGGTTTCCGAAACTGTTTCCATCGACAGGTCGGCGTCGATCCGGCGCAGACTCACGCCGCCGCCGGAGGCCGCCTTGTGCGAGTTGTAGTTCTGGACGTAGAGCTTCCCGTTCCACGGCATCAGCGAGCCGACGCCGAGTTCACTGCGCGGCGGCCCGAAGTCGCCGACCTGGGCGAGATGCGGGAAAACGCCGGAAACGCTGGTTGTCATTTGATTCCCGTATGGGTCATGGCGGCGATGAACCGCCGTTGCAGGACGACGAACACGAGCAGCACCGGCACGATCGAGATCACCGAGGCGGCCATCGTCAGGCCCGGCGCGATCTGGCCCTGCTCGTCGACGAAGTTGGTCAGGCTGAGCGGCAGCGTGTACCGGTCGGGGTTGCTGATCAGCACCAGCGGCGTCTCGTAGTCGTTCCAGGACCAGACGAACGCCAGGATGCCGAGCGCGCTCATCACCGGTGTTGCCAACGGCAAGTAGATCCGGGTGAACACCCGCCACTCGTTCGCGCCGTCCATCCGGGCCGCCTCGGCGAACTCGGACGGCTGGCTGACGAAGAACTGCCGCATCAGGAAGGTGCCGAGCACGGTGAACATCCCGGGCAGGATCAACGCCCACAACGTGTCGTACAGCCCGAGCTTCTGGAAGTAGATGAACCGGGGCACCAGCAGCAACTGCGCCGGGATGATCGCCGTCGCCAGGTACAGCAGGAACAGCTTGTCCCGCCCGCGGAACGACATCCGCGCGAACGCGTACCCGGCCATCGTCGCGGTGATCAGCTCCCCCGCGACCCGCAGTACGGCGACGAACACCGAGCGGCCGAACGCCGGCAGCACCGAGGTCGCACCACTCAGCACGGTGCTGAAGTTGTCCCACTGGAACGGGTGCGGGATCCACTGCATCGGGATCTTGTACGCGTCCACGTCCGGCTTCAGCGCGGTCGAGATCATCCACGCGAACGGCGCCAGGAAAGCGATGGCGAGAATCCACAACGGGATGCCCCAGACCCATTTCGACCTGGTCGTGCTGTGTCTAGTCATTGAGGGCCCTCCCGCGCTGCGCCCGCCAGGTGAACAAGGTCAGCACGAGTACGCCGACGAAGGTCACCAGGCCGATCGCCGACGCGTAGCCGAACCGGTAGAACTGGAAGCCCGTCTGGTACATGTAGTACGAGATCGTGGTGGTCGCGTCGCCCGGCCCGCCGGCGGTGATCAACGCGATCAGGCCGAACCCCTGGGACGCCCCGATGATCAGCGTGACCAGCAGGAAGATCGTTGTCGGAAGCAACGACGGCCAGGTGATCACGCGGAACTTCGCCCACGCCGACGCGCCGTCGATGTCGGCCGCCTCGTACAGCTGCCGGGGCGCATCCTGCAAGGCGGACAGGTAGATCAGCGAGCAGTACCCGACGCCGCCCCAGATCGCCATCACGATCAGCGCCGGCAGCGCCCAGTGCGAGGACGCGAACCAGCCCGGCCGGATCCCGAACACGTCCAGCACCTGGTTGACCAGGCCGGCCTTCGGGTTCATCAGCATCAGCCAGGTCATCCCGACCGCGACCACGTTCACGATGTACGGCAGGAAGAAGATCGCCCGCAGTACGGCGCGCCCCGGAAGCGGCCGGTTCAGCGCGATCCCGAGCCCCAGGCCGAGGATCACCGTCAGCGGGACGGACACCACGACGTACACCAGGGTCAGGCCGATCGCGTGCCAGAACCCGGGGTCGCGGGCGATCGCGACGAAGTTGTCGATGCCGTTGAAGGTGATGCCGCCGAGACCGGAGACGAGGTTCCAGTCGGTGAACGCCAGGACGACGACGCTGATCAGCGGGATCAGCGTGAACGCGACGACGCCGAGCAGGTTCGGGGCGACGAACAGGAAGCCGATCCAGCCGGACGGGCGAATCCCGCGGCCTGGTTCGGAACGCGCTTTCGTACCGGCCGTCACCAGCGTGGCGGTGGCCATCAGGGCCTCCTCTCGTTCCGGGCGATCGCGGCGTCGGCGAGCCGCCGTACCTCACGGATCGCGACGCCCGGGTCCTTCTCGCCGATCCAGCACAGGTCGCGCTGCTGCTTGACCGCGAGCGTGATCTCCGGGAACCCGGTCAGCCGGGTGTCGGTGGCGAGCTTCGGGTCGGAGGTCAGCACGACCCGGCGGAAGGAATCGAGGTCGAAATACTTTTCCGGCTCTTTTCCGAGCATTCCGGACACGATCTGGTCGTCGGTGACGTTGCCGAGCGCGGGCATCTTGCCGCCCTTCAGCATCGGCGTCGCGCCCTCGGTCAGCCAGAACTTCACGAACGCCCAGGCCGCCTCGAACTTCGGCGACTTCGGGTTGATCATGATGAAGTTGCTGAACGAGCCGCCGTTCCAGTCCTTGCCGTCCACCGTCGGCGACGGCGCGAACGCGACCTTGAAGTCGTGCGGGTACTTCTTCCCGTCGTACAGGTAGCGCAGGTTGAACGGCGCGGTCGACCAGAGGTGGAACTCCTCGCCGAGGAACGCGTTCTGCTGGTACGCGTCCAGGTGCCGGGACAGCACCTCGGTCCACGGGAACGCCGTACCGTCGGCGATCATCTCGCGGCCCAGGCGGAACTGCTGCTCGAAGTGCGGGTCGCCGAAGTTCGATCGGTCGCCGTCGTACCAGTAGTTCGGGCCGAGGGCGATCCGGGCGACGTCCGGGATCGTGTAGACCCCCACCGTCTTGTCCGTCGTCAGCTTCTTCGCGGTCGCGCGGAACTCGTCGATCGTCCACGCGTGCGGCAGCTCGACGCCTGCCTGCTGCCGGAGCTTCTCGTTGAACAGGACGAAGAACGGCTCGCGCGCGGTGGCGAGCGCCTTCACCCTGCCGTTGTCGATGTACGACCGGGGCTTCTCGGTGTCGAGGAACACCTGGAGCTCCGGGTCCGCCTCGACCCGGTCGGTCAGGTCCGCCGCCAGCCCGGACCCGGCCCGCAGCGCCATCGCGCCCTGCGAGTAGGTGAAGTAGACGTCGATGTCGACACCACCCTGGAGCGCGGTGTCCAGCTTCAGGTTGCCGCGGTCGTCGTTCACGAACCGCGTGTATTCCACCTGGTACTGCGGAAACTTCTGCTGGAACGCTTTCACCACATCGGCCGGGCCCGACGCCGCCGGCACCCCGCCCCACACCTGCAGCGCGCCCGAGCGCCCCTCCCCGCCACCGGAACACCCCGGCACCACGGCGGCAGCCAGCCCCGCGCCGACCCCGGCGAGCACCTCCCGCCGAGAAAATCTTTTGCGCCTCACAACTCACCTCCCGTCGGATTGCGCAAAAGATTAGCGAGCGCGTCCAGCCTTGGGAAGACCTCGGTGCAAAAGTTTTTCAGCGCCTGCTCAGAGCGAGCAGTTCACCAGTACCGGCTCGTTGACCAGGGTGATGTTGAAGGACTGCTGGACCTGGGCGCGGACGTGGGTGGCCAGGGTCAGGAGTTCCTTGGCGGTGGCCTGGCCGCGGTTGGTGAGCGCCAGCGTGTGCTTGCTGGAGACCGCCGCGTTGCCGATCGCGAAGCCCTTCGAGACGCCCGCGTGTTCGATCAGCCAGGCGGCGCTGGTCTTCACGCGGCCGTCGGGCTGCGGCCACTGCGGCGCCCCCGCGGGGACCTCGGCGGGCGTGTCGAGCATCGGGTTGGTGAAGAACGAGCCGGCGCTCCACGTGTCGTGGTCAGCCGGATCCAGCACCATGCCCTTGCTCCGGCGCAGACCGAGGACGGCCTCGCGGACCTCGGTCATCGGCGCGCGGGACCCCGGCTCCACGTCGAGCACCCGCGCCAGCTCGGCGTACCCCACCGGCGCCGACAGGTCGCCCAGCTTCAGCTGGAACGCGACCTCGAGTACGACGTACCGCGAGGGGTCCGCCTTGAACCGGGAGTTCCGGTACGCGAACCCGCAGTCCGCGGCGAAGATCGTCCGCACCCTGCCGTCGACGCGGTCCCAGACCCGCACCGACGCCACCGTCTCGGCGACCTCGTGCCCGTACGCGCCGACGTTCTGCACCGGCGTCGACCCGGCCAGCCCGGGGATCCCGGACATCGACTCCAGGCCGCTCCACTCCTCGGCGATCGCCCGCTGGACCACGCTGTCCCAGTCCTCCCCGGCCGCGACGTGCACCATCGCGCCGGAGCAGGCGTCCGCATCGACCCGGATCCCGGACGTCGCGACCTTCACGACGGTCCCGCGGAACCCGTCGTCCCCGATCACCACGTTGCTCCCGCCGGACAGCAGCAGCACCGGTTCCCGGACCGCGTCCGCGTCCCGGACCGCGGCGATCAGGTCCTCCTCGGTGGTGACCTCGACGAACTTGTCGGCCGGCCCGCCGACCCGCAGCGTGGTGTGGCCGGCCAGCGAAACGTGTGTTTTCACCGGACCCGCACGACCGCCCTGGCGCGCCCGAGCACCTTCTCCTCGCCGGCGAGCGCCGTGATGTCGATCTCGGCCAGACCGTCCGCGACCTTGTCCACCTTCGCGGAGAACGTCACCGTCGCGCCTTTGTCGTCGTCCGGTACGACGACCGGCTTCGTGAACCGTACGCCGTACTCCACCAGGTCAGCGGGGTCCTCGAGCCAGTCCGTGACCACCCTGGCCGCGGACGCCATCGTCAGCATCCCGTGAGCGATCACACCGGGCAGCCCGAGCGCGGCCGCCATCCGGTCGTTCCAGTGGATCGGGTTGAAGTCGCCGCTGGCCCCGGCGTACCGGACCAGATCCTCGCGCCGCAGCGTGATGCTCAGCGGCGGAAGCTCGGTGCCTACCTCGACTCTGCTCGTCGTTCGCTCGCTCATGCGTCCGCCCGGTTGTGCGAGAGGGTCGACGTCGACGTGACGATCGGCTCGCCGTCCACGGTGGTCAGCGCGGTCTCGTACATGATCACCTCGACGGGACCGGCCTTGCGGACGGTGGTGATGGTGGCGGTCGCGGCGATCTCGTCGCCGGCCTTGATCGGGCGGGTGTAGCTGAACTTCTGCGCGCCGTGCACGATCCGGTCCAGCCGGAGGCCGAGCTCCTCGTCGTTCAGCAGCTGCTCGAGCGCCCGGCTGCCGATCACGAACGCGAACGTCGGCGGTGCGATCGCGTCATCGCCCCGGTACGCCGGGTTACCGTCACCGATCGCGTCGGCGAACTCCCGGATCTTCTCCCGGCCGACCTGGTAGGACTCGGCGGCCGAGTAACTCCGGCCGACCATCGTGGCGTCGATCGTCATATCCGCTAACCCTACTGGCAGACTATGGCGCGGGTTTCCGCCGCCCACGATTCCGGACGGAAGGTTGATCGTGACGGCTGTGACGGCGCTGGCGGAGTACGCGCCCCGGTACCGGGTGGAGATCGGCGAGCCGACGGGCTCCGAGTGGCTGCGGGTGGACCGGATCCTCGAACCCGGCAGCCCGGAGCTGACCGAACTGCTGAAGCGCGACGACGAGGCCAGTTCCCACCGGACAGCGCATGCGAACGCGCTCAGCATGATCTCGTTCTACGCCGGGCGGGCGCCGGCGGCCGCGCTGCTGCTGTGGGCGCTCGAGGGGCACGTCCTGGACATCCGCCCGCAGAACCTGTGGGTCCGGCCGCACGACGGCCACGGGATCGCGGCGGTCGCCGTACGCTCGGCCGACTTCCTGCCGGGCGGGCTGGAGACGCTGTACGACGTCGTACTGCGGCAGCATCTGCTTCCGCTGTCGGAGGAGCTGCACCGGCGGACCCGGGCAGGTTTGCGGCAGGTGTACGGCGGGGTCGCGGCCGGGTGCGCGATGGGGTTCTGCGCGGCGACGCGGGAGGAGGTCACGGTGGAGCCGGCGTACCTGCTCGAGCGGTGGCAGACGTTCGCGGCGAAGGCGCCCGGTGGGCTGGCGCGGTTGGGTGACGTGGAGGTGGCGGCCGGGAAGCTCGTCTACCTCCGGAACACGTGCTGCCTCTACTACACCAGCGAAGCCGCCAACGGCACCCTCTGCGGCTCCTGCTGCCTGACCCCCAAACCCACCCGCCGCACCGCCTACGAAGCAGGCCGCCCCATCCTCACCACCTAAAACCCACCAAACCCGCCCCGACCGCGCGGGGTAGCTAACCGGAGCGGCGCAGATCAGCGGGGCGAGCCCACCATCCCCTGCTTTTCGCGAGCACAGCACAAAGCCGCCCCGGCGGTGCGGAGCGGCTTGTGGGAGGACCTGGGATCAGCGGGTCTCGCGGTGGTCCGTGTGGTCGTTGCAGCGCGGGCAGTACTTCTTCAGCTCAAGACGATCCGGGTCGTTCCGCCGGTTCTTCTTGGTGATGTAGTTCCGCTCCTTGCACACCGTGCACGCGAGCGTGATCTTCGGGCGAATGTCGGTCGACTTGGCCACTGCTGCCTCTTCGTGTCATGAGTACGCAACTTGGGTGATCGCACTCTCGAGATACTGCGTCGGTAGCGGGGGCGGGAGTCGAACCCGCGACACCACGATTATGAGCCGTGTGCTCTAACCACCTGAGCTACCCCGCCGCATGAGTTCAGCATCCCATCCGGAGACGGGATGCCGTTCTCAGAGCCCCTTTACGGAATCGAACCGTAGACCTTCTCCTTACCATGGAGACGCTCTGCCGACTGAGCTAAAGGGGCGGGCCGAGGAGAGAGATTACACGGTCCCCCGGCCCGATGTGAAATCGAGTCAGGAGCGCCGTGCAGGCCCCTCAGTCCGTCCCGGAAAGCATACCGGGTCCGCACCAGTGGTTCTGACCATTTTCCGGATCCGATGTCGAGAACCCGGGAGCCGCTTCGTCATCAGGGCAGGACCTACGAAAGGAACAGCATGTCCGAGACAGCTATGCCCCCGATCGTGTCGGCCGAAGAGTGGGAACAGGCCCGAGCCGAGCTACTGGTGGCCGAGAAAGCGGCCACTCGCGCCGAGGACCGCCTCGCGGCCCAGCGCCGGCGGCTACCGATGGTGGAGTTCGGCGAGTACACCTTCGCCGGACCGGACGGCCCGGTCACGCTCCGGGAACTCTTCGGCGAGCACCGGCAGCTCGCGCTCTACCAGTTCATGCACTCCGGCCCGGACCACTTCTGCCCGGGCTGCACGTACTTCACCAAGAACGTCGCCAACCTCCCCGGCCTGGCCGCCAACGGCATCGCCTGGGCGACGGTCTCCGACATGCCGCTCGACCAGATGACCGGGTACTGGAAGCAGATGGGGTGGGAGCACATCCCGTTCGCGTCCTCGGCCGGTACGACGTTCTCCGCGGACTGCGGCGCCGGCGGCGGGTTCCTGCTGAACATGTTCTTCCGCGACGGCGACACCGTGTACCGGACGTACTCGACCGGCCAGCGCGGCGTCGACCGGCTGCTGTTCAGCACCACCGTCAGCGACCTGGCTCCGTACGGCCGCCAGGAGGAGTGGGAGGACTCGCCCGAAGGCTGGCCGCAGGAGCCGACGTACGGCTGATCCCGGACGCGATCGGGGTACGCCGAACGCAGTACCGGCAGGACCTCCGCGACGAAGGTCTCAACGGACTCCCGGTCTCGCCCACCGGGAGTCCGGCCAGGGTCCCGTACGTCGGGACACGGGAGCCTGGCCTTCACGAACGCGCAGACGCGGATCTCCTCCCCCGCAACCCCGGGGGCTCTGGGCAACGAACTCCTCGTTGTCAAGGGCAACGTTTTCCAGCACGGTCAGATGCGCGAACAGGTTGAACGTCTCGAACACGAACACGAACCCGACCTACGAGCGCAGCCCGAGGATCTCCCGCTCACGTAACTCGTGCAGCTTGTTGCCGCCACCCGCCCCAAGGATCACGGACACATCCCCGGCCAGGACGACATCTCGTCGCTCGTGTCGTTTCGGCAAAGCTCTCGATATCCGGACCGCTTATACCGGTCCGAAGGGCCTGCTTCGCGCCAATCGCGGGGTGATCCGTGTCACGCATCCGGCGCGTTTCTTGCCCACTGCGCTCACGCTCGGGCATCCACCAGGCGACAGGAGTCCCTCACGGAGTGTGTTCGTTTTCGTTGAACTTTTCGCGACCGATGTTTGGGCGGTCCGTGATCCCGTCGTTATGGTCATTGAGCCGTCGAACCCCCTCATCGACGGATTCCCTCCCCTGGAAGGCTTCTCGTGCCCACTCACCAAGACGCGCCGAACGCAGATCGGCAGACGTCCAGTCGCCCGGCTGCTTCGCGCCGGGTGGCCAAGCACCGGTTCTCCCGTCGCGGTTTCACTCGCCGTAACAACCTGATCGGTCTGACCGCCGCGCTCGCGGCCGCTGCCGGGACGACGACCGTCGCGGTCGCATCGTCCGCAACCGGCCCGGCCGCCGCGAACGACGTACCCCAGCTGAGCACCGCGCAGGCCGAAGCGCTGACCGCGGCCCGGATCGACCGCCGCGACCTCGGCTCCCGGGACCTGTCCCGGGTCGACCTGTCACTGGCCGCGGCGCAGAAGACCGCCGTGGCGAACGCGAACAAGCAGCACGCGGACCAGGTCGCCGCAGCCGCGACGCTGACGCAGCGCCGGGCGCTGGCACTGGCCGCCGCCAAGGCCGCCGCGGCGAAGAAGGCCGCCGACAACGCCAAGGCTCTCGCGGCCGCGAAGGCGGAAGCGGTCGCGAAGGCCGCGGCGATCGCCAAGCAGGCCGCGATCGCGAAGCAGGCGGAGGCCGCCAAGCAGGCCGCCGTCGTCGCCGCGGCGCCGAAGATCGTGCTGCCGACCACCGGCTACCACCTGACCGCCCGGTTCAACCAGGCCGGCGGCCGCTGGGCGCACAACCACACCGGCCTCGACTTCGCGGCCCCGATGGGTACGCCGGTCCGCTCGGTGATGGCCGGCGAGGTCATCCAGGCCGACTGGGAAGGCGCGTACGGCCGCCAGGTGAAGGTCCGGCACGCCGACGGCACGGTGACGTCGTACAGCCACATGTCCGAGTTCGACGTCTCGGTCGGCGACTCGGTCCAGGCCGGCTCGATGGTCGGCCGGATCGGCATGACCGGCAACACCACCGGCCCGCACGTCCACTTCGAGGTCCTCCCCGGCGGCGGCTCCCCCATCGACCCCGAACCCTGGCTCCGCGAACACGGCCTCAACCCGTAGCCGCTGCCGTTTCCCCTACTCTGACCAGCGGAGCTCTGGAAGCTCCTCGCCGGTGATCGGTCGTCAGAGGAACTTCGCCATGTCGAGGGCGTCCACCGGGGCGCCCTCGATGACGAATTCCGCGGTGTGGGTGCCTTCGACGATGTAGCCGTGGCGTTCGTACAGGTGTCTCGCCGGGGCGTTGACGCCGTGCACGTGCAGGGTGATCTTGCGCGCTCCGCGGCGGCGAGCCTCCTCGGTGGTGGCGGTCATCAGGGCGTTGCCGACGCCGAGCCGGCGGGCCTCGGGTGCGACCGCGATCCCGTTGATCGCCAGTACGCCGGAACCCTCCGGGAACGGGTACTTCTCCTGCAGCCGGACGTACCCGACCACGGCCCCGTCGTACTCCGCCACCAGATGCGCCTCCGGCCCGCTCCGGCTGAAGAACGTGTCCTGCAGGGTCTCGCCGTACGACGGGAACCCGGACGACGCGTCCCACGCGACCCGCTCGATCGCGAGCAGCGCCGCGTCGTCCTCCTCGACTGCCTGTCGTACCGTCACCTGGTGGTCGTCCGCACGGCGCTCGTCAGTCACCGGACCATCCTCACCCCTCGACCGGGCCAACTGCCTGCCGGATCAGCCGTCCAGGTTCGCCGCGGGCAGGACAACGGTTGCGGTCAGGCCGCCGTCCGGTTCCGGCGTGAGCTCGAGCCGGCCGCGGTGGACCTCGACGATCCGGGCGACGAGCGCCAGCCCGAGCCCGTGGCCGGCGCCGTACCGGCGTTTCGCGAACGGCTCGGCGAAGGTCCGCACCTGTTCGGCGGCCAGTACGTCGCCGTCGTTACGGATCTCCAGGCGGCCCGGGAGAACGTGTGCGGAAACCGTTCCGCCGCCGTGCCGGATCGCGTTCTGCACCAGGTTCGTGACCAGCTGGTGCAGCAGGATCTCATTGCCTTCGACAACCGATTCGGAGACCTCGGCGGTCAGCGTCACACCGGCCTCGGCCGCCTCCGCGGACAGCGCCGGCCAGGCGGACCGCAGGACGGCGGCCAGGTCCAGAGGATCGGTCTCGATCTCCCGGTTGTCCAGCGCGGTCAGGCTGAGCAGGGTCTCGACGATGTCGATCCCGCGCTGGTTGGTCTCGGCCAGCCGTTTCACGAGCTCCGGTACGTCCTGGTGCTCCGGGTCGGCCTGCGCCACCTCGAGCATCGTCTTCATCACCGCATGCGGTGTCCGCAGTTCGTGCGAGGCGTTCGACGCGAACCGCCGGTACTGCTCGAACGCCGCCTGCAACCGGTCCAGCATCTCGTCGAACGTGTCCGACAGCTCGGTGAACTCGTCGCGGATCCCGGTCAGCCCGACCCGGTGGTCGAGCGACCCGCTCGCCGCCCGCCGGGCCGCGGCGGTGATCTCCTGCAGCGGCCGCAGCATCCGCCCGGCGAGCAACCAGCCGCCGGCCAGCCCGACGATCGCGAGGAACCCGAGCGACCACGCGGACAGCTTCACCACCAGGTCGAGGATCTCGCCGCGCGTCGGCGGCGGGCCGGCCCGCAGGTCGCGCGGGTTGGCGGCGGTCAGCGGGTAGTTCGGGACGATCCGGAAGACCAGCCAGATGATGCACGAGACGACTGCTCCGGAGACCACCAGCAGCCCGGCGTAGCTCAGCGTGAGCCGCAGCCGGACGGTCAGTCGCGGCCGCCAGGTGAGCAGCCGTTCGCCGCTCATTTCTCCCCGACGCGGTAGCCGACCCCGGGCACGGTGTGGATCACCCACGGGTCGCCGAGCCGTTTCCGAAGGACGGAAATCGTGATCCGTACGGCGTTGCTGAACGGGTCCGCGTTCTCGTCCCAGGCCTTCTCCAGCAGGGTTTCCGCGCTGATCACACCGCCGCGCGCGGTCATCAGCAGCTCCAGTACGGCGAACTGTTTCCGGGTGAGTTTCACGTACCGCCCGAAGCGGTGCACCTCCCGGCGGAACGGGTCGAGGCGGACCCCGGCGTACTCGATGACGGTCGGGGTCGCGACCAGCGGCCGGCGGACCAGGGCGCGGAGCCGGACCACGAGTTCGCGGAGTTCGAACGGTTTCGTCAGGTAGTCGTCGGCGCCGAGCTCGAACCCGGTGATCTTGGCGTCCAGGTCGCCGGCCGCGGTGAGCATCAGCACCCGGCATCCGAGGCCCTGCGCAACGATCTCGCGGCAGACCTGGTCACCGCTGATCCCGGGAAGGTCCCGGTCGAGGACCACCACGTCGTAGTCGTTCACGGTCAGCGCTGCCAGCGCCGCGTTCCCGTCGAAGGTGAGATCGGCCGCGATCGCCTCCAGCCGCAGCCCGGCCTGGATCGCCTCGGCGAGATAGACCTCGTCCTCCACGACCAGCACCCGCATACCGTCCATTGAACCAGGTCGCGGATATCGAAAACGTATCGGAAACACCAGACGTTCCGGCAACATCCGCTCGGATGAACTGTCGGCATGCTCACCGAACGAACCAGTCGTGAACGCCGGCTGAGCGCGCTGGCCGGGTTCGCGATCGTTGCCGCAGTCATCAGTCTGTCGGTCGCCGCCTGTACAACGGTTTCCGCCCAGAACGAAACGCATTCCTCCGGCGGGAAGTCCGCGGGAAGCTCCACCGGCTCCGCCCCGGCGCACAAGGGCCCACCCAACGCGGATGACGGTGTTCTGCCCGATCACACGTCGGCCTACGACACCGACCTGCCCGGGATCGCCAAGCTCGATCCCGCGCTCCGCAAGGCGGTCCAGGAGGCCGAGACCGCGATGACGGCGGACGGGATCCGGATGCAGGTGACCACCGGCTGGCGCAGCAAGAAATACCAGGAAGAGCTGCTGCAGAAGGCGATCCACAAGTACGGCAGCAAGAAGAAGGCCCTGGAGTACGTCGCCGACCCGGACGAGTCACACCATGTCACCGGCCACGCCGTCGACATCGGGCCCACCGACGCCGACGACTGGCTGAACCGCAAGGGCAACCGCTACGGACTCTGCCAGACGCTCTCCAACGAGATCTGGCACTTCGAGCTCGTCACCGAGCCAGGCCACTCGTGCCCACCGATGACCGACCCGACGAAGAAGTAGTGACTAGCGGGGTTCTTCCGGCGGGTCCGGAAGCTCGGACAGGGGCCGTTGGGACCAGGCGACGTCGTGCCAGGCGTCGTGCTTCCAGCCGATGTTCCGGTAGACCCCGATGGGCTCGAAACCCAAGGACTTGTGCAGCGCCTCGCTCGCCGCGTTGGGCAGGGTCACGCCGGCGACGGCCGTGCGATAGCCCCGGGCGATGAGACGCTCGAAGAGTGCCTCATAGAGCGCGCGGCCGGCGCCCCTGCCGTGGTGGCTGGGACTCACATAGACGCTGACCTCACAGGACCAGCGGTACGCCGGGCGCGGCTTCATCGGGCCGCCGTATGCGTAGCCGACGACCTGGCCGTCGTCCTCGAGGACCAGCCAGGCGTGGGTGGCGACGGCCCTCGTGATCCGCTCGGCCATCTCGGCAACCGTCGGCGGCTCGAGCTCGAACGTGATCGAGGTGCCGGTGACATAGGGCGCGTAGATCGCCGCGCAGGCTTCGGCGTCCGCGGCCGAAGCGTCTCTGACCTGAACCATGACACGATAGTAGCCACAACTGTCGCTATAGTGGCAACGTGATTGACGATCTGTCTCGCTCTCTGGCCGCGACCGTGCAGCACGCGCGGGTCGCGCAAGACCTGTCCGTGAACGCCTTGGCGGAGCGGTCCGGGGTCTCGCGCGCGATGATCGGGAAGATCGAGCGCGGCGAGGCGCAGCCGACCGCCGTACTGCTCGGAAAACTGTCCGGTGCGCTGGGGATGACGTTGTCCGAACTGGTCGCCCGCGCCGAGAACACCGACGAGTTGCTCCGTCGAGCCACCGATCAACCGGTCTGGACCGACCCGGCCACCGGGTATCGCCGGCGGGCGGTGTCACCGGCGACCGACGGCCCGCTGGAACTCGTCGAAGTCGAGCTACCGCCCGGCGCCTCGGTCTCGTACCCGGCCGACGCCTACATCTTCAAGTACCAGCAACTCTGGATCCTGGACGGAAACCTGCGTTTCCACGAGGGATCGCAGGTGCACGAACTGCAGACCGGCGACTGTCTGCAGCTCGGTGCACCACTCCCGACGACGTTCCACAATCCGGGTACGACGGCGTGCCGCTACCTGGTCGCGCTGGTCAAGGGCCGCGGCTGAAACCACTGCTCGAGCGCGTCCCGTAGCCCGCCCCGCTCGGCGTCACCGTCCTGCTCGGCGGCCCAGGCGACGTACCCGTCCGGCCTGATCAGCAGCGCGATCGGCTGCTCGCCCGGCGCGGCGTGCACCTCGATCTGCTCCGGAACACGTGTTCCGGAAAACGTTCCGGACGGTGTCAGGTCGACGAGCAGCGGTCGACCCGAGCGCATCAGCTCGGTCAGCGGTACGTCGCCCACCTGCAGATCGGGGGCCCACCGACCGACCAGCGGATGCTCGCCGGCGCCGTACCGGATGTCGGCGCCGGACATCAGGTTCGCGATCCGCTGCACGTTGTCCGCGTCGGTCAGAAACTCGCCGAACAGTTTCCGCAACGCGGTCACCTCGTTGCCCGGAGCAATCAGCGCGGACTGCGCCTGGGTCTGCATCACGACCCGCTCACCGACGGGCCGACGCTCGGACTCGTACGTGTCCAGCAGCCCCGGCGACGCCCAGCCCTGCACGTCGGCGGCGAGCTTCCACCCGAGATTCACCGCGTCCTGCAGGCCGAGGTTCAGCCCCGGCCCGCCCATCGCCGAATGCACATGCGCGGCATCCCCGAGCAGCAGCACCCGGCCGGAACGGAAACGCGACGCCAACCGGCTGTTTCCGCCGACCACCCGCCGTAGCTGCCGGACGCCGTCACCCGTCGGTACGGCCAACGGCAGGTGGACACCGAGCACCCGGTCCGCACTTGCCTGCAACTCCTCGAAGGTCATCTCACCGTCGGGCGGCGTGTCCCACTCTCCCGTGCTGATCCCCGGCAGCCGCCCCGGGAACGGCGCCCAGACGAACAGCCCGCGCTCCGTCCGCTGGTGCAGGAACGGCGGGACAGCGCCGTACCCCGGAATCTTCAGCAGCCCGTCCTCGACCCATTCGGGTGGCACCGCGGCACTTCCGGTCCGGGACACCATCGAGTCGTTCGTCACGCCAGGAAAGTCGATTCCGGCAAGTTTCCGGGTCTGGCTGTGCGCGCCGTCCGCGCCGACCAGGTACCGGGTCCGGAGCTGGTACTCCCCGTCCGGTCCGGACAGTGACACCGTCACACCGTCCGCATCCTGGGTGAATCCGAGCAGTTCGTGCCCTCGCCGGATCTCTGCCCCGAGTTCGAGCGCCCGCTCCTGCAGCACCTCTTCGATTCGCACCTGCGGCACCTGGAGCAGGTAGACCGGGTTCTCCTCGAGCAGTTCCAGGCGCAGTGGCATCGCGCCGAACACGAAACCGGGCGTCGGCTGCGGCGCTCCCGGCGTCGCGCTCAACCGCTCGTAGAGCCCGCGGCGGTCGAGCATCCGGACGACCTGGCCGACCAACCCGTTCGCGCGCGGAACCGTACTGCGTTCCGGCAGCTTCTCCAGCACGATCGGCCGGACACCGGCCAACCGCAGTTCGCTCGCCAGCATCAGACCGTTCGGCCCGGCTCCGGCGATCACCACATCCGTGTCCATAAGACCCCTCCATTCGGGCATGCCTGACCACCCCGGCGGCTCGCCAGGGTCAGGTAGCTGCATCGGTTATTCGGGGACGGGCAGGCCGGCCTCGATCTGGTCGAGGGCCGAGCCGAGCAGGTCGGCGATCGACCGCGGCGGATCGGCCCGCATCCACTCCGCCATCACGACCGCCCGGGCGGCGCCGATGACCTCGGCGACGAGCCGCGGATACAGCCCGGTGGTCCCGGTCCGGTCGGCGACCGCGGCCGCGAGCTCGTCACCCACCCGGGCGTACGCGCGGGCGATCGCACCCTGGAGCGCGGGCTCGGTCATCATCAACCGGATCCCGGCGAGCCACTTGTCGTCCGGCGGCCGCTGCCCGCCGTGACCCTCCTCGCCGAGCGCGAAGTGCAACTCGATCGCCTTGCGGATCGCCACCCACAACGGCTCGTCGGCCGGCCGCGCCCGCAGTTCCTCGGCGATCCGCAGGCTGCGCTCGACCTCGCGGGCCGCGATCGCGTCCGCCTTGCTGTCGAAGTAGTTCCGGAAGGTCCGCAGCGAGACCCCGGCCTCGGCGGCGATGTCCTCGATCCGGACATTGCCGTACCCGCGCTCGACCGCGAGCCGGACCGCCGCCCAGCTCAAGGCGATCCGCGTCTCCCGCTTCTTCCGCTCCCGCAAACCCTCGGCCATGTCTCGAAGGTAGCAGAAGTTGCCTAAAGAGCAAAGATGCCTTTTAGGCAAAATGTTGGAAGTGGGCAGACCCTGCGGTCGGCCGTGGTTGGGTTAGGACATGAGCGTGTCCCCGCTGGTCTGGGTGCTGACGTTGCTGGCGATCGCCGGCCTGTTGCTGTTCGACTACTTCTTCCACGTCCGCTCCGCACACGTGCCGACGCTGCGCGAGGCGGCCGGCTGGTCCGCGGTGTACGTCGGCATCGCGATCCTGTTCGGCCTCGGCACGCTGGTGATCGGCGGGACCCAGATGGGCTCGGAGTACTTCGCCGGGTACATCACCGAGAAAGCGTTGTCGGTCGACAACCTCTTCGTTTTCCTGATCATCATGACCGGCTTCCGGGTGCCCCGGGAGAACCAGCAGAAGGTGCTGCTGGTCGGGATCGTGGTCAGCCTGATCGCCCGCTCCGCGTTCATCTTCGTCGGATCCGCGTTGCTGCACACGTTTTCCTGGGTGTTCTACCTGTTCGGGATCGCGCTGCTGCTGACCGCCGGGAACATGCTCAAGCCGGAGACCGAGGAGTCACACCAGGCGCAGAACCTGGTCGTCCGGCTGGCCCGCCGGCTGTTCCGGACCACCGATGAGTACGACGGCGACCGGCTGACCACCAGGGTCGACGGGCGCAGGATGCTGACGCCGATGCTGCTGGTGATGGTCGCGATCGGTGCCACCGACCTGATGTTCGCACTCGACTCGATCCCGGCGATCTTCGGCCTCACCCAGAACGTGTACGTCGTGTTCACCGCGACCGCGTTCAGCCTGCTCGGCCTCCGGCAACTGTTCTTCCTGCTGGACGGACTGCTGGACCGGCTGATCTACCTGTCGTTCGGGCTGGCCGCGATCCTGGTGTTCATCGGCGCGAAACTGATCCTGCACGCCCTGCACGAGAACAACCTGCCGTTCGTGAACGACGGCGAACACGTCGAGGTCGGCGAGATCAGCACCGGCCTGTCGCTGGCCGTGATCCTGGTCGTGCTGCTGATCACGATCTTCGCGTCACTGTTCAGCACCCGCGGCCGGACGCAGACAGCGATGGCCCACATCCGCCGGGACGCGACCGCGTACCTCGACCCCGAGTACACCGACGACCCGGCGGAGCGGGAGCGGGTCTTCCAGCGGTTGCTGCGGGCCCGCGACCACATCACCGAGCTCGGCCCGAAAGCCAAGCAGCACGTGTTGAACGAGGAAGATCTGATGGCCCTCTGCCGCCAGGTCGGCGAAGCGCACGCCACCGCCCACGCCGACCACGTCATCCGGCCCAGCCTCTGAGAGCCGGCCTTCTAGCCTTTGACGGCTCCCGACGCGAGGCCGGAGACATAGAACCGCTGCAGCCCGACGTACAGCACGACGCACGGAATCATCGCGATCACCGCTCCCGCCACCAGCGAGCCGAAGTTGACCTCGCCGTACGCGCCGGCCTGAACGTTCACCAGCGCGACCGGCAACGTGTAGAGCTTGTCCTTGGTCAGGAAGGTCAACGCCCCGAGGAACTCCGTCCACGCCGCGAGGAACGCGTACAACGCGACCGTCGCAGCGCCCGGCGTGATGAGCGGACGAAGTACGGAACCGAGCATTCGGAAAGTTCCGCAACCGTCGACATGGGCAGAGTCCTCGAGCTCCGCCGGCACCGAGGAGAACGAGTTCCGCATCACGAAAACGCCGAACGGCAGGTTCACCGTGGTGTAGAACAGCACCAGCCCGAGCAGGCTGTCGGTCAGCCGCAGGACGTTCATCTCCAGGTACAGCGGCGTCAGGATCGCCTGGAACGGGATCATCATCGACACCACCACGAGCGCGAACAGCACCGGTCCGCCGCGGAACCGGAACCGCGCGAACCCGTACCCGGCGAGCGTCGCCAGCAGCATCGTCAGCACGGAGGTACTCAGGGCGACGATCAGGCTGTTGCCGACTGCCCGGATCAGGTTCCCCGGCCCCTCGATCAGAGTCCGGAAATTGTCCCAGGTCAGGTGGAAGAACGTTTTCGCGTCCGGCGCCGCCACGATCACGTCGTTCGGTTGCACCGACCGGAAGAGGGCCCAGAGCAACGGTACGGCGAAGACCAGGAAGGCACCGCCGCCGCCGATCACGTAGAACGTGTTCTTGAGTCGCATCGTCAGTCCTTCTCCCGGAGCAGGCGGAACTGGGCCGCGGTGACCAGGCCGACCACGATCACCAGCACGATCGACAACGCGGTCGCGGCGCCGAGCTGCAACTGGACGAACGCGCGGTTGTAGATGTACTGCACAACCGTCGTGGTGTCGGTACCCGGACCACCGCGGGTGAGGATGTAGAACTGCGAGAACGCGAGCAGCGAGCCGATCACCGAGATGATCACCGCCATCGCGATCGTCCGGCGCAGGATCGGGATCGTGATCTCGCGTTCCTGCTTCCACCAGCCGGCCCCGTCCAGCTCGGCGGATTCGTAGTACTCCCGCGGGATCGCCTGCATGCCGGCCATCAGCAGCATCATGGTCAGACCGCTCACCGCCCAGACGACCAGGACGCAGATCAGCCCGGTGGCGAGCGGCCCGTCCACCAGCCAGGCCGTCGTACCGTCGGTGATCCCGAGGTCCTTGAGGACGACGTTGATGATGCCGCTTTCCGGCTGTGCCTCCAGGACCGTGACGAAGCTGAGCGTAGACAGCCCGACCACGAACGGCAGGAAGAACACGGTTCGCAACAGCGTCGACCCGCGGCGTTTCCGGCGTACCAGGACCGCGAGCGCGTAGCCGAGCACCAGGATCGGGCCCGTCACGATGACCGTGTAGAGCAGCGTGTACAGGACGGACTTGGCGAACGCGGCGTCCGAGACGATCGCGGTGTAGTTCTTCAGCCCGCTGAACTTCACCGTCCCGATCAGCGGCCAGTTGGTCAGCGAGATCACCAGCGCGAAGACCAACGGCACCAGGACGAAGACGCCGACGAACAGTACCGCGGGCGTGACCAGCAACAGGCCGGTCCGCGACGGATGGGTGAGCGAGCCGCGGCCGATCCGGCGTGGCGGCCTGCCGGCGCTGTTCGCGGGCCGGGCGCTCCGGACCTCGACGCCGGTACTCATGCCTGCCCCTGACGCAGGATGCGGTCGTAGTTCTGCTGTGCTTCCTTCATGGCGGCCTCCAGCTCGCCGTCGAACACGGCGCGACGGAACATCTGCAACCACGGCCCATCCGGCTGGTTGTAGAGGAGGTTGTAGGAAAGCGTTGTCGGTGCGTATCCCTGCTCGATGTGCTCGAGCGGCAACGTCGCGAGCGGATACTTCTCGGCGAACATGCCGGTCCGCGCGTCCGACCGGACAGGTGTGTACCCGCCGGCCGGCAGATCGATCTGCTGCGGCAGGTCCAGCGCGAACCGGACGAACTCCCACGCACCGGAGGCGTTCTTCGCGCCGCGCGGGATGCACATGTTGTCGCCGCCGTCGAAGAACGCGGACCCGCCGTCCGGCCCGGACAGCAGCCGCGGCGTCACCTTCTTGTGGAACGCCGGATCGGATCCGGAAACGACCACGCTGTAGTTGGACGGGAAGATGCCGACCTTTCCGGCCCGGAAGTCGCTGCCCCAGCGGGACGCGTCGTCGGAGAAGTTCGCCCGCGGTACCAGGCCGTCGACCCACAGCTGCCGGTGCAGCTCGAGCATCTGCCGGACCACGTCGTTCCCGACGATGTGCCCGGACTGACTGCCGATCGTGCCCTGGATCAGGTCGGTCTTCGCGGCCCAGACCATCGGCTGGACGACGAACCCGAGAGCGCCCGGGCTGTTCGCCGGGAAGCTCCAGGCGTAGATGTCGTCACCGAGTTTCCGGAGTTTCCGGGCCGCTTCCAGCAGGTTTCCGAACGACGCGACGGCCTGGTCCGGGTCGACGTCCGCCCGGTTGCACAGCTCGGTGTTGAACCAGAACATCGAGTTGTCCGCCAGGTACGGCACGCCGTACACCCGCTTGTCCTTGGTCGCCAGCCGCAGGTGGCCGGGGCTGAGCTTGTCGCGGAAAGCGAGTTCGGAAAGTGGTTCCGTGAGGTCCGTGAACGCATCGCGGTAGATGAACAGCATCGAGTTGATGTCGTCGATGTCGACCAGGTCCGGCACGCTGCGGCCACGGATCGCGGTCGCCAGCTTGGTCACGTACTGCGCGTCCAGCACCGGCGTCAGCTCGACGGTGAGCCGGTGCTGGGACGCGTTGAACTTCTTCACCAGGTCGGTCAGACCGCTCTGCGTCGCCGCTCGGCACCACACCTGCACGGTGCCGGTCGAGTCCTGCCCGAACCCCGCCGCCTGGACGTCGGGTTCGGGCAGCACCGAGCTGCAGCTGGACGCGAAGCCGGCCGTGGTCACTGCGGCTCCGAGGCCGAGGAACTTCCGCCGGGTGAACATCGCTACGCCCGCGGCAGCCAGACGCGCATGGCACCGATCTCCCGGTTCGCCCACGCGTAATACGGAACCGCGGTCACCTCGACGGCCTCCCCGACCGAGTCATCCGCTCCGGGCACGAACGACCAACCCGGTCGATGTCCTGTCCCGGCACGTCCCTGAGCTCTCAGCACAGTCACACCGTCCAGCAGGTCCGACGCTTCAGCAACAGGTGCTTCAGGCAACAGATGGAGATCGTCGACGTTCGCCGTGTTGTCCTCCTGCTCGACGGCGTACACCAGCGGCCCACGCTCCAGCGCGACACATCCGCGGACGGCGTCGATCCGCGGATCCGCGCCCACCACCCGCGGGTCGAGCGGCAGGACCAGCTCGATCTCCGTCCCCTCCGCCCGGGCGTATCCTCCCGCGTCGACCGCCCGTCCGTTGACCGTCGCGCCCTCCGCCCACGCCGGAATGCGCAGGTCGACCGTGGCCGGCGTGGCGCTCGTGATGCGGACGGTGCCGTCCCACGGGTACGCCGTGTCGACCGTCAGCTCGACATCGCCGGACCTGATCACGCCGGCCGCGTACTGGTGGATCTGGATCGCGTCGTCGGTGCTGGTCGCCAGGTACCCGTCCAGGCTGGACAACGTCCGCATGATGTTCGGCGGGCAGCACGCGCAGTCGAACCAGCCGCGCCGCCCGTGCGCCGGGCTGCGCCCGTTGTCCGGGTACGCCGCCCCGCGCAGCTGCAGCGGGTTCACGTAGAAGTACTCCGTTCCGGAAAGCGATACCCCGGCCAGGAAACCGTTGTAGAGCATCCGCTCGATCGCGTCGCCGTACGTCGCCTCGCCGGTCGCGAGCAGCATCCGCCAGGCCCACTGGATGCCACCGATCGCAGCACACGTTTCGGCGTACGCGCGGTCCGTCGGCAGCTCGTACTCGTCGCCGAACGCCTCGCCGTCCCAGCGCGCGCCCAGCCCGCCGGTCACATACGTCTTGGTCGACCACATGTGGTCGAACTGCACTTTCAGCGCGTCGAGCAGCTCGGTGTCGCCGGTCTCCATCGCGACATCGGCAGCGCCCGCGGCCAGGTACACCGCGCGTACCGAGTGCCCCTCGACCGTGGTCGCCTCGCGGACCGGGACCCGGTCGGAGAAGTACGCCGGCGAGTGCCCGTGCCGCTCGATGATGCCGTGACCGCGGGCGTCGACGAACCACTTCGCGAGCTCCAGGTGCGTCGCCGTACCGGTCTCCCGGTACAGCTCGACGAGCGCCATCTCGATCACCGGGTGGCCGTCGACGTCGACCGTCTTGCCGTCGCCGAACGTCGCGTACAGGTGGTCGGCGAGCTTGATCGCCACGTCGAGCAGCTCGCGCTCCCCGGTACAGCGGACCGTCGCGACGGCGGCCTGGATGAGGTGGCCGGCGCAGTAGTGCTCGTGGCTCCAGACGAGTTGCTGGTAGCGGCCCTCGTCGCCGTACCGGAGCTGGACGACCGAGTCGAGGTACCCGTCCTCGCGCTGCGCGGCGGCGACCACCGCGGTCAGGTCGCGGATCCGGCCGAGCAGTTCGTCGTCGGGGTTGCGCCCGTACTCCCAGGCGGCCGCCTCGAGCCACTTGTAGACGTCGGAATCGGCGAACACCGGGCCGATCGCCTCACCCTCGCCGATGCCGGCGGCGAGCCGGAGGTTCTGCAGGTTGCCGGCCTTCTCCAGTTGGTCCTGGCCGCTGGGGATCGCGTCGGCGCCGTTCCGCGCCTGCCGCGGCGCCCAGAAGCCGCCGGTGATGCTGACCTGGCCGAGTCCGAGGGGCTGCCTGCGGCCCTTGCTGGTGGCGGCCGGGCTGCGAGAGGTCATAGCGCGTATCTCCTGAGTTTAGGAAATTTCGGAACACGTTTTCCTTGATGAAGGTAGGCACCCAAGGTCGCCAGGTCAACCCTTACCTGTGGATAACTTCCGGGCGGTCCGCGACGCTTGGGATACTGTGCCGGAAACTCAGGAAAGGAGTTGCGAAAATGGCGTCACGGAGCACCCGTCGACCCACGATCAAGGACGTGGCCAGCGTGGCCGGGGTCTCGGCGAGCACTGTCTCCAAGGCGCTCAAGGGGAACTATCCGTTGCGCGACTCGACCGTCGAGCGGGTCCGCCAGGCGGCGGACGAGCTCGGCTTCATCCCGGACAGTCGCGGCCGCGCGCTGGCGTCCGGGCGCAGTTTCACGGTCGGACTGATCACCACCGACAGCTCGGGGCGGTTCAGCATACCGATCATGCTCGGCGCCGAGGACGCGCTCAGCGCCGGCGAGATGGCGCTCGTGCTCTGCGACACCCGCGACGACCCGCTCCGCGAGCAGCACTATCTGAAGGCGCTGGTCTCGCTCCGGGTGGACGGCATCATCGTGACCGGCCGCCGGGTCGAGCCGCGGGAGCCGATCGACGTACCGATCCCGGTGGTGTATGCGTTCAGCCCGTCCACCGACCCCGCGGACACGTCCGTGCTCGTCGACGACCACGCCGGCGCCTCGGCCGCCGTGCGGCATCTGCACACACTCAGCCGGAAACGGATCGCCCACGTCACCGGGCCGGAGTCCCACCTCAGCGCCCGGGTCCGCGCCGCGGCCACCCAGGAGGCGGCGAGTACGACGTTCGCCGGGCCGCCGCTGTACGGCGAGTGGACCGAGCGCTGGGGCCGGCTGGCCGTCGACGTACTGCTCCGCGACCACCCGGAGGTGGACGCGATCACCTGCGGCAGCGACCAGATCGCCCGCGGCGTCTGCGACCGCCTCCGCGAGCTCGGCCGCTCGGTCCCCGGCGACATCGCGGTCACCGGGTACGACAACTGGTCGGTGATGGCGCTGGCCAGCCGCCCGCCCCTCACCACGGTCGACATGCAACTCGAGGAGCTCGGCCGCCGCACCGCCAAACTCCTCCTCGACGCCATCGCCGGCTCTCCCCGCCCCGGCCCCCTGAAACTCCCCACCCGCCTGATCACCCGCGAGTCCACCCTCGGCACCTGACCCACCCGTCGTTTCCGGCGGGGACCCCATCGGCGGGTCGAGTACCCGGATGGTCATCCGTTCGTCCGCCGATCGTTGCCGAAGACCGTCTAGATTGATCCAGGTGCTGCGCAAGCTCGTGATCGGCGTGGCGGTGATTGCCACCGTGGTGGCAGGGGTGGGCACCGCACGGCTGGTCCTTCCGTGGACCGATCCCACCCAGGGCGTGCCGAAACAGCTCGCGTTCCTGCGTACGGAGATCGAGCAAGGTGCGGACCGAAACGCGCAGAAACAGTTTCCGGAAGGGTATTTCTTCCTGAACGTGCTGTACGGGTTGAGCTGGGTGCAGGTCGGCGTCAGCGATCCGGCGCGGGCCGCCGACGCGTCGATCCAGGTGCGGTGGGCGCTCGACCGGCTCGACTCGGCGGACGGGACAGCGCCGTTCGACAAGTCGCTGAAGCCGCAGTACGGCGTCTTCTACGCCGGCTGGTCGAACTGGTTGCGCGGCGGGCTGATCGCGCTCGGGCAGTCGGACGCGGCGGACCGCTCCCGGTTCACCAGCGACTCCGTCGCGATCGCCAGCGCTTTCCGAACCGCGGAAACTCCGTTTCTCGAGGCGTACCCGGGGCAGGCGTGGCCGGTCGACTCGGTCGTCGCGATCGCGTCCCTCCGGCTGTACGACGCCGTGGTCGCGCCGCGCTTCGGGCAGCTCGCACGGAACTGGGTGACGACCGTGAAGACCAACCTGGACCCGGCGACCGGGTTGCTGCCGCATCAGGTTGTGCCGCAGGTGACCGCTGCGCGCGGCTCGTCCCAGGCGATGATCCAGCGTTTTCTGGTCGACATCGATCCGACGTTCGCCCGATCGCAGTACCAGCTGTTCAGGGACAAGTTCGTCACCGGGCTCGGGGTTCGGGAGTACCCGGAGGGCACCGCAGGGCAGGGTGACGTGGACTCGGGGCCTCTAGTGCTGGGCATGAGTCTTTCTGCAACCGTTGTCGGGATGGGTGCGGCGCGGGTCCATCACGATTCGCTGGCGGACCGGCTGGCGCGGACGGGTGAGCTGGTCGGGCTGCCGTTCACCGGCCTGAAGACCAAGCGGTACCTGTTCGGCGCGATACCGATCGGCGACGCGTTCCTGGCCTGGTCGGCGTCCGCGCGGCCGCTGATCGCCACCGACCAGCCGGCGGTCGACGGCTCGTCCGGCTGGTGGCGGCTTCCGTGGTTGGTGCTGCTGTGGCTACCCGCGTTGCTGCTCTGGGGTGCAGTCCGGCTCAGACATCGCGGCCGAAGACGGAAGCGAGCGCGCTGAGTTTCCGTGGCAGGTCGTACTCCGCTCCACCCTCGTGCCCGTTGTAGGTGAACACCTCGAGCTCCGCCGGCCCACCGTACCGGTGGTACGCCGCGAACACCGTCGACGGCGGGCACACGTTGTCCATCAGCGCGACCGAGAACCAGGCGGGACAGGTCGCGCGGGCCGCAAAGTTCACCGCGTCGAAGTAGGAAAGCGTTCCGAACACGGTTTCCGCCTCGAACCGGTGGCCCTTGAGCCAGCGCGCGATCTCGGCGTACGGGCCGTTGTCGGTGATCTGCGACGCCCGCCGGAAATGGCACAGGAACGGTACGTCGGCGATCGCCGCGGACAGGTCGGCGCGCAGACCGGCGACCGCGAGCGCGAGTCCGCCTCCCTGACTGCCGCCGAGGACCGAAACCCGGTCGCCGTCGACGTCCGGGCTGCTGCGGACCGCGTCGACGGCCCGCACCGCGTCGGTGATCAGCCGGCGGTAGTAGTGCTTCGTCGGGTCTTCGACGCCACGGGTCAGGAACCCGGGCGCCGACGACCCGTGGCCGTCCGGCGCTATGTCCGCGGTTTCCGAGATCGTTTTTCCTCCACCGCCCTGGCCGCGGTTGTCCATCACCAGGTGCGCGTACCCGGCCGCGCTCCAGGTCAGCCACTCGTACGGAATCCCCCGGCCGCCGTTGTAGCCGATGTACTGCACGACCGCGGGCAGCAGACCGGTGCGGTGGCGCGGCAGCAGGAGCCACGCCTTCACCGGTTGCCCGCCCCAGCCGCTGAAGGTCACGTCCTGGACCTCGACAGTTGCCAGCCGGGCGTCGTACGGCGTGAACCGTGCGTCGATCGGGTGTCCGGCCGCGTCGTCGAGCGTCTGCTTCCAGAACGCGTCGAAGTCCGCGGGCTCCTCTGGGTCCGGGCGGTACTCCCGCAGCCGGTCCAGCGGCATGTCGACGAGCATTCGTAGTCCTCTCCGTTCGCGATCAGTGGAAGGTGACAGCCGCGGCGGCGCCGTGGCGGTCGGTGGTGTCGACGACGATTCGCCAGCCGCCGTCGCGCCGGGTGGCGCTTACGCCGTCGCCGGTGACGGGGCTGTTCAGGCCCGGCTTGTCGAGGTCGACGGTGACCGAGGTGCGGGTCTGCGTCGGGTCCGAGATCGCGACGGAATTGCCGGCGACCACGACCGAGGCCGGGCCGTCGGCCGTGAGTTCGGCGGCCGTGCCGGCGGTCCAGAAGTTCGCCGCCAGGACGTTGCGCAGGCGGATCGCGTGCGCGGTGCCGTCCGCTCGAATCCGTTGCACCGGAAGCTTTCCGGCAAACGTTTTCGTCTCCTCTAGCGTCGCAGCCGGCAGTTGGACGTAGTAATAGCCCTGCCCGGCCGGCGCCGTACCGTGGGCGAACCACACGGTCTGGTACGGACGGGTGACTACGTCGTCGGTGCCGTACTTGAGGTTGATCTCGCGCCAGGTGGCAGTCCGGTCCTCGCGGAGCGTCTGCACCGGCGTACGGTCCGGGAACACGTATCCGCCGGTGCCTTCGAGGTGGCACCAGCCCGGCGCCGAGGTGAAGGTCTCGTTCCCGGTGCGCAGCTTGCGGTTCTCGACGATCGTCTCGACCTCGCCGTCGCCGGTGATGTCCGAGCCGATGCACACCATGACGTCGTCGACCAGGAACCAGCTCTTCAATGCCCGCAGGTTCGTGCCGTACCCGCGCAGATCCATGCCGTAGGCACCAGTCGTCCGCCCCGGCACGGACACACCGCCGACCCAGTCCGCCTCGCTGGTACTGCGGAAACCGTACGAGTCGGCCAGCCGCCGGGTGTCGACCGTTGTCCCCGGCAACCGGTACGGGTCGACCGTCGGCCAGTAGTCGCCGGAGTAGTGGCCGAGGTCGTCGTCGTACAGCAGCACCATCCCGTCGGACAGGTGCCAGCCGTGCAGGTTCTCGTTCTGGATCGACTCGTAGTTGTAGATCCGCGACGAGTAGGCGCTGAGCCCGATCGTGAACGCCGGGCGGTGGTGCGCGACCTTGTCCATCCGGGGGTACTGCTTGTGCAGGACCAGCGGTCCGCGGGCGGTCGCAGCCGACGCGAGGATGCCACGCGCGGCGACGAGCGACGCCGGATCGGTCACTTTCAGGAAGTTTCGGAAAACGTCTTCGTTGATCCACTGCTTGACCAGCGCGGTCAGCTGGACCGCCCGCTCGGCCGGCGCGGCCGGGATCAGCCGGATCGTGCCCTCGATGATCGTCTGGGTCGCCGCATGGTTCTGCTTGCTCGGGCGGGCGATCTCCCGGCCGCAGACCGAGCCCATCATGTCGCCGCGCACCATCAACGGATCGAACGCGTCGTTGATCCAGCCGTAGATGTTCTCCAGCTCCGGATCGGTGACCGCCCATTCAGTGCCGCCGAGCAGGTACAGCAGCGAGGAAAGCGTGCCGAGGAGCTCTTTTCCGTAGCCGCCGTTGTATGGGTGCTTGTAGTGCTGGAGGAACGAGCCGTCGCTGTAGAAGCCTTCGCCGGTGCCGTCGACCCGGCCAGGTGCGTCGTTGAACGCCAGCACGCTGTTGGCGCCGTTGCCCTCGACATCACTGATCGCGTCCCGGACCCGGGTAAGCGCAGCGGTGTCGCCGTCGAGGACCGCGCGGGTCGCCACCACCGTGGCGATCCAGACGCGGTTCGCACCGGTCGCGATCTGTCGGTCCGCGCGCCACAGGTTCGGGTCCGGCGTGTAGTAGTCGATCGCCTGCGTGTACGTCGTACGGACGTCGGCCGGGAGTACGTCGTACAGCAGGACTAAGGTGTCGGCGAACGCGGACGCGCCGCCGATCTCCCAGTCGTAGTCGTTGTCGTACCGCGGGAGGGTCGGGCTGTAGCGGTTGGTGTGCATCCACTCGAGCGCGCCGTGGATGTCGTCGGCGACGGACTCGTTGCCCTGGTACACCGAACCGTTGGTGGCCCAGGCGACCGCGAGCTGCTTGATGCGACGGAAACTCGACGCGACGTGGTTGGAAAGCGTTGTACTTGCGAGGTCGGGCCAGAGGGTGGTGCGGTTCGCGGAACGATCGAGCGTGGCAAGAGCGGACTGTGCCAGCCGGTCCACCCGGGCGATCGCAACCGCGAGGTCCGGGTCGGCCGGGTCGACCGTCGGGCCGCCCGTGAGCAGCGTTTGCCAGCGCAGGCGAAGTTCATCGGTGCCGGTGCTCGCCCAGCCGCGGGCGGGTAAGGCGAGCAGCGCGGCACCGCCAAGCGCACCACCGAGCACGGTGCGCCGACGAAGGGTGAAATCTGACATACGAGTCCTCTCAGAAGGAGTGACGACTCACAGAGCACGAGCGATGGCGTTCGCGCCGGCGGCATTGGGATGTAGGCCGTCACCGCTGTTGAAGGTGGGGCGGAGCCGGGCCGGGTCAGCGGGATCGCGGAGGGCAGCGTCGACGTCGAGCAGATCGTCGAAGAGACGGCCTTCGCGGAGTACGGCGTTGACGCTGTTGCGGACCTCGTCGAGCTCGGGCGTGTAGCGGGTCCAGCCCTTGAACGGGCCGATCGTCGCGCCGACCACGTCCAGTTCGTGGTCGTGCGCGCGACGTACCAACTGTTCGTAGGCCCGCAGGACCCGTTGGGGATCGGTCTGGCTCGGCGGCTGCTGGATGTCGTTGATGCCGAGGAAAACGATCAGTGTCTGCAGGTTCGGCAGGGCGAGCACATCGCGGTCGAACCGGGACTGCCCGCTCGGCCCGAAACGCGCGTCGTCCAGCAGAACACGGTTTCCGCTGATTCCGAGATTGGCCACCGCGGGCCGGCGGCGGAAGCGGGCGGCGTACTGATCGGGCCAGCGGAGGTTTGCGTTGTCGGGTGTACCGACGCCCTCGGTGATCGAGTCGCCGAGTACCGCGAGCGTCGGACGTCCGTTGGCTTCGACGTCGACACCGTTGAGCAGGAACACCGAGTTGGTCGGACGATCTCCGATGAATCCGGTCGCATGCACGTTCCGGTGGAAACTCAACGGACCGGTCGGCCCTGGGAGGTACGTGGTCACGAGGAGATCTCCACCGTCCGGTACGACGAGATCGACCGGATCGCTCACCACGGTCGCGCCGGCCGCGAGTATCACTTCCCGCTCGCCGTCGAAGAGCACCGGCCGTTCCGGCCTCGAACTGACGGCAACAGTTGCCGGGCCGATGACGATCGGCGATGTGCCGAACGGGTTGGCGAACCGCAGCCGCAACCCGGAAGCACCCGCGGCGGTTCCGGCACTGAGGCGGAGTGTGTTCCGCAGCGTGGTTCTGGTGAAGCCGCTGCTCGCGTCGAGGTCAGTGGGAGTCGGAGCCGTCTGGGCGGTCGCCCAACTGGTGACCCAGCGCGGCCGCGCCGCCCGGATGGTGCCGGGTGTGGTGGCTGCCTCTCCGGTTGCCGTTGACGAGGTATCGAGGGCGGTGCGTCCGAGGAGAGCGCCAAGGGCGGTCGCGGCCGTTCCGGCGAGGATGGTGCGCCGGGACGGTGTCGTCATCAGCAGGCTGCCGTCGGGTTGTAGTCGGCGCCGTACGTTCCGACCGAGTTTCCGGCGGTGTTTCCGGACATGGTGTTGCCGCAGACCGTGCCCTGCGGCGTACGCATGAACTTGATACCGCCGCCGGCGTTGTTCGTGATCGCGTTCCCGTAGATATTGTTGGCCGTACCATCGGTTGCCGTGTCGCCGCCGAGGCGGACACCGGCGCCGGTGTTGTCGTGGATCGTGTTGTAGCGGAACGTGTTCCCGCTCCCGCGTGCGTCGAGGCCGCCCAAGCTCGGGTCCTTCTGCTCACTGCAGTCATTGTTCTCGACAACGTTTTCCGTGGCGTTTTCCTTCACATCCACGCACTCGTTGCCGTACGTCGCGATCGTGTTGTCGTGGATCCGGTTGTTCCGGCTGCGGTCCGGCTGGTCGTCCGGCGCGCCGTTCTCGCCCTGCTGTTCCGGCGCGGTGCCGAGGTAGATCCCCTCGCCGTTCTTGCCGCCGTCGTTGAACTTGAAGTCCCAGACTCCGCACGGCCCGATCGTGTTGTCGTGCACGTCGGCGTTGGTGACCAGGTACCTCAGCCGCAGGCATTCGCTGCCGGCGTTCTTCAGCCGCATGTTCCTGATCGTGAGCGTGCCGACGCCGTCGCCGGGCGACGTGCTCATCACGTACACGAGCTTGTCCCGGTACCCGTCGATGCTCGACGATGAACCGTGCAGCCCGTCGATCGTGAATCCGTCCAGCGTCACGCCGTCGTGCTGCACCTGGACGATCCGCGAGTTCCCGGCGCCCTTGACCACCGCCGTCGACGGGCCGGTGATCGTGACCCCGGAGCGGACGGTCACCACATCCTGCAGGTAGGTGCCGGAGGCAAGGTGCACGGTCGCGCCGCGCGGAGCGGTATCAAGCGCTTTCTGAATCGTGGCGAACGGCGTGCCCGCCGACGTGCCGGCGTTGGTGTCGCTGCCGGACGGGGCAACGAAGTAGTCGGTTGCGGCGTGCGCCGGAACTGCGGGCAGCGCCAGCGCGAGGCCGAGGAACAGGATCGGGACGGCTCTGGACATGATTGTCCTCCTGATAGGGCGGTTGAGGTGCCTATACGCGGTCGGCGACGAGCAGGCCGACCAGAACCGGAACGGTGGTGCCGAGGAGCAGCGGACCTGCCGGAATCACCAGCGAAAAGACCGGTGCGGCGATGGCGGCACCGAGGAGCGCGGTGCCACGCGGGACGGAGGTGAAGGCGAGACGGAACGCCGTACGACGCCATCCCGCGGCAGAACCGGACGGTTTCCGGGCGGCGGCGACGGCCAGCGCGAGATGGTAGGTGGCCGCGACGGCCAGCAGGCCGACGTGGATCATGAACAGGACGACGGCCAGTACGCCGGAGCGGCCGGCCAAGAACGACAAGTTGCTGATAGCAACCACTGCGGCGAGGGTCATCAGGGCCGAGTGCGGCAGCAGCCGGCGCCAGTACCTACGGCAACCGACGAACACTCCGGTGAAGCACCGCGTGTCCCCGTCGACCCGCCATCGCTCCAGCGCAAACCCAACCCCTGCCAACGCCGGAAGCCACGTCACTACACCCAAACACAAGAGCCCGAAGGCAACCCCCGCCGCCGCCGGCTGAGCAACCCACCCCAACAGCTCCAGCCCTCGTCGCCCCACCGAGGCACCAACGGCAGACCGTCCAGCCATCGCAGGCCGATCGGCTCCCGCGAGGTCAGCAGTGCCTGCGGACGCGGCGGTCATTGTGTGTGCTCCGCCGGGATCGTGATGCGACGGCCGGGGGTTTGGATGATGGCGCGGATCGCCAGACCATCACAATTGCCCGCCTGGGCGCCGCCGCCCGCTCGGGAGCGCGAGTCGGCGCCAACGGCAATGGCCTGACCGTCCGCCGGCCCAGCTGCTGCGGGTGGACGCGGGTCCAGGCGGCCTGCGGCGTCGGGCAGGAACACGGTTTCGTCGGTGAAGGTGATGGCGTGGCCGCGTGTTACGGGGAGAGAGCGAGCGGCCGCTGGAGTTGGGTGGAGGGCGGAGGTCGGCTCGATCGTGGTGAGGAGGGTTGCCGTGGTGGTCTGGCGCGCGGTGGCGCGGAGGGTGTGCATGGTGCGGGTCAGGCGGAGGCTGGGGGTGCTCGAGGTCGGGTTGGCTTCCACCTCGGTGACGGCGGGCTCCACGTCGAGCGACGTGTGCAGCCGAACCCACGCCTGGGCGGACCCCGACCGCAGAGCGATCTCCTCGCCGTACTCGATCGGCCAGTCCGCATGCAGCAGCAACGTCCAGTCGCGCGGGGCGTCGGCAGCGCAGTGGTCCAGGAGGACGACCCGGCCGCCCGGAGTGAAGACGAGTGTCCGGTCGAGGCGCGTGATGCCCAGCTCCGGCGGGTACATCGCAGCGATCCGGGCCGTGGCGTGTGCCATGCCGTCAGCGGCGAGTACGTCGACCATCTCCGCCTGGCGCTCGTACGGGATCCCCTTGTAGACGTGGTACCGGTCCTCGTCCGCGAACCCCTGCCCGTCCACCAGGATCAGGTTGTGGTCCCCCGCCCGCTTGCGGTTGCTGTACCCCTCGTCCACCGCCAGGAACGCACCCCGTGACGTCAGCACGAACGACCCGGAGTCCGGGTGATGATGCCCGGCGCTCAACGTGTCCCAGCCGCGTTCACGATCCAGCTTGTGCGACGTCTCCCACGCCTGATGCCCGCCGCCCGGTGCCGCCTTGAACGACACCATCGTTGCCTCGTCGTCCCATCCGGTACGGGCGGTGACCAGCCCGAGGTCCGGGAAGTACGCCGACAACGGCGCGCTCTGCGCGGGATCGACCGGTGCCAGCGAGTCGTCGTACCAGAGCAGTTCCAGGTACGCCTCGGGCATCACGCCCGGCTTCACACCGCTCGCGTACGCCTCTCGCCAGAAGAAACGTTCGGAAACGGTTTCCGCAAGCCATTGCGCCTCGCCGATCCGGTACGCCGCCGCGAGCTTCCGGTAGAGCGCGACGCTGTGCCCGCTCCGCCGGTCGTGGCAGTCGCCGTGGTCGATGTTCTCCTCGAACCCGGGCGCACACTGCTGCAGCCGGTAGGAAAACGTGTTCGCCAGGAAGGAACAGCGTTTCCACCAGTCGAGCCCTTCCTGGTCCTGCAGGAGATCCAGGTACGTCGCCAGCCACGGCACGCCGTACCGCCAATAGACGACGCCCTCCATGTCGGACCCGTCCGCAGGCAGCAACTCGATCACGGTCGCGAAGTTCGACCTGGCGCGCTCGGTCCAGTCGGAACGTCCGAGCGCGTACCCGGCCGCGGCGAGCCCGGTGTAGCAGATCCAGTTGTGGTTCTGCCAGTACGACGAACTCCACCAGGAGCCCTCGGACTCGACGGCGAACTCGTACAGCCGGCTTCCCTGCAACTCGAGCTTGGCGCGCAGTTCCGCGGCGAGCTCGAAGTCGTCGCCGAGCCAGCCCGACGCGAGGGAGAGCCCGTGCAGCAGCCAGCCGGCGTCGAGGTCGTGGTCGGGCATGTGGGCCTTGCCCCAGTGCGGGAACCCGATCGCGGCGGAGATCCAGCGGGCGGCTTCGGCGCGGTATCCCTCGTTTCCGGTCAGCCGGAAAGCGAGTGCGAGATTCGCCGCGGCCGGGCCGAAGTACGTGATGCTCGCGGACGGGTGCTCGGACGGCGGGGTCTGCGTGCGGTACCAGTCGCACTGCTCACGGAGCCGGCGCCACTGGGCGGCGTACCGTCCGTCCAGGCCGTTCCGCAGCTCGTCGATGCGGACGTCATACATCGGTGATCACCTCGGCGAGGTCGTCGTCGATCGGGGCGGTCGAGTACACGGAGCAGAAGGTCGCGGACGTACCGGTGACCGTCCAGTCGATCCAGGTCCGGGTCCGTTGCGGGTCGTCCGCCGGGCCGGGGCCGGGCCGGGTGACCGGAATGCCGTCGCCGCGGTGGTAGCCGTAGAGCTTCTCGTCGCCGGTCCACGTACTGCGGGTCGCGCGCGGGCCGAGCTCGACGGTCAGGTCGACGTCGGGGCGGAACTGGAGGACGATCTCGCGTTCGCGGTCGGCCGTCACCCGGACGACGTCGAGCAGGTAGTTGTCGGCAGCAATCAGTTCGCGGGTTGCGTGGACACCGTCGTACCAGCCGGAAACCGTTGCGGAAATCGAGTTTCCGTTGCGGGAAACGGCGCCCGTCGCCTCGGCGGGTTCGAGGCCGTCGATGCGGAGCGTCGGGTGTGAGACGACGGACTTGTAGTGCGCACGCCATTGGGCGTGGCCGTACGGGACCTGGCCGGGGTCGGGCTGCCAGGGGGTCGTGGAGCCGTACAGGTACAGCGCGAGTTTGTCGTGGTGGCCGTGCGATCCGCCGTGCGTGCCGTGGTCGAGGATCGCGTGGATGCCGGCGGTGCGGACTACGGCGTAGGTGGAGTCGGGTCCGCGGTCCGCGAGGGTCGTGCGGGGCGGGCCGCTGAACCAGCCGTCGAAGCGGTCCTCGAGGCCGTCGTAGCTCGCGCCGACCTCCGCCCGGGCGTGCGTCGCGACGGCGGTGAGGTCCACGGCGGACGTGAACTGGCGGGCGAGAGCTGCGATCTCGAGCCATTCGAGGGCGAGCGGGACCCGGCGGTACGGGCCGTCGTGGAGGGCGGGAAGGACGCCGCCGGAGGTGGCGATGTCGGCGAGCGCCGCGATCATCATCTCCAGTCGGGCCGGGACGGTGGCCGGGTCGCAGCCGCGCAGGCTCAGCAGGTACGCGCGCAGGACGAAGCCGTGGTAGTACGTGCTGCCCTCCCATTCCCAGCCGTCCTCGCCGGTGGACGCGGCCAGGTGGGCGAACTGGCCGTGCTCGCCGGTCAGCCATTCGTCGGCGCCGGCCCATTCCGTTCCACGGAGGGCGGCGGCTGCTTGGCCGGCGGTGATGCCGAGGGCGTTGAACCAGGCGGTGTAGTTCGACGAGAACTTGTCCTGGGCAACCATCGCGTCCCGGGCCCGGCGCGCCCCGGCCACCATGTCGTCGAGCATCCCCAAGGTCTCGCCCAGCTGACCCCGTCCACTAGCCGAGTTCGAGGTGGAGGGCGTCGAAGAGGCGTGGGTGGGGTGGGTGGCGAGGGTTCGGATCGCGTGGGCGATGGGAACGCCCCACACGGCGTCGGTGAGTGCCTGATGGAACAGGCGGCCGCGTTGCATCCAGTTCTGGGCCTGGTCGTGCTCGCCTTCCTTGGTCAGGTCGAGGTACAGCCGCGCGTACGACGTGAGCAGGTCCGCGCCGGCGCCGTCGTACGAGAGGAGGCGGATCCGTCGGGCCCAGAAGTGGTGGGCCAGCACCGTCCACGCGCCGCGGACCGCCGGCGTGTCGACCCGGCAGCCGTAGGAACACGGGACACCGCCGGCCGGAAACACCCCGGACGCGAAGCCGACATGCTCCAACTCGACCCCGTGCGCCGGACACACATACTCATGCCACCAACCTCCGCGCTCCGCCGGCGGACCCACCAGGACGTCTTCCTGCCCAGCCCCACGCTCGGGCGGCGGGCTAGCCGGCACCTCCTCCTGCCCGACCCCGCTCACAGGCGGCGGGGTCGCGGGCGGCTGGTGGTCGTCGCGTTCGGTCGGTGGGTTCATCGGGGCCACGTGCCACCGTCGATGTCGATGGTGATGCCGGTGAGGTAGCCGGACGCGGGGAGGGCGAGGAAACGAACCGCGTTCGCGACGTCCTCGACCTGACCGGCGCGGCCGATCGGGGTGCCGGCGACCATGTTCGCCTGTGCCTGCTCGGTGGAAAACGTTTGATGAAACGCGGTTTCCGCGATGTACCCGGGAGCGACCGAGTTCACCGTGATGCCGCGCGGCCCGAGCTCCTTCGCCAGGCCCTTGGTGAACCCGCGGATCCCGGCCTTCGCCGCCGCGTAGACCACCGACCCCGGACCGCCGCCGTTGTGCGCGGCGAGCGAGGCCATCGTGATGATCCGGGGATTGGCCGACTGTGCCAGGTGCGGGATCGCGGCCCGCGTGGTCCGGAAGGTCGCGCCGAGGTTGACGTCGACCACCTGCTGGAAGTGCTCGTCGGTCATCTCCTCGACCTTGACCCGGCCGATCAGGTGGCCGGCGTTGCAGACCAGTACGTCGAGCCCGCCGAGGAATCCGACGGCCTCGTCGAGCAGCCGGTCGACGTCGGCCGTCGACGTCACGTCGGCACCGACCGAAATCGCTTTCCGGCCGAGTTTCCCGATGTCGGAAACGGTCTGCGCGGCGGCGTCGGCGGACGTCCCGTAGTGCACCACGACGTCCGCCCCGGCCGCGGCCAGCCCGAGCGCGATGCCGCGGCCGATGCCGTGCCCGGCACCGGTGACCAGCGCGCGTGTCCCCTGCAGTTCCATAGAACGTTCTCCTAAGGTGATTGTCATTTGATGCCCGCGTTCGCGAACCCTTGGACGAAGTAGCGCTGCCCGATCAGGAACAGCACCACCATCGGTACGGTGGCCAGCGTCGTCCCGGCCATCAGGAACGCCCACTGGGTGTCGTTCTCGGTGCGGAACACGGACAGCCCGACCTGGATCACCCGCAGACTGTCGCTCTTGGTCACGAGCAGCGGCCAGAGGAAGTTGTTCCACGACCCCTCGAAGGTGAGCAGCGCGACCGTGATGAACGCCGGTTTCACCAGCGGGGTCATGATCCGCGCGTAGATCCCGAACTCGCCGAGGCCGTCCAGCCGCGCGGCCTCCTCCAGCTCCACCGGCAGGTCCAGATAGAACTGCCGGAACAGGAACACCGAGAACGGACTGACCGCACCCGGGATGATCAGCGCCCACCAGGTGTCCAGCCACCCGGTGCCGCCCTGCCCCAGGAGGTCGTTCCCGCCGAACAGCGGCATGAACCGCACGATCAGGAACTCCGGCAGGATCTTCGTGTACGTCGGGATCATCAGCGCCCCGACGAACCCGAGGAAGATCAGCGAACTGCCCCGGAACCGCAACCGGGCCAGCGCGTACCCGGCCATCGACGCGATCACCACGTTCAGCAGCGTATGACTCGCCGCGATCACGAAGCTGTTCCGCGCGTACGTCGCGAACGGCGCCGCGCGCAACGCGTCCGCATAGTTGCCGAAGGCCCAGTGCGACGGCAGCAACCGCGGCGGTACGGCGGCGATGTCGCCGGGCGTCTTGACCGAGGTCAGCAGCATCCAGACGAACGGCACGATCATCACCAGCGAGATCGCGATCAGCGTCAGGTAGAGCGCGACCCGGCCGGCGCGGGCGCGCCCGACGGTGTCAACGGGTGGCACGGTCACCTCCGGTGATCCGCCGGTTCAGCAGGGTCAGGAACAGCAGCAACGCGAACAGCACCAGGCTCTGCGCGCACGCGTACCCCATCCGGAACTCCCGGAAGGCGGACTTGTAGATCTCGTACGTCATCATCGTCGTGCTGTTCGCCGGGCCGCCGTCGGTCAGGATGTAGACCTGGTCGAACGACTGGAACGCCCCGATCACCGAAGTGACGAACACGAAGAACGTTGCCGGGCGCAACAGCGGCAGGGTGAGGCTGAAGAACTGGCGGACCTTGGACGCGCCGTCCACCGACGCCGCCTCGTAGAGGTCGACCGGCAGGCTCTGCAACGCGGCCAGGTAGATCAGCATCTTCAGCCCGATGCCCTGCCAGATGCCGACCACGATCACCGCCGGCATCGCCCAGTCCGTCGACGACAGCCAGGCGGGCCCGTCCAGTCCGAGGAACGACAGTACGGCGTTCGCGAGGCCGCCGCGCGGGTCGTAGATCCACAGCCAGACCAGCGCCACCGCGATCGTCGCGGTGACCTGCGGGATGAAGATCGCGGTCCGGAAGATCGCCCGTCCGGCCAGCTTGGTGTTCAGCATCAGCGCGATCAGCAGCGCGATCCCCATCGCTACCGGGACCGTGAAGAACGTGTAGATGCTGGTGTTCAGCACGGCCCTGCGGAAAACGTTGTCGGAAAACAGATCACGGAAGTTCTGCAGCCCGGTGAACCGCGGCGGCGTGAGTACGTCGTACGACGTGAAGCTCAGCACGACCGCGGCGACCAGTGGGATGCCGATCCAGATCAGCGCGTGCAGGAGTGCGGGCGCGACCATCAGCAGCCCGGCCCGCCGCCGCGACCGGGCCAGGCTCCCGCCGGTCGAAGGCGCCGCGGCCGGCGGGGGCAGGCCGGGCAACCCGCGGCGGGACCCGAACCGCGAACGGAGCCCGGCCCCGGACCCGGACAGAGACTTGCCTTCGGTGGTCGACACGGTGCTCACAGTCGGGAGATCGCTTCCTTGCTCAGGTTCGCGAGGTCGTCGATCGCTTCCTTCGCGGTCTTCTTGCCGACCACCGCGGTCTCCAGCGTGGTCTTGACCTTCTCCCGGATCTCCATCCAGGCAGCGGTTCCGCCCTCGGACCGGGCCTTGCTCATGTTGTCCAGGGCAAGCTTTACGAAACCGTTTTCCTTCACGTATTCCGAGGTTCGCAGGTCCTGGACGCCCGGCACCGAGCCACGCTGCTGGGCGGTCGGCAGGATCGATTCCGGCGTACCCATGAACTCGACCAGTGCCTGCGCCGCGGCCGCGTGCTTGGTCGACGCCGAACGGGACACCATCGTGCCGCCCTGCAGCATCGCCGGGACCTTGTTGGCCAGGATGAACGCGCCGACCTTGTCGTCCTTCAGCAGCTCGGGGGTCTGCTGCTGCAGCTGCACCCAGAGCGAGTTGTTCGCCATCATCATCGCGGCCCGCCCCTGCTGCAGCGTGCTCGGCTGACCGGCGGACGACTTGAACGAGTAGTCGGCGGACTTGTCCTTGATCACGTCCAGGAGCAGCTGCAGCGCCCCGACACCACGGTCGTCGTCGAACTTCACCTGCTGCCCGCTCTCGTCGAACAGGTTGCCGTCGTTCGCGAACAGGAACGTCTCCCAGCACTGCCGGAGATCGATCGAGAACGGGTCGAACCCGACCCGCGTCAGCTTCCCGGAACCGTCGGAGCGGGCCAGTTCCTTCGCCATCGCCCGCAGCTCGTCCCAGTTCTTCGGCGGCGCCTTGATGCCGGCCTCGGCGAACATGTCCTTGCGGTACGTGACGATCCGGGTGTCCAGCACCATCGGCAGTGCGTACAGCTTGCCTTCGAACCGGGAGGGTTCGAGCACGCGGTCCTCGTAGTCGTACCGCTTGGCCAGCTCGTCCGGCAGCGGCGCGAGCACCTTCTTGTGCGCGAACGGCGGAATCCAGCCGACGCCGAGCATCACCACGTCCGGCATCAGACCGCCGGCCAGGCTGGTGGTGAGCTTCTCGTTCAGGGCGCTGTAGTTCGTGTAGTCGACCTTGACGGTGACCTTCGGGTTCTTCTGCTTGAACGCCGGCAACAGCTTGCCCTCGAGCAACTGCTTGCCGGAACTGCCCTCGAACAGCGGGGTGAGCAGCGTGATCTCACCTTCGACCGGGCCGTCCGCGGCCGCCTGGCTGTTACCGCCGGACGACGCGGAGCACCCGGTGGCGGCGGCGACCGCGCCGAGCCCCAGGGCTGTCAGGACTGATCTGCGGGTGTACTCCATGGCGCGCCTTTCGTGGTGCCGCGAAGGTCGGCTGGTGCATCGATGCACCAGCTCGAAGCAACTCAGTCAAGACGACTGGTGCAACGATGCACCGCATGCTAGGAACGGATTTCGTCGGCCGTCAAGAGGTCGCCGCCGACCAACTGAAACTGGACAGGAGACTCAATCTGATGCATCGTTGCACTGCGAGACGGCAGAGCCACGGGGTGACAGAATGCGCGGGTGGGCGGTGAATTGAGAACTGGTGAGGTGACGATCCAGCAGGTCGCGACCGAGGCGGGCGTCTCGCCGAGCACGGTGTCGAACCTGCTCAACGGGCGCAACCACCGGATGCTGCCGGAGACCCGGCAGCGGATCGAGCGCGCGATCGACAAGCTCGGGTACCGCCCGAACCGGGCCGCCCGGCAGCTGCGCACCGGCCGGACCACCACCATCGGACTGGTGGTGCCGTCGGTCGGCAACCCGTTCTGGGGCGCGCTCGCCCGGCACCTGGAGTCCGCCGCGCTGGCCGAGGGGTACCACGTGCTGCTCTGCAACTCCGAGCGCGACCCTCGCCGCGAGCGTGACTACATCGAGGAGCTGTGGGCCGACGGCGTGCACGGCGTCGTACTGTGCTCGTCGCTGCCGTCGCTCGAGCACGTGATGCCGCTGGTGGAACGCGGGCTGCAACTGGTGGCGTTCGACCGTACGTCACAGGCCGGCGATCCGGCCTCACTGGTGAGCATCAGCGTCGACAACGCGATCGGCAGCCAGCTCGCGACCAAGCATCTGACCGACCTCGGGCACCGCCGGCTGGCGTTCGTGTCCGGGGCGCTCGCGAGTGTGAACCGCAAGGAGCGGTACCGCGGGTTCACGGCCGCACTCGAGCAGGTCGGAATCGACCCGGCGACGTCCGTCCGGGCACCGGTCAAGGGTGACGCCGACGACTTCGGCGACGTCGAGGCCTCCGAACTGGGACGCGCCGCCGCGGCCGAACTGCTCGCGCTGGAGGAGCCGCCGACCGGGATCGTCGCGATCAACGACATGTGCGCGCTCGGCGTCTGCCGCGGTCTGCGCGACGGCGGCCTCGAGGTCGGCAAGGACGTGTCGGTGGTCGGGTTCGACGACATCGTGCTCGCGGACCTGTACGCGCCGACGCTGACCACGGTCCGGCAGCCGATGAAGGAGATGGCCGCGGCCGCGTTCGCACAGCTCCGGTCCCGGCTGGACGACTCCGGACCGACACAAGGGCAGTCCCTGCTGTTCCGTCCGGAGCTGATCGTGCGCGAGTCCACGGCGGCGCCCGCGTAGGGTAAGGCTGTGCAGCGGATCTCGACGCGGAACGCCAGGTTCCAGGTTTGGCAGGCGTCACTGACCAACCGGACCAAGCGGCAGCGGTCCGGCGAGTTCCTGGTTCAGGGCGTCCGGCCGATTTCGGTTGCCGTCGACAACGGTTGGCCGGTCAACACCGTCATTCACGACGCGTCCCGGCCGTTGTCGCGCTGGGCTTCGGACCTGTTGCAGCGGCTGCCGGATGTCGAGCGGGTCGCGATGGCGCCCGAACTGCTGGCCGAGCTCGGCGAGAAGGACGACCCCGAGCTGATCGCCGTACTCGCGCTTCCGGCCGACGACCTGGACCGGATCCCGGTCGGGCCGGACTTCCTCGGGGTGGTGTTCGACCGGCCGACCGGCCCGGGGAACATCGGGTCGGTCATCCGGTCCGCCGACGCGTTCGGCGCCGACGGGGTGATCGTGACCGGGCACGCCGCGGACGTGTACGACCCGAAGGCCGTGCGCGCGACGACGGGTTCGCTGTTCGCGGTCCCCGCCGTCCGCGCGCCTTCGCATCGCGAGGTGCTCGAGTGGGTACGCCGGTCGCCGGTCGCGGTGGTCGGCACCGACGAGCACGGCACGACCGACGTCTACGACTTCGACTTCACCCAGCCCGTCCTGCTGCTGATCGGCAACGAGACGGCCGGGCTCAGTACGGCGTGGCGGGAGGCGGCCGACCACCTGGTGCGGATCCCGATCACCGGCTCGGCCAGTTCGCTCAACGCCGCGAACGCCGCGACCGCGGTGCTGTACGAGATCTCCCGGCAGCGCTCACGCCCTGCAAAGTAGCTCGCTGTGCAGGATCGAGATCCAGCCGTCGGCGTCGGCCGTCCAGGTCTGCCAGGCCTGTGAGATCGCGACCAGAGTCTCCTCCGGTACGCCGGCCGCGCGCGCCTGGTCCGCGAGCGCGGACTTCAGGATCCGGTCGGCCCACATGCCGCCCCAGAACGCACGGTCCTCCGGGGTGGTGAACGTCCAGGTGGACGTGGTTGCCTCCACCTGCTCGAACCCGGCGGCATGCGCCCAGGCCAGCAGGTGGCGACCCGCGTCCGGTTCGCCCTTGTTGGCGCGGGCCATCCGCTGGTAGAGGTCCATCCACTCGTCGAGCTCCGGCAATGCCGGGTACCAGACGAAGCCGTGGTAGTCGGAGTCGCGGACCGCGACGATCCCGCCCGGTTTGCAGACCCGCCGCATCTCGCGCAGCGCCTGCACCGGATCGGCGACGTGCTGCAGCACCTGGTGCGCGTGGACCACGTCGTACGTGTCGTCGGGCAGTTCGAGTGCATGCACGTCGCCGACCACGAACTCCACGTCGACGTCGACGTTCTCGAACGCCTTCCGAGTGATGTCCAGCGCCGGGGCATTCGCCTCCAGCGCGGTGGTCCGGCCGGGCTCGACCAGGCGAGCGAGGTCGGCGGTGATGGTGCCCGGGCCGGCGCCGACGTCGAGCAGCGCCATCCCGGGACGCAGGTGCGGCAGCAGGTATCCGGCGGAGTTCTCCGCGGTCCGCCAGCGGTGCGAGCGCAGCACCGACTCATGATGTCCGTGTGTGTACACGTTGTTCATCCCAGGCTCCTTTGCCTTCGCCAACAGTGCTCACGCTAGCGCAGAGTCTTGCCAAATGAGACATATCGTCTCACCATATGAGCTGACGTCGATGACCGAATATGGCCGGACGAACAGCCGCGCACCGGCGAACCTTGAGGAAACCACCGAGGAGGACAGTGATGCTGGCAAAGGTGTTTCCGATCAGGCTGAAGGACGGCAACCAGGCCGCCGCCGAGGCGATTGTCGAGGAGTTCGGGCCGCGCGGGCCGGCTGCGGAAGAGGGGACGTTGTCGTTCCGGGTGTACCGGGATCCGGCGACGCCCGACTACCTGTTGTTCGTCGAGCACTTCGCGGACCAGGCGGCGTACGACGCGCACACCGGGTCGGCGGCGTACCGGGAGCTGATCGCGGGGCGGTTCGCGGAGCTGATCGTGGAGTTCGTCGAGGTCGATCACGAACTGGTGGTGAGCCTGTGAGCGCGCGGCGGTTGCGCGAGCTGCACGCCCAGCCCCCGCTCGTGCTGCCGAACGCGTGGGACGCCGGCTCAGCGCGGGCGATCGCGGCGGCCGGTGCGCAGGCGATCGCGACGACGAGCGCGGGAGTTGCCTGGGCGCACGGGGTGGACGACGCCGGCGGGCTCGACCTGGCGACCGCGGTCGCGACGGTCCGGGCCGTCTGTGCCGCGGTCGACGTACCGGTGACGGCGGATGTCGAGGCCGGGTACGGCGATGTCGCGCGGACGGTGCGGGAGGTCGTCGAGGCGGGCGCCGCCGGGGTGAACCTGGAGGACAGCACGGCGCTGGTACTCGACGATCCGCTGGTGCACGCCGAACGGATCCGAGCGGCGCGGGCGGTGGACGACGAACTGGTGATCAACGCACGGACGGACACGTACCTGTACGGCGACCCGACCGGGACGATCGAGCGCGCGAAGATCTACGCCGATGCGGGCGCGGACGTGCTGTTCGTCCCCGGGGTGGTCGACCTGCCGACGATCGCCGCACTGGTGAAGGAATCGCCGCTCCCCCTCAACGTGATGGTCGGCCCGGGCGCTCCGTCCGTGCGTGAACTCGCGGAGGCCGGCGTGGTGCGGATCAGCGTCGGGCCGGCGATCACGTCCGCGGCGTACGCGCTGGCAACGGCCGCGGCCACGGAACTACTCACGCGCGGCACCTACGAAACCCTCGAGCCGTAGGGCGATCTCCTGGGCGGCGGGCCTGCTCGTCACGGTCTCGAGGGACCGGACGAGCCCGGCCGCCGGCTCGAGGATTACGTTGCCTTCAGCAACTTCGGTCGCGAGCGGGCCGACGAGATGGGCGGAGGTCAGTGCCTCGGGTCCGGGGAAGGCGTGGGTCAGGCCGTGGGTGAGGCCCGGAACCGGTACGCCGTGGACCTCGACCAGCTTGTGCAGGGCGTCCGTCGCCTCCGCCGGTGACAGCCGGTCCCGGAGCACCGCCTGTACGGCGATCTCGAACGGCGCCCAGGCTCCCGGCACCCGGACGCCGGCGAGCGCCGCAGCATCAGCCGACGCCGCCGAGGGTCCGGCGGCGTTCGTGCGCTCCTGCCCGGAGAGCGGGCCGAGGACCCGAGCCGCCGCCGACAGCTCGCGGGCGGACAACGGATCCCGATCCGCCGCGACCAGCCGCGCGGCCCGGTCGACGACGTGGATGACGCCCTCCCAGAACGGGAGATGCGCCCGCAGCAGCAGCTGATCGTCACCGCCCGCGCCGATCTCGAGCATCCCGGGTTGGCCGTCCAGCGAGACCACCCGCCGGTACACCCCGTCCTCGACCGACTCGACGCCCGGGATCGCCCGGTCGCCGAGGAAGTCGCACATCGCCTGCCAGTCGTACGGCGGCGTGAACGGCAACCGCAGTACCAGACCGCCGTCGGCCGCGAGCCGATCGCCGCGACGCCGACGCTCGCGGAGCTCCCGTGGGGACGCCCGGAAGACCTCCCGCATCGCCCGGTTGAACTGCCGCAGGCTCCCGAATCCGGCCGCGAACGCGATCTCCGCGATCCCGAGGTCGGTGTCGTCCAATAGCCGACGGGCGAAATGCGCCCGCCGGGACCGCGCGAACTGGTCCGGCGTGGCGCCGAGATGCTCGTGGAACAGCCGCCGCAGCTGCCGCACCGACAGCCCTAGCCGCGCACCGAGCGCAGCCTCACCGGCCTCGTCCAGCAGCCCGGTGATGATCAGCTGCACGGCCCGGCAGACCAACTCGGGCGCCGCGTCCGGAACCGTCCCGGCGATCCGGTACGGACGGCAGCGCAGACACGCGCGATATCCGGCCGCCTCGGCCGCGGCGGGGTGCTCGAACGTGCGGACGTTCTCCGCGAGCGGCTTCGCACCGCAGCCCGGCCGGCAGTAGATCCCGGTCGTCCGGACCGCCGAATACGTCGTCACCGAAAACACGGTACGCACCCGCACCGACAGTTCCTGACACGCGTTTTACACCGGGTAACCGCGGTCGCGACTAAGGTACGGCGAGTGCAGTCGAAACCTATGCTGGTCGTGGTGAGTGGTCCGCCCGGGACGGGAAAGACGACGTTGGCGCACCGGATCGCGGCCGCGATCGGTTGCCCGGCGATCTGCCGGGACGAGATCAAGGAGGGCATGGCGCACGCGACCCCGGGGTTCGTGCCCGGCCCCGGCGACCCGCTGACGATGCGGACCTTGTCGACGTTCTTCGACGTGATCGGGCTGCTGGTCGGACGCGGTACGACGGTGGTCGCGGAGGCCGCCTTCCAGGACCGGCTGTGGAACCCGGGCCTGAGCCCGCTGCTCGGCCGCGCCGACATCCGGATCGTGCACTGCACGACCAGCGCCGAGGTCGCCCTCGAGCGGATCATCGCGCGGACCGCGTCCGACCCCCGCCGGGCGGCCCACGAGGACGCGAAGATCGGTGCGGACGCGCGCGTTCGTACCCACAATGCCTTCCAGTCGGTGGATCTCCCGGTCCCGGCGATCACCGTCGACACCAGCACCGAGCCGTCGCTCGACCAGATCATGGCCTTCTTGTCGCGTTGACGGCCGGTCGTGGTGGACGAGGTCATTGCCGGCTGATCTCCGCGCGGACGGCCGGGACGACGTCCTTCGACCAGCGGGAGAGCTGGAGTTCGTACGGGTCAGTGCCGCGGGGGAAGAGGGTGAAGCCGGTGGCGTTGTGGTTCAGGACGGCGTCGGTCAGCTCCTCGATCCACTGGGCGGGAGAGCCGCCGATCCAGCGCCCCTCGGCGTCACGGGTCTGACGGAGCGGGGTTGCCGTGATCGTGCCGGGGAAGTTGTAGATCGTGCCGATGTCCGATGGTTTACGGCCGGCAGCCAAGGCCGCCTGGTCGATGATCGGCCGGGACCAGCGATAGCGGTCGCTCAGCCAGTCGGCGGCGTGGCCGGGGATCCATCCGTCGGCCTGCCGGCCGGTGGCCGCAAGGGATTTCGGGCCGTTCGAGCCGGTCCAGATCGGCGGTGCCGGTACGGCGGCCGGCCGGAGCGCGCCGATCGGGTAGTGCTTCGTCGGCGTCGGCGTACCACCGTCGGACAGCCCGTGGACGAGCTGCATCGCCTCCTCGAACGCCTCGACCGCCTCCGCCGGGCGGAGTTCGGGAACGCCCATCGTGGTGATCCGATCCCACGCACCGCCGGCACCCAGCCCGAGGATGAAGCGTCCGCCGGACAGCGCGGCCAGCGAGGTCGCCGTACGCGCGAGAACGGGTGCAGGGCGTAGCGGCAGGTTGGTGACGTTGACGAACGCCGACAGCCGCTCGGTCCGCCCGAGCATGAAGGCGATCGCGGCGTACCCGTCGAGCATGTCCGGGACGTACGGGTGGTCGGCGAGGCTGACGTGGTCGAGACCGTCGACGTCGGCCTGCTGGGCGAGCCGCACGATTGCGGCGACGTCCTGTACCGAGTCCGGCGATCCGTATCCGAACCGCACGTTCATGGCGACTCCCTCAGATAGTTTGCTGTTCGAACTAGTTGTAGCACGGATACTTAGAACAGCAAACTATTAGTCCAACGGACTACCATGGGAGGCATGGTGACGACGACGGCTGCTCAGGACACGCATCTGGCGAGCGCGCTGGTGCAGACGATGCACCTGCTGCAGGACCTGCACGCCGAGACCAGCCGGCCGCTCGGCCTGACGTCACAGCAGGCCCGGCTGTTGTGTGTGCTGATCGCCGGGCCGCAGGGGATGACCGACCTCAGCCACATCCTGAGCATCGAACGCTCGAGTCTCACCAGCATGGTCGACCGTCTGGAACGCCGCAGCCTGGTCGCCCGTGCGCCGATTCCCGGCGACCGTCGCGCCTTCCGCATCGAGCTCACGCCTGACGGTCTCGAGCTGGCCCACCAGGTCCACGACGCGGTGGTCGACCGCATCAACACTCTGACCGCCGCGCTCCCCGCGGGGACCCGCGCCACCGTGACCGCCGCCCTGCAGTCCATCCTCCCGTGACTTACCGGTACGTCGAACGGGCCGGCGCCCGAATCGCGTACCGGGTCAGCGGTTCTGGGGCGGCGCTCGTGCTGCTGAAGAACAACCGCCGGCCGCTCGACTACGCGATCAGTGACTACCTGGCGGAGCGGTTCCGGGTCTTCCAGGTTCACCCGGTCGGCTTCGGGGCGAGCGACCGACCGGACGTGTACGACTTCGGCAGCATCGGCGAGCAGGTGATCGCCGTACTCGATCGGGAAGGCGTCGAGCGGTTCGGGGTCTGGGGGTTCTCACAGACGGCCTGTATGGCGGCGATGGTGGCGCGATCGACGGAGCGGGCGAGTGCGCTTGTGATGGGTGGAGTGCCGCCGATCGAGATGTTGACCGACGGGGAGATGCGGCGGCTGGAACGGGAGCCGCGGCTGCCGCGGCCCGCCCTGGAGTTCTGGCGGGCTTATCGGTCGTACGACTGGCATCACGAGCTCAGGTGCTATCCCGGGCGCCGGGTGGCGTACATGGGAACAGCCGATCCGGCGATCCGGCGCTTCTGCAGATTGCGGCCGGTACTCGAAGGGATCGGCGTGACGTACTTGGAGTTCGAGGGATTGACGCACAGCACCTGCGGTCTGGGCGACGCGTCCCCTGACGGCCGGCGGGTCGCACACACGGTGTGTGGATGTCTGGGGAAATGTTAAGGGCCACCCCCGGTGGGGGGTGGCCCTTAACAGTGTGAATGTCCGGCGGCGTCCTACTCTCCCACGACCTCCCGGTCGCAGTACCATCGGCGCTGAAGGGCTTAACTTCC